>JBIJAV010000004.1:0-137314 GCA_044345595.1 Terrimicrobiaceae bacterium
TCCGCTCTCCTCTGCGAAATCAACGAGGAGTGGCTCACCGGGAAATCCTACCTCAACATGAACCCTGCTGACCTACCCCAAAATTAACCGCTAACTTTTACAGAATAAAAATTGCGCCGCCTTTCAAGGCGCTTTCGCTCGAAACTCACATTCCCTACCAGAATCTGATCAATCTGTATTTGTTAGACTGTGCAAGAGAACACAGGAAGATTTCGCTAAAATGGGACGCTCCGGCGTTGAATTCCACGCCTTGAAACACATCAAGAAACGTGTCTCACGGATTCCCATTTTTTCCCGAAGCACGAAAGCTGAGAAATTGCGGCCGCTTTGGAACTGAGCTGAAAGGCGAGAATCAGAAGGGTCGGGAGCGCCAATGTCCTCGTTGGCCTTGTTGGAGTGGCAGGCCGAGGAGGACCTCGGCGTTCCGACTTGTAGCCATTTGGGGTCTGGTTTTGGTCGGCGACGCCGGAAAATCAGCCGATAGATGCCGAGGCAATCCGCCGAGCTTCGGCATCGGTTGCCAGCAGGGTCTCCAAGGTCGGATGCTCCGTGTGAGGACACTTCTCTAAAACCTCGGCCACCAGTTTCCAGATTCCCGGAAAGGCGATGCGGCCAGAGAGGAAAGCTTCTACGGCGACTTCGTTCGCGGCATTCAAGACGGCGGGGCGCGTGCCGCCGAGTGTGCCGGCTTCGGTGGCGAGGTCGAGAGCTGGAAAATCCGAGCGGCGGGGGGCTTCAAAATCCAAGCTTCCGAGGGAGGCGAAATCCAGCGGGCGGAGGGAGTTTTCGACCCTCTCGGGGCAGGTCACGGCGTATTGAATCGGCAGGCACATGTCGGAGTGGCTGAGTTGGGCCAGGATTGAGCGGTCCACAAATTCGACCATCGAATGCACGATGCTTTGCGGGTGGATGACCACTTCGACACGATCCATGCCGATATCGAAAAGCCAACGCGCTTCGATCATTTCAAGCGCCTTGTTAAACAAGGTGGCGGAGTCCAGCGTGATCTTGCGGCCCATGTTCCATGTGGGATGGCGAAGGGCCATCTCGGGAGTTACATTTTGTAACTCTGCCGCTGGCGTTTTGCGGAATGGTCCTCCAGAGCAGGTGAGGATGAGACGCCTAACGCTTTTTGCATCGCGGCCTTCGAGGCATTGAAAAATCGCGCTGTGCTCGCTATCCACCGGCAACACGCACACACCCTTCCTGCGGGCCGCAGCCATAACGATCTCGCCGGCCATGACCAGAATTTCCTTGCTCGCAACGGCGATGTCTTTTCCCGCTTCGATAGCCGCCAGCGCGGGGCGGAGGCCGGCGGTTCCGACGATGGACACGAGCACCAGATCGGCCTCGGGCATCGTCGCGAGTTCCACAAGACGATCGATGCCATCCGGCCCGGTGGAAATGGCCGTCTTTGCCTCCGGAAACTCGCGAGCGGCAGCGGCGAGCCCTACTGCATTGGAATGCGCGGACATCCCGACGACACGCATCCGGTCGGGAATATCACGAGCCACCTTGAGGGCGCTCTGGCCGATGGAGCCGGTGACTCCAAGAATGACGACATTTCGCATGGGTTTTAAGATTGTCCGACTAGCCGTGATTTCGCAACGCGGGAGAAGAGGGCTACATGGAATCGATTCCGGCAAACTGGGGCAGACTTCGGATTCTGGCCTCGAAATTTCCTTGGCCCGTAAGATCTATCCCCGGCGGAAATTTCGCGGCGGAACGATTCCACTTTTTGAGCCACTCGGCGGCGAGAACATCGCGACCGCGCTCGTGAGCCTTGCCTAAATGCGTGAAAGCGATGGTTGTTTCCTCCTTGTCGCCCGCATTTCGCCCGCGCGCCACTCCCCAACCCGCGCCGAGCATGGCCACGCGCGATGCCGTGGAGCAGGTGTAGGTGAAAAGCTCGACATCGCGCGAACCGTAAACGGCGAGCATGGCCCGGAAGGCGCCCTCCGTCCACGCAGGGGCACAGGTTTTTCCCGAAAACATGTCGTAAAAAACAAGGTCCGGCGGCGTGGCTTGGGCTAAAAGATTCAGAAAGTCGCCTTCGTGAAGTTGCCAGGAGAGGCGCTTATACTGCTTCGAAACCCAAGCGGCATTCTTCAAAATGGCGGGCGGGCCGGCATGGCGCAGGTAGGGGAACCGATCGTTGTTTTTCAATGCCAGGCGCAGCGAATCCAAATCGTTCTCGAAACTCACGATATGCATCGGACGCACCGGCCCCTCGTGCGCCAGCGCCTCGTAGCACGCGATCGCGGCCATGGCATTCGCCGCCGCTCCAAGGCCGACATCCCAGATCACCAGCGGCTCACTTGTTTCCTCGCGAAGGCGGGAGGCGAGGCGCGATTGCTCGATGTAGAGGCTGCGCGCCTCATCCATCGGCGGCGTGCGCGAGTGCATGATCTCGCCCGAACTCACATGAAGAATGCTCGAGAAGCCTTCGATAGCCGTGTGGATTTTGTATTCCCCCAGCGTGATGGAACGGGGTGGGTTCCGCCGCATCGGCGTGACCGGGTTGTCCAAGTCATCCTCGGCGAGAATGGCGCGCTTTTCCTCGTAGAGCGGCAGAAATCTGTCCTCGAGAATACTCTGCCGCATCTCGGCCATGAGCTGGTGGTAGAAGAAAATGTTGTGCTGGCCGATCAGTTGCCAGCCCAGCGTCTCTTTGCACTTGGTGAGGTGGTGCAGGTAGGCGCGGGAAAACTTGGCACAGGTCGGGCAGCCGCAGTCGGGATCCAGCGGGTCGTTTGAGGTTTTGTAAATGCCCCGTCGCAGTTGGAGGAACCCGCGCGAAGTGAAGGCCCCGCCGCGCTGCGCGACTTGGGTGGGAATGATGCAATCGAACATGTCCACGCCCCGGTGGACGGCTTCGAGGATGTCGAGCGGCGTGCCCACGCCCATGAGATAGCGGGGTTTGTCATCCGGCAGAAGGGCTGCTGTGAATTCACAGGTGTCCTCGCGCTCGCTCTTTCCCTCGCCCACGGCGAGACCTCCGATAGCGAATCCCTCAAAGGGCATGGCGCAAAGAGCCTCGGCGCTTGCCCGGCGCAGGGACTGGTTCAACGCTCCCTGCACAATTCCAAACATCGCCTGCCGGGAGTCGCCCCGAGCCGCAAGGCTACGGGCCGCCCAGCGGTGTGTGAGTTCCATCGCCTGACGGGCCGTGGCCTCGTCCACCGTGGAAGGCACGCACTGGTCGAGCACCATCATGATATCACTACCGATTGCTTTCTGCGTCTCGATGCTCAGCTCGGGGCTGAGAACAATCGTGCGGCCATCGAGGTAACTCTGAAAAACCGCGCCCGCCTCGCTCATGGATCGCGAATGCGGTAGTGAGAAAATCTGAAATCCACCGGAATCGGTCAGCACCGAGCGTTCCCAGCTCATGAACCGATGAATCCCTCCGACACTGCGAAAGACCTCTGCTCCGGGGCGCAGCAATAGGTGGTATGTATTCGCCAGAAGGATCTGCGAGCCGGAGTCGTGTAGAAAATCCGGCGTCTGCGCCTTGACAGTCGCATGCGTGCCCACAGGCATGAAGAGGGGCGTGCGAACCTCGTTGTGCAAGGTGCGAAATGTTGCCGCCCGCGCGCGCGTGTCGGCGCAGGTGGCATCCAGTTGAAAGTGAAGAGAGGTTTGCAAAATCCGGAATCGAGTGCGCGGATCGGATGCGAAAACCGCCTCGACATAAAGTTTTTTCCGTTCGCCGCAGGGAAGTCTCGGGCTTTGACCCCATGGCGGGGCACATCGCCCACCGTGAAGTTCAAGCGTCAGGAAAACCAAAATTATGAACGCAAAACCTAAAACACTCTCATCCTTGTCGATGGTCATTCCTTGTGGATGCCTTGTCGCCTTGGTCGTCACCGCAGTGGTTTTGCTCGCACCTCCCCCAATGCAGAGCCAAACACTGCCAGCAACACCCAACATACTCGTCGTCTATGACAACGAAGGCCAGTGGGGTTGGCTTGGGGAAATCTACTCTCTCAAGCTGCAAAACCTGCTCGGGCACTTTGACGCCAAAGTGACCCGCACGCCACTGGTGAAATACAAATCTGGTGATATCGCTGCAAATGACGCGGCATTTTATGTCGCCTCTGTGTGGAACGAATCGCCATTGCCTGCGGCATTCCAGACCGATCTGGAGAACACTGTGAAGCCGTTCGTGTGGATGGGTGTGAACCTGTGGCGTTATGCGTGGGACCTTTCGAACTACGCACCGCGCACTCAATTCAGCGATCGCTACGGATTTCAGCTTGAGTCCTACTCCGGCGAGAAACATCCCACGGTCGTTTATAAAAACACGAACCTGGAAAAGGATCCGTTCGATGCCGGCTTAAGCCGCATTCGCATCACCGAGCCGTCGAAAGCGATCGTCCACGCGGTGTGTTTGGATGAGGGCGGAACCGAGTGGCCTTACATCGTGCAGAGCGGGAAATTCTGGTTCGTTGCCGACATGCCGATGATCTCGACGACATTCGAGAATCGCTCGCTCGCCTTTGCAGACCTGCTCCACGACATGCTTGGGATTTATCATGAGGAAAACCACCGCGCCTTCTTCCGAATCGAGGATGTGGCCGCCGTTTGCGACCTGCCAACCCTCAAATCGCTGGGCAATGCGCTGGCGGACTTGAATGTGCCGTTCACCATCAGCCTGATCCCGGAATATCGGGACTGGTCCGGCATCTACAATGATGGCGTGAGTGAAAATGTCCGCATCACCAAAAACTCGCAGGTATCCGCAGAGATGCGGCGCTGGGTCAGCGAGGGCGGGCAGGTTCTTCAACACGGAACAACGCACCAGATCGATGGAATCATGAATCCCTACACCGGCGTGAGCGGCGATGATTATGAATTCTACCGCGTCACCGCAGATGAGCAGGGGTTTCTCACGCTTGTCGGCCCTATCCCTGGGGACTCGGCAAGCTGGGCCCGCAACCGGGTGAACCGTGGTTTGAACATCTTGAAGAACGCGGGATTCAACCCCGTCGGCTGGCTCACGCCGCACTATTTGGCATCGCCGGTTGACTACAAGGTCTTCGCAAGCATTCACCCGTTTGCCTGTGACCGTGGTATTTTCTTCTTCAACGACGCAACTGGGAAGACTCAGGCCACGGAGTTGAATTCGCCCTACATTTACCGCGATACCTACGGTCTCAAGCGCATGCCGGAAACGATCGGTTACATCGATCCCTTTGGCTGGTATGAGCTACAAGCACCGACGACATCGGAGGATTTGCTGAAACGCGCCAAGGCTCTGAAAGTTGTCCGCGATGGTTGGGCGGGATTCTACTTCCACTGGTATTTGGACCCTCAGGAACTTCGCAAAACGGTGATCGGTCTTCAGGAGCTCGGCTTCACCTTCACCCCGCTCAGCGGCAACTTGAAGTAACCAAAACCTGTCATGTGTGGAATTGTTGGAACGATTGGAAAAACAGACACCCTGCCCTTCCTTTTGGAGGGGCTGGGTCGTCTGGAATATCGGGGCTACGACTCGGCCGGTGTGGCCGTGTTGAGCGGAAATGAAATCAAAACCCGCAAGGCCGTGGGAGGTGTCTCACAGCTTGTGGACGAAGTGGCGCGGAATCCCGTGCAAGGGAATCCCGGCATCAGCCACACGCGATGGGCTACCCACGGAAGCGTGACCACCGAGAACGCCCATCCGCACCTGGACGCCTCTGGCAGACTGGCTCTCGTGCACAACGGCGTTGTGGAAAACCACAAGCATCTTCGGGACGAACTGACTGGCAGAGGACATGTCTTCCGCTCGCAGACGGATACGGAGGTGCTGGCTCACCTGATCGGTGAGGCATTTGATCAAAATGCAGACCGAAACCGTTCAGCGCTACTTCATGCGATGCAGGAAGCCCTGCGCCATGTGCGAGGCACTTATGCCATTGCTGTCATCCACGCGGATCTCGGGCGGTTCCTGGCCGCCGCGCGCAGCGGGAGTCCATTGGTGCTGGGCATCGGAAAGGATGCCCAGTTTATAGCGAGCGATGCTGCCGCTCTGGATGGCTGGGTGCAGGATATCATCTACCTGAAGGATCAGGATATCGCCGCGCTTGATGGCGAGTCCTTCCATCTGGCCACCGTATCTGGCGGCACGGCAGCTGCGCCGAAGCTCCGAAAAATCGAGGTGGAGGCACGCGCCACAGGGAAAGGGCTTTTTCCCCACCACATGCTCAAGGAAATCCATGAGCAGCCTGACACTCTGCGCGAGGCCATGAAGGGACGATTGATTCCCGAGGAATCCACTGCCCGTTTCACAGGCCTTCATCGCACGAACGAACAACTCCGGGAGCTGAAGCGTATCATCCTCACTGGCTGCGGAACGACATTCCATGCCGCTCTCGCGGGGGAATACATGATCGAGAGTCTGGCGCGGATTCCTGTGGAGTGCGACTACGCGAGCGAGTTCCGCTACCGCAACGCGCCGCTGGATCCGGAGACCGCAGTCTTTGCGATGAGCCAAAGCGGAGAGACAGCCGACACGCTCGCCGCTCTGCGCGAGAGTAAGCGGAAAGGCGCTCTCACGCTGGGCATTTGTAACAATGTCTTCAGCACGATCAGCCGCGAGAGTGATGGCGGCATCGGCCTCCGTGCCGGGGTGGAAATCGGGGTGGCAGCGACAAAAACATTCACCTCGGAACTGATAATTCTCGCCATGCTTGGACTCATGCTCGGCCGCATCCGGGACCTTTCCCAGACCGATGCGGCGGAAATCATCGAAAGCCTGGAGCAGCTCCCCGATCTCGTTGCGCGCACACTTGAACGAGATTCTGCCATCGCGGCCATCGCTACGAAATACGCCAAGACCCGGAATTTTCTCTTCATGGGCCGGCAGGCAAACTTCCCGATCGCTCTCGAAGGAGCACTCAAGATGAAGGAGATCACCTACATTGCTTCATCAGGACATCCAAGCGCCGAGCTGAAGCATGGTATTATCGCCCTCATCAATGACGAAACACCGACCGTTGTGCTGGTCCCGCAGGATGATGTCTTTGAAAAAAACGTGAGCAACATCGAGGAAATCAAAGCGCGTCGGGGCCCGGTGATTGCTATCGGCACGGAGGGCGACAATACACTCGCATCCCTATGCGATGAGGCGATCCTCCTGCCAGCGGCACCGGGATTTCTGAGCCCGTTTCTCAACACCATTGCCCTTCAGCTTCTCGCCTATCACACGGCAGTCGTTCTCGGATGCAATGTGGACAAGCCGCGAAACTTGGCCAAGAGCGTGACGGTCGAGTAGGTGCGCCGTAGCACTCAGGCCGGACGCCGCCCGGTGAGCGCGCGCTGGAGTGTGAGTTGATCCGCATGCTCCAGCCCGCCGCCGGCGGGGAGTCCGTGTGCGATACGGGTGGTGCGGATTTCCAAAGGCGCGAGGATTTCCGTGAGATAGTTCGTCGTTGCCTCGCCTTCGACATCGGCGCTGAGGGCGAGAATGATTTCCATGGGACTCTCTTCGCGAATCCTCTCTAGAAGGGGTTGGATACGCAACTGCGCGGGTCCGATGTGATCTAGCGGTGAAAGACGGCCTCCGAGGGAGTGGTAAAGCCCCTGAAAGACTCCGCTGCGCTCGAGTGGGAGGATGTCGGTGGCTTGCTCGACGATGCAGATTTCTTTCCCCTGTCGCGACGGCTGGAGGCAGATTTCACAAAGCTCGGAGACGGCAAAGAAGCCACACTTTTTGCAGGGGTGGATCGAGGCCGAGGACGCTGTGATGGCTGCCGCCAGAGGCGCAGGGCGCGCGTCCTTGTGTCCCAAGAGCCAGAGTGCACAGCGTTCGGCGCTGCGCGGACCAAGACCAGGTAAACGCCGCAACTCACGTGTAAGTTCGTTGAATGGGGCCGGATAATCGAGCGGCATTTCAGTTCGTGTCTAGACAGCCATCCACGATCCGCACGACCCGGTCACCCCGGCTCGCAAGGTTTTCATCGTGTGTGACCACGACAAGAGTGCGTCCATCGGCCTTGGCAAGATCGAGAAGCAGATTGATAATCACCTCGCCATTTTTAGAGTCCAAGTTGCCGGTGGGTTCATCGGCAAAAAGAATGGCTGGGTCGTTTATGAGCGATCGAGCGATGGCGACGCGCTGTTGTTCGCCGCCGCTGAGTTCGGCCGGCAGATGGTCGATGCGCCCAGCTAGGCCAACGCGCTGTAAGAGATCGCGCCCACGGGCGAGTTCGGATTTTCCCCTGATGAGGGCTGGCAGTAGGACATTTTCCAATGCGGTCAGCTCTGGCAGCAGGAAGTAGGATTGAAAGACAAAACCCATGCTCTTGTTGCGCAGGCGGGCCAGCGCATTTCCCGAGAGCGCATAGAGCGAGTGGCCCTCAAACTCCACAGTGCCGGCCTCTGGGGTCTCTAGACCCGCCAGAGTGTAGAGAAGCGTCGTCTTCCCCGCTCCACTCGCACCGCAGAGAAATACGGACTCTCCAGCGGCTATGTCGATGTCAATGCCGCGTAGAACCTCGATGGGCGCACCTCCGATACGGAATGACCTGCGAAGCCCTCGCGCCTTGAGGCGTGGGGTCATGGACGACCGTCTATCGGCTGGAACTTCTTACCAACAGCCGGGCCGGTGTATTCGCTGAGAGGACGATACAGGCGGTTGTCGGCGAGCTGTTCCATGATATGGCCAGTCCATCCAGCAGCACGGGCGATCGCAAAGATCGGCGTGAAGAGGTCTGTCGGGATGCCCATGGAGTAATAGACAGTGGCCGAGTAGAAATCGACATTCGCATTCAGGCCTTTGCGTTCCTTCATGATCGAGGCGATGCGCTCGCTCATGCGAATCCACTTTGGCTCGCCGAGTTGGTTGCTGAGAATGATGGCCATCTCACGGAGATGCGGGGCGCGCGGGTCGAGGACTTTGTAAACCCGGTGACCAATGCCCATGATTTTTTTCTTCTGCTCCAGCTGGGTCTCAACCCATGCGTCCACTTTGTCTTCGCTGCCGATTTCCTGCAGCATGTGAATGACGCCTTCGTTTGCGCCACCGTGGAGCGGTCCCTTGAGTGTTCCGATGGCCGAAGTGATGGCGGAATACATGTCCGACAGAGTGGCAATGGTCACGCGGGCGGAGAATGTCGAGGCGTTCATGCCGTGGTCGGCATGCAAAACATAAGCGACATCCAGCGTGCGCGCGGCTTCAGCACTCGGCTCGGTTCCATTGATGAGATAGAGAAAGTGAGCCGCCTCGCCGAGATCCGTGCGAACGGGCGGGAGGTCGAGTCCCTTGCGGGCGCGGTGAAAATAGGCAGTGATGACCCCCATTTTCGCCGTGATGCTGACGGAGCGGTTGTAGTTCGCCTCCGGGCTTTCGTCCTTCGGATTCGCGTCGTAGAGACCCAGCATAGAAACAGCTGTGCGGATGACATCCATCGGCCCTGCGTTTTTTGGGGCGTTGCGCAGAAAGTCCACGACTGGTTGTGGCAGCTCGCGGGCCGCGCGGAGCTTTTTGCTGAGGGCTTCGAGTTGGGCGCGATTTGGGAGTTCCCCATGCCAGAGTAGGTGAATCGTCTCCTCAAAACTGGCGTTTCCGGCGATTTCGTTGATGTCGTAACCGGCATAAATGAGGATGCCCTCTTGACCGAGAACATCACTGAGGCTGGTTGAGTTTGCTACGATTCCTTCGAGTCCTTTGGCTGTTACTGGCATAAGTTTTTTTGTGTTTAATGGGGTAGGTTCGGCGGAGTGTGAACAAGGGTTTTTGAAATGAAAAGCCTTACTGGGAAATTTCTTTGGCACCTTGAAATGAATGCACCGTGACTTGACGCTGTGCCGCCGCTGCGTTTAATTCCGCCGCAAGATATGACCCGCAAGGATTTCACCGTTCTCACCGCAATAACTCTGCTTCTCGCCGGTTGTGCGAACTACGACAAACGCCTGACCAACACCAGCACCAGCTATCTCGGAACCGACGGCTCGATCATTTCGCGCTCTGCGGAATCCACACTCGCCGACAAAAATTCCTACTGGGATGGCGACGGTGTGCAGGGAGCGCCATCCATCGTCATCGATCTCTCGGATCAAAAAGCCTCGTTCTACAAAGGCTCGAAGCTTGTTGGCGTCTCCGCCATTTCGTCCGGCCGCGAAGGCTATGGAACCCCGACCGGTTCCTATAAGATCACCCAGAAAAATCCCGATCATGTCTCGAACCTTTATGGCGACTATGTGGACGCCCAGGGCGATGTGCTGGTGAAAAATGTGTCCAAACTCAAAGATCCCGTGCCGCCCGGCGGAAGCTTTGCCGGCTCTCCGATGCCATTTTTCATGCGACTCGGCCGCACCGCCGTGGGATTGCACCAAGGATTTCTTCCCGGGGTTCCCGACAGCCACGGCTGCATCCGCATGCCGGAGCGAATGGTGAAAGTTTTCTTTGAGAACGCACCGGCAGGCACACCGGTGACGATTATTAATTAACCCTCGTAAAAAGCGCGCACCAGAGAGGTGCATCGCTCATGCGGAAGCACGCCGCTCTCCATTTGGTTCATCACATAACCGAATCCGACACCTTGCTCCGGATCGGCAAAACCCAGGCTTCCCCCGGCTCCAGCATGGCCGAAAGCGGACAGCGTGGGGCCTAGTAGAGAGCGGATTTTACGGATGTTCCCGTCCAGCGGATCCATCATGAACCCCGCCGAGAATGACATTTCCCGCTGCAGCACGGGATCGAAGCCTTGCGTGAGGCGCGTGGACATCCACTCGAGCGTTTCGTTTTTGAAAAAGACATTACCCTCCATGCAACCGCCCGAGGCCAGCATGGCATAAAATTTCGCCAAGGCTTGCGCGGAGCCGATGCCTCCCATCGAGGGTAACGAGGCAGCCCGGACTTGCGGGGCGTTCATGGCCGAGATTCCAGACAGGCCCGGTGGGCTGCCAAAGGCTCGGCGTGTGAGGGAATTCGGATCAACAAAGGCCCTCAAGAACAGCTCGTCACCCGCAGCAGGTGGGCCGGCGCGCGGCGGGAGGATGGTGGCCACGCGCGCATTTTGATTTTCCGGAAGGCCGATCCACAGGTCGATGCCAAGCGGCTCGGCAAAAACCCGGCGCCAATAGGCGGCGAGCGATTCTCCTCCCGCAAGGCGGCGCAGGATTTCATCCAACACAAAACCAAAGACCCTAGGTCCGTAGGCCGGGCCCGCTTCGACAGGCAGAAGGGGCGTTTGTTTTTCGATCGCCCGCACGACGCTCTCGCGATCGAGAATATTCGCGGAGGGATCCTTGAGCGCGCACAACCCCGCGCGGTGCGAGAGCACATGGCCAAGCGTGAGCGCACCCTTTCCGGCCTGAGCGAATTCCGGCCAGAAATCCGCAACGCGTGTGTGAAGATCAGCCCCCGCCTCCTGCATCGCATGGAGCGCGCAGGCGGCAGCCACGCCCTTGGTGGCGGACCAGATCAGAACGAGCGTCTCATCGTTCCATGGCACCGAGCGGGCCGAGTCGCAAAAGCCTCCGCAAAGAGAGACGACTTCCTCGCCGCCGCGAAAGATGCGCAAAGCTGCGCCGACCTCGACACCGTCGGCGAAGTTTTTTTCAAATGCCTGCCGCACCCCGCTCACATCTGACCTCGTAGCTCGATCAAATCAGGATCCAACTTTGCGATGTCGCGGAATTTGTCATCCATCGCGAAGCTTCTTTGGGCATACTCGAGCGCGTTTTCCAAGTCGCCCAAGACCGCGCTGTAGCAGGCCAGATTGTAAAAATAGGTCGCCTCTTCGGCGAGTGACGGCGGCCCGCTGAGCAGAAGCTTCAATGCCGCATCGGTGCTGCCGCGCTCATGCAGGCAGAACGCGCCATGGATGTAGCCGGAGACAGCTTCCGGATAAATCTCCCGCAACCGCTCGCAAATCCGAAGCGACTCGTCCCAGTTGTGGCTTTTCATCGTGATGAAGAGCCGTAACTGCAAAGCGGATTCGACCTCCCTGTCTTCCGACGGCATGGAATCAAGCTCCGCCATGGCCTCGACCGGCATACCAAGCTCCAGATAACCCTGCGCCGCGAGTAGGCACTTTTCAAAGGACATGGACGGCAAACTAACGAGCCGACAAGCCACGCCGCCAGCGTTATTTTCCTCTATGTCGCGAGCCGATCATCTGTTATCAGCGAATCCTTAATTCGTGAACGTCTCCGACCTGCGTGAAATTTTGCAATACGTCCCCCTTTTCCGGGAGCGTATTTTTGTGGTTGCCGTGGATGGTGAGGTCGTGGAATCGGAGAATTTTCCGAACATCCTGCTGGATCTCGCCGTGCTCCGCTCCCTGAGTATCAAAGTCGTCCTGGTGCATGGCGCAAGCCGCCAGATCGAGGCCCTCGCCGCTGCCCGTGGAGTTCGGATCACCAACTCCGACGGCATCGGCCTCACCGATGAGCCAACGCTGCAAGTCAGCATCGATGCGGCGATCCGGCTTACCAACGAAATCATGGAGGGTCTGTCATCCGTCGATCTGCGCGCCGCCTACATCAACGCGCTCATCGTCCATCCCGCCGGCATTCTCGGTGGCGTGGATCAACAATACACCGGCAAGGTCGAGCGCGTGGACACCAAGGCCCTCCGCCTCCTTCTCGACGAAGGCATCATTCCTGTCATCCCTCCCATGGGCTTCGACGGCGAGGGACGCACCTACCGGGCGAACTCCGACAGCGTTGCACTGGAAGTCGCCGTGGAGCTCGGAGCCGCAAAAATCCTCTATCTAGCGCCAGGCCGGGTCTTCGAGGAATCGACACCCCTGCCGCGCCAACTTTCGATTTCTGAAACCGAAGATCTCGTCAAAAAACGCAAAGCCGACTTCCCGACCGGCCTGCTCTCAAAGCTTGAGAACGGCGCTAAAGCCTGCCGTCAAGGTGTTGCCCGCGCTCACCTGCTGAACGGCGGCATGAACGAAGGCCTGCTCAGCGAGGTCTTCAGCCACGAAGGCATCGGAACGATGGTTTACTCGAACGAGTATCAACAAATCCGGCGCATCTTTAAAAAGGATGTCCGCTCCGTGATCTCGCTCATCCGTCAATCCGTGCAAAATGAAGAACTCGTCCGCCGCTCCCGCACCGAGATTCTCGAGTGCCTGAACGACTATTGGCTCCTTGAAGTCGATCGCTCGCCCGTGGCCTGCGTGGCTCTTCATCTCTATTCCGAACAATCCGCTGCCGAACTCGCCTGCCTGCATGTGCGCAAGGCCCAGGAAAACCAGGGCTACGGCCGCAAACTCATGGCGTTTGTGGAAAACCTCGCCCGTGAGAAAGGCGTGAAAACACTCTTCGCCCTCTCGACCCAAGCCTACAGCTACCTTCAGCAAAAAGGCGGCTTCACAGCGGCGGATCCCTCCGTTCTCCCTCCCGAAAGACTCCAAAAATACGAAGCCAGCGGAAGAAATTCCGTCGTGCTCATCAAAACCCTACGCCCGTGACACACAACGCCGCCCTTTACATCGACGGCTTCGTCATCCTGGCCTACTTCGTCGTAATCGTAGGTATCGGCCTCTATGCCGGACGCCGGAACGAAACCCTGCAGGAATTCGCCCTCGGGGGACAAAAAATCCCCTGGTGGGCCGTTCTGGCATCGATCATCGCGGCGGAGACCAGCGCAGCGACATTCCTCGGCACACCGGCAGAGGGCTACAAGACACTCGGCTTCGCCTACGCCCAGCTGGCCATCGGAACGATCCTCGCCCGCATCATCATCGCGTATCTTTTCATCGCTCCGTATTTCCAATTCAAGGTCCAGAGTATCTACGAATACCTCACCGTCCGCTTCGGTTCGCGGACGAAGAACATGGCGAGCGGGATTTTCCTCCTCGGCCGCGTGCTCGGAATCGGCGTCAGACTATACCTCGGCGGCGTGATCCTTGTCGTGATCTGGCGATACCTTTTCCCCGGCACGGAAATCACGATTTGGACTTATTTCTGGGGCATCGTCTTTGTCACAGCCGTCACTGCGGCCTACACAGCCATCGGAGGGATCAAGGCTGTCGTCTGGACCGACCTCATCCAAGCCTGCCTCATGTGTGGCGCGGTGGTTTTTGCGATGTTCACCATCCTGCACAGCATCCCCGGCGGCCTTGGAAAAGTGAATGAAATGCTGGATGGACGCCAGGTCTCCATGTTCCAGACAGGCTGGGAGGCGACGAAGCCCTTTGGCGAAGCCCTCCGGCAAATGCTGGAAAATCCCTACACCATCATCGCGGCGATCCTTGGTTCGACATTCCTTACCATGGCGACCCACGGCACCGACCAAGACATGGTGCAGCGCATGCTCACTGCGGAGAATATCAAGAAAAGCCGGTTCAGCCTCATTCTGAGCGGATTTGCGGATATCCCGATCGTGCTGGCCTTCCTCGCAGTCGGCATTCTCCTCTGGGTCTACTACCAAATAAGCCCCGACCCCTCCCTCCCCGCTGCGCACAACGAAATCTTCGCCCACTACATCGTCCATGAAATGCCCGCCGGCATTCGCGGGCTTATCATCGCAGGAGTTTTCGCGACCATGATGGGCTCGACCTCCGCCGCGCTCAATGCACTGGCCACCTCGTTCATCCGCGACTTCTACCAGCCTTACTTCAACAAAACCTCGACCGACGCTCAGTCAATCCGCGCCGCACGCACGGCAACGCTTGTTTTCGGCGGACTCATGATTCTCGTCGCCACCGGTGCCGCCTACGCCGTGCTGGAGACAAACATCACAATCATCCCCCTCGCCCTCGGCGTGCTCGGCTACGGCTACGGCTCGCTCCTCGGCATCTTCCTGCTCGGAGTCCTGACAAAATCCCGGGGCAACGATGTCGCCAATGTCTTCTCGATGTTAATCGGCATTGTCGCCGTCCTGGTTCTTGGAAAAGTCAAAATCCCGGCCATCGATCTCTTCGCCCTGTTCACATTCCAACTAACCCCCGCCGAGTGGAATTTCGGCTTCTTCATGCCAGCCTGGTGGCCCGCCATCTCCTGGCCCTACTATGTCTTCATCGGCAGCACAGTCACCTTCCTGCTCGGCATCCTCTTCAAATCCCGCCAGACCACAGCACAGTCACCGGCAAACTAAAACGCACAGCTCGCTTCCTCGCAGGTTTTGGTGCGACAGCACCTCGTAAAAATTGGTAGGGAAGCCGCGCCGTCGGGGTCCCAAGCTTCAGGCGCGGCCGCGCCGTTTCTGTAACGACACCAGCTCTTGCGACGGGCGCGCATGCAAACTTCAATAGCGATCCATGAGCAATCGGAATTTTTTAACCACGAATAGATCGAATTTTCACGAATTGGAAAAAACCAGTGGCAAGTAATTTACGCCTTCCTCCTATGACTATTACAAGCGCCTGCGAATCCGGCTTCGGAGCGGTTGGATCTTGGTTGGGCTGTGGCGAGGAGGGGGAGCTTGAGGTGTCGGCAGGGCGCGGACGCTTTCAAGTTGGCTCGCAAGTGGGGCGTCTCGCTCGGTGACGAAGTTCACCACAAGTCCCGGACGGCCCGCGCGGGCGGTGCGTCCGACCCGATGCAGGTAATTTTCGATCTGCTGCGGCAAATGATAATTGATCACTCGCCCGACATGGTCGACATCCAGCCCGCGTGAGGCCAGATCGGTCGAAACAAGCAGATCTACAGCCCCTTCGCGAAACAGTTTCAAATTCTGTCGACGCTCCACTTTATCCATTTCTCCACGATAAATCACATGAGCAATATTCGCGGCAGCGAGTTCAGCGGCGAGCTTGTCGCATTGCTCTCTCGTGTTCGTAAACAGGATCGTTCCGCCCTCCACTTTCTTTTTGAGCAAACGCTCGAGCAGTGGGAACCGCTGACCTCCAATGACGACCTGCTGCATTGTCGTGAGTGTCGGGACGACGCGATGGCTCCCCGCGCTCCGAATCACTTCTGCTCCATAAAATAAATCGGCAATGAGCTTTTCCACCGCTGGCGAGACGGTTGCTGAGAACAAGGCCAGCTGAGGCTTTTGCGGACAAGCTTGGATGATTTTTGTGACATCGGGCATGAATCCGTGATCGAGCATCTGGTCGGCTTCGTCGAGGATCAGCATTCGCACATCGTCCAATTCCACGAGCCGCCTATCGAGCATTTGCACAAGCCGTCCCGGTGTTGCGACGAGAATCTCAAACGGCCCGGCAAGCCCTCGCTTCGCAACTTCCGTGGTGGTGCCGCCAAGCACCGAGCGAACGCGAAGACGAGTCGTGTGAGTGAATGGCTTGAAGGCCTTCGTGACCTGCTCACCGAGTTCCCGAGTTGGAACCACCACGACAGCCCTCGGCCGAGCAGAAAGCGTGATCGCATCACCCGCAATTTCCAGGCTTTTTATGTGGTGCATCGCCGGAAGCGCATAGGCCAGCGTCTTTCCACTCCCCGTCTCTGCAATGCCGACGATCGAACGGCCGCTCAGAAGCGCTGGTAAAGCCCGAACTTGAATCTCCGTCGGACGCAAGATTCGCTTTTCCAGCAAAGTTTCCTGCAAGGTGGCCAGCAGGCCGAATTCAGCAAAAGTATTCATCAATCCACGACATATATTCCTACTTCTTCCCAATGAGGAGGTATTATCCCGACAACGGGCCAAGTTTTTTTTTGATAAACTGGCGTCATCGAACGAACGCGTGATTTCAGGCGCTTCATTGCTCCAGTTGGTCAGGATTTCGCGGTTGAGGATGTCGAAGGCCAAGGTTGCGAATCTGCCCTGCGCGGTTCGTGCAGCCCACGGGATTGCCGACAGCGTCGAAGCCGTATTACTCGCGCGACACGCCATGGTAGAGCATAGCCGTGAGGTAATCCATGAAAACTATGTGAATATATGAAACCGATTCTTTAGAGCATGAAAATGAAAGGAAATGTTGCCTGACCCCCAGTTCCTTAAATTCATCAAACGGCGGCTGCAAGTTGCTCAACGGCTTGTGATAGGCTGATTCTTTTTAGTTTGGCGATAGCTTCGATCTTCTGTCGTGTGGCTGACGATATGGAGAGTTGCAAGCGCACATGGCCGGAGCGCTTCCGACCAGCTCCCTCACGCACTCCTCCCCGCTTGGGAGTTAACTGGAGTTTTTCACCCTTCTGCAATTTTTCATAACCTTCTCCAGAAACGGATAGTTCATTCCATTTTGTGGAAACACTCGAACCACTCAAGACTTCATATCCAGACTCCGGCAATTCCAATCCATCCTTGGGTTCATTAGTATATTTTATTTTCTTTTTCATAGATTTGCTTCTGTTTGCGCCAATATCCCGCTCCTACCACACGAATCCACCCACGCCTCAAGGTAAACCTAACGGTTAGAATTCCCTGTCCATCAAATCCCACCAACTGCCAGCGGATTTCGTGTTCAGTCATACCGGGGTAGCGAATGAAAATCCGCCGAGAATCTCCGAAAGCCTCGGGAACAGTCGAAAAATCAACGCCATGCTTGACGACATTTCCCGCTTCCTTCGAACGATCCCACTCAAATTTCACGCCTCCAAAATAATCTCCCCTATTTGATTTTCAACACAAGATTTCATTTTGCAGCCAGGAAATTTTTTCCACCCATTGGGAACGCTGAGGTCCTCCTCGGCATGGTGCTTTAGCGAAGCCAACGAGGACATGGCGCTCCCATACCATCCGAAAGATTGGTTCTTGCGGCTCCAGACGACAAAATATCAACAATTAACCCGAGTTCAGCACTTGGAGAAGTTTTAGACAGACTCGGAGCGAAGCGGAGAAAGACTGCCTTGGGCAGCCCGAAGGGTGAGCATAGCGAATCAATTAACAAAATTCACAGAATGGGTTACCAAGAATGAAAGCCGACCTGAAAGATTCCCTCTACTTTTCGGCAAGTCCTTCAGCGCAATTTTTGAAATTCTGTAAATTCTGTCCAATATCCGGTCTCGGGATTAACCCGACCCCCTTGACCTTTGACTCCCGGGCAAATTCCCTGAGATGAAGACTACGAAGTTGGAAAAAGGAACGGCCCTAGCCGACCGGCGGGATGCGGAGCTTGTAGTCTCTGTCGATGACTTCGGCGGGGAGCGGTTGGCTCTCCGACTCCGGAATCAGCACCTGAATGTAGGCGGCCCCATCGTGTTTCTCGATTTTGCCGAGGATGTCCTCGAGTTCCGCCACAGTCCCGACCTTGGCGGTGAGCCATCCCTTGCAACCGAAAGCCTCGGGCAGGAGGTGGTAGTTCAGCCGGGCTATGTCGTCGTAAACATGGCCGCGCTCGCTGAAAAAATCCTCCACTCCGTAGATGTCGTTGTTGATGACAAAAATGACGGGCTTTATGCCGTAGCGTCCCATGACGCCGATCTCGTTGAGAGTGAGTTGGTGTGAGCCGTCGCCGGTGACCATCCAAGTGCGACCGGACTTTTTGGCGAGGCAAACTCCGAGCGTGGCCGGGGTGGCCCATCCGATCGAGCCCCAGAGTCCCTGCCCCTCCGCGCCGACTCCCTCGGGAAGCACCATGGGGTTGAGGTGCATCATGCAAGTGCCCGTCTCGATGACCATGGTGTCGCCGGATTTCAGGCAACGCTGGAGGCGGGGGTAGAAATTCGCCGAGGAGAGCTTGTCGTTGCCGCTGTCCAACACAGGGAGAAGGTCCACTTTTTCCGAGACGACCGCCTGCGCGCGTGTCGTCACCTTGGCCAGAAGCCCTGCGAGCACATCGTCGATGGCCGTGTTCACAAAGACTTTCGTGTCGATTTGCACATGATTGTCCCGGATGGAAATCATGCGGGAACGGTCGAGGTTGTCCGTGAAAAGGCCCGCGTTCAGTTCAGATAAAATGATGCCTCCGATATCGAGCACCAGATCGGCGCTTTCGATGACCTGTTTCACGGAGGCGGGATTGGAAAGGTCTCCGTGGTAGAGGCCGATAAATTGCGGTATCGACTCGTCGAGGGATCCCTTCTCAGCAGGCGCGATGGCGACGGGAAGGTTGATCTTGCTTAGGAGTTCATGCACCTGATCGCGGAGTCCGTAGCGGGCGGTCAGAGCGGTCACGATGGCCACGGGATTTTTTGCCTTTTCGAGACGCGCCAGAATCGAGCCGATGGCATTTTCCAACTCCTGGGGAACGCTCTGTTGACGCTTGATTTGGGCCAGAGTTTTGCCAGTGACAGGAGTGCCCACGAGAGGTGAATAGCCCGAGAGTTCGGAGATCGCGATGTAGGCCGGCTTGCTCAGGCGCAGGGCCTCGCGGATCACTCGCTCGAGTTCCTCAACACAGTTGGTAGGAGTTAGAATGGCGGATACGCCCGCCGCTGTGCTGGAAATCGGAACGAAGCGGCTGTAGTTGGTATCGCCGAGGTTGTGGTGCGTGATGAGATTCTGGACTTGGAGACGCTCGCTGGGCATCCCGACGAGATGGAAAACAGGGACACGGTGGGTCAGGCTTCCCATGACACCATTGATGGCGGAGAGTTCCCCCACGCCGTAGGTCGTGGTGAGGATCGCTGCGCCGCGGATGCGGGCATAGCCGTCGGCGGCATACGCGGCATTGAGTTCGTTGGCGCAGACAACCCACTCGAGGCTGGGAATCTGCTCCACGGCATCGTCGATGGAGAAGGCGTAGTCGCCTGGAATTCCAAAGACCTTGTCGATACCAAGCTGGGCGAGGCGTGTCAGAACATATTCAGCAACGGTGGGAGTTTTCATAGGAATGGTGCGCGAATGGCGAACGGGATGCTAAGTTGCAACCTCGAGTTGGCAATACCAATGGAGTGGGAATCGACACCTTTTATCGGTTTTTCACCAACACGCCGATGGAAACCAGTGATCCCGCCAGCATAAGGGAGATGAGCGAGGACGCGAACAACTTCGGCTCTCCCGCCGAATAAGCCATCCAACCCGCTACCGCGCGCCAGGTGAACACCGCCGCCAAAAAACCCGTGCACCCCAGGGCCGCCATCCAAGCCCAAGCGAAACCACGGAGCATCAATAAACCCCACGCCGCAGAGAGCGCGCCAAAAGTTCCTCCCGATATCAGAGCCGTTTTCGCGCCGGAGGGATTCGACAAAAACCCCGCCAGCCCGCAAAGAATCAAAAAGACTCCGAACGCAACAAACCAGCGTCCGCTTGTTTTCATAATGCCGTAATCCTTCGGCGAAGCGGATGACAATTTCAACGCGGAACTGGGGTCAGGGCTCATTTTTGTTCATTTTTCCGATACAAAACACCTCAGCGTTTCGGGAACCTTTTTCGCGCTCTGCGATAAATCCACGCGGTGAATGACACTGCTCAAATCGGCTGCGTTTTTCATGCCCAGATGCTCGGCTCTCCATGATTGGGACACCGTTGTCTTTTTCCAAAGCAAACCTGCAAGCAGCACCTTTCGCGGTTCGGTGAGCTACGCTCGGCCGATGGAGAGCAGAACACGGAGTGCCTCCTCGGCCGCCACTCCAGCGAAGCCAATGAGGACATTGGCGCTCTCATGCCATCCGCAAGATTGGTTCTCGCGCCTCCAGACGACCAAATATAAATAATTAATGCCCGAGCCCTTTGACTGGAAAAAGCAAGCATGCCAACGCGAGCAGGATTTTTTGCATGGCCAAGGGCATTTTAGACAAAATTTACAGAATTACAGAATTTTTTGGGTGGCGCGAATCGGCATCCGAAGCGCGGGTTCGTGCAGGTTTGCAGAGCATACTCCGTGCCGCTGTCTGGGGATTTGACCCTATTGAGAGGTGCGTCTGCGGCGGGAATGTTGCCGATGGTAAAAATAAACCATTATGCAAATCACCAAACCAACCATCCACACCAGCCGTCATTTGCCGTCATGGCAGAGCACGCGCCGGTATTCACTCACTGGAGCCGTTGCCTTGGCCTGTCTGCTTCCGCAGCTGCCGGGCATGGCCGAGACACCAGGACCGCTTCCCGAATCCTACGCTTGGCAAAAAGTCGTGAACAACCTCGACTTCGTTCCTGGCACGGACTCGAAGCCGTTCAATAGCTACAACCAGCCGTCGGTCAATGCCTCCGGTCTCATCGTCTTCCGCGCCCGCAGCAAGGGCCCCGAGGTCATGAGCGGCATCTACGAGCGGGACATGCGGACAGGTGGCGGCGGAGTTCAAAAAATCGCTGACAGGAACACCACCGTTCCCGCGCCGAACAACACGCTCTACGCGCCTGACGACACACTGGCGAAGTTCAATGAATTCCCATCCATACCGCGCATCTCGATCACCACACGCACCATCGCTACACGCGGAAACTCGCAACCCGTCTGGACATACCAACTCGACGGAGCGGATACCAAAGCCGGCACGACGGGCATTTTTCTCAATCCCGGAGGAAACTTCATCTCGGGCGTCGGCCTGTTGGGTGCTGTTCCGCCTCCAGCCGGACCGGTGGATGGCGTGAATTACTTCCCTTACATGCAGGTGCCCGGTGCCGTGGCGGGAACGAAATTTGATGTCTTCCCCGGCTCGCCCGCTGTGGCAGATGGTGATGTCATCGTCTTCAAAGCCAACTACACCGAGGCGAATGTCGGAAAAACTGGCGTCTTCTACCGAGACCCCATCAGCGGACAGGGTAAAACCCCGACGCAACTCATCGCCAACACATCCACCGTCATCCCCAATCTGCCCGAAGGCGTGACCGGGGTGAAATTCGGCTCCACCGCGCCGCCAAGTGCCGCCGGGAACAAAGTCGTCTTCGCGGGCTTCGATAACGAGGAAACGCCTACCTACGGCGGCCTCTACCTCGCCCCTCTCACACCCGGCCCCACATTGCAAAAACTCGTGGGCATCGGAGACGCCGTGCCCGGAGAGGGCAACGCCACTTTCAACAAATTCGGCGAAGGTCTTTCCTTCGATGGCCGTTATGTCTCCTTCTGGGGCGCCTGGGGCAATGAAACCAAAACCCTTTGGCTGGATTGTCCCAAGGATGGCAATGCCGCTCTCCTTGCCTATTGCGCCGAATTTGTCGGGGACAACTTCCCTGTCCAAGTTCCTGTGAATCAAGGCATCTTCGTTGTAGACACCACGACCGGCGTTGTTTCTCGCATCGCCCGCACGGGAGAGAACTTCTCCGACTTTCTCTTCTGGACCTTCTCCGGCAAACCTCCAGGAGTCGGCGGCAGTGAAGAAGAGGGCGACGGCGAAGTGCCACGCTGGCGCTCCTCCGCATTCACAGCCGTATCTCAAGGCCTGAAAGGCGAATTCCTCGTCGCCTTCAAATCCCGCACCGGCACGCTGGATCCTGTCGAAAACAGCTACATCAATCCAGTGGATGGCATTTATGTCGGAAATGGCAACCAAGTCGATGCCATGCTCGACACAAACACACTCGGCCAATCGCTCGACCCCGCCGCACCCGTGGGATCCAAAATCTCCGCACTCGGCATCGAGCGCGAATCCTTCCGCGGATCATGGTTCGCCCTCACCGCCACCATGCTCGAGCCCGTCTCAAGTGAAAGCCTGGCCGGCATCTACCTGACCCGATTCCCAACGCCACCATCCGGAAATGGACAAGTCAGTAACGGAAATGGTAATGGGAACGGACAAGTCACCAACGGCAATGGCAAGCTGAGCAAGTCCGCCAAGAAAAAACTCGCCAGCCTCAATGCCAAGAAAAGAGGCCTGTTGCAAAAAATCAAAGCCCTGAATGGTAGCAAGAACGGTAAAAAGACCGCCTTGGAACAAAGACTCCAATTCGTGAATCAACAAATCATCCAAGTCCGCAACGGCTTATAAAAGCCAAGGATTAAACAACAAAGGCGCGGAGAGCGGGTTCAACCCCGTATCTCCGCGCCGATTTGTTTGAAGTTAAAATTTTTTACTTTTTTTTCTTCCTGCCCGATCTTTTGCCGCCGGAAGAAACTGGGGGTCAGGGTTCATTTGTGCGTGCCGGGGTCGATGAGGATGAAGGAACCTGTGAGGCGGTTGCGGCGGTAGGAGTCGTAGAACAAGGGCGCGGCGGTTCGCAGGGCGATGCGGCCGATGTCGTTCATTCCGAGCGCGGATGTGCCTTCTTTTTTGTGAAGGGTCTCGATGTCCACCTGGTAGCGCAATTCCTGCACAATGGCTTTGGTTTCCTTTGTGGTGTGCCGGAGCAGGTATTTGCCACGGGTTTCCATGGGCTTTTGAGAGAACCAGCAGACCATGGCTTCGACATCCTGCGAGGCCTCGGGCGGGTTGTTGGCTTTCACCAGCATGTCGCCACGGGAAATGTCGATCTCGTCCTCGAGGGTCATCACAACCGACTGCGGCGGGAAGGCCTCGCCGAGTTCTTTTCCGCCGGGCATGTGGATTTTTTTGATGCGTGTGCTGAAGCCCGAAGGCATCACGGTCACGGCATCGCCGGGCTTGAAAACCCCGCCGGCCACGCGGCCTGCATAGCCTCGGAAGTCGTGGTGTTCCTGCGAGAGCGGGCGGATGATCCACTGCACCGGGAAGCGGGCGTCCACATGGTTCGCCGTGCCGCCGGTGTAAACGGTTTCGAGATGATAAAGGAGCGAGGAGCCCTTGAACCACGGCATCTTGTCGGATTTCTCCACGACATTGTCGCCGTTGAGAGCCGAGAGTGGGATGGCCGTGATGTCCGCCACATTGTCCAAGCGGGATGCGAATTCATGGAAACTCGCAACGATGTCTTGAAAAACCTGCTCGCTGTAATCGACGAGATCCATCTTGTTCACCGCGAGCACAAGGTGCCGCATGCGGAGGAGATTCGAAACAAACGCATGGCGCTTGGTCTGCTCGATGATGCCTTTGCGGGCATCGACGAGAATGATCGCGAGGTCGGCCGTGGAGGCCCCTGTGACCATGTTGCGCGTGTATTGGATATGGCCGGGCGTGTCGGCGATGATGAATTTCCGGCGCGGCGTGGCGAAGTAGCGGTAGGCCACATCGATCGTGATGCCCTGCTCGCGCTCGGCGCGCAGGCCGTCTGTGAGGAGCGCCAAGTTGACTACAGCATCTCCACGGCGGCGGGAGCTTTCCTCGACGGCCATGAGCTGGTCCTCGAAAATGCTCTTGGAATCATAAAGCAGGCGTCCGATGAGAGTGGATTTGCCGTCATCAACAGAACCGGCAGTGGCGAAGCGAAGAAGATCCATTTTTTAAGAAAATTATTTAACTGCGGAGGACACGGAGAACACAGAGGAGGGTTTGGAATTCGGGGCAGAAAAATTTGGCGTTTGAGAAATAAAGTCTGTCTTAAAACCTCCGTGCTCTCCGTGTCCTCCGTGGTGAGAAATTCGTGTTCCCATTAAAAATACCCCTCGCGTTTGCGGTCTTCCATGGCGGTTTCGGAGCGCTTGTCGTCGGCGCGGGTGCCGCGCTCGGTCTGGCGGGCGGCGGCGACTTCGGCGATGACCTCGTCGAGATTCGAGGCGGGAAACTGGGGGTCAGGGTTCATTTTCTTTCATTTTTTCCGATACAAACCTCGCCAATTTTGCAGAAACCTTTTTCTCGATCCATGATAAAACCATGAGGGGGATAGGCCCGCTTGCATTGTCTGCATTTTTCATGCCTAGATGCTCAGGGATCCACACTTGGGATACCGTTGTCTTTTTCCACAGCAACCCTTTAAGGATTGCACCTTTCGGGGCGTAGCGAGACGACCTTACACAATCATGCCTGCCGCGACGGTCTCGTGGGTGCCGGGGTCGATGAGGATAAAGGAACCTGTGAGGCGGTTGCGGCGGTAGGAGTCGTAGAAGAGCGGGGCGGCGGTTCGCAATGCGATGCGGCCGATGTCGTTCATTCCGAGAGCGGATGTGCCTTCTTTTTTGTGAAGGGTCTCTATGTCCACCTGATAACGCAGTTCCTGCACGATGGCCTTGGTTTCCTTCGTGGTGTGTCGAAGCAGGTATTTGCCACGGGTTTCCATGGGCTTTTGCGAAAACCAGCAGACCATAGCTTCGACATCCTGCGAGGCCTCGGGCGGGTTGTTGGCTTTCACCAGCATGTCGCCACGAGAAATGTCGATCTCGTCCTCGAGGGTCATCACGACCGACTGCGGCGGGAACGCTTCGTCGAGTTCCTTGCCGCCGGGGAGATGGATTTTTTTGACTCGGGTGCTGAAGCCCGAGGGCATCACGGTCACGGCATCGCCGGGCTTGAAAACCCCGCCGGCCACGCGGCCTGCATAGCCACGGAAGTCGTGGTGTTCCTGCGAGAGCGGACGGATGATCCACTGCACCGGAAAGCGGGCGTCCACATGGTTCGCAGTGCCGCCGGTGTAAACGGTTTCCAAATGATAAAGAAGCGAGGAGCCCTTGAACCACGGCATCTTGTCGGATTTGTCCACGACATTGTCGCCGTTGAGGGCCGAGAGCGGGATGGCCGTGATGTCCGCCACATTGTCCAGACGGGATGCGAATTCGTGGAAACTCGCGACGATGTCTTGAAAAACCTGCTCGCTGTAGTCGACGAGATCCATCTTGTTCACTGCAAGCACGAGGTGCCGCATGCGGAGGAGATTCGAAACGAAAGCATGGCGCTTGGTCTGTTCGATGATGCCTTTGCGGGCATCGACGAGAATGATCGCGAGGTCGGCCGTGGAGGCGCCGGTGACCATATTGCGCGTGTATTGGATATGGCCGGGCGTGTCGGCGATGATGAATTTCCGGCGTGGCGTGGCGAAGTAGCGGTAGGCCACATCGATGGTGATACCCTGCTCGCGCTCGGCGCGCAGGCCGTCTGTGAGGAGCGCCAAGTTTACGACGGCATCTCCACGGCGGCGGGAGCTTTCCTCGACGGCGATGAGCTGGTCCTCGAAAATGCTCTTGGAATCATAAAGCAGGCGTCCGATGAGAGTGGATTTGCCGTCATCAACAGAACCGGCGGTGGCGAAGCGAAGAAGATCCATTTTTTAAGAAAGTTTTTTAACCGCGGAGGACACGGAGAACACAGGGGAGGGTTTGGAATTCGGGGCAGAAAATTTTGGCGTTTGAGAAATAAAGTCTGTCTTAAAACCTCCGTGCTCTCCGTGTCCTCCGTGGTGAGAAATTCGTGTTCCCATTAAAAATACCCCTCGCGTTTGCGGTCTTCCATGGCGGTTTCGGAGCGTTTGTCGTCAGCGCGGGTGCCGCGCTCGGTCTGGCGGGCGGCGGCGACTTCCGCGATGACTTCGTCGAGGTTCGAGGCGGTGGATTCAACAGCGCCGGTGCAGGTGATGTCGCCGATCGTGCGGAAGCGGACGGTTTTTTTCTCGGCCTTCTCGGTTTCGAGCATGGCAACACAGTCGGCAACCGCAAGAAACGAGCCGTTGCGTGCAAAGACCTCGCGTTCGTGGGCAAAGTAGAGCGATGGAAGCTCGATCTCCTCGCGCTGGATATACATCCACACATCCATCTCGGTGAAATTTGAGAGCGGGAAAACCCGAAAATGCTCGCCGGGGTGGTATCTCCCATTGAAAAGATTCCACAGCTCGGGGCGTTGGTTTTTGGGGTCCCATTGGCCGAACTCGTCGCGATGCGAGAAGAAGCGCTCCTTGGCGCGGGCCTTCTCCTCGTCACGTCGGCCGCCACCGAGGCAGGCATCGAATTTTTGAGCTTCGATCGTATCGAGCAGTGTCACGGTCTGGAGAGAATTGCGGGAGGCAAAGGGGCCTTTCTCCTCTTTCACCCGACCGGAATCGATGGATTCTTGCACGGAACCGATCACCAGACGCGCGCCCAGTTTTTCCGCAAAGGAATCGCGGTATTCAATGGTCTCGGTGAAGTTGTGGCCGGTGTCCACATGAAGGAGTGGAAACGGAATTTTCGCCGGCCAGAAGGCCTTGGCGGCCAAGTGGGCCATTACGATCGAGTCTTTGCCGCCGGAAAAAAGCAGAGCGGGGTTCTGAAACTGCGCGGCGGTCTCGCGAAGGATGTAAATGGCCTCCGCTTCGATCTGGTCCAGATGGTCGAGAGAATAAGTTGGCATGTGTGATTGAAGAGCGCTTTGCAAAAGCGGCCGCGCTGGTCAGAGCGGGCGTCCGTGGGCCGTGGCCGAGCGGAGATATTCGAGCAAATGCGAGGAACATTCCTCTTCCGAAGAAGCCTCCGTGTCAAGAGTCAGGCAACCGTTGTCGGGTTCCTCGAAACCGCTGTCCTTGCCAGTGAACTGCTTGATCGCGCCATCCCTGGCCTTTGCATACAGCCCCTTGGGATCCCTCGCTGCACAAGTCTCGAAGGCCGCGCGCACATAGACCTCGTGGAAATCCCCGCCGATGATTCGTCCCGCCACCGCCCGCAATTCCCGACGGGGAGTTATGACAGACACAATCACGATCACTCCCAAACCCGCGAGGAGCTTGGCTGTCTCGGCGACGCGCCGGACATTTTCCGCACGGTCCTCATCCGAGAAGCCGAGGTTGGCATTCAGACCGGCGCGCAGATTGTCACCGTCGAGGATCGCGGTGAACCTCCCCTCCGCATGCAAAGCCCGCTCGACCGCATTGGCGATAGTGGATTTTCCCGACCCCGAGAGCCCGTAGAGCCAGAGCACCGCACCGCGCTGCCCAAGCAAATCCTCCTTCTCGCTCCGCCCTAAAAAACGCCGCGTCTCGGGGTGAATATTTCGATTCTTCAGATCGTCCATGTTCAATCAACCACTCTGTCCGGCTCGCCCGCCGCTGAAAACTTAAAAACTCCCATCACATCTTGCTGGCGCCGATTTCCGCCAGCGGACTGCGCTCGCCCTTGCTCAAGCGGATGTGCGCCGTGAGCGACTGACCGCGAAGACGGTTGCGCGTGTAAACAAGCCCGTTCGATCGGCTGTCTACATAGGGGTTATCGATCTGGGCGGGATCGCCAACCATGACCAGCTTTGATCCACGCGACATGCGCGTCACTACGGTCTTGGCTTCGAGCGGCGTGAGCTGCTGGGCCTCGTCGAGCACGAAGAAGCGGTTCGGAATCGAGCGGCCGCGAATGTAGCAGAGCGCCTCGATTTCGAGCAGACCGCGCTCGATGAGTTGCTCGTAGGGTTTCACGACCGGATGATGCTGCCCCGCATGCTGCACAGGCGGCGCGTCTTTCCGGCGATCCGCATCGGGACGACTTTTCCCACCGCGCTTCGGCTGCTGAAGCGGCAAAAGCACCTCGCAAGCATCGTAGATCGACTGCAGCCAAGGGTGCATTTTTTCATTCAGTGTGCCGGGAAGAAAGCCCAGCGTGTCACCCATGGCAACGACCGGACGGCTCACTGTGAGTCCGTTGAAATCATTGCGACCGGTCAGATATAGCCCCGCCGCCACGGCGAGGAGCGTTTTGCCCGTTCCAGCCTGACCGTAGCAGGTCACCAGCGAGATCGAGGGATCCAGCAACGCATCCAAAAAGCACTGCTGCCCCGGATTGGCCGGCCGCAGCTCGATGCCCTTCGGGATTTGGAGATTCGACGGGATATTCAGACGAGACAGAACCCCTTTGCCATTGTGCCGGGCCGGGAGGTGCTTCGAATCCGAGACCTTGAGCAGAACATATTCATTCAAATCCAGAGCCCCAATGCGCGATGCGGACAACTCGATGGAACCTGAGCTGCCGAAACGCTGCAACTCGTGCGCCTCGACCTCGATCGAACGCAACTCCCCGGTCTCCACATCGGGCACCGCCACCTTGTCGTTGAGGTAATCCTCACACGGCAGCCCGATCGCCATCGCACGGAGCTGCATGTTGATGTCCTTCGTCACCAAAAATGTGGGCGCGGTCTCCTGCTCCTGCAATGCCAACGCAGCTCCAATGATCCGGTGATCCATGCGGTTCTGATCCGGGAAAATTTTTACGAACCGCTTCATGCCTGCCGACTGACGGCTCTTCTCGAGGAAATTATTCACCAGAACCCTCACCGTGCCGCCGCCAGTGGTCGGAGCGCCGCCCGTGACACTCACCGAGTCATGGCCGAAAATACCGCTCAAGAGCCTGTGCGCCTGCCGTGCGTTCGCACCGCGCTCGCTTTGCTCATTCTTGAAATTATCCAACTCGGTGAGCACATCCACCGGAATGAAAACATGGTTGTTTTCAAAACGATTCAGACAATTCGGGTCGTGCAAAAGAACATTAGTGTCCAGGACGAAGTTTTTCACGGCTCCCGCCGCGCGGGCGCGGTCGGCGGATGCCAGTTCGGGAAAGAAAACGCCCTGCTCTTCGGTGAATTCCGCGGATTTGGGTCGATGCATATTGAGTGATTCGGCAGTCGACCAATACATCCTGGAACCCTCCCGTGTCACCACGGAAGAAATGGATCGAACAAAATTTTTCGCAGGCGCAGAATTCGAATGGAAAAAATTTCCCAGAGTCTTAGTGTGCCGACTCTTTTGATGAATTCCTGCAGTCCAACATTTCCACGCCGCATCGGCCGCTGAGGCGCCAGTCCAACAGCCGCCATCAATTTTAAAATCCATGGAAACCACCACATCCTTCGACATCGCCGAAGCCCGCGAACTCTACAATATCGACCGCTGGAGCGGTGACTACTTCGGCATCAACGACGCCGGCCATGTGTGCGTTTATCCCAAGCGCAACGGCGAGACGATCGATCTCATGGATGTCGTCGCCGAGGCCCGAAGCCGCAAGCTGGCTTTCCCACTCGTCGTGCGTTTTCACGACCTCTTGCGCGACCGAGTGGAGACAATCAATAAAGCGTTCTCCACGGCCATCTCCGAGTCAGGCTACAACTCGCCATACCGGGGAGTTTTCCCGATCAAGGTCAACCAACTCCGCGAGGTCGTGGAAGAGATCATCGATGCCGGTAAGCCCTGGCACTTCGGCATCGAGGCAGGCAGCAAGCCCGAGCTCCTCGCGGCGCTCGCCGTGCACTCGGACCCCGAGAGCCTTGTGATCTGCAACGGCTACAAGGACACAAGCTTCATTCAAAACGCCCTCCTCGGCAGCAAGCTCGGCAAGACGGTCATCCTCGTTGTGGAAAAGCTGGAAGAGCTCGCACACATCCTCCGTGTTTCCCAAACGATGAAAATCGAGCCCCTCATCGGGCTTCGCGTCCGCCTGCTCTCGAAGGGCGCCGGCAAGTGGGCCACCAGCGGCGGCGAGAATGCCAAGTTCGGCCTCTCCACCGCCGACCTCGTTGAAGCCAGCGACATGCTCCATGCCGCCGGACTTGCCCACGGTCTCAAGCTTGTTCATTTCCATGTCGGATCCCAAGTGCCCGACATCGGCACCATCAAACGCGCCGTCCGCGAAGCCGCCCGCTTCTACGCGAAGCTCTCCAAAATGGGTCACGAACTCGGCTATCTCGATGTCGGTGGCGGCCTCGGCGTGGATTACGATGGTTCCCGCACGACCTTCGACAGCTCGATGAACTACTCGCTCGACGAGTATGTGCGCGACATCGTTTACACGGTGAAAGAGGTCTGCGACTCGGAGTCAGTTGTGCATCCCACGCTTGTCAGCGAGAGTGGTCGAGCGATCGTCGCCCAGCACTCAGTGCTCATTGTGGAAACCTTTGGCGCCATCGAAAAAGCCAGCCGCCAGGAAACCCCAACTGCAACATCAGGCGGAGAAATTCCACTTCTCTCCGACATCCTGGAAATCCGCAACAATCTCACTCCGCAGAACCGCCTTGAGAACCTCCACGACGCGCAGGAAATCCGCGAGCGCGCCCAATCGATGTTCGACCTCGGACTCCTCGACCTCCGCGCCAAAGCCGGAATCGAGACCGTCTATTGGCAGATCGCCGCAAATATCGTGGAGCTTTTCCGCGATGCCGAGCACATCCCCGAGGAAGTCCGCGAAATCGAAATTGCCATCGGCGACCAATACCTCTGCAACTTCTCCGTTTTTCAATCCCTCCTCGACCACTGGGCACTCGGCCAACTCTTCCCCGTCATGCCGATTCATCGCCTGAACGAACGCCCGGACCGCAACGCGACCCTCGTGGACATTACCTGCGACTCGGATGGCAAAGTGGCCAAGTTCATCGACCTCCAGGATGTGAAGGAAACCCTTCCCCTGCACCGCTGGCAACCCGGCGAGCCTTACTACATCGGCTTCTTCCTCGCTGGCGCGTATCAGGACATCATGGGCGACCTCCACAACCTCTTCGGCCGCGTGAACGAAATGCACATCTACCTCGATGAGGACGAGGACTCCGGACACTATGTCGAAGAAGTCCTCCCCGGCAGCACCATCGGCCAAGTTCTCTCGCTAACCCAGTGGGACGTGAACGAACTCGCTCGCCAAATGAAGGCCCAAACCGACGCCGCGATCAAAAGCGACCGCCTCAAGCCCAACGAAGCCATGCGCCTCCTCGACGACTACGAAAAAAGCCTCACCCTCTACACCTACCTGAATTTCGACGACCAACATAAGCCGTCGAAATAACGCGCCCGCGCGACAGCGCGCCAACTCTGGGAGGGTCGACCTCCGGCTTGACCCAATCCTGAACCGCCTCCACCAACACAGCGCCCCGTCCCCATCACCCGTGCGCGTCATTCAAGCCCCCGCAAAACCGCCGCTTCTCTCCCACCCGTAGGCTCTACGAGCTGGAGGGTAGCTGAAAAATGGGGCACGCGAGGACGATGCCCCTCCCGAATCACACCCCGCGCAACAGCGCGCCGACTCTTGGTCAACCTTTGCCTTGCTCGCGCCCCTGCTCGCTGCACCCTCCGGGCCATCTGCGATGTGCTTCCTCCGCCCCGCCCGTGGCTTCGGTTGGCTTGACCCGATCCTGAACCGCCTCTGCCAACGCCCCGTCCCGTCCCCATCGCCCGCCCGCGTCATTAAAACCTACACGCAGCAATCTTTTTCCGACGAAAATGAAAGAAAATGAACACTGACCCCTAGTTTGAATGGCATGGTGGGAGGCTCTTAAAACTTAATGCTTAAAACTTAACACTTCCTCCGCCGGAGGAAGGTGAGGCGAGAGAGGAGACCTTGGCCATGGCGGGCGAGGTGGAGTTGGTAGATGCTGAAGCCGAGGATCAGGAGGATGCCAGTGAGGTAGCTTTCGGGTTCGGGGACGGCTATGATTTCCGTGGGGGATGAGCCGACGGCGAAGCCGTTGGAGGAAATGAGGGACTGGCCGAGGTCGCTGTAGAAGCTGATGCGGGAGAGGTTGCCGTTCAGTCCGGATGCGTCGGTGAAGAGGAGCTGGTCGGTGCCACCGCCGGGGCTGCCGCTCCACTGCGTGTTCCCTGTCCAGTTGTAGATGGAGAGCAGCGCGTTGGCGTTGCTCCAATTGATGCTGTTGAATTTGATGAGAACGCCGTTGTTGCTGGTGCCGAAGTCGATGGTGGAGTTGGCGCTGAGGGTGAGTGCGCCGACGGTGCCGTTGTAACCTGCGCCAAATGCCAAGGTGCCGCCATTGAGTGCGATGCCGGCATTGGTTCCGATGGCATCATCCGCCGTGACCAGCAATGAGCCGCCGGGGTTCAAGGTGATGTTGCCCGTGTTGACTAACGCATTCGCCGCCGCCGCGCGGAGCGTGCCAGCATTGATGGTCGTCGTGCCGTTGTAGGTGTTCGAGCCCGAGAGGACGAGCGTGCCGGTGCCGTTTTTGGTCAGGCCGCCGCTGCCGGAGATCGAGCCGCCGACCGTCAGGTTGCCGCCATTGGCGGTCACTGTGCGCGTCGCATTCATGGCCACATTGCCGCTGCCGAGATTCAGATCGCCCGCGCCGGTAAAGGCGAAGTCGCCGTTCCAGTTTTGCGCATTGTTTGTAGAGAGGGTAATGGCAGAGCCGCTGGTGTTGTTCAGCGTTCCGCCGTTGATTGTAAGTGTGCCTGTGCCGATGGCGGAGGCGTTGTTGATATTCAGCGTGCCGGAATTAAGCGTCGTGCCGCCAGCATAGGTGTTAGCTGCATTAAGCGTGAGGTTGCCGGCGCCGTTTTTTGTCAGCGAGCGCGCTCCACCAAACTGATCCATGGTCCAAGCAATATCCATGGTGGCTCCTGTTCCCACATCAATCGTTGTGTCGGAAGTCAACTCCATGCGTCCAATCCCAGTGTTGGCGTTTGTAAATGTCGTCGCAGAACCGTGATTCACCAGAATCGTGCCGCCGACTCGCAAACCATTGGAGTCTGAAATGCTGGAGTTATGATTATAAACAAAGCCAACATTTCCCAGCGTGGTGCTGCCACTCGTTACAATTCGCGAACTGACAGATCCAGCAAGGGTGACTGTGCCTCCTGTAAAACTGGAAGCGCTTCCAAGAGTCAAAGTGCCGGAACCGATGGTGACAGCTCCGCTTGTGATTGAAAGAGATCCCGCCGTTTCACTTTGACCTCCAACAGCAAGAGTTCCGCCTGAAACAATGATGGCACTTGTGTTTCCAATGGCCGTGCCGGAAGCAAGAGTGAGAATCCCTGCTATGATGGTTGTGGATCCGGTGTAGGAGTTGTTTCCTGAAAAGCTCAGGTTGCCGCTGCCATCTTTCGTGAGCGAACCACTCCCGCTCATGTTCCCGGAAAAGATGCCGCTTGTGGATTGATCAAAAACTACGGAAGCGTTGTTAACGATGTCGCCTTGGAGACTGGAGGTCGTGCCTTGCAGGACTCCCATATCCACAGTGGTTCCCCCCGAGTAGGTATTTGATCCCGCGAGGACAAGTGTTCCCGATCCCGACTTGGTCAGGCCATTGCTTCCCGCCAGCACACTGGAGATCGAGGCGGTGACGTTGGCTGCCGTTTCGATCGAGTTGGCTACGGCACTGGAGCCACCAAGAGTAAGCGTTCCGCTACTGAGTGTATAACCGTTTGTTTCAAACGAAATTCCAGCATTTGCAGTGATTGAACCGACTGTGATGGTTCCAGCAGTCCCTTTGAAAACTGCAGAATCAGAGGAATTCCAAGCCGCGCCAGACACGGCAGTGTCGCTTGCCGACCAAGTGGTGCTCGTTGCATTCCATGTGCCGCTGCCACCAAGTGTTGATCCGTCGGCTGTCCAAAAGCGCTCGCCCGCCGCAACGGTGACATTCAATGCGCCGGTTGTTTCGTTGAGTGAAAAAGCATAGCCTCCTGAAGTGCCTGTCCACATTCCACCAGACAGGGTCAGCCCCCCGGAAAAAGTGCCCGCCAGAGAAACTGATCCCCAATTGTTGTTCTTCGAGCCGGAAATATCCCAGAGGTTATAAGAGGAATTTGGTGTTACCGTTCCCATCGAAAGCGTCAACCCGTTGCCAAGCGTGATGGTGCTGGCGTTCAGGAACCCTGACGAAGAGGGCCCCACCTCGATGCTCAAGCCTGCGCTTCCGATCGAAAAGGAGGAATTAGCAAAGGCGTCAAAAACAGCTCCACTCGATATGGTTATCATAGAGTTTGAATGAAGCGAGCCACTTGCGCCGAGCTTGAGGGTGCCAGCGTTGATCGTGGTCGCGCCGGTGTAGGTATTGGCTCCACCGAGAACAAGGGTTCCAGTCGATCCCAATGTGGCATTTACGGTTAGCCCCACGTTTCCCGTTGAGGAAATTGCTCCATTGAATGTGTATGTGCCGTTGGCACCGATGGTGATTTGTCTGGTGGAGGAACCTAACGAAACATTGTTCGAAAAAGTGATGTCTGCCGTGGCAGATCCATTGCCAGAAGGAACGCCTGTGGTAGTTGCGCCGAGCGTGAAGTTTCCGCCGAGCGTGATGCCCCCGCCATATTTGCTCGTGAGATCACGGTTGGCATTCGCAGCGATGGTTCCACCATTGATTGTTAAGGCAGAGGCTCCCATGGCATTGACTCCGCCCAAAACGATGGTTCCGTTGTTGAGCGTAAAACCCCCGCCGTAAGTATTGCCTGACAACTTGAGAATGCCTTGACCCTCTTTGATAATTCCTGAAGCTCCATTCGAGGTCCATGTCGTGCTGGCAAAATCCAATACCCCGCCTGCCCCGACATCAAAGGTTTTGACTCCGCTCGCTCCAAAGGCACTGGTTCCAGAAATAGTGACAAGAACATTTGGGGAAACAGTAACATTTCCTACGGAGGGCGATGAGGCGCTTATGGGAGTAGAGTTTGCTGTAAAAAATAAATTGCTTCCATTTGTCCAACTAGTTGTAAAAGGCCCGCTACCTGATGAGCCCCAGTTCGAAGTATTCCAGTTGGCAGAGGAACCATTGGTGTTCCAATAAAGCTGAGCGTTCAAATGCCCACTTGCCAATACCATCACCATCAATAACAACCCCGCACATTTCCCCAGCCTTAAAACCGGCGAGGCGATATTCCAGACTCGGCGGAGGGGGAGGAGATTGGTAGCGAGGCCTTTTTTTGCCGGGCGGTTTCTTTTTTTGGCAGGGGAGTTTGCTGAGACGCGCTGATTTTCGGTTTTGGTTGGGGAAAGATCGCGGGTGCCACCGGGGCCATGGAGGTGGCGGCGGTGGAGGGGCTGGAATCTGGAGTTGTTGAAAAAGCGGGTGGCAAGCGGGGAGAGCGAGGATTCCCTTGTTTCAGCAACGGTGGAACGCACGGATGTCGCGGGCCGGTGTGTTTTAAACTGGAGCATCTTGTTGGCTGTCCTTGTTCGGTCTGGATCGGCATTTCGACCCTTTGGTTGTTTCTTTCGGAAGCGAGATGCAGGGCGCTTCGGGGCGAAAGATTGGACGGGCGGGGAGCGGGGAGACAAAGGGTATGTTGTGACAAATTCGTTACCCATGTGACGGAATTGTCGCAAAAGAAGGTCTTTGCGAAATGCCTGAAACCCTGCGGCGCAATGCGACCGGAGTCTTGTGAGGCCTTTGGCGTCCCAAGGTTCAGGCGCCCCTCCGGCTCATATCCCTACGGGTCGGAGAGCAGCGGCGTATCTGCTGGATGCAATGGCGGCCTCGCCGCAAGAGTGGGTCAAGCCGGAGGTCGACCCTCCAAGGATTTGCGCGCTGCCGCGCGGAGTGACCATTTGGAAGGACAGAGCCTTACTGGAGGAGCTTGACGATAGCCGCCGTGGCAGCCATCTGGCCGATCCAGAAGAGGAACATCCACTTGATGATTTAGGCTTTGTGGTTAGCCATCTCGGTGCGGAGTTCGGCGCGAAGGTCGGCGCCGTCCTGCTTGGTCATGAGGCGTTTGGTAAGGTCATCTTCCTGTTCACGGAATGCGACTTCCAAGCTCTCGGCGATGGCACGGGCCTTGGGCGGCTCGATGCTGGCGGCTTCGAGGATCGAGGGGATTTGGGCCCTGCTCATGAAGGAAAAACTTGTGAGCGAAGGTGCGGATTGTCAAGTCGCGCGAGGCCGGCGGCGTTTTCACGGTTTGACCTTGTTTTTGATCACTGGCAGGAGGCCGGTGCCGTCGGTTAGGTCGCCGGAGAGTTCCCAGAACATGGCGCCACGGAATTTCTGGGAATTGATGTAATCGCATTTGAGGCTGATGGATTCGCGGTCGTCGTAGGTGATGAAGAGTCCGCCTTGGAGGGTGGGGGCGTAGACCCAGGGGGCGTTCGCGACGGGGTCGCGGTATTTGCGGTAGGCGGTGGGCTGAGCGGCGAGCCGTTGCTCGATATCCCAATAATCGAACATGCCGGAGGTGTCCCAAGTGCCGGTGGCGGCTCCGGTAGCGGATTGCGCGAGGCCGTTGTTGATGTTTGGCACGCCTTTCCAGCTGAGGCCGTAGAAGGGCAGGCCGACGACGAGTTTTTCGCGGGGCACGCCGGCGGCGAGGTAGGCGTCCATCGCAGCGCGGACGGTGAGAGGATCGCCAGGGGCGCCATTGAGGGCGGCGTGGTGGTTGGTGCGGTTCTCCCACGCGCCGTGGAGGTCGTAGGTCATGACATTGATCCAATCGAGAACGGCGGCAATGGCTGCGGGCTGGATGTTTGCGATTTTGTCGGGTCCGGCCGGCGCGGCGATGGTGAGGTAGTAGCGGCGGGCATCGGCTTTCCCGGCGAGGTCGAGCTGACGGCGCAACTCGGTGAGCAGGCTGGTGAAGTTTTGTTTGTCCTCGGGGCGGGAGACATTCGATGGCAGGCCGCCACCGCCCGGATACTCCCAATCGATGTCCACGCCGTCGAAGCCGTATTTGCGAATGAAGGCGACGGCTGAGGCGGCGAACTTCTCCCGCGAGGCGGGTGTGAGTGCGATGTCGGAGAAGCGGCCGGAGAGTGTCCATCCGCCAACGGAGATGAGGGTGACGAGATGCGGATTCTGGGCTTTGAGTTTTTTCAGTTGGTTGAAGTTTCCGCGCAACGGCTGATCCCATGTGTCGCCGGGATAGGATTTTTCAACAGCCGCGTAGGAATCATACAAAACGACTTCACCAGCTGCGGAGATGTCGGCGAAGGCGTAGTTGATGACATTCAGATTCTTCGCGGGGATTTCGTAAACATGGTAATCCCGTCCGTAGATGCCCCACTCGGCGAAATAGCCTACGATAACTTTGTTCAAATCCGGTTGGGTTGCCACGGGCGTGGGTGAAGGGGTTGGCGTTGGAGTGGGAGTCGCAACGGGAGTCGGGGAGGGAACCGGCGTCGGCGAGGGCTTCGGTGTAGGGCTTGGCGTTGCCGATGGCGTGGGGCTCGGAGTGGGCACAACGATAGGAGTTCCTGCAGAAGCCGGGGAAACTACGAGATTTTGCAGGACAGCGGCCGCATTGGCCGGGCTCGCGACGAAGCCGATGGCCACGGATTGGCCCGGGGCGAGAGATGCGTTCCAGGATTTGGGCGTGACCTTGTAGCGCGGCGAAGAGGATTGCGTCGCGAGATTTCCTTCCCAGAGGGATGTGATGGTCGAGGGGTAATCGAAGGCCAGCGACCAGTTCGAAATGGTGGTGCTGCCTTTGTTTTGGAGGACCACTTTCACCTCCATGCCGGCGGTCCATTGGTTGACGATGGAATGCGTGACATTCAGCGCGCCGCCCGTTGGCGTTGGCGTTGGCGTTGGCGTTGGCGTTGGCGTTGGCGTTGGCGTTGGCGTTGGCTTGGGAGTCGGAGTCGGAGTCGGAGTCGGAGTCGGAGTCGGAGTCGGCGATGGTTTGGGGCTTGGAGTTGGAGTTGGAGAGACCGTATTGGAAGGTTGGGTTGAGAGATTTTGAATGAGGGCAGAGGCAGCGCCTGGTTCGATGAGGTAGCCAATTTCTACTGATCCGCCGGCGGGTATGGTGGCGTTCCAAGATTCGGGAGTGAGAGTGTATTTTGGGGCAGTGGAGCTGTTCGCAAGTTTGGCGTTCCAGATGCTGGAGATTTTGCCGGGCGAGTCGAATTGCACTTTCCAAGCGCTGACGGGACTGGCGGCGGTGTTTTTCAGAAGAATCTTCATCTGCGCTCCTGACCCCCAATCACTGACGAGCTGTTGAGTGACGGAAAGCACTCCTGCTGTGGGAGCAGGAGTTGGAGTTGGGCTGGGAGTGGCCGCTGGACTTGCTGAAGGGGATGAGGATGCCGCAGGGGTTGGGCAGGTGCAGCCTGTGCCGCAGCCGCCAAGAATGGTGGCTTTTTTTGGTGCTGGCGGGACGGATGTTTGGAGGGCTGGATCGAAATTGTAACCGCCAAAATCGAGATCGCTGAGGGAGAAGAAGGCCTCACCAGCTGGATCATCGCGTTGCCAGATGACATAGAGCACATGGCGGCCAACACGCTGAGGAAAATTCACCGAGAAGCGGTAGGTGTTCCCATCCAATACGGCATCACCCGCCAAGGGAAGCGCTTCCAGATCGGACCATTTGAGAGGCTTTGTGGGGTCGTATGTATTTTTCGAGATGTAAGCTTCGAAGCGGCTTGGCGAGTGCGGCACAGTGGCGGAGAAGCAGGCGTCGTAGGGACCGGCTTGAACTTTTGTGGCGGGCCAGTCCACACGCGGCAGGTCGAGCCCGGCATATTTCGTGCGGCCTGCGCTGGCAAGTTGACCATCCGGAATGAGGTCGCGGTAGTTGCGCTGAGGAACGAGGAGACTGACCTCGTGCCAATCGTAAAAAGCCTGCGTTCCAGCGACGGCAACCGCCGCCTTGCCGGCATCGCTCGTCGGCGACATCGGATTCTCAAGAAAGACCTCATGCACGCGGCTGATTGGATTGCCCATCGAGCCATGGGCAAAACAGGAAACGCTGGAGACAAGAAGGAGCAATGCTGTGAGAAGGGAATTCATAAAACAACGGAGGGGTGATGGGCGAGTGAGACAAGCTGCGCGACGAATCCGTTCAATCGGGACGCAGCTTGCAAGGCCAGCGAAGAGGTTTTTCTGTTTCTTTCTTATCGGCATGCAGCGATATTCGGGCATGTCAAAAAAACAGTCTCGGGAGGCGCTGGAGCAGATTGCAGCTCGATTCCGGGCTCTTTCGGAGCCGACGCGTCTGGGGATTTTGCAAGAACTCAAATCCGGCGAACGGACTGTTGGCGAACTTGTGGAGGCCATCGGCCTCTCTCAAGCGAATGTGTCGAAGCAACTCTCTGTGCTGCGGGATGCGGGATTCCTCAGGCGCGAGCAACGAGGCACGAGCGCGGTTTACTCGGTCAGCGATCCTCTGGTGATGGAGCTGTGCAAACTGATGTGTGACGGCATGACCAAGCGGGCCCGCGAGGCGGCGCAGTCCTTCGTGATATGATCACGGCCCCTCTTAACGAGGCACTCCGGCCGTCAGAATACCAAGTGGAGCATTTTCAAATTTGTCCGCCACGCAGGTAACCTCGTAACCATTCCGCGCAAGGAAGGCGCTGGCACCTGTCGCGCGGTGACCCGTTTGGCAATGGACCAAAAGCGGAACCTTCGGAATCTGCGCGAGACGCGGGCGGAGGCGCGTGTGGGCAAGGTTGTGGGCGTTTCGTATATGTCCGCCTGCGAATTCGGTGGCCTTCCTGACATCCAGCGTGAAGGTGTCACCATTCCCGCCCAACAGTGCCGGCACGGCTTGAAAATCCACGGCTTGGAATTTTGTCGTCAGCTCTGCAGGAGCATCGGCAATAGCGGCAGCGGGAAGAAATCCCGCGATGCGGTCGAAGCCGATTCTCACAAGCTGGCGAACGCAGTCCTGAGCGGTGGCAATATCTGCTGCGACAATGAGAATCTCCTGCCCAGGCGCAAGAAAGCTGCCGGCAAAATCGGAGAATTTCTCCGGCGGAGTGAAGAGGCTGCCGCGCAGATGGCCTTCCAAAAACTCCCCGCGTGACCTTGTGTCGAGAACGACAAAGTCAGGCTCGTTGAGGCGGGGGAGAATTTCATCGAGACTCATCAAACCAGCCTTCGGAAGTTCGCCCAGCACAGTAGGGCCGACTTTGTTCACATGCTTCATATTGGCGAAGTAAGCGGGCGGTTCGGGTTGTCCGCTGAGAATGAAATTCACAAACGCCTCCTCGCTTTCGTTGAGGGCCAACTTGAGCGCGGGGTTGAATTTCTCCTCGTAGCCAAAGGTGGAATTCGGGATGGAGCCAAGCGATTTGCCGCAAGCACTCCCGGCGCCGTGGGCGGGTAAGATCTGAAGATGGCAGGGCAACTCAGACACCTTGCGGAGGCTTTTATACAAAGCCCGTGCGCCCTGCTCCTGCGTGCCCTCCAGTCCAGCGGCCTGTTCCAAAAGATCCGGGCGTCCTGCGTCACCCACAAAAAGAAAATCGCCACTGAGCATCGCGATCGGCTCGTTTGCTCCGCCGCCGTGGTCGGTGACCAAAAAAACCATATGCTCCGGCGTGTGACCTGGCGTGTGCACGGCTTGCAGCTCGATATTTCCGATTTTGAAGGAATCGCCATCGTGAAGCGGATGGTAACCCGGGAGGGATTTTGCCCACTCGCTCTGCCACTCAGGCCCACCCTCTGCGGAGAGGTAGAGTTTGACGGATGGATCGGCCGCTGCGAACTCCCTCGCTCCGCTGACGAAATCTGCGTGGATGTGGGTCTCGGCGACGGCCGTGATTTTCAGGCCCTCGTGTTTGGCGATTTCCTGGTAGCGGTCGATATCCCGCTCGGGATCGAATACGACGGCTTCACCGGTTCGTTGGCATCCGATGAGGTAGGAGTATTGCGCCAAGGCGGGGTCCGAGATTTGCTTGAGAAACATGATTCTGAATTTGTTATTTGGAACTGCATGAGGAGCCTTGATTCCATGGCATGCGGGCGATGAGCATTCCCATGCCGCACCAATCGGTGGCTCCGGCGAAAATTAAACCCGCACCGACAAATCCCGACAGCCAGATGAATGCCGGATTGACAACTTGGGAGAGGATCACACCGGAGAAGACGAGGAAGCCGGCGGCGATGCGCACCTGCCGCTCGAGCGAGATGACCCGGGATGCTCCACGGTTCACCGGCAAGCCAGCGGCGGCCCATGCCGATGTGCCGCCTTCAACAACGGAGCATTTTTCAAATCCCGACTGCTCAAGCTTGGTGGCCGCTTGTTTGGCGCGTCCACCGGATTGGCACAGGATGTAAACCGGCTTGTCTTTCGAAAAACCACCCGACGCAGCGAGCTGCGCAGGATCGAGACGATCCAGCGGAATCAAATGCACGCCGGGCACATGGATTTGGCTGTGCTCGGCCGGGGTGCGCACATCGAGAAGTTGGACGGTTGAGTCAGATTTCAGGATGGATTGGAGTTCGGTTGGTTGGATTGTTCTCATAAGAAAGTGTCTTTATTTATTTATATATCGCTATACATCGATTAAAGCAATTTGTTTTTTAACAATTGAAATCTTGCCAGTTGCGCCGCCGAGTTTTTGATAGCCGCATGCGCAAGACCAAAATCATCTGCACACTGGGTCCGGCGTCCGGCTCAGAGGAAATCATCAAGGGTCTACTTGAAGCCGGAGCGAATATTTTTCGTTTGAACATGAGCCACGCGACCCATGAGTGGGTGCGCGAGGTTGTAAAAAAAATCCGGCGTCTTGCAGCGGACCTGAACCTGAACTGCGGCATTCTGCTCGACACACAGGGGCCTGCGATCCGCACGGGCGACTTGCCAACGAAATTGAATCTGAAGCCCGGTGATATTTTTGAATTCACTGTCAGGGGTGCGCGCAGCGAGGAGGATTACTCGGTGGATGTGAACTACGACGGCCTCGTCAATGACATCCATGTCGGCGACACGGTGCTGGTGGACAACGGAGTCATCCACATGAAGGTGCTGGAAAAAAACGAGCACCGGATCCGTTGCGAGGTTCTCACCGAGGGCTCCATGGGCTCGCGGCGCCACATCAACCTGCCGGGCGTGAAAGTCGGCCTCCCTCCGCTCACGGAGAAGGACCATGCGGATATCCGGCTCGGCGTGGAGGTGGGTGTTGATTTTGTGGCGCTGAGTTTTTGCCGCGAGGCGGCAGATATTCTGGAACTCAAACGGGTCTTGACGCAACTGGGCAGCAAGGCGCGCACGATCGCCAAGATTGAGGACCAGAATGCGGTGAAGTTTATCAAAGACATTATTCTGGCATCCGACGCTATCATGATTGCGCGCGGTGATCTCGGCATCGAATGCAAGATGGAGGAGCTGCCGATCATTCAGCGCCGCATCATCAAAAAGTGCATCCAGATTGGAAAGCCGGTCATCGTGGCCACCCACATGCTCGAGAGCATGATCGAAAATCCCGTGCCGACGCGGGCGGAGATCACAGATGTCGCCAATGCGGTTTTCGAGCAGGCCGATGCGGTCATGCTGAGCGGCGAGACAGCGGCGGGCAAATATCCTGTCGAGTGCGTGAAGGTGCTCGACCGCGTGGCACGCCGCATCGCCCAAAGCGGCGGCGCCGGGTATGCTGCGGAAGCGATTTTGGAAACACAGCGCCAAAAAACCATCCGTGCGGCCGTGTCACTCGCAAACTCCCTCGAGAATGCGCGTCTTGCAGTCTTCACTCGCGAAGGCGACATGGCTGACAGCACAAGCCACCTGCGTCCGGACCGGGCACCGATCTTTGCCTTTTCGCCCCGGGAGGAAACCGTCCGCCATCTGACCTTGAACTGGAACACACACGCTCTGCGCTTGGACTTTCACACTGATGCCGAGGAAACCTTCGCCGCAGCGGAGGAGGAATTGATCAAGCGTGGGTTGGTGGCTTCGGGTGATAAAATCATCGCCCTGCGCGAACTGGTCGAAGGCGAGGAGCACTTCGAATCCATCCAGATTCGCACCGTTCCGTAACAAGGCGGGAGGTTCCCCCCGCTTGCCAGCGGATGGACTGCCTGCTTTCTTTGGGCATGCAAACAAGCGTGCCGGAGATTTTTTCCGCTGAGGATTTCATTTCAAATCCTGGGAGGTTTGCTGGCTTCGAGCCGCCCGTGCGGCTGGCCGTGATAGGAGATCCGGTGGCGCATTCCAGATCGCCCGGCTTCCATAATGCGGCGCTGCGTTTTTGCGGCATCCGGGCGCAGTATGGCCGGCTTCATGTCCCGCCCGAGCGTTTTGCTGAAGTGCTGCGGACTTTACCCGCTGCGGGATTTCTGGGTGCAAATGTGACAATCCCCCACAAAGCGGCAGCATTGGCCGAGGTTGACGAGGCGGATGCCTACGCTCGCGCTTCGGGGAGTGTGAACACGATCGTGGTGAACGGACAAAAGCTCATGGGCTTCAACACTGACGGGCCCGGCCTGGTGCGGGCGATCCGCGAGGAATTCAGCGTCGATCTGCGCGACCTGCGCGTGGTCCTGCTGGGCGCGGGAGGTGGAGCGGGGCGAGCTATCGCCGTTCAATGTGCCATGGAACGCTGCGAGCGGCTGGTGCTGGTGAACCGCACCTTGGAAAAAATCCGCCCGCTTGCTGAAGAATTAGCGCCGTATTTTCAGAGCGAGAAACTGAGCGGCCCGGCGGAGCGCATTGTAGCGATCCCTTTCGACGACGACGCCCTGCGGCGTGAGTTGGAAAATGCCGACATTCTCATCAATGCGACCTCGCTCGGAATGAAACGCACGGATCCTCCGGCGATTTCGCCGGCTTTGCTGACCGCGAATCTCCTCGTTTACGACACCGTGTATGCGGGCGGGACATCGCGACTGCTCGAGGATGCGGCTGCAGCAGGCGCGCGCTGCGCCAACGGGCTCGGCATGCTTCTCCATCAGGGAGCACTCTCCTTTGAAATCTGGTTCAACCGCGCCGCGCCGCTTGAGGAAATGCGCCGCGCCCTCCACTCCGGCTTATGATTCTTTCCATCGCGCTCACTCAATTCGTTTTCATTTCACTCGGCATGCTTTCGGTCAATGTGCTGCTCAAGGCTGCAGGCTATGCATCAAATGTCGCGGAACGGTTTCCCGCCTTCTCAGTGTGGATGGCCACCCAGAGCCTCTGGCTTTTTGCCCTGCCGCTCGCATGGGTCGCTTTTGCTGGGTTCTGCATGCATTTCGGCAGGGGGCCGCTTCCGGAAATTGCGGCACGCATCACGGGAGTGACCCTCGTAGTGGCAATTTTTGCCGCCTATTTCACAGCCGCCTTTCTCCTGTTTTAAGCCTCAGAGGTAGGAAAAATGGGCTTCTGCGGACGAAAGAAGCCACGCGCGAACGCACGCGGAAATTTCTTTTGAACGCTGGCATTATCCATGCTGTCAAACACAGCAAACAGAAACTGCCATGAAAAATATCTACAAAAAAATCAACCGCACCAAATACTCCCTCGGCGAACTGATCTCCATCGTGGGATCCTGCGCCCGCAACAGTCGTGAGACGATCGCCGCCATGGCTGATCTCCTCGATAGTGGCCGCGTGGTGATCCGCAAAAACGGACGCGCCCGCCGCGTTCGGGTTGAATACGCGAGGTAATTTCCCCCGATGCTCCGGCGGATGTCGCCGCGCCTCAAAGCGCGGCACATCCACCGGCAGGGTGAATGCGGGCGGGAGTGGATTTGCTCTTTTTGTGTATTGATGCCGGTTCGCTCCGGTGCCAGTGTGCGGGAAGTTCCATGAGCCCCCTCCGCTGCGAGAACATTCGATGCCTTGGCTCCGACGCGAGCGGATCCGGTCAAGGGGTGATAGAGGATTTCTCCGCGACATTTCAAAGCGGACAGCTGACGGGCTTTTGTGGTTCCGACACTTCCGGCAAGGAACTTCTCCTAGGACTCCTTGGCATGATCGAGCGTCCCGAGGGCGGTCGCCTTCTGGTGCACGGACGAGAGGTTCTAAAAATGCCGGACGCCATTTCCGCGAAAGTCCGGGACACCTCCTTCGGGTATCTTTTCACCCATCCCCATCTTCTGCCGTCCTTCACCGTGGCAGAGAATGTCGCAATGCCATTTTTGCGCATCTGCGGGGAGGACGACTACCAGGAGCGCACGCTGGAGGCGCTAGAATTCACCGGCGTCGCAAGTCTGCACAGCGTTCCGGTCGAAGAATTGGACGATACCGCGCACTGGCGGGTCGCATTTGCCCGGGCGATTGTGCACTCTCCCCTGGTGTTGATCGCTGTTTCGCCGCCGAGTCCATTGTTGCTCCCGCTTGCAAGGCGGCTGGCGGATGAAATTGGAACCTCCGTTCTGTGGAATGGCGATAAGGTCGACCTCCTGCCTTTTGCAGACAATTTGATCGAAATGACCAGGCACACCGCTTTCCCGACGCTCTCATGAGTGCCTTGGAGCTTCTTCCCGCATCGAGCGCCAAATCCTCCAATCTTGCCTTCGCCCTCCTGTCGCTGCCCCGTGCGCGGCGCGCCGACGCGATGCTCTTTTACCGCTTCTGCCGAACGATTGATGACATCGCCGACCGTCAAGAGCTCACGAACCACGAAAAACATGGCCGCCTCGATGCATGGCTGGATGCCGTGGAGAGCGGCCTGCCTTCCGATTTGGAAAATCTGGTTTCGCGGCACTCGATCTACCGCTCGCTTCTTGCGGAAATCATCCGTGGTTGCGCCTCGGATATCGAAACGCACCGTTTTGCAACGCTTGCGGATTTGGAACTCTACTGCTGGCGCGTAGCCTGCGCGGTGGGGTTGGTTTCGATAAAAATTTTCGGATGTCGCGATTCCCGAAGCGAGACCTATGCCGTTCATCTCGGTCATGCGCTGCAACTCACAAATATCCTGCGCGATATCGGAGAGGACGCCGGGCAAGGAAGAATCTACCTGCCGCTGGAAGACCTCGCGCGCTTCGGCGTCGGCGAGGAGGAAATCCTCACACTGCAAGCCGGGCCTCGATTCAAGGATCTCATGCGCCACGAGGCGGCGAGGGCGAGGGCGCGCTTTGCGGCGGCGGAGCCTCCACAGGCCGACTTCAAGCGACTTCTGCCCGCGCGGATCATGGGCTCCGTTTACCAAAAAATTCTCGATCGCATCGAATGCGAGAATTTTCCTGTTCTTCAAAAGCACATCGCGCTGAACAAGCGTGAAAAACTGACTTCCACGCTTGGCGCGTTGCTCAGGCGATTTTAAAAGTCGACTACTCTTGAGGAGCCCCCGGCTTGGGAGCACCCTCGGGGCCGTAGATTTCCAACTCTGTTTTCAGCGCCAGCCAGCTGGTATCGATTTCATGGAGTTTGCGTTCGATGCCTTCGAAGCGCTCGGTCTGAAACATCTCAGCAGCCAGCACAATGTTCTTCAGAAGATTCTTTGTAACCTGATCCGGAGACTGGGTGCGTAGAGAGTTTTTAGCAGCTTCGGCCGCCTGCTCCCACTTGCGGGCTTCGGACCTCAAGAACGCGGTCCGGGCACTTTCCTTGCCCGGCGCGCGAAAGTCTCGAAGGGTATCAATCGCCTTTAGGGGATTCAGGTTTTTCATCATTTTTTCAACCTGGGCAACGGGCGATTCCGTCGACGGCGCCTCCACAGTCTCGCCATGGGTCTCGGGTTCGGCGGCCGGTGTTGAGACCGGAGCCGGCGTCGGCTTGGGTGTTGTAGAAACGACGGGCTTTGCCGCTTTCGCCTTCTCCTCGGCATGTGCGGCGGCCACCTCAACAGCCTCGTCGAAATTGGTATTCTCAATGGGGATGCGAACTGTTGATCCGGCCATCGTCACAAGCACATCGTTTTCATCGATGCCAACGACCTTGAATGTCTTGCCGGGAGCGATTTTTGCGCTGCCCGAGACTTTTCCGTTCACTGTCAGCGGAACCATGGTTTCCTTTGTCAAAACAACCTCCAGCGGGAGGACTCCCGGTTTGGACTTGTGCTTGGGTGCGGCCGTTTCGGATTGGGATGGCTCTGCTGACTCTGGAGCAGTCTCCGCCGCGGGCTCTGCGGTTTCGGTCTGCGCTTGAGGTTCCGCCGCCTGCGCTGTTTTTTCTTCCGTCATCGGAGCACTTGGCGCCACAGGCGTAGCGGCTTTCTTTTCGGCCTCCGATTTTGTCCACTCCAACTCTTCTTCCAAACGGGCCACCTCGAGCTCGAATTCTTTGGTCTTCACCCTTGAAGCCTCGATTTCACTCTCGAGTCCGGCCATGCCCTTCTGCTTTTGAGTCTGCAGGGCACCGATCCGCACCTCCACCCCGATCCAATTCCAAATCGCCGCGATGGCGAGAATGCTGGCTGCCGCGAGGCCTATCCAGAGGAACGGCTTTTTGGCGGCCTTTGAAGTGAGCACATGTTTTTCCGTCAGGTTTCTGATTCGTTTACTGAGCGTCATGGCCAGCCCGATGAGCAGGATGCTTCCTGCAGCGTGGTTTTTATTGATGAACTTCTCGAAAGCGTCGCGAGTGATGACCCAGTATTCTGAAGGCTCGACGGCCTCCACCGAACAGACCGCCGTGGAAGGGTCGAAGAGGTTGACCTCGCCAAGCCATTCCCCGGGATGAATGCTGCCGAGAATCTCGGTGTGTCCGCGTTCCTCGGTTTTGGCCTGGAGGAGTCCGCTGAGGGTAAAAATAAGCCGTCCGTGCGGCTTGCCTTGGTGGATGAGTTTTTCGCCCGGCTTTGCGGACTCAAAGGAACCGCAAGCGCTCAATGTCGCACGATCTTCCTCGCTCAGATTTTCGATTGGGCCACTGGGGGGAAGAGTCAGTGTTGTAGTGGGCATCGAGACCATGAACCAAGTTTTGAACGGCAGGTCAAGAAGCGGCGGGTCAAGAACTCCATATGCTGGAAAGCAATTTCTGAGGGGCTGGAAAAACAATGGCGGTGAGGGAGGGATTCGAACCCTCGGTAGCCTTTTGGACTACGGCGCTTTAGCAAAGCGCTGCTTTCGACCACTCAGCCACCTCACCTATTTGAGATTCCAAATTAAACACCAATCCTTCGTCCGGTCAATCCTGTCGAGCGCTTCAATTCGGTTCGCCAAGAAGATCGCGGCGCAGGCTGGATTCCATGGCGTCCACTTCGTCGAGCTTGAGCGAGCCCTCGCGCCAGGAGATCGTCGCAGAGAGGCAGCCCTCGCGTTCGCTGAAAAAAATGCCGCTGCCGGGCGGTTGGGAGACGGACGGGATGTGCCAACCGTCTTCAAGGGAAGCACCGCAGATGTCGCGCACACCGGGGAGAAAATCACCCGTGTGGGATTGAAAAAACGATACAATCGCGCCGCCGGTATCACTCTGAAGAAATCGGCGATACAGGCCAGTTGGCAGGCGACGCATCCACCAGAGCATCGTGGCGGTGGAGGATTCCAGGCCGCCGCGCACCGCCTCTTCGAATTGAGCCTGGATGAGCGCGGTGGATTTTTCCAGATCACCAATGTGCGAGGCGGGAAGTTTGAAATGCAAAACCGTGACCTGGTTTTGAAAGATCGGATGTCGCGCTTTAGGTTTTCTGGCCTGCACCGGCACAGGGCTCGAAAATGAGGCGGGGCGCTCTCCCCGCGCTTCAAATACGGCGGCATGCGCCCTCGCGGCGGCAGCAAAAAAATACGGCATCTGAAAAATCCCGCCGGTGAGACGCATCGCCCGCTCGCGCAGAAGTGCGGATTCCTCGCGGGAGAACCGCAATACGCGAAATGCCGGCGCACCAGCCTGCGGAGATGCGCCGCCGAGAGAACGAAAATCCGACGGCTTCATATCATAATGGCGCTGCACAAAAGCACGGGTGCCAAGCCAGCGCGCAACAAAGCCCAACGGGGGAGGAAACGGAATGCCCCAAGAAGCAACTGGCTTGGGGGCCTCCAATGGATTCCGCGCCAGACGCGCTATTTCCTGCAGAGCCAACTCGGCGCCGCGTCCGTCGAAGAGAAGGTGCGACCATTTGGCAACGAGAGTGGTTCTATCGCTGGAGGGAAGAATGTGAATTTCCAAAAAGTGTTCGCCGCCGGATCCAAGAAGCTTTTGACAATACGCATCGCGGTCGGTGTCGCGCGGTTGCTCGAGAACAGGAACGGTATCGGGCGAGAGCGTTTCGGGCGTTTTCCAAAATGGCACGCCAAGGAACCAAGAACGACAAAGCTTGGCATGAAGCAACGGATGCGACAGTGAGAAACGCCTCACGGCATCACGCAATGCGGTGATATCGAACCCCTCTCCAAGCTCCACCACGGTCAGGCCGGTATGGCGTCCCTGGCTTCCGGAGGCCATGAGGTTCTCCAGCGCGAGAAAAAAAGCATCGCATCCCGTGAGAGGAACCTCCGCAGGGCCATTCACCGGGGAGTGGCTCATCAAGCAGCGGCTTTTTTTACTGCAGCCGCTATGGGCGTCACAAACTCAGAGACCTTCTGGACAAGCGTGTCGGATTTTCCATGCTCGCCGATGCGACGCACGATGGCGCTTCCCACCACTACGGCGTCGGATTCCTTGGCGACTTCAGCGGCTTGTTCCGGCGTGGAAATGCCAAAGCCGACCGCCACTGGAAGACAGGTGTGTTTTTTGATCTCGGCAACCTGTGTGGCGATGTCGGCCGAGAGACTCGTCTGCTCGCCGGTCACCCCCTCGCGCGAGACATAGTAAATGAAACCCTCCGCCGACTTGGCGATGAGTTCCATGCGCTCAGGCGGAGTCGTGGGAGCAATGAGACGGATCGAGAGAAGACCGTGGGATTTCATCAGTTCCGCATTGCGCGCAGCTTCGTCGGGCGGCAGGTCGAGAATCAAGAGCCCGTCCGCTCCAGCGGCGGCGGCATCAGCATGGAAGCGGTCAAAGCCGTAAACATAGACGGGATTCAAGTAGGTGAAGAGAACGATGGGAACCTCCGAGCTTCGGCGGATTTCACGCACGGCATCGAGAACACCTGCCACGGTGGCGCCGGCCTCGAGTGCGCGACCCGAGGCGGCTTGAATCGTGGCTCCATCGGCCAAAGGATCCGAAAAAGGGATACCCAACTCGACAATATCCACCCCGGATTGCTCGAGAGCGGCAACAAGGGCCTGGGTGGATTTCAAATCGGGATCGCCCGCCGTGATGTAAGCGATGAAGCCACACTGTCCGGCGGCGCGGAGGGTTTCAAATTTCGTGTGGATGCGATTGGGCGTTGTCATGTGATGGGTGCTTTTTCTGAGCCTCGAGTTATCCATACGCCGAGCAGGGCGATATCGGCGGGAGTGACGCCGCTGAGGCGGGCGGCCTGGCCGAGTGTCTCGGGGCGGACGCTGGTGAGATTTTGAACGGCCTCGGTGCGAAGCCCGTTGATCTTGGTAAAATCCACCCAATCGGGAATGGCCTTGCCTTCGTGACGGGCGGTGCGGGCGATTTGCTCCTCCTGGCGGGTTATGTAGCCGGCGTATTTCAGATCGGTCTCGATCTGCTCCCAGACGGACTGCGAAAACTGCGAGCGGATTTCGTCGGGCACGGTGGACCAGGTATTCTCCGGGCGTTTGAGCCAGCGCTCGAGCGGCACCGTGTCGATTTTGAATTCGTTGAGGCGGCTTTTGATCGCGGTGAGCTGGCTTTGTTTTTGCTCAAAGCGCGAGGCGCGCTCGCCGTCGACAAGGCCAGACTCGATGGCCTTGCCGGTGAGGCGCAGATCGGCATTGTCCTGTCGCAGCAGGAGGCGGTATTCGGCGCGACTGGTGAACATGCGATAGGGCTCGGGCGTGCCGCGAGTCACAAGATCATCAAGCATGACACCGATGTAGGCCTCGTGGCGGGCGATGGTGAGCGGCGGGCGCTTGAGCTGCTTGAGAGCTGCATTCGCGCCAGCGATGAGCCCCTGTGCGGCAGCCTCCTCGTAGCCCGAGGTGCCATTGATCTGGCCCGCAAAATAGAGGCCCGGCAGGCGCTTTGTCTCAAGCGTCGTGTGGAGTTGGGTCGGTGGACAGTAGTCATACTCGACGGCGTAGCCGGGCCGCAGAATCTCGGCGTTCTCAAGGCCACGCACACTGCGGATGAATTTGTATTGAACCTCAAAGGGAAGACTCGTCGAGACGCCGTTGACATAGATTTCGTCGGTGTGGCGGCCTTCGGGCTCAAGGAAAAGTTGGTGTTGCCCCTTCTCGGAAAATTTCACGACCTTGTCCTCGATGCTCGGGCAGTAGCGCGGTCCAACGCCTTCGATGACACCGGAGTAGAGCGGCGATTTGTCGAGGTTCGAGCTAATGATCTCGTGCGTGGTTTCGTTCGTGTAAGTGATCCAGCAACAAATCTGGCGCGCTCGGAATGCTCCATCGCGCCACTCGTTGAGCGTGTGCAGGTCGTCCTCGCCGCGCACGAGCGTGTCCGCGAGGTAGCTGAAGAGCGGCGGCGGCTCGTCGCCCTGCTGGGGCTCACATTGGGAAAAATCGATACTCTTGGCGAGAAGGCGGCAGGGTGTGCCTGTCTTGAACCGCTCAACCTCGAAACCGAGTTCGCGCAGGCAGTCACTGAATGTCGAAACGGCATCGCCAAGTCGGCCGCCGGTTTGGTTTCGCAGGCCCACATGAAGCAGCCCTCGCATGAATGTGCCGGTCGTGACGACCACTGCACCGCCATTGAAGCGGAGGCCGAAATTCGTTTCCACTCCCTGGACTCCATTATCCCCGACCACGAGCCGCGTGACATTTCCCTGCTTCATGTCAAGGTGCGGATGGCGCTCGAGGAGCGCCTTCATGCGGAACTGATAGGCTTTCTTGTCGCACTGCGCTCGCGGAGCCCGGACGCTCGGTCCCTTTGTGGCATTCAGCATGCGGAATTGAATCCCGGTGGCGTCGGTGTTCAACCCCATCGCGCCACCGAGGGCATCGATCTCCCGGACCATGTGGCCCTTCGCCAAACCGCCAATCGCCGGGTTACAGGACATTTGCCCGACCGTGTCGGCATTTTGCGTGAGCAAGAGGGTTTCGCAGCCCAAGCGGGCCGAAGCCATCGCTGCTTCGATGCCGGCGTGACCGGCACCGATGACGATAACATCGTAATTTTTTGGATAAACGAAGTCGCTCAAATTACTGATCCGTAAGGCCGTGCTCGGCGAGCTTCTTTTGCAATGCCTCTGGGCTGAGTTTAAAGCTGTTTTTCAAAATAATGTCCCCGGCGACAAAATTGTCGAAGGTCCCGCGCACCGCGACATTTTCGCCTTCGACGATGAAAGATGTGGCATTCGAGAGATTGCCGTTCCAGTCGGCGTGGTAAACCGTGGCCTTTGTATCGTTATCCGCCACCGTCACGACGGACGAAGGAATGAAATCCGCAGAGAAAACTGCCTTCACATCGGGCGTTGTGCGGTTCGGCAACTGCATATAGGCGGTGAGAGGATCACCCTCCTCGTCATCGGACTGGGTTACTTGCCCCACACGGCCGTAAACGCAAATACGCATGCCGTTGTATTTCTGAAGCGCTTGGGTTTCCGAGTTCGTAAAATCATTCACGATCTGCGCGAGGGTGACAAATCCGTCAGGCGGCAGAGGAGCAAGCGGAGACTGGCTGAAAGCGGCAACTAATGATGCATACAAGAGCACAAACGAGAGGGTGATGGTCTTCATTTCAACTGAAAACATGGAGCATGCGTCGGCATTGCTCAACGCTAAAACCTCATGCACCCTCCCGCCAGCGAGCCTCCGCGCGCCAAATTCCACTCGCAATCACCTCCCGTCCGTGCGATGAGAGATTTCCTTATTTTACAAATGACACGCTCAAAATCCACCAAAGCCACGATCATCCCCTTTTTGGCAGTCGGCCTCTTGGCCCTCCCCGCTTGCAAACCTCCAGCTCCTGCCGAGTCAAAACCACAGGCCGAAGCCACACCAGCCGCCGACCCCGCCGCGCAGGCACTTGTCGAAAAACTCAAGGAAGCCGGCGTGGACGCATCGGTCTCCACCGACGCCTCAGCACCTGCTCCTGCAAATAACAAACCCATCGAACTGCCCGAGGTCGTTGCCACAGTGAATGGTCAGAACATCACCAAGCAACAGCTCCAGGAGCTCTTCAACGCCGCCCTCCAAGCTTCCGGAGCGAAGGTCGAGGATCTCAATGCCCAGCAACAACTCGGTGGCTACACCCAGCTCCTCCAGGATTTGATCATGGACAAGTTGGTGGCCGAGGCAGCCTCCACTGAGAAAGTCAGCGATGCCGATGTCGATGCCGAACTCGCCAAAATCAAAGGCCAGTTCCCCGATGACAAGGCCTTCCAAGACCAGATCGCCCAAGCCGGCATGACTCCCGATAAGCTCAAGGAAAACATCCGCACCGGCCTGCAGCAAAGCCGCTGGATGAAATCCCAAGTCAAAACTCCCGAGATCACCAACGAGCAAGCCAAGACCTTCTACGAATCCAACATCAAGGAATTCGAACAACCCGAAACCGTCAAAGCCAGCCACATTCTCTTCATGGTCGATCCGGACGCCCCGGCGGATGTCGTAAAGCAGAAGGAAGAAGCCGCCGCAAAAGCCGCTGAGCGCGCCGCTGCAGGCGAGGACTTCACCAAGCTCGCGAAGGAACTTTCCGAAGAACCAGGCGCCTCCGAATCCGGTGGAGATCTCGGCTTTTTCCCGAAAGACCGCATGGTTCCCGAATTCGCAGAGGCTGCATTTGCACAGAAAGTCGGCGATATCAGCAAGCCCGTGAAAACCCAGTTCGGCTGGCATGTCATCAAGGTCACCGACAAAAAAGCCGCCGGCACCGTGCCATTCGATCAAGTCAAGGAACAGGTCGTCTCCTACCTTAAATCCAACAACCAGCGCGAAGCCGTGCAGGCCGTGCTGAACAAGCTCAAGGAATCCGCCAAGATCGAGACCTTCCTGCCTGCGGCCAGCTAAAGCCCTCATGGAGCAGATACCGGGAAAACCCGCAGCAGGCGTCATCGGACTCGGCATCATTGGAAGCCGGGTCGCAGCCTGCCTGCGGCGCGCAGGGCATCAAGTCTGGATCTGGAACCGCACCGTGCGGCCGGAGCCGAACTTCCTGAGCTCCCCCGCTGAGATCGCCGAGGCCGCCCGGCACATCCAGATCTTCGTCTCGAACGGCGAAGCCTTACATTCCGTGCTCCGCGCCATGCTTCCGGCCCTTACCGCCGAGCATGTCATTTTGAACCACGCCACGGTCTCCCCCGCCGACACACTCACCGCTGCAGAGATCGTAGCGGAAAAACACGCCACCTTTCTCGATGCCCCCTTCACCGGCAGCCGAGACGCCGCCGCCGCAGGCCAGCTTGTTTACTACATCGGCGGCGACCCGCAGGCCCTCGAGCGTGTGCGTCCGCAGCTCGAAGCCTCTTCAAAGCAGATTCTGGAAATCGGAGAAATCGGCCAAGCCTCGGTCGTTAAAGTCGCCACCAACCTCATCTCCGCAAACGCCGTCGCATCCCTCACCGAGGCTCTGGCCCTGCTCGACCGATACGGCGTGGAACTCCACAAACTCCCGCTCGCCCTCGAAAACAACGCGGCCCGCTCCGGCGTGATCGACCTCAAGCTCCCCTGCATGCTGGGAGCCGACTTCGACCCACGCTTCTCTCTCAAAAACATGTTCAAGGATGTCCAGATCGGCCTGGCAATGGCCGAGGAAAAAGACATCGAACTCCCCGCCGCCGGCGCCTTCGCAGGCATCGCCATGGCGGGCCTCCAACGCGGTTGGGGCGACGAGGATTTCTCTGTCATTTCCCGCTTCTACGATTTTCCCGGCCAAGGCCACACGCTCCCCGAAACGCCCTCGCCAAGCACATCCGCTCAAGCAGAAGAAGCCACCCACGAACCCGCCGGACTCAAAAACCTCTGGGGACTCCTCCGCAGGAAAAAATGACCCCCTCGCCCGCGTCAGGTTTTTTCGAGGTCCAAGGCCGCGCCCGCTTCCAGCTCAGCGGTCCCGACGCCACGCGCTATCTGAATGGGCAAGTGAGCATCGATATCACGCGCCTCAAGCCTCTCATCGCACGCCCTGCCTGCCTCCTCACAGCCAAAGGAAAACTCTGCGCCCTCGTGCAAATCTGGCGCGACGGCGACCATCTCCTCATCGAGTGCGAGGAATCCCTCGCCGAAGCCGTCCACGCCCGCCTCGAGCGCTATCTCATTGCGGATGACGCCCTCCTCGAGCCGGTGTCCGCTCCGTCGCCGCTGCACCACATCTTTGGCATCGAGCCGCCCGCCGGTGCCCTCCGCATCAACCGCACAGGCCTACCCGGTTTCGACACAGCTGAAAAACCATCCGACCTCGCCGCCGTCTCACCCGCGCAGCTCGCCCTCCTCCGCATCATCCACGGCCAACCCGCATGGGGGCTCGAAATCACAGAAGACACCCTGCCGCAGGAAGCCCGCCTCGAAGACACCGCCGTCGATTTCGACAAAGGCTGCTATGTTGGCCAGGAAACCGTTTCCCGACTCAAAAGCGTAGGTCGAGTGAACAAGCGCCTCCACGGCTTCCTCGGCACTCTATCCGCAAACCTCGCCCTGCCTGCCCGCCTTCATCCCATTGGCCAGCCCGACATCATCGCCGGACACCTCACCAGCGCCGCCCCGCATTTTGACATCGCACAATCTGCCGCCCTTGGTTATCTCAACCGCCAGTTCGAAGACCTCGAGCGCTTTGGCCTCAGCGATGAGCAAGGCCGCCCGCTCGGCGAAGTCGAACGCCGCGCATTCCCGATCCTATGAAATCCTTCATCGCCCTCACGCTCGCCGCGCTCCTCTGCGCCACCACCGCCCGCGCCGCCACACTCGGCCCAGATGTCGCCGTCCTGCAAATCCAGTTCCCCAAGGAAAAGCAGCCGCGCCAAGTGACCATCGGCCTCTACGACGACTCCGCACCCTATACCGTTGAGAATTTCAAAAAACTCATCGCAAAAAAATTCTACAACGGCCAACGCTTTTTCCGCGTCTTCCCCGGCTCGTTCATTCAAACCGGTGACCCCGCCAGCCGCCGTGGACAAACCGACACCACCGGCACAGGCGGACCCGGCTACACACTCCCCGCCGAAATCCGCCTCAAACACGACAAAGGCGCGGTCGCCATGGCCCGCCTCCCCGACAAAATCAACCCCGCAAAAAATTCCAACGGCAGCCAATTCTATGTCTGCCTCCAGCCCCTGCCCAAGCTCAACGGCCAATACACCGTCTTCGGAACCGTCCTCGAAGGTCTCGACACTCTCGAAGAAATCAGCAAGGCCCCCACAAACAGCAACGATTTTCCCTTGCCCAAAATCACAATTAAATCCATTGTGCTCGCCCCTCGCGATCAGGCCTCGCCCACAAGGTAAGCCAACCGCAGGAAAAGGGTAGATACCGAAGTGGCCAAACGGGGCGGACTGTAAATCCGCTGGCTTACGCCTTCACTGGTTCGAATCCAGTTCTGCCCACCATCCTCTCTAACAACAAGTTACGAGATTTTTTGCCCTCCAAAATTTGATTGAATTAAAAAACATCTCGTTGCCATAAGTTGCTGGAAGATGCCCCTACTAACCGGCCTGCTTGTCACTCGTTTGTCACTCGTTTGAATTGCTTCAACACACCGAACACCGCAGAGCTAGGAATAATCCGCTTTGCTGAGCAACCATATCGAGGAAGCGAATCTCTACGAAATACAAAAAATAAAATTTCAGCGGGTGACAAAAATATTGTCACCTGACTTTTATTTCAGTGCCTGCGCAAAAAATAATCTGCAAAAAATCCGAACGAACGAAATGTCCTACGCATTCTCGTTCGTTCGCGGGGGTAATAGCCGCTGCTTGAAAACCTACCCGTTTAGCGACAGCACGGCGCTGCCAGTCTCCAGAGAGCAGTTGAGATGGGGAAGGGCGAATGAGCCCTGAAGTAAGGGACGCGTAGTTTGATATAAAAAGCAACCCAGACCCTCGCCACAGTGCCCCGCAGCAAAGCCGCGAGTAATCAAATCGCCATTGCTTCAGTGGTTCAAGGCAGGAGTGGGCGATGTGAGCGACAGCGGACGCGCCTACAATCTTTTCAACGAACTTGGCGGTGCGGCTCTCGGGCAGCGCATCACCGAGGTCAATGTCGAACAGGCTCTTGGCTTCAAGGCTTCAAAGTTCAGTCGCGACATCCGCGATGCCTCATCCCTCTTCACTCGCGAGTTTAACTCGAAGGGCACTCGCTCGCCGGAGGACATCGCCGATGCCTACGAACGCGCCAACGAAGCGACCTACAACCTCACCGCTGATTTCCGTGACGATGTGCTGGCGGCTATCGGGCTGGGCAAAATCTCTCCGAAGAAGGCCGAGGAAATTCTAAAAGCCAATCGCATCGGCAAGGAGGACATCGCGATGATTCGCAGCGGGCGCTACAAGAAATACGAGCCGAGCGATGCGGCTAAGAAGATCGCTCCGAAGGATCGCATCAAAGCAGCCGACGCCGCCGTCAAGCGAGCCAAGGACACGCCGCTATGAGACGCCTCAAGAATCCGAATCAATGGCCCCCTGGAGGATGGAACTTTGAAGAACCCTCCACGGGTTTTCGCTTCAGGGGTTCATCGCTTCAAGACCTAGCGGCGAAGGTCAAACTTCACCGAGAGGTCAACTACCTAGGGCGTGAAGACCGAGTCGAAGAGGACATTCAGGAACAGATCATCCTCAAGGCTCCCGAGGAGTTCGATGGCTGGGAAGAGGAATAGTTTTGACCTCGATGGCTTCGGAGTCGGCGCGTCGGAATATCTTCGCCTCGGCACTTAAAAAATCAATGTCGCTCAACACGGCAATGTTGATTGCGTTGGAAGCGGTCTGCTTCTCTTCGAGCCCAGTGGAGCGACGGCCCATGTCAGCGGCGGTCTTGATCTTCTCGACCTTGGCAAGGAGTTCCCTGTCTTCCATCTCGGAGGTGTAATCGAGTATGCGTTGAGCCGCCTTATACTCAGCTTCCCGAACTTGTAGAGACCGATCCCGCCATAGCTGCTCGATGTTTTCGGTAGCGGTCTTTTCAAGTTGGGTTTGGACCTTCTTGATGACCCTTGGGGACATTTCCCCGCCGAGCCACTTGAACCGATAAGCGCGGGATTTGATCGTTCCTTCGGGGACTTTGAACTCCTTCGCAAGATCGCAAAACTTAGTCCCCGCCAGATACATTGCCTTGATGGCGATCCAGTCGGGACGAGGCTTCCCTGTGATTGCGTCTTTTTTCCTGCGGGGCATTAGAATCTATCGGGGGTTATGATTTTGGGACTCTCGTCTGCGGCAGGTTTCAACTCGGCCCGCTGCTCGGCCATGAACGAAGCCATGACTTTCTCAACAAGCTCCTGACACTCCGGCTCCGACTCGATGGCGTTCAAGATGAATGCGTGCTGCACGAAGAGTTGCCGCAGGTATTTGCGGTCTTCACTGTCGTATTCGAGCTTAGAGTCATGTTCGCCGAGATGCTTGGCGATTGCTTCAGTGATTCATTGCTTCAGTCGCGACATCCGCTCGCGCGATCGGCAAGGAGGACATCGCGATGATTCGCAGCGGGCGCTACAAGAAATACGAGCCGAGCGATGCGGCGAAGAAGATCGCTCCCAAGGATCGCATCAAAGCAGCCGACGCCGCCGTCAAGCGAGCCAAGGACACCCCGCTATGAGACGCCTCAAGAATCCGAATCAGTGCCCCCCTGGAGGATGGAACTTTGAAGAACCCTCCACGGGTTTTCGCTTCAGGGGTTCATCGCTTCAAGACCTAGCGGCGAAGGTCAAACTCCACCGCGAGGTCAACTCGCATTGTGCAGGTTTTTAGAATGGCAAGCCGCAGGCGGCTCCGCCGTGTTTTTCAGCGTATTTCTGATGGTAGTCCTCGGCAGGGGTGTAGGGGCCAGCGAAGGTGATTTCGGTGATGATGGGGCGGGTGAGTTTTTGCTGCTGCGCAGCTAAGGAGGTGCGGATTTCACTCTCTTGTTCGGGGCGGGTGAAGTAGACGGCGGAACGGTAGTTGTCTCCGACGTCGGGGCCTTGGCGATTAAGAGTAGTGGGGTCGTGGATTTTCCAAAATGCATCCAGGAGCTTGGCGAGCGTTACTTTTGTGGGGTCGTATTCGACGCGGACCACCTCTGCGTGGCCGGTGGTGTGGGAGCAGACTTCGCGGTAGGTGGGGTTTTTCGTGTGTCCGCCAGCGTAGCCGACATTGGTGGAGAGCACGCCGGGGATTTTTCCGAAGGCGGCTTCGACGCCCCAGAAGCATCCGGCCCCGAAATAGATGGTTTCGGATTTCGGAAGCGCGGCGGTTTCCTCGAAGGCGAGCGAGGCGGAGTTCACGCAATGGCGCTGACCGGTGGGCGCGGGGCCGTCGTTGAAGACATGGCCGAGATGACTTTCGCAGCGGGCGCAGTGGATTTCCTCGCGGATCATTCCAGCGGAGATATCGCGACGGGTGCCGATGTTTTCGGTGGCGAAGGGTTGGAAAAAGCTGGGCCAACCGGTGCCCGAGTCAAATTTGTCGGCAGAGCGGAAAAGTGGCAGTCCGCAGCCGATGCAGGAGTAGACGCCATTTTTATGATTGTCGTAAAACACGCCACAAAACGGGCTCTCGGTGCCATGATTGCGGGACACTCGATATTGCTCGGGCGTAAGCATCGCTTTCCAAGCAGCATCACTTTTCACAACCCGGGGAAGGCTCAATGGCTCTCCTGGGTTGCCGTCGGGTTTCATCAAGCGCACGGTGACACTACCGCCTTCGGGAATCGGGCGGGATTTGTTGACGGGTGCTGATGCGAGCACGAAGCCCGCGTAGAGGGTGATTGCGAAGAATGTGAGAAGAATGATGGTTTTCATATTTTGTCTTTCACCCTGTTTGTCGCGCAAGGGGAGCGAAACCTTTCAAATTTTTTTCAGTCTTTTGCATTGCGGAGATTTTTTTTGATGCGATCGGTGGCCTGAGGCGAAAGGCGCGTGTGGCCGGACTTGCACTGGTGCTCCGAAAAACCACGCGCGAGGCGACCGATGAGGCCGATTTGTGTGGCGTAGCGGCGACACCAGTCGCAAGCGGCAAGATGCCACTCGAGCCGCTTGCGCAAGAGCCAAGGAAGAGGACGGTCGAGCTGCTGAGAAAGAATCCTGGTGATGTCGGAGCAACGGGGCGTGACGGCGAGCTTGAGGATCGTGGCGATTTTGCTGACTGGATTCATGGGGACGAAAACCAATTTCGCTCCAGACACTCGCGTAGAGCCATGCGGGCGCGGTGGAGCATTGTCCAGAGATTGCCTTCCGAGATTCCGAGATTACGGCAAATTTCAACACTCGGAATTTCGTCCATCTCTCGCAGCGCGAACACAGCGGCAATGCGGTCGGGTAATTTGTGAAGGCATGAGTCGAGGGTCTGAAAAAATTCGCCGGATTCCATTGCAGACTCGGGGTTGGCTCCCCATTCGCTCGGTCCCTGATCATGATTCCAAAACCCGCGATTGAATTTTTCTGCGAATTCTCCGGAGCAAAAATCGAGGTCGGTGAAGGCGGATTCGCGAGAGGATTTCCTAAAATGGTCGGCGATCTTGTGCCTCAGGATGCCAACGAGCCAAGTTCGTTCCGAGGAATCCGAATCGAAGTTGCTGGAGCTTTTCAAAGCAGCCAGCAGCGTTTCCTGAACCAAATCCTCAGCGACTTCAGGCCGACGCACGCGGGTCAGGGCAAAGCGAAAAAGGACATCGCCATGCAAATCCACCCAGAATTCAGGTTGGGAAACGGCCTGATCATTCATGCGAAACCGGGCTGCGGAAAAGGTCGCGGAATGCAGCCAGCAAGAGGACCAAAGCGAGCAGAATCAGCGGGAGGTTGATCAGGGACTTGACCATGTGGATAAGCGCATGATTGCCGTCGAGGGTTTTTGAAACTTGATTCACCATTTCGATGATGAGTCCCACGACTACCACGAAAGCTCCTTTCACAGCGCAGGCTTCGGCCGTTGCATGAATGAGAAGTGGGGGCAGGTCTGGACGGCGCGCACCGGCTCTTTTCGCGAGAAGCTCGAAGGATTCAAACAGAACTCCCACCGCAACCAGAATCGAGGCAATGCTGTCCTGCCGAAGTTCCAAATCCTCATTGTGCTTTCCAGCCGAGAAGCACTCCCAACATGCGGTAAACTGAAGGTAGTCCCGATAGGCAAAATAAAGGCAGAGGCCTGATGTTACTAAAATGAGGGTTCTCAGAAATGATCTGTTTAGGAGCAGAGAGTAGAGAATCGACATAATAAAAACCGCGTCTCGAAAATTGCTACGGGCTTGTCACCGCCATTCCGGTGGGGGAGGCATCTGTCCAAGAAATAGTCGTATTTGCACTCAGCCACTGAATCAAATTCACGCCACCATCAGAGTCGAAGCTTTCGATTTTGAAGACTTCGACGATCGGATCAGGGTTTGGTTCTCCTTCGATAGTGCTGAATGCACGCAATCGGTAAAGGAAACGACCATCTGCGCTCACATCCACATCGAGCGATCCGGGGCCAGTGTCCGACGTTGGTTCCCAGCGACTCAGAAACTCGAGTTCCGATTCCGCATTCACACTGTAAAGCGAGAGCGAGCGGGGCTTGAAATTCGAAGTCCACAGACGGTCGCCAGCCACATTGGTCACTGCCCAGCAAGGATCGATATCCTCAGGGGCAAGAATCCTCCTTACAATCCGAAGGGGCGTCTCTTTGGCGAAGAAGGACACCACCGAGGCACGACCGGGATCCTTAACGACGGCGGCAAACCCCGTCCAAGGCAGGCGGGAAGTCGCAGCTCCCCCCACGGGTTGGCTTTCTACGGAGATCGATTCATTGTCAGAAAGTTCACCGCCAGGCGCGACTCGGAAGGTGGATATGGCGTTCGCTCCACTTTTCATAACTGCCAAACGAAGGCCATTGCCGGTAAAAAACACATCCGAGGGAGCGTCCTCGGAGTCGAATGAAAAAGTGACTTCAGGGTCAATGGGGATGGGAATCCCTGAGGAATTGATGAAGAATCCCTCAACGGACGCATCTTGATCTTCTTCTAAAGGATCGTCGTAGATTCCTTGGTTGAGGACGAAAAGAAGATTCCCGTGAACCGCAATGCTCACCGGGCGGACGCCGTTGGAGGGAGTTGTTGCGAGCCAAGTAGGTCGTCCATCCGAGCCGATTCGGAATGTTGAAAAGCTATCGCTTCCTGAGTTGACCGCGTAGAGAAGATTCCCTTTCGCTACCACGGCGTGGGCTTGCGAGCCTTGGATGGCTTTCGAGCCATTACCTCCCGTGGGGAAGGAACCGAGGTAAGTCAAAAGCCCTGTGGCCGTGTTTCGGGAAAAAGCTTCCACGGTGTTTGGCCCATTGGGATTCGAGAGGAAAAAGGCGGCTCCCGTTGGCACGAATGGGGTCGGGGTGGGAGCAGGCGTAGGACTCGGTGTTGGCGTCGGTGTGGTTTGAGAAATCGGCTGCGTCTTCGGCTTTTTAGCAGCTTTCTTTTCCTTCTTGCATCCTGTGGTGCAGGAGACGGTGGCAAAGGCCAAGATGAGCAGACCCACGGGGAGCGATCGAATGACCCGCCTAAGTGGCGCAAGAGAAGAGAAACCGGGTTTTTTTAAAAACAAGCGCATACGACAGGTCTGAAGTGAACTATGTAAAGGCTGAATGATTTTACCTCCAGCATTTTTCCGCGAGAAGAGCTTCGCCAAGCGCAAGCACGGGTAGCGATCAAAAAACGAAGCGGAAGCCACTGCGGTAAATGACCTACTTGCAGGGGGGTTCGCTGGAGAAGAAATAGCAGGCTTCACCGAAAAGGCCGTTATTGAGGGTGAATCGGTATTCCAATCACCCTCCATCAAGGCCAAGGCAAGTCCTCTCAGCATGCTGGAAGCGTTTGCTCTCGTTGAATGAGGTGCGCAGGTTCTTGGATTGCACAGATGATTCGGCTTTCGTCTGGCAAATTCAGCATTTAAAAACCGGCGTGAGATGGATGAATTGGTTCACAACATAGCTCTCTGTATCATTGCAGCATGGGTTTTCGGGTTTATCGCCAAGGCGCTGCACCAACCTGTGATTTTGGCCTATCTCCTGGCGGGATTTGCGCTTGGCCCCTCGGGATTCGGTCTTGTGCACGAGCAGGAATCCATTTCCACCATAGCCGAATTGGGGCTGATTTTTCTTCTCTTCATGATCGGACTTGAGATCGATTTGAAGAAAATCATGGGTTCAGGTCGCCCGATTCTGATCACAGGAATCTCCCAGATTCTTGGAGGATGCGTCCTTGGTGTTCTCTTCTTTTGGCTCATCGGATTCCCACTATCGAATGGTCGTTTCGACGCCCTGTATCTGGGCATTGCAGCAGCGCTGAGCAGCACCGTGATCATTGTCAAAATTCTCTATGACAAACATGAACTCGATACCCTGCCGGGGCGCATCACGCTGGGGCTGCTCGTGCTCCAGGATTTGTTTGTCATCCTGTTTCTCGCGATTCAGCCCACACTCGACAACCTGCAATTCAGTGCAATTGGGCTGTCCTTTATCAAAGTGGCTGTGCTTGTTGCAGGGACATTCACAGCAAGCCGCTTTCTTCTACCGCCGATTTTTCATCTGGTGGCTCGTGTTCCAGAACTGGTTCTTGTGGGAGCCATCGCTTGGTGCTTTTTGGTGGGCGGCTTTGCGGAATGGCTGGGGCTTTCGGTGGAGATGGGAGCGCTCGTAGCTGGAGTTTCGCTATCGACATTTCCCTACGCGCTGGATGTCACCGCCAAGGTCACCAGCCTTCGGGATTTCTTCGTTATTTTGTTTTTCGTAGGCCTTGGCATGATCATTCCGTTGCCGACCGTTTCCCTGGCCTTGTGGGCTGTCGTCTTCGCTGCGTTCGTGATCGCCAGTCGCTGGGTGACGACATTTTTTCCGCTGTATTTTTTGCGGCAAGGCCTTCGCACCAGCCTTCTGCCTTCGATCAATCTTTGCCAAATTAGCGAATTTTCGCTGGTTCTTCTCACGCTCGGCTTGGGCAGTAATCAACTCAGCGCCGAATCGAGCAGCATGGTAACATTCGCCTTCGTTCTTCTGGCGACTTTGAGCACCTTTGCTACGACCAAATCCGGCTCACTCGTGCGCGCTATCATTCCTTTTGCCAAGAGGTGCGGCATCCACGACCTCGATCAATCGGGAATGTCCTCCAGTGATTCCGCCCGACACGGATCGGCCCGCATTGTTTTTCTGGGATTTTTCCGCACGGCGAGTTCGCTGGTCGAAGAGCTATCACGAAAAAATTCCCCACTGTTGGAAGACATCGCCGTTCTGGATTTCAATCCGGTGGTGCACCGCACACTGAAATCACGCGGCATCCAGGCGATCTACGGCGACATGAGCCAGAGGGATACACTCCACCACGCGGGGATCGGCCATGCTCAGGTCATTCTTTCCACACTTCCCGACGCAATTTTGAAAGGGACCAGCAATGCTCGCCTTGTTCGGGAGGCCCGCGAACTCAATCCCAGCGCCCTGATTGTCGCGACGGCGGAGAACTTCCCGCAAGTTTCGGAGCTTTACGCCGCCGGAGCCAATTTTGTCAGCATCGGCCGCCTTGCGGAGGCGAATGCCCTGTGTCAGGTCCTGGAGGCAGCCGAATCGGGACTCCTGGAGGAAAAGCGCGCAGAACTCGATGCCCTTCTCGAAAATCGTAACGAGGTGCTTTCATAAACTCGCGACCTCAACAAGAAATCCCATGGGAAGTTTGCTGGCGGAGAGTGGCGATTCAACCAGGTCGGCGGCGGATTTAAGTTCGCCTATCTCGTAGGGGCGGCGTGCATCAACTTCATCATGTTGCTGCCCGAGATCAAAGTGCCCGTGGAGTAGAGGAAAATGATGTGAGCCAACTCGAAAATCATGATGGCTAAAAGCATACGATAGGTCCACTTCTTGGCCAGTTGATGCATGGAGAATTTGGCTCCGACGTATCCACCTGCAATACCGCCTACCGATAGGGTCAAGCCGACACCCCAATCGATGTCGTTATTGGCCGCCAAGACAACGAGGGTGGCTGTCGTGACCGTGAAGACGACTATGTTTTTGTAGGCATTTGCTTCCGCGAGGTGAAAACGCATCGAGAGGATCAGCACCATCAAGAGGTAAGTGGCGCCATCGAGGAAAATCAAACCGACCCAGAGGCCGATCAAAAAGAGGTATAAATAATCCCGGTGGCGAAATCGCGGAGGTTCTTCGTGTGTCTTTAGTAGCGTTTGTTTGATGCTCGTCAGGAGCAGAATCAAAGCGATGACAACCGATCCCACGATGATCCACTCCAGATAAACCGGAGGTATCGGATTGATGAAAAGCGAGCCTATCACGCCGCCGATCAAGGTGGGCACGACGACCTTCGCAGCCATGATGGGGTTGACCTTGCCTGCCCTGATGAAGGTAATGCAAGCCATTGCTCCCGAAATTGCTATGGGCAACCGATTGGTGCCCGTGGCCACGGCGGGCGAAAGTCCCAAGAACAGCAGTAGTGGTAAAGTTACGGCCGAACCACTCGAGGCAACAGTGGTAAAAAAACCGCCGAGAAAACCTGCCAAGATGATTATCGCGATCTCGAAGAGTGATCCCATTTGTGGTTCAGGGTGTTCCCGCTGCCGGATCTCGGGATATCCCCCCAGAAGTGCGTTTGGCCAAGGCCTGTGCGACCTCCAGAATCATCGCCTCCTGCCCCGCAATCGCGTTGCGTCTGCCCAACTCAAAGAAAATATCGCGGGAATCGACCCCGTAGTCGCTTGCGGCCTTGGCGACTGGTCTGGCAAAACCGGAGAACACACCTGCCAAGCCGCTGACGATGGCCAGCTGATTAATGGTCACGGCGATGGGATTGAATTCCTTTTCCGCCAATTGCGCCAGATCAAGCACCTTGTAGAGGTCGATACCGGTTTCCCAACCAAGTCTTTGAAAAACGGCCACCAGCACTTCGAGTTGGGCGTTACCCGCACCGGCTCCAAAACCGCGAATCGTTCCTTCGATGATGCCCGCGCCAGCCCGCACTGCCGCTACGGAATTCATAATTCCCATTCCCAGATTGTTGTGACCATGAAAGCCCACGGGGATATTCAGCTGGTCGGCAAGTCCAGCGATGCGTTCTGTCACATTTTCAGGAAGGTAGTGACCCGATGAATCAAAGATGATGATCGCCTCCGCGCCGTAGGAGGCCATTTTTTTCGCCTCCTCGACCAACTTGGCTGTATCAGCCATGTGGCTCATGAGGAGCACGCCGTAAGCGGACCTCCCGGCGTTGCGCACATATTCGATGTGGCGTTGTGTGACATCAGCCTCCGTGCAGTGGCTGGCGATACGGAAGACATCGACACCCAGATCAACAGCACGGGCCAAATCCGCCTTGATCGTGCAGAAGCCTGGAACAGCAAGAACGCCCAATCGCGAAGTTTTGAGATTCTCTCGGGCTGTCGAGAGCATCCTCTCATCGGTAACTTTGGCCTTGCCGATCAAAATGGACGAGGCCCCCAGCCCATTGCCATGGCCTACTTCAACAACTGGGATGCCAGCCGCGTCGGCAGCTTTGCAGTAGGCGGCAATGTTTTCGCCCGTGAGTTGATGGGCGACTGCGTGGTTGCCATCGCGCAAGGTGGGATCGCTGATGAGGACTTTTTTCATTCTCGAAGCGAGTGCTTGGCTTCGGCGAGAAGGTTCAAGACCTCCAGCGCGGCGCAGTTGATGATGTCGATGTTTCCGGCGTAGGGAGGCAGGTAGTCGCCTGCCCCCGTCACTTTCACTGTGGTCGTAACCAGGTTTCCCTCGATAACCGGCGGGATGACTAATTCGTATCCGGGGCAATATTCTTGGACTCGAGCCACCATGCGGTTCACCGACTCGCGGATGGCATCTGCGTCTGGCGGTGAAATCTGTGCGTAAATGGTCGATTGCATGTAGATGGGTGGCTCGGCCGGATTCAAGACCAAGACCACCTTGGCGGCAGCGGCTCCGCTGAAGGCCTGCAGATTGACTCGTGTGGTATCGAGATATTCATCCAGATTGCGCCGCGTGGCGGGGCCTGCGCTCAGCGAAGCGACGCTCGAGGCGACTTCGATGTATTCGATGTTTTTGTGCACGCGGCTCAAAGCATAGGCGATGGGAATGGTCGCCTGACCGCCGCACGTGATCATATTGATGTTTTGTAGTTCGTCACCGACATCGTGGTATGTGGCAATAGCTGGCACGCAGCATAACCCCTGCTTAGAGGGAGTCATATCAACCACGGGCTTGCCCAGCGCTTGGCAGATTTCCCAATGGCGTGCATGGTCGTGCGCCGATGTGCAGTCGATGACGACATCACAGATGTCGGGATTTTCGGCCACGGCATCAATGCCGACGGCTGAAACATGGACACCCCGGTTCTTGGCCCGCTGGATGCCAGGGGAAGCGATTGAGCGTCCGGAAAACAGTGTGCACTCGAGCCGCTCCGATCTTTCGATTTTGAGCAGCAAATCGGTGCCGATATTTCCGGTGCCCACAATGGCAACTTTGAGAGTCGGGAGTTTTTTCAAGCGATGGATAACAGGATTTGTCCGATTTTCGTTCTTTAGCCGTCTATGACTAACGATGCTAAACTCAAGGAGCTCCCCCGCGCACGGGATGATAGCTTTCAAAAAACCTAAGGGTTGGTTGATCCCACACGCAAGTTTTGTGTGGAGAACAATCCATTAACATCGGCCAGTTTTTCTCACACCGGACTATCTTTTCCGGGGCCCATTGAGCAGGGTTCCGATCGGGGTGTGGCGCACGAAGAGCGCGTAGGACGCAAAGCCGATTGCGGTTGTTGTGGCGAGCGTTGTGAGGAACTTGATCGCAATCGGAATGTGCCAGGCATGAACTCCTTGCTGAATGAGCAACATAACGGGGAGGTGAATGAGGTAAATCCAAAATGATGCATCGGCAATATAGCGGATGGTCGGATGCTGGTTTTTCACCAAGCTCAGGCCTGCTCCCATTAGACCCAGGGAGAGAAACCACGCACACGCTGTATCAGCGGCAAAGCCAGCAAGGCGGACGGAAAGGGACTCGTCAATTTTTCCGCTCAGGAGGCCGATCCGCAGGGCCAACACAACCCCGAGACCCGCAAGGCCGATTACCAGAAACGGGCGGGTATTCCGTCGCAGGCTTTCTAATGCGCCGGACGCGCGGTGGATCAGCCAACCCGAGGCGAAGAACAAAAAGTAAAAAACCAGCACGCGAAGTGATGGAAGTAACCGCTCTCCATCGGGCAACCAGCCACCCGGCGATCCCGACCAGAGACAGGCCATCGCAGGCGGGAGCAGCAGCGCCACAGGCCATCCACGAGAGAGACCCCAATTCACTGCGGTATCAAGAGTGTTGCGTGCTTGCGGCAAAATCTTGCCCGCGAGACCCAGTAGTGCCGAACAGAAATAAAAAATCAGCAAGACCTCCAAAAACCAGAGGTGGAAGGTTGGATAGTCCCAGATGGAAAAGCCTCCTTCCTGTTGCCGACTTGCTCCAGTCATCCGAAGGAAAATCCCAATCATGAACGGAACCAAGGTCACCATTCCGAGCAGGAAAGGCACTCCGATGCGCAATGCACGCTGTTTGAGAAACCCGGCCCAGCCTTTGCGAGCGCAGACCAGATGGGAAAAAAAACCCGCCAGCAGGAAGAAAAGAGGCATACGGAAACTGTGAACGCTTGTGAAAAGAAAATCGAAGAACCATCCGGTCGCCGCTTCGCGGCCCACCCAAAAAAAGGGGGCCTGCATGAAGGGGATCGCAGCGTGCAAGACAAGTCCCAAGAGCATCGCCGAGGCACGGAGGGCATCGAGTCCGTGGAGGCGCTGGTCGGTGTCCGGAGCGGTGGCGTTCACAAGAAGCTTCAAGTGTGTTTGCCTAACAGGAAGCGCCTTTCAGAAAATCGATCAATCCGCTGAACCAGGACTCCTGATCATCGTAAATCGATAAGTGGCTGCCGTGTTCGCAAAAGTGGAACCGTCCGGCAGGGAGCTGGGTGGACATCCACCTCAGGTGCTCAGGGGCCATGGTGTCGTAGCGGGCACCCATGACGAGCGTGGGCACGGTGATGTGCAGGAGATCGCTGGAGCGGTTCCAGTTTTTCAGGGCGCAGTCGCCAGCAGCTCCAAACTCGCTCGGACCCTGCATCGGAATATAAATGGCGGGGTTGACTCGGGAAAAGGTCCGGTTCACGGCATCAGGCCATTGGTCGACCGGTCGACGCAGGATATGTTGCGGGTAGTGATGGGCGAGAAGGAGTTCCATGTAGCGGGGGTTTTCAAAATCCCCGGCTTCCTCGATGGCGAGGATCTCTTGCTGCACGGCAGGATCCATTCCGGCAAGGAGCGTGCCACGAGCATAGGCATTGTAGGCAGGAACACTCGACATCATATTGGAAATGATGAGTCCCTTGAGATGGTGCTGGTATTTCAACGCATACTCGATCGCCAGCAATCCGCCCCAAGATTGGCCGAAGAGGAAGAAATTGGAGGCGTCGAGACCAAGCGCCTGACGCACTTGCTCGACCTCATCGACAAAACGCTCGAGCTTCCAGAGCGAGGGTTCGTCGGGTTGGTCGCTCGGCACGGAGCCGAGTTGAGCGTAGTGGTAAATCTCGATGCCTTCGCGTGGGAGAAAGGCATCGCAAATTTCTAGATAGTCGGGAGAGCCCCCCGGACCGCCATGCAGGAGGAGAACCTTAGCCTTGGGGCTTTCGCCGGACCTCCGTGTCCAGACTTGAAAAGTTCCCTTAGGCGTTTCCACGGGAATCCAGCGGACACCGTCGGAGTCGGGAGTGGTCGCCATCGCTCTTACCGTAGGTCGCTGTGGTAGGTTTTTTTCAGAGCGTTCATGTCGTCGAGGATGGAGGCGATCGAAGCGGTTTGGCCCTCGCGAATGGCGGTATCGACCTTTTGGAGGTCGGCATCGAGCTCATCCAGACCCTTGCGAAATTCGTTCATATAGTTGTCGAGGGACGAGCCCGTGAGTTTTTCAGCGGGCTCCGGGGTTCCGGTGCGAGCGGTGGCGACGGCTTGCCTCATTCCGGCGACCAAAGCGAGCGACGCATCCTTTTGAGCGGGATCATCGGCTTGGGATTTCAACGATTTATAGTTTTCAGCGATTTGCTTCATCTGAACGGCCACGACAGTCGGTTGGTCGTCATCAGCGAAAAGAAAAGTGGCGGTTAGGAGCAAGAGGGCAAGTGCTGTTTTCATAGGATGGGTCAAGGTTTGCGGGTTGTTTGGCGTTAGCGAGGCAAGTTGAGGGATCGTCGCAAGAGTATCCATGTCAGGAAACCAGTGACAACAATCTGTGCGGACAGGGCTAGGATGGGAATCCATGGCGAGGAATTCATGGAACCAAACTGCACGAGGTCTTTCGGCCATGCGGGATTGTCGACGATTGCGCCGCGATAGGCCCAGTATGCGGGCACGAAAATTTGAGCGAGGATGGTAAGGAGCCCACCCTGGAGTTTGACGACAATGCCACCAAGCAAGAGTTGGGGGAGGATCAGAACGGGAAGCGCGAAGAGGGCCTGTTCGCGCCGGCGGGCGACTGCCGAAATGGCCAGTGCCGCTCCGGCGCTGGCGCAACTGGCCAGCCAGAAAACCAGAGCTTGGATGAGCAGCGGTTGCTGGTATTCCGCCACGGGCGTGCTCAGGTGCCAGATGGCGGCAGCGGAAAAAAATTCCTTCAACGGGATGAATCCGCAAACGACTTGAATAAGGAGGATGAGGGCGACCACCGTGAATTTGGAGGCCACATAGGCGGAGGGTCGGATGCCGCCGGCGATTTCCCGCTCGATGATGGCCCGCTCTTTGGCGATTTCCGTGATCCCGGTTAAAAACCCAAGTAGCACAATGCCGAAAAGCGTGGTGTAGACGAGTTGGAATGTGGGATAGGGAAAAGCCATGACTTGTATCGGGAGAATGGGGATTTTTTGAGCCAGGCTCTGTTGAATCATGTTTTGGAATCCCGACTGGGAAATGGAATCCCGGATTTGCGGGAAGGCATCCAAAAAGACGCGCAATTGCGCGGCGATGGAGGTGTTGTCACTGAGGGCATCGTCTGAGGAGTTGAAGTCCGTGGGACCAAGAGCGAGCTGCGTATTCCCCCAGACTTGGCCTAGGAGGTCTTTTTCATCACCGGTAAGGACGCGTGTGGAGATGTAGGGTTTGGAAAAATCCTGTCCCTCGAAACTGGCGAAGGTCAGCAGGATCATGATCACCGGCACTGCAAGCAGGAAGGCGACGGTGCGACGGTCGGCGAGAAGCACCTCCCAATGCCGGGTGAAAAGAAGACGGAACTGAAACCAGAACCCCTGTGACTTGGCGCGAGAGCAGGCGGGATCAGTCGGGGGAGGTTCCACAGAAGTCGAACGGCCTTTAAATCGGAGAACCCAGTCCTCCACTGGAGTATCCTCCAACAACAAAAAAACCTCGGAGAGGCGGGTTACTGCGAAGTGCGCGAGGGCGTGATCTCTCTTTCCCTGCCAAACGATCCGCCCTTTGGCGAGAATGACGAGTTGGTCGGCCAAGTCGGCGTTTTCGAGGTGGTGAGTTACGCAAAGGATCGTCGTGCCGTGGCGACGACCGTAGTCCACCAAGAGGCGCATGATGCGGGCATCCGTCGCGGGGTCTAGGCTGCTCGTAGCCTCGTCGACGACAAGAAGTCGCGGACGGGCGAGGAGTTCGGCGGCAAGGCTCACGCGTTTGATTTCGCCGCCCGAGAGTTTGGAAAGAACCGTATCGTGCCGGTGGGAAATGGCCAAGGCCTCCTCGATCTCGCGGATGGAGGTTTCTATCTCAGCCTCTGTGGTGCTTTCGGGAAGTCGGAGCCTTGCGGCGTATTGAAGCGCACGGGCCACCGTGAGCGATTCGTGCACTAAATCCTGCTGGGGCACATACCCGATCCGGCCTGCATGCCCCGCAACGAGACTCGCACCGAGGCGAATCGAACCAGAGGTGACTGGAATCTGGCCGATCATCGACTTCACCAGCGTGCTCTTGCCACTTCCGCTCGAACCAAGAATGCAGACGAACTCGCCGGGGGCGACACTCAGGGAAATGTTTTCAAGCAGGGTGAGCGATCCCTTGGGAGTGGCGACGCGGACGGTCACATCTTGGAGAGAAACACCTACACCGGGAGCGGGCTCTGTGGAATTAGTCATGGATTGGAGTCATCGGAGATTGTTTGCGGGCCACAGTTCCGTCGGCCATAACCTCGAAATCGTATTTTTTCTCGAGGAGGCTCCGGAAAAATATCGCGCGGCGGAATTTGGTTCCATAGCGATACCAATAGGCGTTTTGGGGATCGACTTCTTGATCCGCGTAAAAAAACAGGATCGGGAGGAGCATTTCATCGTAGCTGTTTTCGCCTTGAAAAACATGTTGTGCCGGGCGGAAGGGGTTGCGCGGGTTGTTGTCGGTATTGTCGTAGACGACGGAGCTTTTGAGGATCGTTCCCTTGGGCAGGAAGACAGGCTCGGCAAGCTGGTGGGTGGATTGCCAGTTGAAATCCCAATTTGGACAACGAACCAGCGTCACATCTTTGTCGGTGCCGGGTAACCTCGCTGTGACATCGATGGTTTTTCCCAGTTGATGGCAGTGTGGCATGATCATGTAAATCCAAGCGTCGATCGGGATGGGGTCGGCGGTTTTGACAGCGAAATTTTTTAACCCCTTCGGCACAACCGTAAAATCTCCGGACAAAAATGTGCTGCTGGCGAGATAGCGTTTTTTTTCGGTGTCCTTGTGAAGCCAGATGCCGATCCGCGATTTGTCCGTCTCCATCTTGCCTGAACGGTGAAAGTGGAACTGCGTCAGAATGTCGGAATGGGCGGGAATGACCAAATCGGCCTCGTCTGGCAACCGAGTGGCCGACTGACCAGGAAGGTAGCCCATGATTCCGGAGACGAGGGGCAAACCGTCCTCGGCGTTGCCCGTGTGAGGCTTGATCCCAAAAGAGTGGCGTGTGGAATAGCCCGGAGCGGAATCCCCGGGCAGCAAGCCGTAGTTTTCTTGAAGGAGGGCGGGATCCAGTTGGCGAATATCCTCGCTAGGACAGTAGCCAATCAGAGCGTGGTGCACGAGTTTGCGATTCGAGGGAAGCAGTTGCATAGCGCGAATGTGCAAATCCTCCGGGTTGTCGAGGGTAAATGGAACATAACGGTAGAGGTCGGGGCCTTTGCCAACGAGTGTGGTGGGGGCGGATTGCTCAAGGATGATATCGGGCGGTCCCAAATCCTCCGGCCAGTCGTTGAGGTTCGGAGGCGGGGGCAAGTGCGCGGAGTCGGCTGGATTTCCCTCCTCCATGCCTGAGTGAAGCCATTCCCTGATTGTCTCGATCTCTGTCTTCGTGAGGGAATTTTCATGAGCTAGGGGAAAGTCGCTCTCGACTTGAGCGGGGGGCATGCGATGAGCCTCGATCTCACGGAGACCGGGTTTCATCCAGTCCGAGGCGTCATCATAGGTCATCAATTCAAACGGGGCTACATTCCCCTGGCTGTGGCACATTTGGCAGTGGGCATTAAGAATGGGCGCGATGTCCTTGTGGAAAGTGAGCATTTTTTCCGGGGTGGCTGCTGGCTGGGGCTCGGCCACTTTGCGCTCCAAGGGGCATCCCACTGGAGTGGTTCGCGGAACACGCACAGGATTGCCGTCGAGCACATCGTCGAGCGCCTCGGCCAAATCCTCGCGCTGCGCGGCGGGCCTGCGGACGCCCCTCACGAGATACTGGTCGTCCACCCGACCAGCGTATCGCGGCATGGATCGGGAATCCAAAACGAACGCCTCGGGTGTCACCGTCGCATCCATCGCTTGCGCAGTAGCCCCGCCGAGGTCGATTGCGAGCGGAAATCCGATCAAATAGTCCTTCTGAAACGCTTGGATTTCTTCGATGGGAACATCCGGCTGGATGACCCCCAACACGCGCACACCTTGATCCGCCAAGGCGGTGGACAGATTGTTCAAGGAAGGCACAGCCCGTTGTGACAGCGGACAAGACGGGTGAAGAAACACAGTGACTGTGGCATTGGGGCCAAGAAAACCTGCAAATGGATGCGGATTGCCAGCGAGATCGTTTAGCCGCAAAGCAGCCGTTGCGAGAGGGCCTTCAGGCAGAGGCGCCACCGGCGCAGTGGTCTCAGCGCTTCCCTCGCCTTCAGTGGACGGCATCTCGGCCAGCGTCAATCGGCAAGAAAGCGCCGACATCAAAATCCATAAAAGAAAAACGGGCATTTCTCTCCAAGAACACTCCAAGCGCATGGCTGTGTCAAACAGCGAGGCAGCTCCGGCTTGCCAGCTGGAGGCGGCCCGTTGAAGATCGTCGGCGTGAACCCTCGCGTTTTCCATCGCAAGGCCGCTCCATGGATCGGAGTGGGCCTTATCTTTTTTGCGCTAACTGGAATGGCCTTCCGGCTCGGTCGTTCGTGGTTTGATCTAGACTCGCGCAAGGGCGGGGTTTTGCTCTCCCTGCACTCCTGGGATTGGCTGGGTGGTTGGGGATCGCTGGCCATGCTGGTTCTCCTAGGCAGCGGTATCGTTCTCTTGATTACCAGCGCGATATCGATGCTTTGGCAAACACGAAAAAAACTTTTCCAGTCCCCCCAAGCCTTTCGCTTAGTCCATCGTCTGTTGGGATTGGTGCTCCTGCTTCCACTGGCTGTCTCCGTGGTCACCGGAGTCGCCTACCGGGTTGTCGAGCTGCGTGATGGCTCCGACGAGACGCTGGATTTTCTCATGGACCTCCACACCGGCGGATGGATCTGGCGCGGCGTCTCGCCGTATTACATCGCCGTGCTTGGTATCGCCGTTTTGGGACTATCCTTTACGGGGTGGAAGGTTGGGCGGCCGAAGAAACATTGATAGGGCTTTTGTCGCCCGCAGCTCCAGCGTCATTGGCCTCGATAAAGACATCCACCTGTTGCCCGACATAGAGCGGCCAGTCGGGCCTGTCGCAAGTGTAGATGACTTGAAGAACTCGCGTGTCCACGCGGTCGGGTTTTTCACCGGTGAGGGATTTTTTGGGAATGACGAGAGGTTCGATGCGTGAAAAAGCGAGGGGAATGGGTTTTCCGGTATCACCCTTCGCAAAGGCCAGCGCCTTCGCCTGCGGGGAAAAGCGCGAGGCATTGGTTTCGTCGATGTCTACGCGCAATTGCAGCCTGCTGGTGTCGCCGATGACGATGGCTCCGTCGTCGAAGAACGGTTGGGAGAATTCGCCTTCGTGGATGTTGACTTGAAGGATATTGGCATCCTTCGGCGCGCGGACGATGGTGCGATCAAATGCCGCCTGGGCCTCGGCGAGTTTGGCTTTGCTCAAGTCAAGATCGGCCAAGGCGCTCGCATATTTGGCCCGGGCGGTTTCGTATTCAAAACCAGCCTGCACCGAGTCCTCCTCGCTGTTCACATTGTTAACGCGGAGGCGGGCCATGCGGTCGGCCAAGTCCTTTTTTTCATTCAGGGTCTGGAGGGCCACGCCGAGATTTGCCTCGAAGACACCGATTTCCTTTTTTCGCGACTCCAGCATCGTGCGCTGGGCGCTGGACTCGGTCTGGAACAAGGGATCACCTTTTTGGACGCGGTCGCCGATTTGCACAAACACCTTCTCGACCGAACCCGACTCGACCGGTCCGATGACGACATTTTTTCCCACTGCCTCGACAAGTCCAGTGCCACCAATCGAGCGGGGAAACGGAGAGAGGCTGGGCTCCACGAGCGGAGGTGGCACGGGCACGGGCTGGTGCATCTGGCGGGAGATCAAAAGAAATCCCACGACGCCGAGGACAGCGGCAAGAAGAGTCAGGTAGCGAATCATGGTTTTAAGTTGGAATGGGCGATGGGGGGGATTTTTCGCGGATGTCAGTCACCTCCCCGTCTTCCATGGAAACAATCCGGTCTGCAAATCCGAAAATCCGAGAATCGTGGGTGACTACCACCACACAGCGATCGGGGGCGAGAGCTGCTTCGCGAAGCAGGCTCATGGTAGCAAGCCCACTTGCGGCATCGAGCGCCGAGGTTGGTTCGTCGCAAATGACAAGTTGCGGGTTGTGAACAAGGGCGCGGGAGATGGCCACGCGTTGCTGCTGACCGCCGGATAATTGAGAAGGAAAGTGGTCAGCGCGGTCTTTCAATCCCAAGCGAGCGAGCATGGCGAGAGCCTGCTTTTGGGCGGAGGAATACGGATGGCCATTCAAGACCAGGGGAATCGCGACATTCTCTCGGGCAGTGAGCGTGGGGATGAGATTGAATTGTTGGAAAATGAAGCCCACACGCGTCGAGCGGAAGGCGGTGAGGGTGCTGTCACTCAAAGCGGAGAGACTTGTTCCGAGAAGTTCCACCTCACCTTTGTCAGCTTGGAGAATGCCGCAAACAATGCTGAGGAGAGTGGTTTTTCCGCATCCCGATGGTCCGGCGATCATGAGCAATTCTCCGAAGCGAGCGTCCAAATCGAGACCACGCAGGGCCCACACCCGTCCCCCGCCGGATCCGTAGGATTTTTCAACCGTCCGGCATTTAATGGCGACCTGGCTCATTTGAAGACCATGGCGGTTTCGGACCGGGCGAGACGGGCGATTCCCAATGCGGCGGCGGACAGGCAAACCACCAGCACAAGCACTCCCACCACCAATGGAGCCTGCCAGGGGAGGAAAAACGCGGGCACGCCCTTGGGCAGCACAGCGGCTCCGAAAAGCGCGGTCAACCCGAGGCCGATTCCATAGCCAACCAACCCAACGAAGAGGGCCTGAAAGGCCAGCATCAAGGAAAGGTCGCGGAATCCTGCGCCCATCGCTTTCATGGCCGCCAAATGCCGGAGGTTATCCTGCACAAACATCAGGAATGTCAGACCGGTCACCGACAATCCGATAAAAAGTCCCATGGCCACCACGATCGCGAAGCTCAGCGGAACGCCAGTGTTTTTGAAAAACCACACCATGGTGGCCCAGGCAAAATCCCGTGAGGTGAGAGCGCGCAATCCCGGCAATCGGCCAATTGCCGCTGCCACATCGTCGGGCGAATTTCCCGGAGAAGCCTTGGCGAGAATGTAGGAGAGCGTCTTCCGCTCTGGAGGAATGCAATCCAAGGCCGTCTCGTAGGCCGTGAACGCGTAAGGATAGCCAAGGAAACTCCGATCGGTATGACAAAAACCCACCACCCGCACCTCGCGGTCATTGATCTCCAGCGTCGAGCCCAAATCAGCCTTCACGCCTTTTTGCGTGAAGCGCTCGATAGCCACCTGATCGAGGATCACCGCGTTGGGCATGCGCAAATCCTCGACGCGGCCTTCGAGCATCCGCCCTGGGCGGCCCGCCAGTGATGAGGAATCCAATCCCACGAGTTGAAATGTCTCCGTCGACCCATCCGGCAAGCGGGCGCTGGTCACCGTCCAGATCAGCGGCACCGCCCAGCCGACTCCCGGCACGCTGCGCACCCGTTGGACCTCGATGCTTCGCATTGGCACGACTTGATTCACCTGACGACCGTCCCGGTCCATCACCCAAATCTCAGCTCCGATATTGCGGAGTGTTGAGGCGGTTAGAAGCATCACCCCGCAAAAAACGCCGAATTGCTGCGAGATCAGCAGAGTGCAAAATGCCAACCCTCCGACCAGAGTCAGATATTTCGCCCGGTCACGAAAAATCATGTGAAACGCCACGATGAGGAGCCCGCCCAACTTCGAAAATTGAGATTGTCCCAAATGCCGAGAGTCCGGTTCGCCAATAATCACCGCCGGACGATGCGAGATCCTTTTTGGAAAAGCAAGTGCAGCGGATTTTGGCAGGTGGAGCGACTCCTTAGGGAGTGCTCGTCAAGGAATCGTTATTCGCGCAAAGATGGCTCTGATGACCAAACACAAAAACTTGGCGAGTGTGCTCCTCGCCTTGGGGATCGTTTTCGGGGATATCGGAACGAGTCCTCTCTATGCTTTCCAGACTGCTGTGAACCTCGCGGGAGCGGAGCATGCCATCGGAATCGTCTCATTGATCCTCTGGGTCTTGGTTTTGGTGGTTGCCGTGAAATACCTCTTTCTTGTGACGAAGGCTGACTACCACGGCGAGGGCGGAGTGTTTGCTTTGCTCGCGCTTTTTTTTAATGGCCGCCCAATGCCTGGCACCGGGCGATGTGTTTTTGCCTGCATGATGATCTTCGGTGCGGCCCTGCTCTTTGGCGATGGGGCGATTACCCCTGCGATTTCCGTGCTCAGCGCGGTGGAGGGATTGGTGACGATCAACCCCTCTTGGAAGGATGGTGTTGTTCCCATTACCGTGGCGATCCTTCTGGCTCTGTTCCTCTGCCAGCGTTTCGGAACGGGAAAGCTCGGCATCGTCTTTGGGCCTGTGATGCTGGTCTGGTTTTTGGTCCTTGGTGCGATGGGGATTTTTCAAATTTTCCGGCATCCCGAGGTTTTGATGGCGTTGAATCCGATCTACGGCATCAGATTCCTTCTCGCTAGCGGCTTTACCGTGTGGCCAGTCATCGGTGCTGTCGTTCTTGTGGTAACAGGGTCCGAAGCCCTCTATGCGGATTTAGGGCACTTTGGTAGAAAGCCGATCCTGAACGCCTGGCGATGGCTGGTGTTCCCGTCCTTGGCCCTCAATTATCTAGGACAGGCCGCCCTGGTGGCCGGGAATCCAGGAGAGGCTGCGGATACCGGTCTTTTTTTCATGATGTTTCCGAGTGGCGAGGCGCGTGTCTTGCTGGTTATGCTGGCTACCCTTGCCACGATTATCGCATCGCAAGCCCTGATCAGCGGGGTCTTTTCCCTCGCCAGCCAAGCCATGGACCTCGGCTATCTGCCTCGTCTTCATGTGCGGCACACCAGCGCGACGGAGCGCGGCCAGATTCACATCCCCGTTGTCAACGGCATCCTTGGTCTGTCGTGCATATTGCTCGTTCTGGCTTTCAAATCCAGCGAGGCACTCGCAGGCGCCTACGGAATTGCTGTGACATCGGCCATGGCAATCACCTCGTATGGTTTTGTGGTTATGTCCAGAAAACGCCAAGGCATGGCTTTGTGGAAAGCAGCACTGTTGTTAACCGGGCTCATGATCCTCGACCTGCCGCTTGCGGGGGCTTGCCTCACCAAATTGTTTGACGGCGGATTCGTGCCTCTTGTCCTTGCCGCTGGTGTCGCGATCATCATGCTCACTTGGAGAAAAGGCCGCGACCTTGTGCATGCCTCGGTAGGAGCCAATGCGATGACGACCGAGGCACTGGGACAACTCATCGCGCGGGAAAACATCCTTCGTATTCCAGGGACGACTGTTTTCCTAGCTCGGCAAGGATCATCCACCATGGCTTCCGCGAGGGTTCTTGAGCAACGGAAGCGACTTCATGCGTTGCCGGAAAAAATCGTCCTGCTTTTTCTCGATACCGACTGGGAGTCCCCACTCTCCGAGGCCCAGATACGAGGGATCGAACGACGCGAGGGCAATATTTGGGAAATTCATGCCACACACGGCTACATGGTCGAACCCGACGCACCCCGAATCCTTGTGCTGGCTTCACAGAAATCCGGTGGGGAATTTGATGCCGAATCATCCATTTTTATTTTCGCACAGGAAATCATTCTCACATGCCAACCTGGCCAACTCCCTCGCTGGCAGCGTATGCTCTACGGCTTCCTGAGCCGAAATGTCCTACCTGGACCGAACTACCTCGCCATTCCTCCCGATCGGCTTGTGGTGTTTAATTGGATGCTGCATCTGGAGCATTTCTCCAAAAGATTGGGATGCGGAGGTGCATCTTAATCGCTAGAGGATTCAAGCCCGTTGCTGGAGCAAAAGCGATCTGGCCGCTAAGGTGAGAGCAGGTAGCGATCCTACGGCTCATTTTGTTTTTCACCCAGCACCACTGCCAAGGAACCTGAAATAACAAGGAGAGCGGCAAGTATTTTTGCCGTGGTGAGGGGTTCCCCCACGAGGACTGCCGATGTGATCAGGGTGAACACAGGAATCGCCAGAAACGCCGTGGAGGAGATTGGAGCGGGAAGATGTCGTTGCACATGCGTCATGGCCCACTGGCCAAAAGCCCCGGCGACAAGTCCTGTAAAAAGCAGCACGCCGATGGTTTTGATATTCCAATCGATCTTGGCGGAGGGTTCAAAAATGAGGGCCAGCACCAAGCAAAGAAGGCAGGCGAGGAGGGATTGCCAAGCTTGCACCACCGGCAGCGAGCTCACGCGGGGAGTGTGGCGCACAACGAGGATCGAGATGCTCCAGCCTGCGGCCGCAAGAAGAAGGAGTCCACTGGCGAACCAGGCTTCGCCATGACTCCAGTCGAGGTTCATTGGGCTGAAAAGCGTGAGGATGCCGAGAAGGCAAAGCAGGAATCCCACGGCTTTCAGGCGGTTGAGTTTTTCCCCGTGGAAAGCGATTCCCGCAGGGACCACGAACAACGGCGTGGCATAGCAGAGGATATTTGCATGCCCGGCGTGCAGGTGTTGGATACCGATGTGGGCGAATACGATGAAGAGCGCCATTTGGAATGTGCCTCCCACAAAGATCAGTTTGAGATCACCGCGTTTCGGCCATGCCAGCGATCCGGTGGCGGCAAGGATCAGAAAAATCCCGCTCATGGCGACAGCAACCCGACCGAAGCCGAACCAGAGAGGAGAAATCAATTCCGATCCCGCCTTCATCGCGGGCCAGGTAAGGGCAGAGGAGAGGAGTAGCGCCAGAAAAATCAAGACGAGCGCGAAGCGATGAGATGGCATTGCTGATCAATGAGTGGCGAACCAGTCCATGCAAGCAAGGGCTCCAGTTCCAGCTGCAAAATGGGGCGGGCGGCGGCGGTTCATTTTTTAATCCGGAGGATCTGGTGAAGGACAACGGCCAGCACTGTCGTCAGCGTGAGTGGGGAGTCGGCAAAGGCCCTCAGGCCGACCGGAAGGCTGAGAACGGCGGAGGGAAACCACGCGAGGCCAAGACCAAATATAAGCGGGATGCTCACCACAAAGGTCTTTCGCATATCGAGGCCGGAAGACCAGATGATCTGAATTCCGGCAACCACCATGAAGCTAGTCACATACAAAAGAATAGCTCCCATGACCGGCGGCGGCATGACCGCGAGGAAGCCCGAGATGAGTGGCGAGAAACCCAACAGGATAAACAGCAGTCCAACCGAGTATCCGATGATCCGGCTGGTGACGCCGCTGGCTCTTGTGAGTGACACATTGCTGGCGGAGGTATCCGAGGCCATACCACCGAGAAGTCCGGAGGCCGTGACGCAGGCGGCATCCGCCATGAGCCCGCCGGAGATGCGGCTCATGTCGGGAGAGGTCCATCGGTCGTCATTGATCTTTTCGCACATGATGAGATTGCCGAAAGATTTCAAAGCTCCGGTGATGGAGACGATGGCGAAGACCGGAACGAGCGACCAGTCGAACGCGAGATTCGGCAGCCCCTCCAAAAGAGGCGAGGCAATCCAGGGTGCGTCGACCGCCTGCCGCAGACTGGAGATATTGATTAAACCGAATGCTGAAGACAGGCCGTAGCCGCTCGCGAGCCCGATCAATACAGCATAAAGTCGCAGAGATTTGCTCCAGATATTGAGGCCGATCATGATGGCGAGTGTTGTTGCAGCGACAGCCAAGGTCGACGGGTCAATGGATTCGCCCTCGTATTCGATTCCCAGAAACTTCGAGAGGCCCAGCGGCACCAATCCGACGGCCACCATGAAAACAACCAAGCCAGTCACCTCGGGTGGAAAGAGAAATTTCAAGCGGCCGACAAATCGGGCGAAAATCGCCTCGACGAGGCCGGCGACAATTGTCATTCCGCGCAGCAGAGGCAAACCGCCCACCCACGCTGCCTCCATTGATGCCGCAAAGAAATTCGGGCCGCAAAGATTCGGACACACAAAACCCGATCCAAACCACCCGCAGCGCAGTGCCTGCAGGATGGTGCCAAGACCGCACGCGATCATGGTGAGCGCGACCACAGACCGAACCTGCTCAAAAGTTCCCCCGATCTCGGTAATCAGAACAACCGGTAAAACCAGCGTGCTGGACATGAGAAAAATGTGTTGAAGGGAAACAAGGATGACGATGCCCCATGGGGGGCGCTCGTCGATGCTGTAGATGATGTCTTTGGGCTTATTGGACATGATGACGGGAAGCGCTATTTCATCCAGACCGGCATGGGGGGAACGAAGTTGGTGCTGAGGTAGAGGGTCTCGCCGCTGAGTGATACTCGGCGCGCATAAACAAGATGACGGGCCATGCCGGAGCGAGTGTAGCGCGGCATAATACGAAGGCTCCAAGCGCTGTCGGTTTTTGATAGCGACTCGCAGATGCCTTTGAAAAAGTTCCGCCCCGCGCCGTCGGTGTAGTCCCCGAGATTCCGTTTCTTGGCGAGGTTAGGAAACGCGGGGTCGGCGAGAATGTCGCCGTTTTCTGCAATTACGGAGATGTGCAGATCGAGGATATGAAAGTGCGAGCCGGGATTCCGGAGTTCGGCAAAGAGGGCGTCTTTTCCGCCTGAGGCCAGCAAATCCGCAGCGTCCGCAACGAGATTTTCGACAAAAACCTTTTCGACTTTCACGCGGTAGAGTCCGCTGCCTACGACATAAGCTTGGCCGGAGGGGGATATCGCCTTGCGGACATACGCACCCTTCCAAATGGGAGAAGAATGACGAGCATCTTCCCACAGGTAAAAAAACCATCCGGCAGCAGTTGGATCAGGATTTTTCAATAAATCGAGCATCTGAGAGACTACTGGTTGGCCACGGAAGTCCTGCAAGTTGGAGAGATTCCTCCCGACAAATCCGGCTTCGATGGGATCCAGCACGCAGAGGCCTTGTGAGTCATAGGCGAAAAGGTAGCGCTCGTTGCCTAGCCACTCTGAATCCATCCTCACGAAGTCGGTGAATGCCGCCTCGCCCGATTGACGGATTCGGTCCGCTGCGCGGTTCACCAAGGCGATGAGTTGCCGGTTTTCCTTGTAGGCATAACTCATTGTTTCGCTCCCGGCTCGAGCAGGGACTGCCAAAACAAAAAGGCTGAGGAGCAGAGTGAAAAAGGCCCTGCAAATGGAAGAGGGACATTTCATGGGTCGTGATCTGCGGAATGAAAGCGTTGTAACAGCGACTCGGGAGTGGAGTCCGATTTGTCCCGGCCCTGCAAATCATGAAGCACGGAGCCCAGATGCATCATAACCAGACGGTCTCCGAGATCGACGGCTTGGCGCATCGAGTGGGTGACCATAAGCACGGTGAGACGGTCGCGGTCGATGATGCTGCGGGTGAGTTCGACCACCTTGTCGGCGCTTTTGGGGTCGAGCGCGGCCGTGTGTTCATCGAGTAACAGAAGATCCGGACGCCGCCAGGTAGCCATGAGTAGCGTCAAGGACTGGCGTTGCCCTCCGGAGAGCGAGCCGATCGCATTGTCGAGACGGTTTTCAAACCCCATGCCGAGCGTCGCCACGCGATCCCGGATTTCTTGGCGGAGGCTACGGTCGAGAGCCCATGCTAGGCCACGGGAGAGACCGCGCCGCGCCGCTAAGGCCAGGTTTTCCTCGATCGACATGTCGGGCGCAGTGCCGCTGAAGGGATTTTGAAAAACTCGGCCGATCAGGGGCGCACGGCGGTGTTCCGGCCAGCGGGTGATCTCGTGCCCCGAGAGGCGGATCGTTCCGGAATCCGGTGGAAATGTTCCCGCCACGGAGTTGAGCAGCGTGGTTTTTCCCGAGCCGTTGGTGCCTATGACAATCACGAAACGGCCCGGTTCAATCGTGAGCGAGACTCCCCGCAAGGCGGCTACTTCGTTAGGTGTGCCAGGGTGAAAAGTCTTATGAAGGCCGGAAATTTCAAGCATGGCGGGGACCTTTCCATTTTTTCAACAATCCGGGTGCTACCAGCGCGATGAAAACAAACGCGGCGGTTACGATTTTCAGGTCGTTCGGATCGAGTCCCCAGCGCAGGGCGATGGCAACCAGAAGGCGGAAGAGAACCGAGCCCATGACCGCACCGGCAATGATCAGACCCAGGCGGTTGGAGCCGACAAGAGATTCGCCAATGATCACGCTGGCCAAACCCCAGACAACCATGCCGATGCCCATCTGGACATCCGCAAAGCCACTGTATTGGGCCAAAAGCGATCCAGATAGGGCTATTAGCCCGTTCGAGAGGGCGAGGCCAAGGATGAGAAGGGCGTCGACATCCACACCGAGGGCCCGTGTCATTTGAGGATTGTTCCCCGAAGCTCTCATCGCAGTGCCGAGCCGGGTGCGGAAGAAAAAGTAGAGGATCAAGGCGGCGAGAAGAGTTATTGCAACCATGCCGACAAGGGCCAGGGCGTCACGCAGTCCGAGTGTCCAACCCACGAGATGAATATCGCCGTGCAGCCCGAAAAAAAGACCGGCCAGACGCTCCGCCTCGCTGGGCAGTGTCGGATGATTCAGCAATGGCACATTGCTTTTTCCCATAACATGGAGGTTGATTGAGTAAAGGGCGGTCATAACGAGGATGCCGCTCAGGAGGCCATTGATCCCGCACTTTGTGGCCAGAAGACCAGTGCAGGTGCCCGCGATAAATCCCGCGCCGAACCCTGCCAGAGTTGAGATCAAGGGGGAAAAGCCGCTCACAATAAGCGTCGCCGAAACTGCGGCTCCCAAAGCGATCGATCCGTCGGCCGTGATGTCGGGAAAATTGAAAACGCGGAAGCTTAGGTAAACGCCCAGAGCAAGAAGGGAAAGGATGAGACCAATGGTGAAGGCTCCGACAAGAAGGCTCATGGGGTGGGAGAGGTGGCTGGTTCGTCGGGAAGACTGGCGGGAATCAGCAGTCCATAGGAAGTCGCCAGAGGGCGGTCGACCCACTCGATTTTTTCGCCGACATTGCGAATCGGTAATTCGGACGGCGAAGTGCCATAAAGAATTCGGGCGACCATGCCAGCGGCTTCATGGCCAGGCTCGTAAAATCCCGTGCCCGAGCAAGCCACTGCTCCGCCCTGCAGCCTGGTCGGATCATCGGTGAAGAGCGGGATGCGAGCGTCGGATGCGGCTTTAACGACGGCCGGATAAGCTTGCGAGACGGTGTTGTCGCCTTGGACATAAATGGCATCGACGCCACGACTCGCGAGAGCCTGGGCGGCTTGAAGCACATCGGCACTCGAGGCTATTGTGACTTCCTCCAGTTTCAGCCCGGCTTGGGGGAAAAGTTCCCGCGCAACGCCAATGACTTTCACAGAGTTCGCCTCTGCGGCATTGTAGATGGTTCCAATCGTCTTGGCTTGTGGCATCATCGCGCGAATCAATTCGACCATGCCCATGACAGGCGGAAAGGATCCGATGCCGGTGACATTAGGCAAGTGGTCCATGAACGACTTGCCCGCGCCTGCTGCGATCGGATCGGAGCAATATGTGAGCACCACGGGTTTGTTTTGCACCGTGCTGCAAGCCACCGAGATGACCGGCGTGCTCATCGCCACGATCAAATCGACATCCGACGAGGCTAAAGTCTGAATCATGGCGGGGATGTTGGAGATTTCCCCCTGGGCATGAATGCGGCGGACGGTCAGGTTTTTTCCCTCCTCCAAACCCTCGGCGCGGAGGCCGTCAAAGAGTCCCTTCATGCAGAGGTCCACCTGCTCCTCGGGGGCGAAATAGGCGATGCCCAAACGATAGGTGCGATGCGGGTCGGGTGTGGGCATGGGCGGTTTCAGGCGGCCGTCAGGAAGCTTGGTTTCGTCGGCAGTAATCCATCCGTTTGCTTTGGCTCGGATCGAGGCGGGAATCCGCCAAGGGTCGCGCAAGCCGACAAGGGCGGTTTCATTGTAGAGGAACAACTTGGGAACAATGTTTTTTACAGGAATTGAGGCAGGACTTATGCCGCTCAGAACATCTGCGGCGATCCCGCCAGTCACGCGTCCCACTTCGACATAATCGGCTCCGAGATCGAAAAGTGCACCGGATTTCACATCCAGCGGCTGGGAGGTGAATACCGGGATGCCCGCTCGGCGGGCGATTCCGATAATGCCTTGCGAGGCTGGCGCGACCGTTATGTCACCGCTCATCCAGATGGCTTGAACTCCTCGAGCGCAGAGTGCGGAGGCCGCTTCCAAAGCATTCGGCGTCGTGTCCACCGGTGACTCCACCAGATCGATTCCAAGATCACCGCAGACCTGGCGTGCCAGCATGGTTTGGGCCAAAGAATTTGATTCCGAGGGATTCCAGACGAGTCCAACCGAGCGCAATTCTGGGTAAAGAGAGCGGGCAATTTTGAAGGAGTCCTCGACAGGCTGCAAACAACCGGAGCCCGTCATATAAGGTGGATGAATCGATGGATCGGCTGGATCTATGCCCACTCCAGCAGCGAAGGGATCCGTAACCAGGCCGAACACATGCGGTGTGCCGTTGTGGTTCGCGGCGGCGACGGTTTGCAGTGACGGGGTGCTGATCGTCACGATGAGATCGTAGACACCCGAGGTGACCTGTTTGGCGATGGCTGTCGCGGTGGCCGAGTCGCCCTGGGCGTTGAAACGGCGGATTGCTGCACGGGCCCCATCGTCATACCCCCGTTCGGCCAACTCCTGAAGCACGCCCTCGGCACCCTTATCTAATGCGGGAGTCGATCCGTGCTGCACCAAGGCAATCCGGAAAATCCGCTCGGGCTCCATTCCCATGATCATTCGCGAGGATCGGCGGGATCCCAGATCGCCCAGGAGCAGCGCGGCGGAAGCCAAGAGAATCAGAAGGATTCCTGGCATGAGGTGGCGGATGGAGCGGCGAATCATGGAATTTCTCCGGAACTTGCAGTCAAAGACAATTCCATATCCAGCGGCGTTAGATCAAGACAAGGTGGCCCATTAAGGTAGCTCATGCGGGCCTGACTCACTGTCATTTCGATCGTCGTCAGGCTCACCGTAGAGGCGTCCTCACGGTGCATACAAATCGAGTAGGCGGAACGCTCCGGAAGGTGCGAGCGGTGCAGGCTGAGAATCCACTCCCGCGAGCCAGCATGGGGGGCGCTCTCCGCATCACACAGAGCGGATGAGCGTGCGTGCTGCGCACCGGCCTCGTCAATGCCCGAGGAGAACCAATGGGTTCGCACCCAATCATGGGGCCTTGATTCCAATGTCATTCCATCCCACATCCACTCGCTCAGGTGGCGTTCCCGGGGAACAGTCATGATCAACCGGAAGGGCTTTGTGCGACCGAGGTCGATGCGCTCCAACATGGCGGCAGCCTCCCGGGACCCGCTTTTTTCGAGAAGAAGCGGGATCACCCGACCCCGGCTTTCGCTTGCCGGGTGATCCGAATCCGGGCGGATATTCCAGTTCAACAGGGCGAGTGAAAGTCCACACTCATTGACTCCAACCCATGTGCCGCCACTTGGTTCGGCGGGGTAAATCGCCGCAAGGCTCCCGCAATGAACCAAGGCAGGCGGATGCGCAATCGGGCGGGAGTTCAGTTCGTCGCGATTCATAGCCAAAAATGCCCCCTTGGAATGCGGAAGAAAGGAAAGCGAGCACATCAGTCGGCGGGTGGGTGGGTGGACTTGAGCGAGCGGTAGCGGAGGAGTTCTTTAACGATCGTCGCGGCGCTCGCGGAGTGGTGACCCCGGCGGCGGTTGGCATCGGCGATGGCAAAGACCAGTCTCCACTGGCGAAAAAGCAGGGCGTAGCTCTCTGGCAAGGATTTCGCGGCATCGTAGGCACTGGTGGCCTCGGACGAGGCTCCATTGAGTTCCAAAATCGTGAACTCCTCGCCGCGACGGAGCTTTTCCGGGCATGAGTAGCGGACATCGTAGCGTCCGATGAAAAAGCCTTCGACACTCTTGGAGATTTCATCCACCCGAGATTCCAGGCTCTCGGTAAAAAGCGTCTCCATGCCATCCTTGAAAATGCAGCCCTGTGCGTGATTGCCCGCCTCGACGAGACGGATTTTTTCGCCAGGAGCGGGAATGTCTTTTTTCCGATTGTGAAAGCGTGCGAGATAGGTTGAAGCAATGAGGGAGGCTCTGGGGTCGTCGAGCACGAGTTGCTCCAGCGTGCGGCATCCATCGCCTTCCAGATACGGAAAAACCTTGTGGGTGATAGCGAGAATCCGGCCACGCGAGTCCCCGGGAAAACGATAGTAAAAGAGCCCTGCTTCGTGGGGGCCCCTGACATAGGGTTGAGCCACCGCAGAGGCGGTCATCGTCGCAAAATAGTCTTCGATATCCCCATGACTACCGACCACCTTGAAGCCGCTTCCCCGCTGGCCTATGTCGGGTTTGAGAATGAATGGAAAAGCGAGGTGACCCTGCGTGATCAAGTTTTTGACGGTCTCAATCCTGTTTTGGCCAGAGGGCAGAAAATAGGTTGGCGCCGTAAAAGCCGGGCTGGATTTCTGAAGGGCGTCGAGGATCAAAAATTTCGATTCGCCGATCAGTCCGCCGGTGTAGAGGCCGGGATTCGCGCAAGTCGGGAGCGTCGCGCTTCCATATCTCGCGGAGAGCAGGGCGTAATGCGCTGCCACAGGAATGTAGAAAAGCCAAGACGGCCAGAATTCCCACTGCAGAAGTTTGTGCGGCGGACTTGACCTCATGCGCCCGGAGCGCTTGCTGTTTGCAAACGGTGGGCGACGGTCGAAGGAGCCACTCCCATCGTGCCGGAGAGATCGATTCCGCGCATGGCGCCGATCATTCGGATCATGGCGTGGTGGTGGATCGCGTGGGAGACGCAGAACATGAGTTCGCGGGCTGGCGTGGAGGGAACCGGCATTGTCTCATCGCAGGCGTAGGAGACTTTGCATCGGACTTGAACGGCCTCCGGCAAGTGATTGCCGATTTGATCCAAGCGGGCGAGGAGTTCCGAAGTTTTTGCCAGCGCCGCAGAGGGGTCGTTTTCGATGAGCGGGTCGCGTTGGCGGGAGTCGTAATCCACGGTGCCGGATTCCAAGGAATCGAGGAGGTTTTGGAAATGGTCCAGACAGTGGCGGAAATGGGCACCGATCGAAGAGTCGAAGGCCTCTGGAACTTTCTCCGCGTAATCGCGTGGATCGATCGCGGCAAGGATCGGCTGTCCTTTTTTTAGGATTTCCTTGGCGGCTACCGCCATCGAATCTACGGGACTCACGGCAGGAGTTTGCCGACGAGGGGAATCCGGCGGCGATCAAGAATCAAAAGCACAAGCGAGCAAACGATGACGGCCAGCGCGAGACTGAAGAGTGTGCCATGGTCACCCTGAACTTGAATGCCAAGGATGAACAAATGGGTGGCGACCGCGCCGCCCATGATCCCCAGCGCGATCAAGGCTCCCAACCATGTGGTGGCCGGAATGAGAATGAGAAGCGAGGCCATCAACTCCGCAACGCCAGTTCCGATGCGTCCCCAGGGCTCCATGAACGGGAGATGTGCAAATTTGCCGACCTCCGAGAAGATAAACACCGACTCAGGAGCGGCCGTAAATTTAAAAAACAGCGTCTGGAGCATGATGGCTGCGGCGGCGATGCGGCAGGCCCAGAGGATTGCAATAACGGGTTTGGTATGGCTCGACATAGATTATTTGCCTTCGCTTTCCACCAGTGCAGGCCAGTTGGACTGGGCTTTTTGTAGATTTCCAGCCGCGTCTTGATTGAATTTGTCGAGGATTGCCTTGCTGTATTGTAGGTAAAGCTTCCCGTCGATGATCTGGAACGCGGTGGGATCGATATTCACGGTTTTATTGATCGAAACCCCGTAAGCGCAGTAGCCGCCGAACTGGGGAAGATACTTGGAAGGATTGGCGTCGAAGAGGTCCTTATGTTCCTTGGAGACGAAGTAGTAGGTGGCACCGTTGAGGTCCGATTTGAAATCGGAGACTCCTTCGAGCGCCTTGTTGTCGGTGAAATAAGCAACAGGGTCGTAGCCTTTGACTGCAGAACCGGTCCATGTCGTGTTAAGCAGGTCTTTGGACCAAATCGAGGCTGTGAAGCAGAGGCAGGCAGCTACCGTGAGGGCGAGTTTTTTCATATCGACTTCATCATGCAAATATCGGAACGGCGTGGCAAGGATTCCGAGGCATGTTATGCTCTACAACCAGGGACGATGAGGCGCGGCGAAGCATGGATCGATATACAAATGAAACCAAAAAATCTTTTTTCACCGATAGGCTCGCAAGGGGGAGCAGAGGTTTTTGACGAACTGATCAGCATGCCTGGGGTTCGCTTGGAGCGAATTTTTTCACACGGTTGTCCGACGCCTCCGGATGAATGGTATGATCAGGGATCGGCTGAGTGGGTCGTGCTCCTCAGGGGTCATGCGGTTTTGGAATGGGAGAACGGTGCGAAGGATTCTGTGTCGGCTGGCGATTTCTTTGTCATTCCGCCCCACCAGCGCCATAGAGTTGATTCAGTTTCAAGCGATGCCGTGTGGTTGGCTTTACACTACGAGGATTGCTGACTTGACGAAGGTGGGCAGCGTTTGAGTTTTCCGGTCTTTCTTTATTGTTTCAAAATGGACTTCTCCCGTTGCTCGGCCTCGCTGCCCAGCATCAGAGGAGTCCTTGAATCCTGAAACCAGTCGTGCAGTGGTTCGTTACGAAGATCAATAATCCAAAGCACAAAGGCGACGAATCCGATTGTGGCTACGACCAACCCAAGCCAGCGAAACGTTCTACGGATTTTTCGGAACTTTTCCAAATCCCCTCGTTTGGCCGCGCGGAAGGCCAGCAACGAAGCCAGACCGACGATCGCAAGATTAAAATACAAGATGATGAATGCAACCGTGCTAGCCGTTGGATAGGAAACATTGGGGTGGAGGTTGATGGAGGAAAATGCCAGTGCCGTTGCCGCGAAGAGGGAGGCCATCACAGCGCGGGAAGAGGTGCCTTCCTCCTTCCACCACAGGGAGGAATATATCGCAGCAAAGATGAAAAAAAGGGGAATGAAAACCATGATCAAAGACCGCGAGGGACGGTGGTTTGCATCGACGAAGACGCCAAGTGCTTCGACATCTGAAAATCCCGATAGATTTTTATCCATCGACCAAACTTCAAAATACGGTCCGGTTTGCAGACTGATTTTTTTGACGGAGTAGGAGTCGGATTCCATCACCGACGGGGGCGAGTGCCGGTGGGCGACCTCGGCGTCGATAATTTTTATTGGGATGCCCTTGTATTTCGGCAACTCGAAAATCATCGGCAAGCGAACCCTGTTAAATGGAGACGCGGAAAAGTCGTTTGTCGCCTCGAAAAGTCCCCGCACTGCTATCAAGACCCCGCGAGTGCCGTCGGGTGTTGTAGATGACAAGGGAATTGGTCGCTGATCCAAATCCGATATGCGGTTTAAAAAATTCAAGTTTTCGATTTCAAAACCGGGAAGATCGCGGGAGTTCCAGGTGAAAACAAAAACGACACTGGCCCGGAAGACTTGTGGATCCTCCCGCTCGATCTTAAGTGAGTGGATTTCAAAAGTCATTTCGACGCACGACTGCTCTGGCTTGCCATCATTGCCAGCCAGCAAGGCCACCGTGAAAAAAGCCCAAAGTCCTGCTGCGATTAAAAATCTCCTCATCGGATTTTCAGTAAGCAGTTGCCGGAAAAATTGGCAAGTTTTTCACAATCGGGCTGGTGATTTCTTGCGAAATCGGAGTCGTTCAATTTGGCTCGACGTGGATAGCGTTCACACAGCCAAAATAGTCCACCATGTCAACCATGCCCCGTTACGAAGTTCGCATTGCCAATTCCTCAGCAGAGATCGAGACGGCCTGCCGCCTGCGTTTCGATGTTTTCAATGTGGAGATGGGTATCGGGCTCGATTCATCAGTGTCATCGCGTATCGATCGGGATTCTTTCGACGAGGTCTGCGACCATCTCGTTGCCTACGACAACTGGGAGGGATGTATCGTGGGCACCTACCGGATGCAAACCGGTGTGAGTGCTGGTGGGGCGCTGGGTTACTACAGCGAAAGGCAATTCGACTTCGCAGCCTATGAAGATCGCCGGGCCTCGATCCTGGAGTTGGGCAGGGCCTGTGTGCGGAAAGATCACCGAAACTTCGCGGTGATCGGTCTCCTATGGCGGGGAATCGTCGAATACGCATTAGCGCGTGAATGCCGGTATCTTCTGGGATGCAGCTCAGTGACCTCGCAAGACCCCTCCCTGGGATGGGCGATGTATCGGCGTTTTGAACGCGAGGACCAACTGGCCGGGGAGGATTGGCAGACCTTGCCAAATACGGCGTTCATTCTTCCTGATGCCCTGCCGCTCGCAGAGTGTCCTGCACCTCCACGGTTGCTCTCGTCATACCTCGGCGTGGGAGCCCGCATTTGTTCGCCTCCCGCGCTTGACCGGGAATTCAAGACGATCGTGTTTCTTACGATGCTCGATTGCCTCAACGGGTCCCCCTCGGCAACTGGTCGCTTCCTGGATCGTCCGCCTGTCGCGAAAGCATGAAAACCGCTCGGGCGTTTTGGAGACTTTTTTGTTTCGGCGGGATCGTCGTAAGCGGAATCTTGGTGGCGTTTATTTCATTCCTTTTCGGGAGGGGACTGGAGCGGCGGGCGGAGTGGATGCAATGGATGAGCGGGCGATTTCTTGCAATGCTGGGTTGCCAGGTGCATGTAACGGGTCAAATTCCCCGACGTGGTCTCGTTGCCTCGAACCACCTCGGGTATGTGGACATTTTGGTCATTGGGTCGGTTTGCCCGTGTGTGTTCGTGGCAAAAAGCGATGTGCGTGGTTGGCCGGTTTTTGGCTTGCTGGCGCGGTTGGCTGGAACGGTGTTTGTTCGGAGAAAAGCTCCCGCCGATGCGGCCCGCCAGGTGGAGACGCTGGGATCGGTGTTGCGCGGGGGGCATCCCATGGTTCTTTTTCCAGAGGGCACAAGTTCCGGTGGCGAAAGCGTGCTTCCTTTCCGCAGTTCACTCCTGCAGGCCGCGATTGCAAACGGCCTCGAAATCATCCCCGCTGCGATTCATTACAGTGTGGACCCGCCAGCCACGGTGGAACGGGATATCGCGCTCTGGGGCGACATGAAATTGCCAGTCCACCTTTGGAACCTGCTTGGCATCCGGTCGTTCGAGGCATTATTGGCGTTTGGTGAGCCGCTTTCGCCCAATAGCGACCGCAAGGAGGCGTGCCGCCGACTTCATCAAGCTGTGGAAAACATCCATGCGGCAATCAAACCAACGGCTCAACATCCTGAAAACAATTGATTGCAGCACTCGCTAACATGGAGCCGAAACAGGCGGAAAGTTTCCAGAAAATCTGGGCGGAAATTGTAGCGCGCCATGGCGATTTGGCGGCGATCGAAATGAACGGCGCCACGCTAAACTATCGGGATTTGGACTCATCGGCACAGGGCGTGGCCCAGAGCTTGTGCAGCCTCGCTTCTTGGCGGGTCGGTGCTCGAATGGGCCTTGAGGTTTCCCGGTCCGGTTTTTTCTCTGAACTACTTGGTGTATGGCTTGCGGGTGGTGTGCCGGTGCCTTTACGAGAGGCGACGCTGAACAAGGAACCGGCACTACGCCGATTGGTTGAGTCTGTCGTGGAAGGTTGGATGGGATCGGACGAATTATCCTGCGGCAATCATGTTCCCGGGGAGGACGCATGGCATGCGATTTATTTCACATCTGGTTCTACTGGTGATCCAAAGGCTGTTGTGCGCGGATGGCGGCAGGCATTACACGAGGGGCGGTGTTATGCGGATACGCTGGGACTTTCAGCGGGCATGAAGTGCTCCATGCTTGTTGATCCGATGTTCGGTGCATCCACCAAGCATTTTTTGGGATGTCTGCTGGCCGGTTGTGTTCAAACTTTTGGGGAAAGTGCGTCCCGCGAGGGTCATGTGCTCTACGGCACTCCAGGCCAGATTTCCGCCTTTGCCGAAGAGTTTGGCGGGTGTTTTCAATGGATCAGCATGACTGGCGAAGCCTGTTCTCCCCGGGCATGGAAGGCAGCGATGAAATTGACCGGAAAAGAGGGAAGGATTTTGAACGCGCTGGGCGGATCGGAGTTTGGTGTTGCTGCCAATCAGATTCATGATGCTCGATACGGGGTGCCAGCTTCGTTTTGCGGCCGGCCACTCCAGGGCAAAAAATTGGAGGTGACGGATGAAAACGGAACTGCACTCGCCCCGGGCGAAACTGGCTTGCTGCGGGTCGTTTCGGAGAATTTGGCGGAGGGATACCTTGTGCGCAACGCTAATGAGTTGCGCCTCGAAACCTTTCCCGGCGGGGCTGGAAGTCGCTTTTTTGTAACCGGTGATGTCGGGTGGATTGACTCAGACGGCAGCTTTAACCATGTGGGCCGCTCAGGCAAAATGTATAAGCGTGGAGCGCGATGGGTCGATACCGGCCCACTTTGCCGTGCATTGGAATCCTGCGCGGGCGTGAGGGAATTTGTTGTGGATTGGCCTGCGGGATCACTTCATCCCTTGGTTTGGTGTGTGCTTGAGGATGTTTCAGCGCATGCGTTGGAAGAGATTTCTTCGCGTATCTTGGCGGAGGGCTTGGACGGACAGATTGTCCCCACCGAGTTGCGTGGAGTCGAACAACTCCCAAGAAACCGCCACGGGAAGATAGACCTTGCCGCCTTGGCCTCGCCCACAAACATCCTCGAGGGGAGATTCGCCTCCTTCAAAATTTCCAACCGAATCCCCGAGATGGCGGAAGCGCTTCTGCGAGGTGATGCGAAGGATGCGATTTTTCATGGTGCCGACTCCCTCTTGGCGCTGGATCTTGACTCTCTATCCCTGCACGAACTCGCCGCAAAGCTTTCCGAAAAGATGCAGCGGAGAATCCCTCTCGCCACACTGCTGGCGGATTTGCCACTGACTTCATTGATTGAAAATCTGCGGAACCCCACTTCGCACGCCTTGACTCTTTTAGGCAACGATCGCCGAAATCCGATTCTGTTGTGGTTCGGGGGTGGCTTGGCATCTCTGGCGAAACCTCCACTCAAAAGCTTTTCTCTTTTGGGCTTGGATTATGAAAAGAGCATGAAGAATCCCGTCGGGAAGAATTCAAACGGCATTCATGAACTCATCCGGATTTTGATTGATTGCCATTCGGAGGAGATTGCGAACCGCACCGTGTTCACAGGAGGATTTTCATTTGGAGCATTACTAGCCCATGAGGCGGGGTTGGAGTTGCAAAGGCGGAAGGCAGCGGTTGGAGGTGTCTTCCTTGTCGATCCTCCCAACTTGGAGGCACGAGCTATCCGCACCGTTTGGCGCTGGAGCAGGTGGAGGCCTTGGATTTGGATCTTAGTCTTGGCTCCGCTACAAGGGGTCGGTCTACCACTTGTGCAGCGCAGATTGGTAAAAGAAAATTTCCTTCGGAATAGGGAGTGGAGGCGAACATGGATGCGATTCTATCGGCCCACTCCAACGGATATCGAAACGACCCTTTTTTCGAGCAAGGAAAACAGCGATGGCTCCCTTGGCTTGTTTCGTCCCGCCTGCCGACGGCTTTCCATCCAGCAACTGCCCGCTCAAAAACACCTTGATGTCGTGAGGGATTCCCAATCTGTTTCCCAGTGGACGGCGTTTGTTCGCGACCAGATCAGTCGTGGTATCAAGGAGCAGGAACCTTGGCAGGGGTTATTTGGAACGCGGCGTCGCGAGGTTTCATTGCCGAGATGATCGAAACGGGTTTGAGTGGAACGCGGTTGCCTTCACTAAAACGGATTTGACCAGTGACACCGGCGAGGTGCGATTTCTCGATCGCCTTTGTGATCTCATCGGGTTTAGCGCTCCCGGCATTGGTGATCGCCTGAAGGAGCAGTCGGGTGGCATCGTAGCCCAAACCTGAAAACGAATTTGGGGCTTTGCCGCCAGATAAGTTGTTAAATTCGCGCTGAAAATTATTTATTACTGATTGAGAGGCGGATCCTGGAGCGCTTGACGGAAAAGCGTGAGTGGTAAAAAAAACATTCGCGGCCAGTGGTTGGTTACTCCAAGTTTCAGGATCATCTAACCCATCACCCCCAATAATCGGACCAGCAAAGCCCATCGAGCGAAGTCGATGAATCACAGGGATGGCATCTTTGACTGTCTCCGCAGCGAGAAAAACGGCATCGGCTTTCAAAATGGAAGGCGTGATCTTGAAATGATTGTCGGGATAAAAGCGCGATTGGGCAGTGATTCTGCCTCCTCCTAAGCGGAAGGCCTTGGTAAAATAGCCCGCAAGCAGGCGGGTGTATGTGTAAGAGGGATCAGTTATCACCGCCGCAGTTTTACAGCCCTTGATATCGCGGAGCCATTGAGCTGCTGCAGCTGCCTGCACATTGTCGCCGAAGCAGGCGAGAAAAAAACGCGATCCTAGTGCGTTAGGCAATTTTGGAGATGTCGCTCCAGATGTAATAAAAGGCAGGCCTTTTTTCTTCGCCACTCGCCCAGCGGCCACGGCAAGATCTGTATCCGAGAGCCCTACAAATGCGGTGATGCCGGGATTTTTCTCCAAAGCATCCGAGACAGCGTTTTTTACAGAGTCGGGTGAAGAATCCGGATTGATTGTTATAAGTTTGATTTGCTGTCCCCCGATACCGCCTGCTCGGTTGGCTTGCTCAACAGCCAAACGCGCGCCGATTGCGGATGGCTCATCAAGGACTTTTTGATCCCCGTCACAGTAAACTGCACCTATTTGAATTTGGCCAAGCAGTGTTCCAGAAAGCACAGACACGGCAATGGTGGCGAAAAAAAAGCTTCTAATCATGGATCAAAACTATTTTTTCATCCGTGAAGCAGCAATCCCAATAAAACTTGTCAAACTCCATGAGTCCGTAGGCTTCAGATTCTGCGAGGGCCTGAAGAATATGTATCCGGTGGTGCTGATGGATTCTCAATTGGCGGTGCGGAATCGAAGACGATAATCAGGCAGCATGAAGCAACACAGCTTCAGCAAGGGTGAATATTTTAATAATCCCTCTGGACCATGCCAGGCGGTGCAAAAGAGGGGGCGGCCGTTCCGACAGTGGTCGCGAGAAGATGTTTTCAAAAGTTGGAAACCAAACACGCCTGAGAATGCTTCAGGTTTTGAATCTCTGTTTCTTATTTTCCTGAAAAGTAGCTGGATAAAAATGCAGCATGATGTTAAAGACTGTTTGCATTATTATCCGGCATGCAATCTTCAACGCAACATGCACATCGCACCTTCAAAGAACGCAATGGAACGCTGCGGACTTGCGAGGCGCTGCGGGCTGGAATTCACCCCCGCTCACTCTATGAAATGCGTGATCGCGGAGAAATCGAGCAGATCGCACGCGGTCTTTTTCGACTTGCCGAACTCCCGCCGCCGGGGGAGCCCGATCTTCTCACTATTGCGAAGAAAGTGCCGCAAGCGGTGTTTTGCTTGCTGACAGCTCTCGCATTTCATCGTCTGACAACACAGATTCCGCACGCGGTGGAGGTGGCCCTTCCTCGCACGGCACGGATACCTCGTCTCGATCACCCTCCGATCAAAGTTTTCCGCTTTTCTCCTGAATCCCTGAATGCTGGGATTGAAACTCATAGTCTCGATGGCGTTGCCATTCGGGTTTACTGCCGGGAAAAATCTCTGGCAGATGTTTTCAAGTATCGCAACAAAGTGGGCCTTGATATCGCGCTTGAAGCTCTTCGCGCCTATCGATCGCAGCCGAAAAGGGATTATCAAGCCGTGATGCGGTTTGCCCGCGTTTGCCGGGTTGAAAATGTGATCCGTCCGTATTTGGAGGCAACACTGTGAAACCAATCAAGAATGTCTCAGCCTCTGTGCATCAGCGGTTGCTGAATCTGTCACGCCAATCGGGTAGACCATTCAATGAGTTGGCTCAATTCTACGCCCTTGAACGGTGGCTTTATCGGCTTGCCCGTTCCGATTACCGGAATCACTTCGTTCTCAAGGGAGCCTTGATGTTGCTGGCGTGGGAGATGCCATTTTCCCGCCCGACGAGGGATATTGATCTTCTCGGAAGAGTGAGTAACGACCTCGACTTGGTGAGTAATGCCATCGCGGCGATTTGCCGAATTCCGACCGATGAGGATGGCATGGTTTTCGATCACAAATCGGTCGTGACTGAACGCATTGCCGAAGATGCCGACTATCACGGTGTCCGGGCAACATTCCCCGCACATCTTGGGAACGCGATCATTCCGATGCAGATCGATATTGGCTTTAGTGATGTTATCACGCCAGAAGCCACAACCATCGTCTATCCCTCAATTCTTGGTCACGCCGCGCCCGTTCTGCGCGCCTACAATCGAGAAACCGTAATTGCAGAGAAGTTCGAGACGATGGTCAAACTGGGCGAACTCAATAGTCGCATGAAGGATTTTTTCGATATTTGGCTTCTGGCAAAAACTGGACAATTCCGCAGGCCGGAACTTTCACATGCGATTGAGCAGACTTTTTCCAATCGAGGCACAGCGTTGATTGACAGTCCCGTGTGTTTCACGGAAGAGTTCGCGATGAGTCCATCAAAGGTCGCCCAATGGACTGCGTTTCTTCGCCGGAATCGATTCACCAAAGCTCCAGACTCATTTTTAGATGTTGTGAACTTCCTTGCTGAATTCCTCCGCCCTATCGTCATTTCTTCGCTGGAGAAGCAGGATGGGAATTTCATTTGGGACGCTGGCGGACCTTGGCGAAGCGTGATATAGCCTCGAGTCAGTAATCCTTGGGTGCTTCACTGCAATTCAGCAAGGCCCGCAGACCTTAGCTTTCCCAACCCCGCGCATTCTTATGAAGCAAAGCACCCTTGAGGGTCTGAAGACGTGCGCCCGTGGCGGCTCGCGACAGACCCATCTCTTCGGCGATTTCCGCTACGGTCTTGCCCTCGAAGAAGTGTTTCCGAAGGAGTGCCTGTTTCTTCTCAGGCAACTCGCCCAGGGCCTCCATCAACCGATCCATGCGCGGGTCGTCCTTCCTCGGGCGCTCGGGGACAACCGTCTCTGCCCACAAGAACTCCATACCCGCAATCCTACGCTTGCGCGAGATTTGATGGCTTATGGCTTGGCGTTTCACCGCGACATGAAGCAGTGTTACAAAGGCTCCCTTCTTCGGGTCGAAAGTGGCGATGTTCTTCCAGACTCGGATGACAGCTTGCTGCACCGAGTCCTTGGCGGAATCGTGGCACCCCAGGACTGCCTCGGCGGTCCTCACCAGCTTTGCAAAGTTTTCGGCGACGGCTTGATTAAATTCCTCCTCGGTCATTTCAGTATTGTATTGTGTCCGTTTTTAAGTTGCTCGTCGGGGGACTGCGAGGTGAGATGCCATTCCATGCAAAACCTACAGCGGTAAGGCCAAAGCGGTGTCCCATCGAAAACCCATGCCTTCGTAGCTTGTCTTCGGGCGGTTAAGAGTTCGGAATACCGCTTTTTCTTTCGACACGACTCCGGTAGCTTCACGGTTCCCTGAGTCTTTGATTCATTGCTTCAATTCGCTCTTCTAGCAGACTGGCGAGCGAGGCTTATGAACAGGAAACCGAATGGAAATCCCCAGCCTGCTCCAAGACATAAAGCCCCCTCCCGATCAGGGCCGATGGTTAGATAACGAAAGGCGCTGTCAAATCTGAGTCACCTATGTCACCCGCAGGCGACGCGATGAAGATGATCGCCAACCTCACGGCAGGCGGCATGAAGCCGTGAAGCAATGCAGCTTTCAGCCTGAGCCAACTTTTTTAATCAGCGCCGTGAGCTTGGCGATTGATTCAGGACTCAACGGCTCTGTGACTCTTTGATCCACTGATTCAGATTGCCCGGCTACAAGCTCCTTGGCGGCCTTGAGAATCGCGCCCTTGGGGTCTTCGCGCGTCAAGTATTGCTCGGTCGCCTCGCGGATCAGGGAACTGATCGTAACGCCTTTGACTGTTGCAAGAATCGAGATGGCTCTGTTGATGGCTTGGTTCTCCACATAGGAGACGCGCAGGGTTCCGGCTTTAAGTTTGTTGGGCATGAATTATTAGCGCTTCGCTACTCTCCAACTGGGGCCTTGATTTTGTTGAGAAGCGAGAGGAGCATCTTGAGACACCGAAAGCGGCTCAAGCGTTCAAATCTGCCGTAATTTATATAATATGCTTTTTATTAATTATATATAAAATAAAATTAGAATTTTCTGCGTTATTTACTGGGGCTTATCAACAGCGGCAAAGATCAGTTCCATGCGTGGGAAGTTACCAAGAATATATGGCGGTTTGGAATAGTTTGCCCCCAAAACAACCATTCCCTTGCCTTGGCGTTCACAAAACTTTTCGGCTTGAAGTTCCAAATCCTCACGGATTGAGGCAAGCGGCACGAAGCCTGTAGCCCCCTGCTGGAAAATACGGTAAACATCCTTGTCAGGATAGTTGTGCCTCATCATCTGAGGCGGCTTGCGAAATTTCGATGGACTCTCGGAATATCGTTGGACTGGCGTTTCATACGCGCAGCCAGAAAGGAGAATGAGAGCCAGAGCGCCGCTGAGGATTGGGAATCGTTTCATAGGGAATTTGGATATGGCTTGCTCGCGAGTTTTTCGCAATCAGTAAAATTCAATAGGCTATCGGCGAGAGCCGAACGAACGAGAATGCGTAGGACATTTCGTTCGTTCGGGTAATCGCAGTTATACCCTGAAACCTAACTTTTTACCTTTAAAGACGAGGTTTGCCGCGAACTTGCCATCAGGCTTTAGAGCAATCTGGCAAGCGCGCTCTCCGCACTCCGAGGCAGCCATCAACCGCTTCACGGCCTCAGCGTGAGATAAACTACCTTCACCTAAAGCCTCTTGCAGATGCTCAAGGCGGATGATTTTTCGTCCGTCTTTGCCTCCGTCGAAGTCTTTCCAATTGAAGTCCGGTATCGGAAGAAATCCCGATGGACTCCGCTGCCAAGCAGTCCGCGCGGCGCAAGGACCGTTGGAGTTTTTGGGATTGAACCAGACTACGGAGTTATCGGTCTCAATCGCTGTGCCGCGCACCATAATGAAAATGGCACGAGGCACGGATGTGATCACATAGCTCCCGGCAAGCCCGTGCATAAGGGAGCTTCCGCCTATACGCTTCTCGTTCTGGTGTGGTTTGCGCGTATGGGCAACGATACCAAGCGCAGGGCGCATAGGACCGTCGGGGAGCATCCTGCGGAGAGCATCGAAGGCGGCAGAATAGTCTGCGGCCTTGTCATCTTTCGCGGCGGAGTTCCACGGATCAAATAGCACGACGTCCGGTCGGAAGGAATCAATCACCGAATGGATATCGGAGAGAAACTCGGGGTCTGTAAGCATCATGCCGAACGGCGGTGGTTCAGAGACGAGGATATGGCTATCGATTTCCTCGGAAATGCCTCGCAGATCGTATTCCTGCTTCAATCGGTATCGTCCGTTTTCGTTTTGGATGATGAGCGTCTTGAAACGCCCGTGAACCGTAAGCCCGAGCCAATTCGCGCCTACCGCCCCGCAAATGGCAAGCTCAGTTGCCGCCGTGCTTTTGCCAACGCCAGGCTCCCCCCCGATGACGAACACCTCGCCGCGTGTGATATGGCAATCGCCGACCAGCACAGCATTCTCATCCGGCATGAAGGATCGAAGCTCCGAGGGCTTATAGAAGCTTATGAGCGGCGGGCGCGGAGGGTTGGCTTCATCGCCCGTTGTGCCTGTATCCTCCCAATCCAAAGCAAAGTCTTCCTTCATTTCAACACCTCCGGGTTGAAGTAATGGATTACCTGCCGCGCTCCACCGTCTCGGAGCCCATCGGGCATTCGCACGAACTGAAGCGGCGGCCATGTAGCGGAGTCCGCGCCAATAGTCACCGCGCCATTCATGAACTGCCGCAAGCTCTCTTCCGATCGACCCTCGCAGAAAAACCAACCATGAAGGCTCTTTCCACCGCTGTGAACGACCAGTGCAAGCGGAGCCTTCTTAGCAAGATGCGCCAAGACCGCCGCCTGCTCGTCGAGCGAGCCGCTGTCTTGCTCGATTACAAGGAAGCGCCTAGGTCCTGTGTTTGATAAGGTGTGCTGGCTTTTCTTGCCGCCCTTGGTCACTCCGAATTTCGCCGACATCGGGCTTGGAACTATGAGTTGCAGCCTAGCCAACCCGCCGCGCCAATCGGAGCGGGGGCGAGTCTCAAACTTCATTTTTGAAGCCCCGCAGCAAAGCAACGGGTCGCCTGGGAACAGAGCATCAATGATTTCCTCCGTGTGCGGCACATCATCCGTGAAAGGGCGCTCACCCAAAAGCTCGGGAAGCCCTGCGGGTTTGCCGATGATTTTCGCCCGCTTGTCCTTATCCAGCGCAGGCCAGGCCGGAATCTTTGGTTGATTTAAAACCTCCCCGGGCTTCCATGCCACAGATGCCGAATTATCGACGGCCTCGATGATTTCTTGCAGAGACACGGGGTCTCCGTAGGTGTCGGACTGGAGTAGCTCGACGATCTCTCCCCGACTGCGGAAGGGATGTAGAACGCGGGCCGTCCGGAAAAGCCAGTTGTGCAAACCTTCACCACGCCGTGGTGGCGCGGAGAGGAGATCGCGGACAAACTGAGGGAGCGGCTTCCCTTGAAGCGCTTGTTGAGGAGTAGGGGTCATTTCTGATTCCTCCTTTCGGGTCTGATGTCCAGTGCCGATAGGTGCTGCCCCAAAGCCCAAGCAATGTTAGACAATAGCCTTTGCACCCAGCGCCCAGCGCTGTAAATTGTCAGTGTTCCTATCACGGGAATTCTGCCCTGGGTGGCCCGCCAGCTCCCCGGGGCTTTTCTTTTGGTCTCGAGCGCCATCATACGTTTTTACCCTCCCCGATTGCTGAGGACCGGAAGCGGTCTAATGCCGCATCGATTTCATCAGGGCGGAGAATAACCCGCCGCCCACATTTAATGCTCGGAACTCGCCGAGCCTTGACCCAGCGCCAAAGAAGGCGCTGTGAGATGCCGAGGCGCTTGGCCTCGGTAGATATGTTTGAATACACCATTGTTGATCTTGTTTAACCCCCGCACCAGTCGCGGGGACACAAACCAATTCGTGCAGGACCAACGCCAAATCAAATCATATATATTTAACATACAATGTTTTGCCAAATATGTCGGCGACAAATTGGACAGAGCTTAACGAGAGGGAATCCAAACTTCATCCCAGAGCTTAGGTATCAATACCGTCCGGATTTCCTGTTTTCGTTTTCGCAAAGTGAGAGCGCATAAATCCCCTTTTCTGCTCCTGTGATCCAGCATCGCTACAATCCATTTCGTCCAATCCTCAATATCCCCATGGAGCATGCCAAATAAACTGGTTGGCATGCGACGATTGAAGCAGGAGGGAGAGAATGGAATATCGGAGTTGCAGTTTTTTCCGCCAATGTGATCGAATTGTTCTTGTAGGGCCTCAGCAATTAATTTGGAGCATTGATCCATAAAGTCGGAGTTGTATTTCCGAGGTGCGGATTTTGTTCTTTTGCGGCGCTGGGCGCGGCGTTGCGCTCTGGCTTTTGGTTGTCTGTGCCACGCTTCAACCATGGATAAAGCAGCTATGATTTGCCTCAGAATCTCATCATCGGCACCTACCGACGCTTTCTGTGCAGCCGCTCTTTTAAAGAATACCAAAATCTTGAATACAGTGTCGCGCAATGAAGCGATGGCTTGAATAGGGATAAGATCGCTTAATTGCGATTCGATCGGTTTTCCAAAAATCGCCTCCGCTTCCTGCATCAACCCTTGCTGAGAAACGCCGGGATGTAGGCAAGTCGCAACCGCTGCTAAAGACTGCTCCAACATCTTGGAAAAATGAGCAGTCCAAAAAAGCAACTCGTAGTTACTTAAAACCCCTCCTTTGCGCCATCGCTCCAATGCAGAATGAAAATCAGACCCCCCCGGCAGCTCGGCTCCTTGGAGCTTTGCTGTAGTGGCCAGCCATGGGCTGCTGCAAGATGAGTCCTTCTTTGTGTCATTGGTTGATTTTCCAAGACGCCTCTTAGGAACCTTTTTCATACCTGATTTTTCACTATGAGACTTTGTCGGAACCAGCCTTTACTTTGCCCGTAGGCCGAATTTTCCAATAGGCATAAGCCACCTTCTGCTGAATCGGCTTGCAGTAATGTCGCCGAAAAGTCGACACGCTCCGGTGCCCGCTCTGAGCCATCGTCGCGTGCTCGTCCCGATACGCCGCGAAGTGATAGGAGCAAAAGCTGTGGCGCATTCCGTCGTGCGGCCAGCGCTCGATCCCCGCCGTCCTTGCCGCCACATTGATCAACTCATTCAACCGGTCATAAGCCACAGACACCGCTCCCGTGCCCGAAGCAGGCCGCACCCGCTTCAGCCAGGCGTAAAGATTCGGCGTGATCTGCACCAACCTCTCCCCGCCCACCCCCTTCGACTCCCGCACATCAATGTGGCCATAAGATTTCACCTTATTCCCCGCTGGATCCGTGATCGTCTCCTGCGCCAAATGAATCAGGCTCCAATCCAACCGGCAGATTTCACTCTCCGGCCTCAAGCCAGCAAACAAGCCAAGAGCTAGTGCCGCACAGATTGATGGATCAGCACACTTCAGCAAAGCCTCGGCCTGCACGGGAGTCAGAATCTCCCTCGGCGGCTCACCAGCCGCCATCGCTGCTACCCTCTCCATAGGGTTCTCCCCCGCGATGCCATTCTGCTTTGCGAAATTGAACAGTGCCGAAAGGTGCGTCCGATATTTCGCCCGAGTCGTCCGATTGTAAGGCAGTCCCATCAACCAAGCCTCGATCTCCTTGTGTCCAATCTCATGGGCCATCCGCTCCGCAAAGCCAAACACGCCCACCCCCCGGCCATTGCAAAACTGATCCAATCGCAACCGCAAATCATCCAGATGCCGCTTACTCAATTCCCGTTTGGGATTCTTGCGCTTGTGCGCCAGAAACCGCTCCACAAGCTTCTCCACAGACAGTGGCTCCTCCGTCTTCGCCACATGCTTTAAGTAAGCCTTCGCAACATCCTCCAAGTCCATCGCAACACCATGCGCCTTCAAAACATCAAACGCGCGCACCGCCTGCCGCTGTTGATCCGTGGACAAAGAAATAAGCACCTTCCCCTCGTTAGTGCGACTCTGCGCCTTCTGCTCGGCGAGAATCAACGCGGCACCCTCCGTCGCCTCACGATAACGCTTCCCCGCCGATCTCCCCCCCGCATCGAGGTAGCGGCAATCGACTTCAAAAACAAACTTCCCCCCCGCCAGCGGACGCTTGCGAATCTTCGGCCAAGTCTCCCGAATAACCGCCCAAGCTCGGCGTTTGCGTTTAGAGTTGGAAAACGGATCGGTTGGGGATGCTTTGCGCATAGAGTTCATAAGGTTCAAGGAGTGTCAATTTGGTGCAATGCTAACGACCCTATTTGTCACTTTTTTGTCACTTTGGCAAGTTTCAGTAGGCAACCATCGGACTGTAAATCCGCTGGCTTACGCCTTCACTGGTTCGAATCCAGTTCTGCCCACCATCCTCTCCAATAGTGGCTTGCGGGCCTTCCTTTTTTCGATTCCGCCGGAATCCCAACAATCGAGCGTAGTCATAAGTTCCTAGAAATTATCCCCGACAACCGCCGGCTTTGTCACTCGATTGGCGGTTTTGAGAATATCGCGCCCCTAAAAATACCAATCTGCAGCAATCGCATCATCATTGGTGTATTTGCTCCCCGCGTGATTGGTGGTAAACGGAGTCATGGACTTCATCGATCTCAAGACCCAGTATCTTAAATTCAAGCCCGCCATCCACGAAGCGATCGACCGCGTTCTTGAGCACGGGCGCTTCATTATGGGACCTGAGGTCGAAGCTCTGGAAAATACCCTCGCCGATTATGTGGGCTGTCGTCATGCCATCACGGTGGCCAGCGGCACGGATAGTCTGGAAATAGCCCTGCGCGCGCTGGAGATCGGGCCAGACGATGAAGTGATCACAGTTCCCTTCACCTGGATCAGCACGGCGGAGGTCATTGCGCAGGTCGGCGCAAAGCCGGTGTTCGTGGACATCGACCCCTTTGATTTCAATATCGCCGTCGAGCAAATCGAGGCGGCCATCACGCCTGCGACGAAAGCGCTTTTGCCTGTGAGCCTCTTCGGGCAGATGCCTGATTACGACGCAATCAATGCCATTGCGAAAAAACACGGCCTCACCGTCATAGAAGATGCCGCGCAGAGTTTCGGAGCGACCCGCCATGGTGTGAAAAGCTGCAATGTCACCCAAATCGCCAGCACGAGTTTCTACCCCGCCAAGCCGCTCGGATGCTACGGCGAGGGCGGTGCGCTTTTTACAAACGACGATGACCTCGCCGTGAAAATGAAAGCCATCCGCACGCATGGTGGCATTCGCCGTCACTACCACGACCTCGTCGGAATGAACGGCCGCTTCGACACGCTGCAGGCCGCCATCATGCTCGCCAAGTGGCCTGGGTTTGCCGCTGAGGTCGAGGCCCGCAACCGCATTGGCGCGCGCTACTCCGAAAACCTCCGCGATGTCTGCGCGACACCCGCCATCCGTGACGGGAACACCCATGTTTACGCCCAATACACAATCCGCGTGCCAGACCGCGATGCTCTTGCCGAGAAACTCAAAACGCTCGGAATCCCAACGGCTGTTTACTACCCGAAGTGCCTCCACGAGCAACCGGTCTTCGCGCCGCTCGGCTACAAATACGGCGACTTCCCCGCAGCCGAATCCGCCTCCCGCGAAGTCCTTAGCCTTCCGCTCAATCCCTATCTGAGCGAAGTAGACCAAGACCGCATCATTGCCGCCGTCAGGCAGGCTTTGCAGTGATGAGGTATCGCCTGAAAAAAAGAAACCCCGGGGCCTCTCAACCGCAAGCGGTCAAGGAAGGGGTCCCGAGGTCAACGCACATAAAATATGAGCTTCTGGCATGTTCGTCAAACCAATTTCCATGCCGCAGATCGGGATCACATGCGAATGAGTTCAACATTTTTCCGAGAAATTGAAGCCATCCTCCATGCCGACCGTGTCGATGCTTATCGGCAGGACGGGGCGGATCACTGCGTTACGCTATCCCGCTATCTTCTGAACATGGCGCTGAGTGAATCTCTCTATCCGACTTTGCAATTCGCGGAAATCGCTCTTCGCAATGCCTTGCATAGGGAACTCTCAGCGCACTGCAACACGGACGCCTGGTATGACGCACCGGAGTCGCGACTCACACCATGGCAAAGTGAAAAGGTTGCGGAAGCCAAGGATGTTTTGAGGAAACGACGGAAACCACTCACTCCGGGACGGGTTGTGGCCGAGCTCACCTTCGGATTCTGGACCGGCTTCTTTAACAAGATCCACGCACGCACGGGCATCGGTTCACATCTTTCCAAAACCGCATTTCCTCATGCTCCTTTCGCAGAGCGATACCAATCAAACCTCGACAAAAGGTGGCTTGAAATCCGCGATCTCCGAAACCGCGTCTTCCACCACGAGCGCATCCTGCACTGGAAGGATTTGGACGACCGACATCAGGCGACCCTCGAAATCATTGCGTGGATGTCGCCGGAACTCCACCATCTGGCGCAAAACTTCGACCGCTTTGTTTTGATCAGAAAAAACGGACCGGGTCCTTGGATCGAGATGCTCAAGAAATATCGCGCCCACTAAATCCCGCAGTCCACCGCACCATGCTTGCCGTCCTCTTTAAACGCCTTGTTTCGCTGTTTGCGGTTTTGTTCTGTGTTGTGTCGATCACTTTCCTGTTGATCCGAGCTTCGCCGGGCGGGCCGTTTGACGGGGAGAGGAAGATTCCTGAGGCGATTGAGAAGCAGCTTTTGGCGAAATACAAACTCGATGGGACGCTGTGGCAGCAATACACGGGCTATATTGGAGACTTGCTGCGCGGCGACCTGCGGCTTTCCACGAAGTATCGCAACCGCTCGGTGAATGAAATCCTCGCGCAGACATTGCCGGTCACGCTCGCGCTCGGGGGGGCGGCTTTTTTGCTCGCGACCTTCGCCGGGGTTTGGCTTGGGACACTGGCGGCGATGCACCGCCAGACTTGGCGGGATTTCGGAGCGATGTTTCTTGCGCTGGCGGCGATTTCGTTGCCGTCTTACATCATCGGCCCGTTGTTGATTCTTGTTTTTGCCCTCACGCTCGGCTGGTTCCCGGCTGGGGGCTGGGGTGGCCTGTCACATTTGATTCTTCCCGCGCTTACGCTGGCTGCACCCGCTGCGGCTGTGATCGCCCGCCTCATGCGCGGGAGCATGGTCGAGACGCTCCAGATGGATTTTGTGCGGACTGCACGGGCGAAGGGGCTGAAGGAATCCACGGTCGTCTATCGCCACGCGTTGCGTATCGCGATCCTGCCCGTAGTTTCGTATCTGGGGCCGCTGGCTGCCCACCTGCTCACGGGATCCATCGTCGTCGAAACCGTCTTCAACATCCCCGGCGCGGGAGGATTTTTTGTGCATTCGATCATGAACCGCGATGGATTTCTCCTCGGCGGAATGGTGATCGTCTATTGCGCGCTGCTCGTTTTTTTCAACCTCCTCGTCGATCTGGCCTACGGGTTCCTCGACCCGCGAATCAAATCCCATGCTTGATCCGCGCGTCTTTCAGCGAGTCCGAAAAAATCCCGCCGCCGTGCTGTCGGCGGTGTTTCTGGCATTCATGGTTCTTGCCTGCGTCGCGGGGCCGTTTTTTCTGCCATCCGCTCTTGGCGAGCCCGGTCCAAACCAATACGCGCCGCCTTCGTGGGATCATCCCTTCGGCACGGATCTCAATGGCCGTGACTTGCTCTACCGCGTTTTGACGGGTGGCCGTATCTCGCTTCTGGTCGGTCTGTGCGGTGCGGTGGTGAGTCTTTTCATTGGCACTGCCTGGGGACTGGTGGCGGGTTATGCCGGTGGACGCACCGATGCGCTCATGATGCGCTTCGTGGATATCCTCTACTCGGTGCCACGGCTCATTTTCATTTTGATCGCGATCAATGCTTTCAATGCGGGGCTTCAAGAGTGGGCGAACCGCGAGGGCCTTGCGTGGCTTGTGGAGTCATCCCGCATTGCGATTTTGATCCTCACGCTGGGTTTCATCGAGTGGCTCACAATGGCCCGCATCGTGCGCGGCCAGGTGCTCTCGCTCAAGGAACGCCAATTCGTTACAGCAGCCCGCGCGCTCGGGCAGTCGCATGTCAAAATCCTCAGTCGTCACCTGCTGCCGAATCTTGCCGGCATCATCCTAGTTTACCTCACCCTCACGATCCCGGCAGTGATCATCGACGAGTCGTTTCTGAGTTTTCTGGGGCTTGGCATCCAGGCGCCGCAGGCGAGCTGGGGTTCGCTCCTGGCTGATGGGGCTGGCGCTATCAATCCTGTCCGCAGTTTCTGGTGGCTCCTTGTTTTCCCGGCGGCAGCGATGGCTCTTACGCTCCTCGCGCTGAACTTCCTCGGCGACGCCCTGCGCGATGCGTTCGACAGCAAAGCGCGGTGAGGGGGGCTATTTTATGATTATGAAATCGACGCTTTTGGGTGTGGTGGCGTTTTTTTCGGAGAAGATGAGGGACTGGGAGGGGTGCTCGTCGAGTTCGCGGCTGGCGACCCAGAAGTAGTTCTCGGGTTCGGCTTGGCCGGTTTTTTGGGCGAAGACGATGATGATGTATTTGCCGGGCTGGATGCCACTCACAGAGGCGACGCCGTTTGAATCGGTAATGGTTTCGCGCCAGGGTGGGGGCAGCGAGGATTGGAGGCGCAACATCATTTCGGAGGCGCCGCCGACTGCCGGAGTGCTCAAGACATCGGCGACCATTGATTCGGGATAGATGAGGATGTTCGCGCGGGAGACCGCAACGGGGCGGTTTGTCGTGGCGTCTTCGTAGGTCACCCATGTGCGGATTTCATCCGCCGCTTGTGGGCCTCGCAGGGTGACGCTTGCCTCGAGTAGCCCGCGTTCGAGTTCGGCGCGTGACACGGCTGGTTCCGCCTCCCGCTTGATGTGGGATTGCGAATCAACCAAGAGGAGACCGAGAACGATGGAAGCTGCTCCCAACAACAAAACAAGGACCACTAACAGCACGACCCGTTTCTCGACGCGACCGGTCCGTTCTTGTTGCCAAGGAACCGGCGGTGCCGGAATTTCGGGTTCGTAAGATGCGGGCTGGTTTTCGGCGGGTTGGGTGTCTTCCCCGGAGTCGGTGGATTTTGCCACCATGCCGATCACGGATGAGAGCGGACGCCAGTCCTCCCAGCCTTCGCGCCAGCACAGATTCTCGGGGGCGTAGCGGCCCTCGCGAAGCAGGCGTTTTACATCCGCTGTCTCGTATGGGCCTTCCTGTGCGTCGTTGTGGAGGACAAAATAAACCATTTGATCGAGGCGAGACTTAAGCAGATCGCGTCTGAAATCGCCAATGCGAAAGACGGCTACTGCCCGTTCGGATCGTGCGTTCGTGCGCTGCCTTTTTCGAGATTGGCTCCCGTCTGGCTTGCACAGCGGCGGCGAATCTTTATTTTGACCGTATATGAGCGATAAAAACTACGCGCATCCCGAGGCCCTCGTCACCACCGAGTGGGTTGAAGGACACCTTGCGGATCCACATGTCAGAATTGTCGAAAGCAACGAGGACATTCTGCTCTACGACACCGGCCACGTTCAGGGCGCGGTGCATATCGACTGGCGCTCGGATTTGCAGGACCAGACGATCCGCGACTACATCACTCCGCAGCAATTCTCGGCGTTGTGCGAACGCAATGGCATTTCGAACGACACGACGGTCATTTTCTACGGTGACAAGTCGAACTGGTGGGCCTGCTACGCGCTTTGGGTCTTCCGGTTGTTTGGTCACACGAAAGTGAAAATCATGGACGGCGGACGCGACAAGTGGGTCGCCGAGGGGCGGCATCTCACGCGTGCCGTGCCGCACTTTGCGCATGGCCACTACACGCCACTGGAAACCCGCTGCGATGCGGAAATCCGCGCGTTTTACGATCAGGCCCTCGCCCAGAGCCGTGCCGGCATGGCGCTCATCGATGTGCGGTCGCCGGCGGAATTTCGCGGTGAGGTCACTCACATGCCGGAGTATCCCCAAGAAGGCGTTCTGCGAGGCGGGCACATTCCCGGTGCCGCCAGTGTGCCGTGGAAGATGGCAGTGAAGGATGATTCCACTTTCAAAGGCGTGAACGAACTCCGCCAGATTTACGAGGACGAGGCAGGACTCCAGCCCGGACAAGATGTCGTGGCCTACTGCCGAATCGGCGAGCGTTCGAGCCACACCTGGTTCGTTCTCACCTACCTCCTTGGCTACAAAAATGTCCGCAACTACGATGGCTCCTGGACCGAGTGGGGGAACCGCGTTGGGGCTCCGATCGAGAGAGGCTAGGGAACGCTGTGTATCCCGGTAAGCTCAATCAAATCATCGCGCTCTTCGAGTCCTTGCCGGATGCCGAAAAGCGCGAGTCACTCATCTCGTATGCCTCCGCCGCCATGAAACAAGGGCCGCGCGACGGGGAGACCTTCGATCTGGAGGACATCCGCAAGGACGAGGAATGCACCGACACGGTCGGCGTGTTTTTAAAAGTCACGCCACAGCGCAACTGCGCCTTCCGGATCACGCTTGGCCCCCAGGTGCAGACGCTCACGAAAGCCATGACAGCGATTCTTTGCAAGGGGCTGGATGGCCTGACTCCTGAGGAAATCATGGAAGTGCCGGCGGACTTCGTGCCGAAAATCGTCGGAGCGGAACTTGTCCGCCAGCGCAGCCAGACGGTGTATTATATTCTCACCCGCATGAAGGGTGTCGCCCGCGTGTGGTTGAACCGCGAACGCTCAGCCGCTCCGCACGGGGTTTGATGCGGGGTTTTCCTGCGCAGGATTGACCACAGAGTTCACAGAGAACACGGAGGTTTTTTAAGACGGGTCGCCTGTGATGATCAATGCGGCGCCCGAGGTCAGATGTTTTTTTGGAATGTGTGGAGCTGGCGGCACATTTTTGCCACGAGGGCGGTCCAGCCGGTTTGGTGGCTGGCGCCGACGCCTGAGCCATTATCGCCGTTGAAGTATTCGTTGAAGAGGAGCAGATCGCGCCAGTGGGGGTCGTTTTGGAAAAGATCGACTTCGCCATTGAAGGGACGGCGGCCATCTTTATCGCGGGTGAATATGCCGACGAGGCGTTTTTCGAGCTCCAAGGAAACCTCCCAGAGGTTCATCTGGACACCACTACCGGTCGGAAACTCCACTTTGAATGTATCGCCGAAGTAAAAGCCGAATTTTTGGAGTGACTCAATGACGAGATAATTCATCGGCATCCAGACTGGGCCGCGCCAATTCGAGTTGCCGCCGAACATCGCCACAGGGCTATCGGCGGGGCTATAGGCGAGGGTCTCGGTTTTTTCCCCTTCGGTGAAAGTGTAGGGATGCTCTTCGTAGATTTTTGAGAGGGCACGGATGCCATGCGGCGAAAGGAATTCCGATTCATCGAACAAACGCTCGCAGATCCGCCGGAGGTGCTCAGGCGGGACAAGTGATATGAGTTTGCGGCCATCAACATCTTCTTTGATGTGCTGAAGTTTCGCCATCAGATGCGGGCGGTTTTTTTCGAACCACTGGTAGCGTTTGCGCAGGAGTGGAAACTTCAACACGGTCGCGGGATCGAAGCTCTCCACCGCGAAGAGAGGGGTAAGACCCGCAACCGAGCGGGTTCTGAGATAGGCTGAGGAGCCGTCCGGACGCCGTAGGACATCATAGTAAAATCCATCCTCATCGTCCCATAAGGCGAGGCCGCCCGTGCCTGTCGAGTTGATGGCTGCGGCGAGGTAGATGAAATCGTTAAGGAATTTGTCGGCTATGTCCTCGAACTCCGGCTCCTCGTGGGCGAGTTCGATGGCGATGTTGAGCATATTAAGCGAGAAGGTCGCCATCCAAGCCGTGCCGTCGCTCTGGGCGATGCGCGAGCCGTCGGGAAGCGGGTAGCGGCGGTCGAACACGCCGATGTTGTCGAGGCCGAGGAATCCGCCTTCGAAGACATTGTCTCCCGTTTGATCGACGCGGTTCGCCCACCAGCCGTAGTTGAGGAGGAGTTTGTTGAAGGCCTTTTTGAGAAAGGCGCGGTCGCCTGTGCCCGTTTCTCCGCGTTCGATGGAATAAATCCTCCACGCCGCCCAGCCGCCGATGGGAGGGTTGGCATCCGAGAGCGCCCATTCGTAGGCGGGCTGCTGCGCGCTGGGGGAGGTGTAGCGCTCGCCTTGAAGCAGCATGTTCTGTCTCTTCGCGGTGGCGGGATCGGTGATGGCGAAGGCCACGGATTGGAACATGAGATCCCAGGCGCAGAAGTAGGGGTATTCCCAACAATCGGGCATGGAGATGACATCGTTCGCGTAGAGTTCCTGCCAGAAAACATTGCGTCCCTTCCAGCGTTCGGCCGGCGGCTTCGGCATGGTCGGATCGCCGCTGAGCCAGCGGTTCACCTGGTAGGAATAAAATTTCTTACCCCAAAGCAGGCCGGCAATGGCGCTGCGCATGACGAGCGACAATTCCTCGGGCATTCCGGGAGCCACGGCTTCGAAGTGGGCGAGGTGTTCCTTTTCCCGATCGGCAAAAAGCGTGTCGAAGGCCGCATCGAAGGACTTTTCTTCTGAACCGGGAGCGAGCCGCAGCCGGATCACCCACTCCTCACCGGGGGCGAGCGTGCGTTGGTAGACTGCTGCGGCCTTGGTGCCGATGCGGGCGGGGTTCACCGCGCCGGTCGCGCCACTCACGACATAATCATGGAAGGCATCCTTCACAAACGGCGTGCGGTTTGGAGCATTATAGAGGCGGCGGTCGTTTGTCTCGTTCTCGGTGAAAATCCACTCGGGCTGGCCCTCGGCTTGGAGGCTGTAATCACCCAGTTCGGCGGAATGCGCACTGAGTCCCTGGCCATCCGGTAACAGGCGAATCTCAGGCTTTGAGGCGGGCGCAACCTCCCATGTCCATGTATTGCGGAACCAGAGTGTCGGAAGAACAGTTAGCGGGGCCGCATCGGGGCCGCGATTCACAATACGCAGCCGAATCGCCATGTCGTCCGGCGCCGCTTTGGCGTATTCGAAGAACACATCGAAGTAGCGGCTCTCGTTGAAAATGCCGGTATCGACGAGTTCGTATTCCTTCTCCAGGCGGGAGCGGCGTCCATTTTCCTCGATGATGTGCTGATAGGGAAATTCCTGCTGCGGGTATTTGTAGAGGCCGCGCATGAAGGAATGCGTGGGCGTGTTGGCGAGGTGGTAGTAGTAGTCCTTGATGTCCTCGCCGTGGTTGCCCTGCGGGTTGGAAAGGCCAAATGCGCGTTCTTTTAAAATCGGATCCTTGCCGTTCCAGAGCGCGGCGGAAAAGCACAGCAGCCCGTTTTTGTCACAAATGCCGAGAAGTCCATCCTCACCCCAGCGGTAGGTGCGCGAGCGCGCGTGGTCGTGCGGAAACGAGCTCCAAGCGTCGCCATCCGCCGAATAATCCTCACGCACCGTGCCCCACTGGCGGTCGCTCAGGTAGGGACCCCAGAGTTGCCAGTCTTCTTTGCCGGAATCGCGGGCTTCGATGCGGAGGGATTCTTTGTCTTTAGGCATGGTTCGGTGATGGGTGCGGATGAAGTCAGTAACGGCGAGAGAGCCTTAGGGCAAGCGCCGCGAGGATTAGGGCGGGAATCGCCGTAAAAGCAAAAATGCGCCCGAGTGAGAGGCCGGCGAGATTTTCAAGCGGGCCGACGCCGAAGGCGGCGAGGCCGTAGCCGAGTTGATAGAAGGCGATCAGCAAGCCGGCGACCGAGGCGGCGATCGTGGGCATGCTTTTTTGGCCAAAGCTGATGATGAGAGGGAGCATTGCAGAGCAACCCAGGCCTGCCAGGGCGAAGAGAGCGAGGCCGGCGAGCGGGTTTCCTGCGGGAATGAGCGGAACGAGGAGGAAGGCCACGCAAATGACAGCTGGGAGGATTTTGAAAACAATTCGTTCGGGTATCCACCGGTCGATCGAGGCAAAGAGCAAGCGTCCGCCGGTGACGGCGCCCCAGAAGAGCGTGAGGGAGAGGGATGCCGTGGCGGTGGTGTTTGCGAGTGCGCCGGACATGAGGATCGACGCCCAATTGCCGTTCATTGTTTCGCAAATTCCATAGAGCAGGGCGGCGGCGGCGAAGGCAGGAAAGACAGGCGGCAGTCCGCCGGAGGTTTTATCATCGGTTGGCGAACCTGCCGAAATGGTGAGCGGCATGGCGAAAACCAAGAGTCCTGCGCAAAGGAGGGCGACGAGAACGGGCAATCCCCACCAGAATCCGAGGCCGACGAAAACGGCGACGAAGGCCGGCGCCAGCGCTGTGCCGAGGCCGAGGAGGGTGTTGAGCGTGAGGAGGGCGCGGTCGGCGGTTTTTGGAAAAAACGCGGCGGCGCAGGTGTTGATGACAGGAACGGTGAGGCCGAAGGCCAGGCCCATGCAGGTTGTTGCCAGAAGCAGCACCGTATAGGCGGCAGTCTGGTTTGCCATGAGGAACTGGCTTGCGATGAGAAGTCCCATGGAGAGGAGATTCGCCAGCATTCCTGCCAGAAAGACATTCTTCGCCCCCAGGCTTCGCGCGAGCGTTGGGCCGAGCAGGGAGCTGATGATTGCCATGATGGCCTGCGGCACGAAGAGCATGCCGTATTGCGTGCTGCTCAGGCCGTAGTGCTGCGGGCTTGTGAAAATCGCCCCCGCTGCGGGGAATGTGACGAGGGCGATGCCCTGCGCCACGCCCGCCCCGAAAACCGCTCCCACGGCGGCGCGAGAGGGTTTTCCGTTCTGCGATGAATCCGCCATGCCGGTGTGCGGAGTTTTTATTTCAGCCGCTCGAGGAGGTGGTCGCCGACTCGGAGGGCGTTCGCCATGGCGGTGAGTGCGGGATTCACAGCGCCGATGCTCGGGAAGAACGAGGTGTCCACGACATAGAGGTTGTCGAGTTCGTGGGCCTTGCAATTCGTGTCGAGCACAGAGGTGGCGGGATCGGTGCCGAAGCGGCAGGTGCCTGACTGGTGCGCCACGCCGCCGATATCGATCTCGTTTTTCATGTAGAGATTTCGAGGGATGAGGTGCTCGTGCATGCCGAGGTGGTTGAGTATTGACTTGAGCTTTTCGTAGAGGCGTTGCTTGGCGACCTGGTTATTCGGCGTGTAGCTGAGTGTGATGTTGCCCTCGCGGTCGATGGTGACGCGGTTGTCGGGCGAGGGGAGGTCCTCGGTGGAGAGCCAGAAATCGACGGCGTGCTTGGCGACGAAGTCGAGCGTGAACATCGGCGCGAGCCCGGCCTCGATCGGCTTCTCACCTTTATACATGGGGCCTTGGGATTTTCCGACCATCTGGATATTGCCCATCGGAAACTCGAAGTCCTTCATGCCAAAATAAAAATCATTCAGGCCAAGCGTCTTCTGGTATTTCGTTGGATTCGGCTCCTTGGAAATCGCCAGCACGGCCTGGCTATTGTGATACATGTAATTCCGGCCCACCTGCCCGGAGCCGTTGGCGAGTCCGTGCGGGTGTTTGTCATTCGCCGACATGAGGAGGAGGCGCGCGGAGTTTGCCGCTCCAGCGGAAACGACCACGATGCTGGCGCGGAAGGTTTCGGTTTTTCCGTCGCGATCGACCACGACCTCGCTCACCGAGCTGCCGGCGGCGTTGGTATTGAGTTTCAGCACTTGGGAATTCGTGAGGAGCGTGACATTCGAGTGCTCGAGCGCGGGACGCACACCCAAGACCTCGGCATCCGACTTCGCCTGCACGAGGCAGGGAAATCCATCGCAATCCTCGCAGCGCACACATTGGCTGTAGGGCATATTCGCCTCGTTGAGCATGATGCCGCAGGGTGAGTGGAAGGGATGGTAGCCAGCGCGTTTGAGGTCGTCGGCGAGTTGCTGGATGCGTGGTTCGTGCGAGACTGCGAGAAATGGATACGGCTCGCTGCAAGGCGGCTCGGTGGGATCCTCGCCGCGTGCGCCGTGGACATGATACATGCGCTCGGCCTTGGTGTAGTAGGATTCGAAATCCTCGTAGCCCAGCGGCCATGCGGGCGAGATGCCATCCTGGTGTTTCAGGACGCCGAAATCCTCCTTGCGCAGGCGGTAGAGAGCCGCGCCGTAAAGCTTGGTCGCGCCGCCGACGAAGTAGTGGACGCCAGGTTGAAACGCCTTGCCGTGCTTGTCGCGCCAGGTGTCCTTCGATGTGTAGCGGTTCGCGATGAAGACTTCCGAGGCGGACCAGTTTTCCGGCTCGCGCGGGAGCCAGCTACCGCGCTCAAGGATGAGGATGCGTTTTCCGGAGGGAGCCAGGTGACGGGCCAATGTGCCGCCGCCCGCGCCGCTTCCGATGATGATGATGTCGTAGTCGTTGTTCATGGATTTTTAGCGTTCGATTTGTGGCACGGGTTTCGCACCGGTTGTGTTGAGTTTGATCGCCCAGACCGAGTCGGACGAGCAAATGAAGAGGATGTTGTTGTCGCGGCCGCCGAAGGTCAGGTTCGCTGTCTGCTTAGGCAGCTTGATTTTGCCGATCATTTTGCCCTTGGGGTTGAAGACATGGATGCCGTCGAGCGCGCCGGAGTAAACATTCCCCTTCGCGTCGAGCCGCATGCCATCGGGGAAACCGGGATAGACGACCGCGAATTCACGCTGGTTCGAGATCGTTTTGCCATCCGCCGAGACATCGAACGCATAAATCGTGTGCGGCTTGTCGTAGTAGTAGGTGCGCGGCGCTTGGATCGCTCCGCTATCGATGATGTAGAGGATTTTTTCATCCGGTGAAAAGGCGATGCCATTGGGCATTTGCAAGTTTCCGGTCACCACAGTGAGGGCCTTGGTTTTCGGATCGTAGCGATAGACATTGTTCGGCAAATACGCCTCCTGCGGGAATTGCAGCGAGCCGTAGCTGGGATCGGTGAACCACACGGAGCCGTCGGATTTGACCACCAAGTCGTTCGGGGAATTCAGCGGCTTGCCGTCGTAAGAACCCGCGAGTGTTTCGACCGTGCCATCGTGTTTTGTAATGGAAACCCGGCGTCCGGTCGTCTCGGCCGTGAGCAGATTCGCGTTGAGGTCGGCCGTTTGACCATCCGCAATACTCGAGGGATGCCGAAAAACCACCGGCTCGCTCCAGGAGGCTGGCGTGATGGTATTGTATGGCGTGAGGCCGTGCCAGCGGATGAGGTTGATGTTGTCGTTGATCTGGTCGGTGAAAATGAGATAGCCCTCGTCGGAGTTTTTCACCGAGAGAAAGACCGGGCCCTCCGTGAAGCCAAAGCCCTTGGCGAGATGCACAAGCTGCGGCTCCTTGCCAATAATCTCGGCGAATTCGGGATCATAAACTTCCAGCGGCAGTTGGGGATTTTGAGCTTCCGGGTAGGGAGGGTTTTTCTCGTATGCGAGGTTCAGGATTTCCGTCTTCTGGGCGGATACAGGCGAGGGCTGGAAAAACGACGCCAAGAGGAGGGTGGCCAAGAGGCATTTTCGGCGTGAAAAAGTGATGGATGAACGCACGCGGCGAGTCTTGGGATCGGCTCTGCGTGGTCAAGGATTATTACTCAACAAAATCGGCATGCCACACTGAACTTTGTGCGGGTTGTTTTTTCGTTTGCCTCGTTCGGGCTTTCCGTAAACTAACCAATTCTCATCACGCATGATTTCATCCACCGAAAAAGCCCTTCGCGATCTTCTCGCTCAACGCATCCTCATTTTGGACGGCGCGATGGGGACCATGATCCAGCAATACAAATTGCAAGAGGCCGACTATCGCGGGGAGCGTTTTGCAGATTGGAAGGGCCAGGATTTAAAAGGCAACAATGACCTGCTTGTGCTCACGAAGCCGCAGATCATTCGTGAGATTCATGGCAAATACATCGCCGCCGGGGCGGATATCATTGAGACGAACACATTCAATGCGACGACGATTTCCCAGGCCGACTACGGTCTCGAGCATCTTGTTCCCGAGTTGAACTTGGCGGCGGCGAGGGTCGCACGCGAGGCGGCGGATGCCGTCACAGACAGGCGCGTCTTCGTGGCGGGGGCGATCGGGCCGCTCAATCGCACGCTGTCGATTTCGCGGGATGTCAACGATCCCGGAAAGCGTGAAGTGACCTTCGAGGAGGTGGCTGCCGCCTACACCGAGCAGATTGAAAATCTTGTCGCAGGCGGGGTGGATATTCTGCTTGTTGAAACGATTTTCGACACGCTGAACGCTAAGGCGGCGCTTTTTGCAATCGCCCGATTTTTTGAAAAGCACCCGCGCATGCCGGTCATGGCATCGGGCACGATCACCGATCTGAGCGGAAGAACGCTCACTGGTCAAACGGTGGAAGCTTTTCTCAATTCCCTTGCCCACTTCCCGCTTTTGTCCATTGGCCTCAATTGCGCTCTTGGTCCGAAAGAAATGCGGCCTTACATCGAGGAACTTTCGAACATCTCGCCGTTCTTCGTCAGCACATATCCGAATGCCGGTCTGCCTGATCCGCTCTCGCCCACAGGATTTCCCGAGACGCCCGAGAGTCTCGCTCCGCAGCTCCTCGAATGGGCGGAGCAAGGTTGGCTGAACATCATTGGCGGATGCTGCGGCACCACTCCCGGCCACATCAAAGCCATCGCCGATGTGGTTCGCGGGCTGCCTCCGCGACGGATTCCCGCCCGCACGGCGACCCTGCGATTGAGCGGCCTGGAGCCATTCACCGCGCGCCCGGAGATTCCTTTCATCAATATCGGCGAGCGCACGAATGTAACGGGTTCGCCAAAATTCGCTAAACTCATCCTCGCCGGAAACTACGACGAAGCCCTCGCTGTAGCGCGCCAGCAAGTCGAGGCCGGGGCGCAGATCATCGATGTGAACATGGACGAAGGCATGCTCGATGGTGCCGCAGCCATGACGAAGTTCCTCAACCTCGTTGCCAGCGAACCCGACATTTCCCGTGTGCCGGTGATGATCGACTCCTCGAAATGGGAAGTCCTCGAGGCGGGCCTGCGCTGTGTTCAAGGCAAGTGCGTCGTCAACTCGATCAGCCTCAAAGAAGGTCCTGAAAAATTCAAGGAACAGGCCCGTCTCATCCGCGCCTACGGTGCATCCACGATTGTCATGGCCTTCGACGAACAGGGACAGGCCGACAGCTTCGAGCGCAAAATTCAAATCTGCGAACGCGCCTACCGCATGCTTGTCGATGAAGTGGGATTCCCGCCGGAGGACATCATTTTCGATCCAAACATCCTCACCGTCGCCACGGGCATCGAAGAGCACAACGACTACGCCAACGCGTTCATCAACGCCACGCGCTGGATCAAGGAAAACCTACCCTACGCCCGTGTGAGCGGCGGCATTAGCAACATCTCGTTTTCATTCCGTGGCAACAATCCTGTGCGCGAGGCCATGCACGCCGCGTTCCTTTACCATGCCATCAAGGCCGGGTTGGACATGGGGATTGTGAATGCCGGTCAGCTCGGTATTTACGAGGACATTCCAAAGGACCTCCTTGAACTCATCGAGGATGTCCTGCTGAACCGCCGTCTGGATGCCACCGAGCGCCTCGTTACATTTGCCGAGAATTTCAAGGCCTCGAAAACTGGCGGCACTGGCTCCGCTCCCGTGCAAGACACCGCCTGGCGCGAACTCCCTGTGGAGAAGCGCCTGCAGCATGCCCTTATCAAAGGCATCGTGGATCACATCGACGCCGACACCGAGGAGGCTCTGAAAAAATACGGCAAGCCGCTATCGGTCATCGAGGGGCCTCTCATGGATGGCATGAAAATCGTCGGCGACCTCTTCGGCGAAGGAAAAATGTTCCTGCCGCAGGTTGTGAAGAGTGCACGAGTGATGAAAAAATCCGTCGCTTGGCTCACCCCGCTCATGGAGGCCGAGCGCGCCGCGAATCCGAATGCCCGCACGCAGGGCCGCATTCTCATGGCCACGGTGAAAGGCGATGTCCACGATATCGGCAAAAACATCGTTGGCGTTGTCCTGGCCTGCAACAATTACGAAGTCATCGACATGGGCGTGATGGTTCCCTGCGAAAAAATCCTCGCCACTGCGCAGGAAAAAAATTGTGACATCATCGGCCTCTCCGGTCTCATCACACCATCCCTCGACGAGATGATCCATGTCGCAAAGGAAATGCAACGTCAGGGTTTCCCCATCCCGCTCATGATCGGCGGTGCCACGACCAGCAGGGCGCACACGGCCGTCAAAATTTCCCAGTATTACTCCGGCGGAGTCGTTCATGTCCTCGACGCCTCCCGCGCCGTGAATGTCGCCAGCTCGCTTCTCAGTCCTGATCAAAAACCCGCATTCCTCACGAACCTCGAATCCGACTACGAAAAACTCCGCGTCGAACATGCCGGACGCCAAGCCGGGAAGCCAATGCTCCCGCTCGCAGAGGCTATCGCGAACGCACCCAAGCTTTCGCATGATAACATTGCTATCCCGGAGCAAACGGGTGTGGTTGTTTTTGAATCAGGAAAGTCTGGAAATGTTTCGCTGAAAGACCTCATTCCCTTCATCGACTGGTCGCCGTTTTTTCACACTTGGGAATTGCGCGGGCGGTATCCTGCGATTTTTGACGACCCGAATTGCGGGGTCGAAGCCAAGAAGCTTTTTGAGGATGCCCAGAAGTTGCTGGCCGAGATTGTTGCTGACGAGAGTCTGCAACTTCGCGGCGTGTGTGGACTTTTTCCCGCCAATCGTGATGGCGAGGACATCATTGTTTACACCGACGAGTCGCGCACCAAGGAGGTCGTGCGCTTTCACGGTTTGCGCCAGCAAATGAAAAAGCCTGAGGGGCAGTTCAATTTCTCCATCGCTGATTTCGTCGCGCCCGCTCCAGCCAAGGATTATGTCGGTGCCTTCGCAGTCACTTCCGGCCACGGCATGCTCGAAGTGGTAAAAAAATTCAAAGCCGCGCATGACGACTACAATGTCATCATGACCGAGGCGATCGCCGACCGTTTCGCCGAGGCGTTTGCGGAATACATGCACAAGTTTGCGCGTGACGCATGGGGCTTCGGAAAGACTGAAAACCTGACGCCCGAGGAAATCATTCGCGAAAAATACCGTGGCATCCGCCCCGCGCCCGGTTATCCCGCGCAGCCCGACCACACGGAGAAATGGGCAATCTGGAAACTCCTCGATGCAGAGCAAAATACCGGCATCACCCTCACGGAGAGCCTTGCCATGTTCCCGGCGAGTAGCGTGAGCGGGCTCTATTTTGGACATCCTGAGTCAAAATACTTCGCCGTTGGAAAAATCGAGCGCGACCAGGTTGAAAGCTACGCACAGCGGAAAGGCATGTCGGTTGAGGAAGCCCAGAAGTGGCTCCAGCCCTATTTGAACTACGACCCTGACAGCCAGCTCACACGGCCTTGCCAGCCCGGGGTCAGCAACTGATTTTTAAAAAATGAAAACCCTCGTCATAGGTCATCGCAACCCGGATATGGACTCGATCTGCTCTGCTATTGGATATGCGGAGTTCAAGCGCGCAACCGGAATGGATGGTGTCATCGCGGCCCGATGCGGAAACACCAACCAGCGGATCGATTTCGCTCTTCAAAAATTCGGCCTCGAGGCCCCGGTTTTCTTTGCCGATGTCTATCCCCGTATCGAGGATGTCATGCAACGGAATGTTGTAAGTATCCACCGCGACGCCCCTGTTTATCAGGCCATGACGCGTTTCGGTGAGGACAAGTTCCGCGGTCTGCCTGTCGTCGATGATGCCCGCAACTGCATCGGACTCCTCTCCGCATTCAAGCTGGGTAAATATCTCTTCCCGCCGATTGAGAACCTTTCCTCGAGCCGCATTGTGGAGGCTTCGATCGCACACATCCGCGAAGCCATACGGGCGACGCTCATCACTGGCAAGGAGGACGCGGCCATCCGTCCGCGCACCTTGGTCGTTGCGGCCATGCTCACGGACTCGTTCAAAAAACGCCTCGAGCAACTCGACATTCCAGCCACCGTTCTCATTGTCGGCGACCGCTGGAACATCCAGGAGCTTTCGATCCTCGCCGGCGTGCCAGCCATCATCATCACAAACAACTTTTCCCCGCCGGATAAAATTCTCGCTCTGGCCCAGGAACACGGCACGACCCTGTTATCCTCGCCACACGACACAGCGACGACCACGCTGCTCGCTCGCGCGGCTGTGACTGCGGGGCAAATGCTCTCGCCGGATTTCACCTGCCTCTCGGCGGATGCCACTTTGCGGCAGACGCGCAACGACCTGGCGATGACATCGCAGTTTGCATTTCCCGTTCTGGGGCCGCAGGGCCGCATGCAGGGAATCATCTCCAAAAGCGATCTCCTCCGACCTGCCCCACGGCAGTTGATTCTGGTCGATCACAATGAACTGACTCAGGCGGTTGCTGGCGCCGAGGAGTTGCCCATCGTCGAAATCCTCGACCACCACCGCATCGGTGTGGCTCCCACCCAGCAGCCAATCCTCTTCATGAACCGCCCGGTCGGCTCCACCAGCACGATTGTGGCCGATTGTTTCCGCATGGCTCGCATTCCCATCCCCAAGCCAGTAGCGGGACTGCTCATGTGCGGAATGATTTCCGACACCTTGAACCTGACCTCGCCCACTACGACTGCTGTGGACCGCGAGATCATGCAGGAGCTCTCCAAAATCTGCGGCGTGAAGCCGGGCGATCTCGCCAACGAGATTTTCAGTGTCGGCTCCCCGCTTCTCACTCTCTCCACCAAGGAGGTCATCACAGCCGATTGTAAGGAATACGACGAGCGAGGCGTGCTTTTCAGCGTCTCCCAGATCGAGGAAATCAGCTTCGCGCAATTCGAGAAGCAGTGCTCCGCACTCCTTGAAGAGCTTGAGAAATACCGTTTATCGCACGGTTACTTCTTCTCCACGCTTCTGATCACCGATGTAAATACCCAGAACTCAGTTCTTCTTGTCAGGGGCAACGAGAGTTTCACGAGACTGATCGATTTTCCCGAGGACGGTCTCCACGCCTGGCGCCTTGACGGGATCGTGTCCCGCAAAAAACAACTCCTGCCCTACCTCACGGAAACATTGGCGCGCATGGCCTGATTTCCCAGCTCCATGAAATTCGGAGACAATCTCACCGGTTCGCTTCTTGTGGCGCATCCCTGCCTGCGAGATCCAAACTTCCGCCGGACCATTGTTTTTCTCTCCCAACATTGCCCGCACGAGGGAGCGACCGGATTTGTCCTGAACCGGCCGCTTCAAGCCCTGCCGGATGCTGGAGTGCCCGTCTTTTTCGGCGGCCCTGTCGGCACGGATGAGAGCCTCCTTACGAGCCTTCAATGGCGGGAAAACCCGACACTCGTGGCGTTCCGTGCCTTCACCGATGTGGGCGATGCCGAGTCGCGTCAAGGCTGGGAGAAGGGGCTTCGAATTTTTGAAGGCTACTCCGGATGGTCGCCCGGCCAGCTCGAGCAGGAGATCGAAGGCAACACCTGGCTTGTCATTCCGCCCACGCGCGAGCTGATTGAAATGATTGATCCCTTCCCTGCCTGGCAGGGTATCATGCGGAATTCCGGCCCCCTCCTGCATCTTCTCTCAGAGGCGCCGGATGATCCTGGATTGAACTGAGCGGCTTTCCAACGGCGCCACGGCTTGCATTCCAATCGGGCGGAGGCTTTCTTTCACGTTGATGACAGGGACATCCTCGCAAAAACTGACGCCGCAGGAGTATCTCGCAATCGAACGCGCTGCGGAGTTCAAGAGCAAGTTCTTTGATGGCGAGATGTTCGCGATGGCGGTGATTTCAAAAGACCATTCCCGCATTACGGTGAATCTCACCGGCGGCTTTCACGCCGCAATACGAGGCAAAGACTGCGAGCTTTTCTCCTCCGATCTCCGCGTCAAAGTCAGTGCCAACGGCCTCTATACTTATCCCGACCTGACGATCGTTTGCGGTCCTGTCGATGTGGAGGACGAGCAGGCCGATGTCTTGCTGAACCCAACGCTCATCATTGAGGTTCTGTCGCCGGGAACGGAGCGCTATGACCGGGGCAAAAAATTTGATCTCTACCGTGAGCTGGATTCCCTCAAGGAATATGTCCTCGTCTCGCAGGATCAATATCGTGTGGAGCAGTTCCTGCGTGGAAATGGCTCGGAGTGGGGTTACCGCGTCGCATTCAAAGAAGACGACATCGTGGAGTTCCCATCGGTCGGATGTTCCATTCCGCTCAAGGATATCTACGCGAGGGTTGTCTTTCCGCTAGAGCAGGAGGTCGCTCCCGAAGAGTAGTTGGCACAAAAAACCGGCCTGATGGTCAGGCCGGTCTTTTGCGTGGGGGAAATTTTTTGTTGCCTGCGTTATTTGACGACGCCGAATTCGGCGCGGCGGTTCAATGCCCATGCCTGCTCGTTGCTTGCGGGATCGGCTGGCATTTCACTTCCGAAGCTCACGGTCTGAATCCGATCAGCACTGATGCCTGCATCGATCAAAGCTTGGCGAACCGCTTGGGCACGGCGTTCGCCGAGACCGCGGTTGTATTCCTGCGTGCCGCGCTCGTCGGTGAATCCGGCAATGATGAGACGCTTGGAGGAGTCTTTCATGGCCGTGGCGACTTGCTGCACTTTCGAAGCTTCACCGGGCTCAACGGCGTAGCTATCGTAGCCGAAGCGGACGGGTGAGAACTGGCCTTTCGTAACGCTGTCGCTGAAGAAATTGGCTCCGCCTTCGAAGCGTTCGGAGAGCGGCGTGCTTGTTACGAAATCGCCATCAACACCGGCGAATTGATCCCCTTTCTTTTTGTTACAGGCAGAGAGAGAGACGACAGCGGCGAGCGCGAGAAGTGGAAGAAATTTTTTCATGGCGTTAGATTGTATGATTTCCGCAAAAATTCAAGTTGGAGCTTTAAAAATTGTTCGAAAAAAGCCCGGTTGCACGCTGGGCGTGTCAACCGGGCGGTTTCGGCAGGGGAAATTACTTCATGAGGAGGGCGGCGCGGGCGCGCTTGACCTCACGGGTGATTTTGCGGTGAAGGCTTGCGGACATGCCGGTCACGCGGCGTGGCAGGATCTTGCCGCTCTCGGTGACGAAGCGCTTGAGAAGATCGGGGTTTTTGTAATCGATCGCCTCGATGTTGAGATCCACGCGACGGCGTGGCATGGGACGGTTGGCGCGGCGGAAGTTCGAGCGGCGTTGTGGTGTTTTAGGCTGCATGGCGTTTTATTTGATTTCGCGGTGGAGTGTATGGCGGTTCAGATTGGGGTTGAACTTTTTCTTTTCGAGCCGGTTTGGTGTGCGCGGGCTCTTTTTGTTGCGTGTGGTGATATAGCGCGAGGCGGGTTTCCCCTCGGCTTTGGCCTCGGTGCATTCGAGGGTGATGTTTTCCTGTGGCATAGATTTAGTCTTTGGTGTCGGTGGTGGTGTCTTCTTCCTCGCTCTCGGACTCGCTTTCCTCGCCGAGACCGAAGAGGGAGGTGACGGGCTGGCGGACGCGTGTGAGGCGGTTGGTTTTCTCCAACTCGGCCTGGCACTCGACGGTGTAACGGGCGAATGGAAGGGCTTCGAGGCGGTTGTGGGGAATCGGCTTGCCGGAGATCTCGCAGAAGCCGTAGTTGCCGTCGCTGATTTTTTTCAATGCGGCATCAATCTCGTATAGGGAATCGCGTTCCTGAGAAAGCAGGCTCAGTGCGAAGTCGCGGTCGTAGGCATCGCTGCCGGCGTCTGCCGTGTGCATACCGAATGCAGAGGCCTCGCTGCCCTCGGCGCGGTTGCGGAGGGAGTCGCGGCCCACGCCACTCATGGAATCAAGTAGCGTGTCTTTGAGTTGGAGAAGGCGGTCGCGTTGTTTGGCAACCCATCCCGTGACTTTAACGGGCTCTTTGCCTTTTTTAATGACGACCACTGGCATTTTCAGCGGCTTGGCCGGGGCTCCTTTTTTAACAGGAGCGGTTTTTTTAATAGCCGCCACCTTCTTGGCTGGAGCCGCCTTTATTACAGGGGCAGCCTTTTTAGCAGGAGCGGTTTTTTTGACCGGAGCAGCCTTTTTTGCTGTGACGACTTTTTTAGCGATGGGCGCGGCTTTTTTGGGCGCTGGCTTTTTAGAAGCAGGAGCGGACTTTTTGGCCGGGGCGGCTTTCTTGACGGGAGCCGCTTTTTTCACAACAGCGGGAGATTTTTTGGAGGGAGCTGGCTTTTTGGAAGCAGGCTTGACCTTGGCTTGAGGCTTTGCCTTCGCGATCGGCTTCTTGGCGGGAGCCGCTTTTTTCGCAACAGGCTTTGCCTTGGCAGGTTTTTTGGATTTTTGAGCCATGGACGGTTTGGTTTGGTGAAAGGGGCGAGATAAGTAGCCTAGTCGTCCACGCGCGGCAAGGGTTTTATTCAAAGAAAAAATGCGCGGTCTTTTGGAAGATCAGACTGCTATGTAAATCGTGACCACCGCGGCCGCATGTCATCTCTCAGAGGTCTGCTGATTGTGGATATGTAGGAGGGATGGCATTTTTCAAAAACGGGTGTCGCGAGATTTGGATTGAAACCAACCGTCAGCCATGGCTTCTTAACCGCGATCCCATTTATGAAAAAATCTTCCGTAATCGTGCTCGGCTCCGCCTTGGCCGTATTGGTTCTCGCAGCTTGTGAATCGCAGCGTCCGGTCCGCAAAACCGGATCAGGCCGCTTCGGCTACCAAGGCACGGCTTCTGACGCCACCCAGTTTATCACGCCGACACCGACACCGGAGGGTTACACGGAAATGCCGCCTGCGGTGGATCCCAATGCCACGCCGACCCCAGCGCCTACGCCCACACCGCCTCCGGAGCCCGTGGCGTCCAGGGACCTCTCCTACGGAACACCCGTTCCCGGCAAACCGGGATTCGTCACCAGTCCCCACTCGCCCTATGCGGGCTATGTGGATGTCCGCGGATTTCCTCCCGGCACCGAGGTGAAATGCCCCTACTCGGGCAAGATTTTTCTGGTGCCCTGAACCGGCGCGTTACCATCCTTGGTCCCGGCCTGATCGGAGGATCTCTGGCAATGGCCTTGCGCCGGGCCGGACACTTCCGGGAGATTTCTATCTGGGCGCGTCGCGAGGAAGCCGCGCTTGAGGCGGCTTCTCTGCTTCCGGGTTGCCGCGTGTCGCATGACCTCGCCACGGCTGTGGCGGATGCCGACATTGCTGTCCTTTGCCTATCGCCTCATGCCATCGAAACGATCGGGCCTGAGCTCGTAAAACACCTGCCCAAGAATGCCGTGGTGACCGATGCCGGCAGCGTGAAAGGCAAGATCGTATCCCGTCTCGAGGAGGTCTTCGGTGGACGCTTCATCGGAGCGCATCCCATGGCGGGCTCGGAGCAGAGCGGCATCCGCGCCGCCCGCGAGAATTTGTATGATGGCGCGGTTTGCATTCTCACGCCCACGCCCCACACCGATCCATCGGCGAGGAATTTGGCTGCGGAATTGTGGACCACGGCAGGCTGCACGCTGCAAGAAATGTCCCCCGAGGCCCATGATCGCGCCATGGCGCGCATCAGCCATCTCCCGCATGCCGCTGCCGCCGCTCTCGTTCATGCCGCCTTGGGAGCGGATCCCTCGCTTGCCCGCCTTGCCGGAGGGGGCTATCGCGACTCGACCCGCATCGCCGGAGGGCCCGAAGGCCTCTGGGCGGAAATTTTCCTCGATAACAGTGCCGAGGTTTTAAACGGAATCCATGACTTGCAAACCGCCCTCGAGACGCTGAAACTCGCCCTCGAAAGCGGCAACCGGAGCGCCGTGGAGGCGTTTCTTGCAGATGCCCGGACGCTCCGGGCCAGCCAGCCACCAGCCACATGAAGGCCACCAAGGACAAACATTCTCTCACATCCCGCCGCGCAGCTCTCATCGACACGGAAATCGCCGTTCCACCTGATAAAAGCATCTCGCATCGCGCTGTCATGCTCGCCGCCCTTTCCAACGGCACTTGCGTGATCCGCAATTTTCTCGAGGGCGAGGATTGTCGCAGCACCGCCGCAGCGATGCGCCAGCTTGGGGTTTTCATCGAGTGCCCGGAACCTGGCACGCTCATTGTGGAAGGCGTGTCCGGCCGTTTCACCAAGCCGTTCGCCGATCTGGATTGCGGCAACTCCGGCACCACGATGCGGCTCATGTCCGGCATCCTCGCCGCGCAGAATTTCACCTCCCGCCTCACCGGCGATCCCTCGCTTTCGAAGCGCCCGATGCAGCGCGTCATCGATCCGCTGCGCCTCATGGGGGCAAATCTCCACGCGGAAGGCGAAAAGTCCTGCCCGCCGCTTGTGGTCGAGGGCCATGGCAATCTGGAGGGCATCACCTACCGCACGCCGGTCGCCAGCGCGCAGGTCAAAAGCGCGATTCTCCTCGCGGGACTTTTTGCCAAAGGCTCCACCACGGTGATCGAGAATGTCCGCTCGCGAGACCACACCGAGAGGATGTTCGATTACTTTCTCATCAAATCGAAACGCGAGGAGGTTTGGGAAAACAAAAACTCCCCGAAGGATCGCCGCCTCGTCGAAATACGCACGACCGTCGAAGGCGGCCAAGTGCCAGAGTCGATGGATTTCACAGTCCCGGGAGACATCTCCAGTGCCGCTTTCTGGCTGGTGGCCTCCGCCGCGCAACCGGGTTCCCGCCTGCTGGTGAAGGATGTCGGACTGAATCCCACCCGCACCGGCATTATCGATGTCCTCGTCCGCATGGGCGCGCGCATTCGTGAAGTCATCGAAACCTCGCTCAGTGGTGAGCCTGTGGGAAACATTGACATCAAAGGCACCACTCTCCGCGCCACGACGATCGCGGGTGCTGAAATCCCGAATGTGATTGATGAAATCCCCATCCTTGCCGTGGCAGCGGCGCTGGCGCAGGGCACGACTGTGATCCGTGATGCGGCTGAATTGCGCGTCAAGGAAACCGACCGCATCGCTGCTGTGGCGGCGAATCTCCGCGCCATGGGCGTGCAAGTCGAGGAATTCCCCGACGGCATGGCGATCACGGGCGGTAGCCCGCTGAAGGGCGCGCGTCTGCCATGCCATCATGATCATCGCATCGCCATGGCCTTCGCCGTCGCGGGGCTTTTTGCGGACGGCGAAACGGTCATCGAAGACACCGATTGCGTGAACACCTCCTACCCGGGCTTTGCCGATGCGCTTCTGCACATCCAAAAAGGTGGCCGCATCAAGAACCGAACCGAGGTTTTGTCCGGTTTGAAAGGCAGCGGCTCGCCTGCGGTGAAAACTTCCGCCACATGATCGTCATTGCCATCGATGGTCCCGCCGCATCCGGCAAAAGCAGCGTGGCCACCCGGCTTGCGCGGCGACTCGGATTCGCCCATGTGAATTCAGGTGCCATGTATCGCGCCGTGACTTGGGAAATTCTCCGCCAGCAGATCGACGCATCCCACCCTGAAAGCATTGAGGCAGCTGTGAGACGCATGTCGGTGGACTCCGGATTCACGGAAGCGGGCGAATCGTTCATCCGCATCAATTCCGAAATGCCCGATCTCGAGCTGCAGACGCTCGAGGTGAACCAGAATGTGTCACCGGTTGCCGCCGTGCCCGCTGTCAGGCAGCTCGTCAATGCACAGCTTCGGACGCTGGCCGAGAAACGCCCGATCGTCAGCGAGGGCCGCGATATCGGTTCTGTAGTCTTCCCGGACACGCCCCACAAATTCTATCTCGACGCCTCACCCGAAGTCCGCCGCCAGCGCAGGGCCGCGCAGGGTCTCCACGACAGCATCGAGAAACGCGACAAACTCGATTCCAGTCGGGCCAATGCTCCGCTCAAAATCGCCGCCGGCGCCCATGTCATCGACACCTCGCACCTCACCCTCGAAGGCGTGGTGGACAAGGTGGCGGAAATTCTTTCAAAATCCGGAATCAGCCCGGCATGACGATCGTCTATAATATTTTTTACAATTTGGCGAAGCTGCTCGCCCGCATGATTTTTTCCATGCGCGTCATTAACCCCGAGCGAATGGTGGAGTCCGGCCCCTTGCTCATCGCGGTGAACCACTCCAGCTTCTTCGATCCACCGCTCGCCGGCATTTGCAGCCGCCGTGGCGTCTTTTATCTGGCGCGAAAAACTCTTCTAAAATGGCCGTTCTTCGGCCCCCTCTTTCCCGCGATGAATGTCATCCCCGTGGAACGCGACGGGAACGACATGTCCGCCCTGCGCGAGGTCATCAAAAAAGTGAAGGATGGAAATGCCGTGCTCCTGTTTCCAGAAGGCACCCGTTCGATTGATGGCAACCTTCAGCCGGCCCGCGCGGGCATCGGTCTTGTGATTGCCAAAACCGGCGCCCCTGTGCTGCCGATGCGCATCTTCGGTGCCTATGAGGCTTTCCCCAAAAATGCCCGCCGCTTCCAGCTTTCCCAGATCACGGTGGTCATCGGTGAGCCGATTCATTTCACGGAGCAGGAAATCTCGAACACCTCGCGCGAGACCTATCAACTGCTGAGCAACCGCGTCATGGAAGCCATCGGCGCTTTGAAACTTCCATGATTTCCACCGACCGCGCCTCCTCGCCGCTCCCCTGGCTCGCCGCAGCTGTGGCGCTGCTTTACATCGTTCTCCTCGTCACGCGCTACACGCTCCCGCCTGCGAAAGTCGATGTGGAGGTCATCGTTCGTCCGGTGCCTTCCGCTAATTGATTGAACATCCCGTCCGGCGAAGTAATTTTACCCGATGTTCAAGGACCATGATTTCCAATATGCGATGGAGAACACGCGAGTGGTCGTGACGCCACAAAGCGCCATCGAAACCTTCGGCACGACGCGATTCCATTTCTCCCTTGTCACCGAGCCGCTCGACGAGGTTGAGACTGTTCGTATCCGGTCCGGCACGATCGAAGCCGAGCGCCCCCGCATCCTCTCGCCCGCCAATTTCAGCAAAGTTCTCCTTGAGGGCTTCGGCGAGGAAGCCAGAGACTTTGCCGACTGGTTGGAAGCCAATCCCTCAGCCGCCCGCGTTCTGCGTTATGGATTTCAATTCCGCAAAACCGACCTCTCCGAGAAACTCGTTCGCGAGCCATTCGACGAGGCAATCGCCCGCATGGAAGAAGAGATCAAAAAAGGAGACGATCCCTTCCGTGCGCTCATCGCCGGCGTGGACGATGTCTGGGAGGTTTGCCTGCTCAAGTTTTCGATGGAAATGATCCAGCGCTCAGCAGGCGAAAATGTCGCGGAATGGAAACGCCGCGGCCTCGCCTGATTTCGGGGTTTTCATTTCCAGAGCGCAGCGGATAGCATCTCCTGACGAATCATGTTCATCAAAGCACTCACGATTTTGTTTCTCGTAGCCGGCATCCTGGGGGGTAGCGGCTACTTCATCTACGAACTTTATTACAAAGAGAAAAAACTCGATATCGTCGAGCAAGCAGCCGTCCCGACACCGACTCCAGCGCCTACTCCCCATCCGGCCTTGGCCGCCTTCGATTCGCTCAAGCCGGTCCTCGCGCAGAACACCGTCGAGGCGCGTGATGCCATCGCAGGCCACCTGAGCACCTACCCCGACTCTCCCAAGACCGCCGAGGTCCGCGCCGCACTCGGCCGCATCAACCTCACCCTCTTCCGCGATCCCTCCGCGACTCCTTCAAACACCCTCTACACGGTGAAAAAAGGAGACTCGCTGGACCGCATCAAATCCCAGTTCAAAACGAACTCCGAGTTGATCTACTGGGCGAATGGAATGACCTCCATCAATCTTCAAATCGGGCAGCAATTGTTGATTCCCGTTGTCGACACCGCCCTCGTGATCGACCGCGCCACATCCACCATCTCCGTGATGAATGCGGGTGTGTTTTTCAAAGAATACCCCGCCGTTTCCATGAATCTCACAGGTCAGGCGGCCAAAGGCGAAGTCGAGGCGAAGGTCGCCGACCGCATCGCCCGCAAAGGCGAGGCACGCGTGGCCTTCGGCGCGAAAGACTACGCCGAGGCGGAGCGCACGGTTCTAATCAACCCCGGTAATGTCGTCCTCCGCACCCCTCCCGCTCCGCCAGCGGATGGATCAACGCCACCGGCTCCGTCCGGCATCGTTCTCAGTCCCTCGGATTTCGACGAAATCTACGCCCTCGTGAAATCCGGCACACCCGTCAGCATCAAATAACGCGCCCATGAACAAACAGACCTTGGATTTTGAAAAACCCCTCGTCGAACTCGAGCAGAAGATCGATGAGCTCAAAAAGCAATCCGAAGACAGAAACATCGACCTCGGCGGCGAGATTCGCGGCATGCAGGAGAAGTTGGAATCCATGCGAGGCCAGATCTACGGCAACCTCAGCGCCTGGCAGCGTGTGCAAATTTCCCGCCATATCGCTCGACCCTTCTTTTTGGATTATGTGCGGATGGCGTTCACAGAGTTCGTGGAACTCAAGGGCGATCGTCTCTTTGGCGATGATGCCTCCATGCCCGGCGGGTTGGCGACGATTGATGGCATTCGCTGCGTGGTGATTGGCCAGCAAAAAGGCCGCGACATGAAGGAAAACCTCCTTCGCAATTTTGGAAGTCCTCACCCTGAAGGTTACCGCAAGGCTCTTCGCCTCATGAGGATGGCTGAGAAGTTCGGTCTGCCCGTTGTGGCTCTCATCGACACTCCCGGCGCCTATCCGGGCGTGGGCGCCGAGGAGCGTCACATCGCCGAGGCGATCGCGGTGAACATCCGCGACATGATGGCTCTCTGCACACCCGTTGTTTCCGTTGTGATCGGCGAGGGTGGGTCCGGTGGGGCTCTCGGCATCGGCGTCGCAGACCGCGTGCTCATTCTGGAAAATGCCTACTACTCCGTGATCAGTCCCGAAGGCTGCGCTGCCATCCTCTGGAAGCATCGCAAACACGCTCCCGAAGCGGCCGAGGCTCTTAAGCTCAGCTCGCCCGACCTACTCCAAATGGGCCTCGTGGACGGAGTCATTCCCGAGCCCGCCGGCGGCGCGCATTGCGATCCCGAGCAGGCGGCTGAAAACCTCAAATCCGCCATCTCCAAGGAGCTTCAGACCCTGATCAAAACTCCGGTCGAAAAACTCCTCCGCGCGCGCTACGACAAATTCCGCAAGATGGGCGTCTTTCAGGAGTAAGAGACCGCCTGCCGCCTGATGAAAATCATCGATCGCCATGTCGCCACCGGCATCCTTGTCACGGCGGGGCTTGGCGTCCTGATCCTCAGTCTGGTCTTGGTTCTCGGAAATATCTTCCGCGAGTTGCTGAACATTTTGGTGAACAACCCGGATGTGCCGATTCTCACAGTCCTCGGCTTCATGGCCTTGGTGTTGCCGTTTTCCCTTACATTCACAATTCCGTGGGGATTTCTCACAGCGATCCTGCTCGTGTTCGGCCGCATGTCCGCCGACAGCGAATTGATCGCCCTTAAGTCAAATGGCGTGAGCATTCCCCGCGTGAGCGTCCCGGTTTTTGTGATCGCCGTCGCTCTGACCCTTCTCTGTTTTTGGATCAACATCGAGGTCGCTCCCCGCGCCGAGCAGGCGATGACCCGGGCTGTGGTGGATATGGCCACGAGCAATCCCTCGGCGCTTTTCCGGGCCGACGAGGTGGTGGATGCCTTCCCCGACCGCCGCGTTTATGTCGGTGGAAAAGACGGTGAAAAACTCAGAAACATTCTTGTCTTCGAGCTCAACGAAGACTCGCGCGTTTCCAAGATGATCTTCGCCAAGGAGGGCGCGCTCACTCCCGACACGGCCAACTCGCGACTTCTTTTCAAATTGTTCGATGCGCGTTTCGAGCAGCGCGATGCGAAGGCCAGCGAGGACTTTTCAAAAATCCACCAAGGTATCGTGATGAAAGAGGGCGTGTTCCCGCTCGCTCTCGACAAGTTTTTCAAGGAATTCCAAAGCAACCGCCGCCTCAGCTCCTACACGCTCCCTGAGCTCTATTCCGCCTACACGCAAGCCGAGGGCAAGAAGCGTCAGGAAATGCTGGTGGAACTCAACAAGCGCTTCTCAACTTCGCTTTCGTGCATCGCCTTCGCCCTGATTGCCATTCCTCTCGGCATCACAACGCATCGCAAGGAAACCTCTGTGGGATTCGCCCTCAGCCTCATCGTGGCTTTCAGCTACTTCTTTTTTATCCTCATGGCGGACACCTTCCGTGGCAGCCCCTCCGCATTTCCCCACTTCCTGATCTGGGTGCCGAATTTCGTTTTCTTTGGTCTTGGGCTCTGGCTTTTCACCCGCCTCGCGAAACGCTGATGTCATGAAATCCCGATTTCTTCCGCGCGCAGTTTTTCTTCTCGTTGTCCTGACCCTCTTCGTTCTGGGAGGCATCCTGGCCTGGTTCCAGTCCTGGCGCTCCGCACGCATGGTGGACCTGTATTCGGCATCCCAGGTGGCCACCACCAAGAGCGGGCCTATCGAATACATCCGCCATGGCGAAGGCCCGGCGGTCTTGGTTTTTCACGATGCACCCGGGGGCTATGATCAAGGTGCGGCTTTGGCCGGGTTTCTTGCAGACGAGGGATTCCAAGTCATCGCCCCCTCCCGTCCAGGCTATCTCCGCACTCCACTTGAGACTGGTATCACTCCCGAAAATCAGGCGGATGCGGCTGCGCAGTTGCTCGACAGTCTCGGCATTGAGCAAACCGCCGTTCTGGGATTCGGCTGGGGAGGCCCTGTGGCTCTGGAGTTCGCCCGTCGATTTCCGCAGCGGACGAACGCTCTTGTTTTCGTGGGCGCCGCCGTGGGCCGTTTGAATGCACCCACTGCACCCGCCGTGCCATTTCCGCAGGCTGTGGGCGAGGGCCTGACGGGGGATGTCGGATCTTGGCTTTATGTGCGTCTTTCAGAAAATGACTCCGCTGCCGCCTTGCGGGCCGCTTTTTCCACGGCATCGATTGGAGGTTCAGAGGCCCGCGAGATTTGGACCGGCCTCGTTCTCGACAATCCCGATCAACTCGCCCTCTTCCGCTCCCTGGCGCTCTCGCTTTCCCCGATCTCTCCTCGCGAGTCGGGACTTCGAAACGATCTCCTCCAAGTCCGGGCTTTTCCCGAAATCCCATTTCAGAGCATCACCACCCCGGTGCTTATCGTTCACGGAGGCTTGGACAAGGCGATTCCCGTTGCGCCTGTCGAAGCCGCCAAGTCGAAGCTCCCGAATTCTGAGTTGCTTCTCTTTCCCGACGATGGACACCTCGTCTTCCTTGGCCGGGGAGCCACGATTGCCGAGGACCGCATCACCGCCTTTTTGAAAAAACACACCCCATCCCATGGCGAATAAGTCGCGCCTCACCAAACTTCCCAACGGCCTTCGCATCGCCACTTGCGAAATGCCTCACGCCGAAACCGCCGCCATGGGCATCTGGGCCTCCGTCGGGGGACGCCATGAGCCGGCGGACTTGAATGGCATCTCGCATTTCATCGAGCACATGCTTTTCAAAGGCACCCAGCGCCGCTCCGCGCGCCGCATCATGGAGGAGGTCGAGGGCGTGGGAGGAGACATGAACGCCTTCACCGCCGAGGAGCGCACCTGCTACTATGCCACCGCCGCTGCCGAGTTTTTTCCCAGAGTCTGCGATGTCCTCTGCGACATCTACATGAACCCCCGCTTCTCGCCCCGCGATATCGATCGCGAGCGCGGCGTTATCGCGGAGGAAATTCTCATGTATGAGGACGAACCCTCCTCGCGCGTTCAGGAACTCCTCGAAAAAACCCAGTGGGCCGGGCATCCCCTCGGTAGGCCCATCACAGGCACCCTTCAAACCATCGAAGGGATGGATGCCTCCGCCTTCCGCGCCTACCGGGCGAGTCATTACAACGCTCCGAGCACTGTCGTGACAGCCGCAGGCAAAATCCAACACGATGAGGTCGTGGAAAAAGTCGCTGAACTCCTGTCAGGCCTCCCGACGGGAAAATCTCCAGCAGCGAAGTCTTATCCCGCACGACAGAAATCCCCCCGCATTGTCACCGAAGCCCGCGACATCCAGCAGACCCAGCTCTCACTTTCCCTGCCCGCCTTCAGCCATCGCGATGAACGCCGCTTCGCGCTCCACCTGCTCAATGTCGTCCTTGGAGCAAATGCCAGTTCCCGTCTCTTTCAAGAAATGCGCGAGAAACGCGGGCTTTGCTATTCCGTGAGCAGCCACTGGCTCAGCCTGAACGATGGCGGTGCGCTCGGCATCTCCGCCGGACTCGACCGGCGCAACCTCGAAAAATCCCTGCGTCTCATCCTCGCCCAGTTCGACCTCCTCTCCAAAAAACCCATCGGCTCTGCAGAACTCCGCCGCGCCAAGGAATACACCATCGGCTCGAACCGCATGGCGCTCGAACGCAGCTCCAGTCAGAATGCCCGACTCGGAGGCGCCCTCCTCGCCCAAGGCAAAATCATCGATATCGAAACCGTCAACGAACGCCTGCGCGCCGTCACCCCCGACGACATTCTCTCCGTCGCCCGCGAAATCCTCGACCCCTCACGCCTCACCGTTGCCGTCGTCGGCCCGAATCCCGACGAACCCATGCTCAAAAAACTCCTCGCTGCCTGATAAACGCTTCGAGCAGAATTTAATAAGTTGCTGACCCCTTTTTTGGCGCCCTGTTCGCATTTTTGCTTTAAAAGAGGTCGGAATGAGTCCCGGTCCTTTCCAAAAGAATTTCATCTGCTGTAGGTTTGTAAATCAGAATCCAGTCCGGCTCAATGTGGCAGTCGCGTCGCCGGCGGCGCAATTTTTATTCTGTAAAAGTTAGCGGTTAATTTTGGGGTAGGTCAGCAGGGTTCATGTTGAGGTAGGATTTCCCGGTGAGCCACTCCTCGTTGATTTCGCAGAGGAGAGCGGAGGTG
>JBIJAV010000050.1:0-15358 GCA_044345595.1 Terrimicrobiaceae bacterium
TCAAGAGCGGCATCGCCTACGGCCCGTCAAATGAGCTAACAGGCACATTCGCGCAGACCGTCACGCCCAGCACCGCCGACATCGCCACAGCCGTGTGGGGCGCTGCTACCCGCACCATCACCGGCGGGCTGGTTGACACGGCCACAACGCTCACCAACGCACCCACCGTGCCGACGCCAAGCCAGATCGCAGCCGAGGTCTGGTCTAAGCCGACCACCGAGCTGACGATCACCGGCTCCATCGGCGAACGGGCAAAAAATCAAAGCACGGTCTCGACCACCGGCGCTCAACTGGCCGCCGCACTCTCGTAAGTTGGTTCATAGGTTATCCCGGCGTGGGCCAAAACCCACGCCGGGTTTTTTTGTGACTCCGTGGCCTCTGTGTTCTCCGTGGTCAATCACCTCGGAACTCCCCGCAGAAGACAGCCCGCCCCCCGCTGGCAAAATTCGCGCACACATGAAGCCCGCCGCGAAAGAACTTTTCAACCAGCCGATGCGCCGAGTCATGACGATCGGCACGATCAGCGCCGAGTCGCGCACGGTGGAGCTTGCATTTTCCAGCAACGCGGAAATCGAGCGTTGGCCGGGCATGATCGAAGTCCTCGATCACTCAGCGGATGCCTGCGACCTCTCGCGGCTCAACGACCGCGCCAATCTTTTGTTCAACCATGACGCATCCGAAGTGCTCGGAGTCGTCGAGACCGCCCGCATCGATGCAGACGGGATGGGCCGTGCGCAGGTGCGCTTCGGCAAATCCGAACGCGCCGAAGAAGCGTGGCGAGATGTTGAGGACGGAATCCTCACGAAAGTCTCAGTCGGCTACGCAATTCGTGAAGTCAAATTGACCGAAGAACGCGAGGGCGTGGATGTCTACACCGTGACCCGGTGGCAACCCCATGAAATCTCCCTCGTCACAATCCCAGCGGACCCCTCATGCGCAGTGGGCCGCAGCCTTAACAACCCGCCAGAGCCAATCGGCCTCGGCACAATCACCCAATCCAATATGCAAGATACACCTACAGCCGCGCCACAAGCGCCCGCACCGGCGGCACCGGAGATCAACGTAATCGCCGAGCGCAACGCCGCCATCAAAGGCGAGCAAGACCGCACTCGCTCGATCCTCGAAGCAGGCGACAAATACGGCATGCCAGCACTCGCCGCACAGATCGTGCGTGACGGTGGCAGCCTGGTGGATTTCCAAGCCGCAGCACTTGCCGAGAAAGACAAGCGCAGCGCCCAGATCCGCGAAGGCGTCGCCCCCATCGGCCTCAACGAACGCGAAGCAGGGAGCTTCTCTTTCTTGAAACTCATCCGCGCACTCGCCGCCGAGCCTACCGACAAAAAAGCCCGTCAAGACGCGGCATTTGAATTGGAAGCCTGCGAAACCGCTGCCGGAAAAGTCGCACACCGCAACGTCAAAGGCACCATGATTCCCGTGGATGTCCTCACCTCTGGCTTCGGACAGCGAGGCACGAACACCGTGTCAGCAAAATCCGGCGCTGGCTACACTGGCACAGGCGGCAACACCGTTCAGACCAACCTCCTCGCCTCCTCATTCATCGATGTGCTCCGCAACAAAGCGACCATCATGAACCTCGGCACCGAGCTGGCTGGCCTCGTCGGCAATGTGGACATCCCAAAGCAAACAACCTTCGGCAACGGCTACTGGCTCGGCGAAGATGAAGACGCGCCAAAATCTGACATCGATTTCGGCCTCGTCACGCTGCGTCCTCGCACGGTTGCAAACTACGGTGAAATCACTCGCCGCATGCTCCAGCAATCATCGCTGTCTATCGAGGCACTGCTTCGCAATGACCTTGCGCAAGCCCTCGCCCTCACCATCGACTCCGCAGCCTTCTACGGAACTGGCCTCACAAATCAGCCAGTCGGCATCAAGTCCGCCGCAGGTGTGCTCTCCAAGAGCTTCGCAGCGGTCCAGCCTACATTCATTGAACTGGTTGACATGGAAACCATGGTGGCCACTCAAAACGCCGATGTGGACAGCATGGCATTCGTTGCCAACCCATCGACTCGCGGCATGGCTAAAACCACGCTCAAATTCCCAACCGGCAACACAAGCGCCGGAACAATCTGGGAAGGTGGATCGATGAACGGCTACCGCACGGAAATCACAAACCAAGTTGCCTCTGGCGATGTGTTTTTCGCAAATTTCTCCGATTTCCTCATCGGGATTTTTGGCGGCCTCGAAATCACGGTCGACCCATACTCGAACAGCACCAAAGGCCGTCTGCGCATCGTCGCAATGCAGGATGTGGACTTCGCCGTCCGCCGCGCCCAGTCCTTCGTTTACGGCAAAAAGCCCTAAGCGATAGCTGACAACTCAACCGCCTCCTCCGTGTCAATTCGCGGAGGAGGCTTTTGCTAACGACCCAACGCCATGGAACCTCAAAAAATCACACTCCTTCAAAGCCTGATGATTGCCGGCGAATCCTGCCCGGTCGGCAGTGATGTCGAAGTCTCGCCATCATTCGCCCGCGAACTCATCGCCCTTGGCCTCGCCAAGCCATTCATCGAAACAGCCGCCGAGCCTAAGAAGAAAAAATGAGCCTCGACGAAAAGGACGGACGCCCCGCCGTGAAGATGAACCTCGCCGAAGCCATCGCCGCTCTGGCCCTCGTGGCAACGGTCTTCTCTTCGCTCAACGGCTGGATCGTCCTGCCCGAACAAATGCGCCAAGTCCGAAATGAAAACGAACGCCAAGACATCCGCCTCCAAGCCATCGAACGCCTCGCCAGCGAGCGCAGCGAAACCCTCGCCCGCATCGACGAGCGCACCAAGCGCATCGAAGAAAGCCTCAAAGCTAAATGAAAAGCATGCTGGCAATCCTGCCGCTCCTGCTCCTGCCCGCCTGCGTAAGCGTCCCGCTGCCGCCAAGCGGCGACAAGATGGGAAGCCTCGGGCGTCTGGAGGTCGGCATCCGTTACTTCCCACCAGTCACGCTGGACTGGTTCAACCCGCAAATACCAAGCCTCAAAGACAAATGAAAATCCTCGATTACATATTAAATCGGCTGCAAGAACAGTCCACATACAAGGGCGCAATTTTCGTAATTGCAGCGGCGGGTATCTCCGTTGATCCAGAGAAAGCCAACGCCATCGCCGCCGCCGCAATGGCCCTCGTGGGAGCCATCAACATCTTTCGCAAAGAGAAGAAATGATCCTGCCCCGCTACTAAAATGATCCACCGACTCCTCGCCATCGCCCAAGCCGAGATCGGAATCCGCGAAGAGGGCGGCAACAATCGCGGCCAGCGCATCCGCGACTACCAACGCGCCACTGACTTACCGCCCGGCCCGTGGCCATGGTGCGCCGCTTTCGTTTCATTTTGCGTGCAGCAGTGGCTGATCGAAAACGATGTCCCTGAGTGGCTACGCCTCACGCGCCCGCCCGCCCAATGGCAACCCCGCACCGCGCTGGCGTATGGATTCCGCCAATGGGCAAAAGATAGACCACGCACGACCAGCATCTACACCGACCAAGACCCCGCCCAGCCGGGCGACATCGTAACTTTTGATTTTTCGCATGTCGGCATCGTCCTTGAAGACGATGGAAAGAACCTCGTCACCGTCGAAGGGAACACCAACTTTTCTGGGACACGCGACAGCGAGAACGGCGATGGAGTCTGGCGCAAAATCCGGCCAAAATCCCTCGCTCGAAACTTCATCCGCATCCACCCCGCACGATGACCTACGGCAACCTCGATGTCTTTTTCTCCGGCCTCGATCACACCGAGATTCTGTTTGCCCTGCCCACCGGAACCCGGATCGTGCGCGGCTATTTTGACAACGCCTTTTTCGACAGCGCCGTGGGTGAGGTAGTCCTCGACAGCACGCAGCCGCGCTTCCAGTGCAAAGAGTCGGATGTTGCCAGCATCCCCCGCGAAACCGCCTGCAAGGTGGAAGGCAAAAATTACACGGTAATGGAAATCCAGCCAGACGGCACCGGCCTCGCCACCGTCACCCTCGCGCATGAGTGACATGATTTTCATAGAAGCCAAGGGCCTTGACCGCATCGGGCGCGACCTTGGGGCAACGCAAAAACAGATCGAGCCAGCCATGCGCAGCGCCGTGTCTCGCGTCACCCGCTGGGCAGGCAACGAAGCAGCCCGCCGAATCAGCAAGGCGACCAAAGTAACCGGCAAAGTCATCAAAGGCCGCATGCGTGTGGAGGTCATGGGCAAAGATGGCGTCCTCGGTCGCGTGTGGGCAGGACTGCGCAACATCCCGCTCAAAGCCATGAAGCCACGCCAGACCAAGAGCGGCGTCACAGCAGGCCCCGCCAAGCGCCCCGGCGCATTCATCTCCGAGAAACTCAATGGCCATGTGTTCAAACGCAAAACTGCGAAGCGCCTGCCAATCGAAAAGCAAACCTTCCCCATCCTCGACCCCGGCATGGACGCCATGGGAAGTCTCGAAAAGGAAATCGGCGAACGCCTCCAACGCGAATTTGAATCCCAACTAAAATGGCAACTCAGCAAATAGACCTCGCCGTTCTCCACACGAAGATCGCCGAGAAGATCAACGCCAAGTTTGGCGCGTCGGTCAAAACCATCGCCGCCTATTCGCGTTACATGGACAAGATCGAAGTCCCTGCCATCACTTTCGAGTTGGACACCATCGAGCCAAACGCCACCGCAGACATCGGCACTCAGCAACTCCAGGTGGACATCCGCTTTTCCGCTTCGCTCATTTACTCCTACAAGCAAGGCAACAAATTTGCCGTCCGCCTCATGTCGGCAAACTTCGCCGCCTTCCTCCAAGGCCAACGATTTGGAATGCCCGTCACGCCCGCCCGATTCATCGCCGCCACCCCACAAGAGTTCGACGCCGAGAATCCCGAATACGAAGTCTGGCGGGTCGAATGGGAACACACCTGCCTCCTCGGTGAAACCGCATGGCCAGAAGGTGGAGCACTGCCCACAGACATCCGCGCTTCATGGGCGCCCAAGATCGGAGTCCCCCACGAGCCGGACTATGTGCCGATTCAAGACATCCTCGCCACATGAGCAACGCCCGCCTCGGAGAGCTTGAGCGCCGTCTGTCGAACACCATCCGACCCGGCACGGTCTTAGAGGCGGACTACGCCAAAGCCCGCATCCGTGTCACCATGGGAGACAACACCTCCGCATGGCTTCCATGGCTCACAAGCCGCGCCGGGGAAGACCGCACATGGCACGCCCCAGAAGTCGGAGAACAAGTCATCGTCATGGCCCCCGGCGGCGAACTCTCAGCGGGCTACGTCATGCCGGGAGGCGTGTATAAAAACGACTACCCCGCCAACGCTGACAAAGCCGAGATCAGCCGCACCACCTACAAAGACGGCGCAATCCTCGAATACGACCGAGAAAACCACACTCACCTCCTGCAACTCCCCGAAGGATCCGCAACGGTCAAAGTCGGAGACGACGCACAGACCGAAATCACGCCGTCCAAAATCACGGCCAAGGTCGGATCGGACGCAAAGACCGAAATCACCGCCTCAAAAATCCTCGCGCAAATCGGCAGCGATGCAAAAAGCGAGATCACAGCCAGCAAGATCACGCACAGCCTCGGCAGTGGAAAGGTCGAGATCACCAGCGGCAGCGTCAAAATCACAGTCGGCGGAACCACCCTCGAAATCGCCAGCGGCGGCATCACGATCAACGGCAACATCACCCAAACCGGAAACTACGACCAGACGGGTCTGATGAAATCAAACGGCATCACGCTCTCCACCCACACGCACGGCGGCGTCATGTCAGGACCAGCACTCACCGCCGTCCCAAATCCATAACCTCCTCCTGACCTCTCTGCGGGAAGTCCCCGCAGAAGACACCCCCAAGCGCAGCCATAAAATCTCGCCCCATGCGAGGCATGAGCAGCGACACCGGCAAGGCGCTTTCCGGGCTGGACCATTTGAAGCAGTCGATTCGGGACATCTTAACAACCCCGCTCGGCTCTCGCGTCATGCTCCGAGACTACGGCTCGCGCCTCTTTGACCTCGTGGACGCCCCGATGAATCGCGGGACAATCGTCGAAATCTATGTCGCCACCATCGAGGCGATCCGCAAATGGGAGCCTCGCGTTGAGATAACCCGCGTCATCGCGCAAGCCATCGAACCCGGCAAGATCACCATAGCCCTCGAAGGCGTCTATTTACCCACAGGAACCGCGCTCACGCTGGACGGCATGGTCGTATGAGTTACACGCCCATCGACCTCAGCAGCCTCCCCGCGCCGACGATTGTCGAGAGTCTCGACTACGCCGCGATTTTGCAGGAGATGGTGGACGACCTCAAAGCCCGCGATCCGGCGTTCACGGCCATCGTGGAAAGCGACCCGGCTTTCAAGATTCTGGAAGTCTGCGCATACCGCGAAATGCTCATCCGCCAGCGCGTCAACGATGCCGCCCGTGGTGTCATGCTCGCCTATGCAACGGGCAGCGACCTTGACCAACTCGGCGCAATTTTCGGCACAACCCGCAAAGTCCTCGTGCCAGCAGCCCCAACAGCAATCCCGCCGCGCTTGGCCGTCATGGAGACCGACACCGATTTTCGCTATCGGGTCACGCTCGCGCTGGAAGGACTCAGCACCGCAGGCCCGGAAGGAAGCTATCTTTACCACGCTCTCAAAGTGGCTGGCGTCAAACACGCGACCATCGTCGGCCCTCCAACCGTATCCCCCGGCAATGTCCTCGTCACTGTCCTCGGACTCACGGGCAACGGCGCACCCTCGGCAACCGTTATCAGCAATGTCACGCAAGCCCTCAACGCCGAATCCGTCCGCCCGCTCACGGATGCCGTCACGGTGCAAGGCGCATCGATCCAAAACTACACGATCACCGCGACGATCTTCACCTTCCCCGGCCCCGACTCGTCAGTGGTCATGGCCGAAGCCCAAGCCAGCGCCCAAGAGTTCGCCACGCAAAACCACAAAGTTGGCAACGACATCAACCTTTCCGCCATCTTCGCGGCTCTCCATGTGGACGGAGTGCAAAAAGTCAACCTTGCTGCCCCGACGGCAAACATCGTCTGCGACCACACGCAAGCCCCTTTCTGCACGGCAATCAATCTGACATACGGAGGCTTGAGCCAGTAAAATGAGCCGCTCGATTTACCAATACCTGTCAGACCAAGACGGGAATTTCTTTTATTACGGCCAAGCGCCCAACGCCGCGAAAACCACAGACCTCCTGTGGAACATCCTCCGGCAGGAATACAGCTCCGCAGGCGATCTGCTCGATACTAAAGTTGCCATCAAAGTCGCGTGGACGAACCGGACAAATGTCGTTTATGGCGACCCCGCCAACGAGGACGAAATCGCTGCGGACATAACCCTGCGTGACCTCCTGCCGCCCAACGCTACAAGCCCGGAGCGATCCCTCTCCCTCGCCAGCTCCCGCCTCGGCACCGTCTCAACGCCCATTCGTTCACTCTGGAATCCCGACACCTGCCCAGAAAACCTCCTGCCATGGTTAGCGTGGGCCGCATCGGTCGACGAATGGGATGCAAACTGGACGACGGCAACCAAGCGCAACGTCATAAAAAACAGCGCAGAGATTCACCGCAAAAAAGGAACGGTCGCCGCCATCAAATCTCTCCTCCAATCGTTCGGCATTGCGCTTGTGCTCACCGAGTGGTGGCAGACCACGCCAAAAGGCACGCCATACACTTTCACGGTCGGCCTCGGATGGTTGCAAACCCCCGAATCAGTCCAAAACTCGATTGCCAAAGCGATCACTGCCATAAAGCCCGTGCGCTCCTCTTTCGTCATCGCCGCGATAGAAACATTCGTCGGGAGCGTGAACGTAGTCGGCATCTGCCGCACTGCCACATTCGACCGCCTCGACTGCGCAGCCACCTACTAATTTTATGCCTCTTCAATTCATCATAACAGACGCCGGACGCGCGGCCATCGCGCAAGTTGGCGGGGCCATCGGCCCGGTCACCCTCACAAAAATTGCCATCGGGAGCGCAGGCTACACTCCACTTGCGAACCGAACCGCCCTACAAACCGAGATCAAACGCATCGATCCATCCGGGAGCAGCGTGCCAGTGCCGGGAACGATCAGCATCACCGCACAGGACAACTCCGCAGACAGCTACTCGGTCAAGGAAATCGGCCTCTACACGAACAACAATGTCCTTTTCGCCGTATATTCGCAGACAGGCGTCATCATGACAAAAGCGAGCGGGTCCGCTGCGCTTTTTGCAATGGATTTTGTCATGACCAATGTCCCGGCAGGGACGGTCACCGTGGGGAATGTCGGCTTCACCTATTCACAGGCAACAGAAACCGCCATGGGGGTGCTGGGCATCGCAACGACCGCCGAAGCGCAGGCTGGAATAATCAACACAAAGATCATCACGCCTTTAAGGTTGGCGGAAGTCACCGCAACGGAAACTCGGAAAGGCGTCATCGCGCTGGCAAATACTACGGAGGCGCAAGCACTCGCGCCTGATGCAACAAAGGCGCTAACGGTGGCGCGGCTTTTAGACCGCACGGCTACAACATCACGCGCTGGCGTAGTCACGCTTGCAACAAACGCTCAAACGCAGACAGGCACAGACGCAACGCGCGCCGTGACCCCTGCAAGCCTCGCCAGCGCAGCCTCGCTTTTGGTCCCTCCGGGGGCAGTTCTGCCATTTGCCTCGGCAGTCACACCATCCGGGTGGCTGGCTGCAAACGGAAATGTCGTTCCTAACGGCATCGGCACCGTGCAAGGAGTAACCGCTAATTTTGCCGCGCTCTTTGCGGTGGTCGGAACAACCTATGGAGCGGCAGGGACATTACCCGATCTGCGTGGATATTTCGTGCGCGGCAGTGGGACAAATTCGGACGGCATGGCGTCGGGGACTTTTGGACAAAAGCAGGCGGATGCTTTTAAGAGCCATTCGCATACAGGATCAACTGGGGCGGGAGGAGACCACACACATACAGCGAGCACAAACACAGCCGGAAATCATAGCCACGGATACAGCGCGCCAAACAGCTACCAACAAGATACTACTAATTCACCAGCACATGGTAAGCGCGCAACAAGCAATGCAAATCTAAATACAAGTGCTGCTGGAGATCACTCACACACAGTAACGATTGGAGCGGCAGGGAATCACTCGCACACAGTAACGATTGGAGCGGAAGGCGGCACCGAAACCCGCCCAAAAAACATCGCCCTGCTCTACTGCATCAAATTCTAAGGAAGTCCCCGCAGAAGACACCGCAACACGATCCCCGCACACTCTCACCCGCAACCGCAACCTACTAAATCACCATGTCAAATTTCCTTCACGGCGTAGAAGTCCAAGAAATCACAGGCGGGCCACGCCCGATCAAAACCGTTTCGTCCAGCGTCATCGGCCTCGTCGGCACAGGCACAGCCCACGCGGATTTCCCGCTGAACACGCCCGTCCTCGTCACTTCTCCCACGGGAGTCTCGACCAAGCTTGGCGCAACCAGTTACCTCGGCAAGGCCATCGAGGCGATCTATAAGCAGACCGGTGCGGTTGTTGTTGTCGTGCGGGTCACCGCCATGGCCGATGTCGCTGGCAGCTCCAGCCTGCTCACTGGCGTGCACGCCCTCCGCAAAGCGCAAGCTGAACTCAATGTCACGCCTCGCCTCATCGTCGCAGAAGGCGCGTATGAGACCACCACGATTGACGATGTGAAAGCCGTCGCCTCCGCTCTCCGTGCAGTTGCCATCGCTGGCCTCGTTTCCAGCGTTGCCGCAATCGACACTGCGACCGAAGCCTCGGCATGGGTAACAGCAAACGGCAATGATCGCATTTATGGAGTATGGCCAGCCGTCAACGGCGGCGAAGACCCCGCGCCGTATGTGGCAGGTGTCATGGCTCGCATTGATAACGAGCGCGGCTTCTGGTGGTCGCCATCGAACAACGAAGTTTCCGGTATCGAGAAGATCGATAAGTCGGTTGATTTCGTCCTCGGCGATACCTCCTCACTGGCGAACGTGCTGAACCTCGGCAATGTCGCCACCTTCATCCGCAGCGGGGGATTCCGCCTCTGGGGCAACCAGACCGGCAGCACGGACATCAAATACCAATTCGTCAATGTCCGGCGCACAGCGGATTTGATTTTCGACAGCCTCCAACGCGCCCACCTCTGGGCAGTGGATCGCCTGATCTCGAAGACCTACCTCGAAGATGTCACCGAAAGCGTGAACGCCTACCTCGCCAGCCTCAAAAACCAAGGCGCGATCCTCGGTGGCAAGTGCTGGGCCGATCCCGATCTGAACACCCCGGTAAACATCCAACTCGGAAAGGTGTTTTTCAATTTCGATTTCACACCGCCTTACCCAGCCGAGCACATCACTTTCCGAGGCGAACTGACCAACGAATACCTCAAAGAAATCCTCAACTAAAAAAAGACCATGGCAACCGCATCGAACATCCTCAAAAATTTCAACCTCTACGTTGACGGGCGCGGCTTCGCAGGCGTCGTCGACGAGCTGCAACTCCCGACTCTCGGCCTCGTGGTCGAAGACTTCCGTGCTGGTGGTATGGACGCCTCCGTGGCCGTCGAAATGGGACAGGAGAAACTTGAAGCCTCCTTCGTCCTCTCAGGCTACGAGGAAAATGTCCTGAATCTTTGGGGCATGGGCCAAGGCCAAACCGTGCCACTCGTGGCCCGTGGCGCTCTCGAAAGTCTCGATGGCTCAGTCGTGCCCGTTGTGGTTTACATGAACGGAACGATCCGCTCAATGGAACCTGGCGCGTGGAAGGCTGGCGAGAAATCAACCATCAGCTTCACCATGGATTTGCGCTCTTACAAATACACGCAGGCAGGCCGGACCATTAACGACATCGATGTCCCTAACATGGTTCGCATCGTGAACGGAGTGGACCGCCTCGCGGCACAGCGCAACGCCATCGGCATCTAATTCGGCGACATGGCCAACAAAAAATCCACCGTCGAAATCGAAATCGATTTCCCGATCAAAATCGAAGGCGTCGAATGCCGACGCCTCACCCTCCGCAGGCCAAAGGTTGGCGACATGCTGGCGGCTGAAGAAGGAAGCAAAGGACAGAGTGAACAAGAGACAGAGATTCTCGCCTTCGCCAACCTCTGCATGGTGACGCCCGTCGAAATCCGTGACCTCGACCTCGGCGATTACAAGAAGCTCCAGAAAGCCTTTTCCGGTTTTTTAGCCTGACGCGGGAGGACGCCATGCGCGGAACTCTCGCACTGGCCAGCCACACCGGATGGAGCCTCGCAGAGATCAGCGCAATGACCGCCGAGGAGCTTGTGGAATGGTGCGGGAAACTTCCTAAATAATCATGGCGACCGAAAAAAAATTCAAAGCAACCATCGAGATCGGCGGGGCCGTGGCAGGCTCGCTGAAATCGTCGTTTGCCGCCGTAACGGGAAACACGAAAATTCTCGGCGCCTCGATGTCGAAGCTGAGAACCCGCATGAAAGAAGTCGGCGCGGCGATGAAAGAATCCGGCGCAGATACCGTCACCCTCGGCAAGGAGCTTGCCGCTCTACAACGCAAAGCGGACGCAACCCGCAAGGTGATGGACTCATGGGGCAAGATCAAACCCATCGGCGACAACTTTCAGACTGTCCTCAAGCGCACCGCAGGCGGATTCGTGGCCATCGGCGCAGCAGCCGCCGGAGCTAGCGCGGCCGTGTGGAAACTCGGAACGGCCTTCGGCAACTTCGCCGACTCCGCAGCCGAAGGCGCGGCGACCCTCGGAACGGATGCAAACTTCCTCCTCTCCGTGCGCTACGCCGCGAGCCAAGTCGGAGCCTCCGCCGAAATGGCCGACAAGGCGCTTTCAGAAATGAACATCCGCCTTGTAGATGCTGGCGAGGACGGCAACAAGACCGGCGAGGCATTGAGCGAGCTTGGCCTCGACATCGGCAAGCTCCAAAAGATGGACCCCGCCTCGCAGTTTGCCACCATCTCACAGGCGTTCAGCAAATACACCGGAAGCGTCAACAAGGCCAAAATCGCCACAGACATCTTTGGCAAGGCAGGGCGCAAAATCCCGAACCTCCTCAACCTCGGCAAGGAAGGTCTACAAGGCTACGCCCAAGCCGCCAAGGATGCGGGCTATCTTCTCAGCGATTCCGACATGCTAATGGGAGATGCGTTCGACGAGGCAATGGGCCAATTCAACCTCGCCCTGCAAGGCTCACAAAACATCATCGGGCGCGAACTCCTGCCCGTGCTGACCGAGCTGATGACCTCGCTGGGTTCATTCATCCGAGAAAACGCGCCCAACATCAAAGCCGTGGCGCAAGAGTTTGGCGGTTGGCTCAAAACCAACGGCCCGATCATCGGCGGACAGATCCGCGATATGGCGAAAAGCTTGGTCGAAATGGGCAAGGCTGCGTGGCCATTCATCGAATCGGTTGGCGGCGTCAAAGCCGTGCTCGTGGGAATCGCCGCCGTGGCGTTTGCGCCAGCAATCGCCGCCGTGGTCTCGCTTGGCGCATCCATCGTGATGGCGCTGCCCGCAGTCGTTTCGCTAACGACAGGACTCTGGGGCATGGCCGCAGCCGCAGCAGGCGGAAGCGCAGCCCTCCTGCCAATCATCGGCACGGTCGCCGTTGTCGCCGCTGGCGTGGTCGCCCTCGGATTTGCGGTCAAGCATGTAGCTGACAACTGGGACACATGGGCATGGGCGCTAAACGAGGCATGGACGGCAACCACAGGCTTCATTTCAAACATGGGCAGCGCAATCGGCGAATGGGTCAACAATACCATGGCCAGCATCGCAGGACTCGGAATGAGCATCTACGACTCAATCGCAGGAGCCTTCGACCGCCTCACGGGCAAAATCGGCGCGTGGTTCGGGTGGGTGCGCGAAAAATTCGCCAACCTCGGCAGCTCAATCAAAGGCGTCTTCACAGGCGGCGACGGCCCCGCACCGATTGACGGCGCACGCGCATCTGGTGGCCCCGTTTCCGCTGGCAAAAACTACCTCGTCGGAGAGCGCGGCCCCGAAATCTTCTCGCCCTCATCATCCGGGTCGATCATCCCGAACCACCGCGCAGGCGGGAGCGTGAGCAACGACAACCGCACGATCACCATCAACATCACCGCCAGCCCCGGCATGAACGAGCGCACGCTTGCCGACCTCGTTCTCGCCCGCCTCGATGGACGCCAAGCCGCCCTCGCTGGGGGTGCCCTCTACGACTAACCATGGCCAACGAAACCATGCTCGCCCTTGGCGCTTTCCGGTTCAGCATTTCGACTGCCGCATATCAGCAGCTTGAGCGTCAAAGCTCTTACAAATGGGAGGAAGTGGAGAGGTTTGGCCAAGCCCCGCTGATGCAATACTGCGGATACGACTCGGAAACTATCTCCCTCCAAGGAACGATCCTCCCCGAATACAAAGGCGGACTCGGCCAGATGTCGCAAATGCGCGTGCAAGCCTCCCTCGGCATCGCCCTGCCGCTCGTCACAGGCACGGGCAACTATTACGGCCTCTGGGTGGTCGAATCGATCAACGAGGCCCAAGAGGTCTTCTGGAGCAACGGCCAACCCCGCAAAATCGATTTCCAGATCAACCTTAAAAAATACGCCGAGGTAACGCTAAAGATCGGGCCTTTCAATGTGTCCGTGTCCGGGCTTCTGGGATCATTACTACGATGAACGTCTACAAAACCAAGCAAGGCGACATGCTGGATGAAATCTGCCACCGGCATTACGGCAGCACCTACGGCCAGCAGGTCGAAACCGTGCTTGAGGTCAACCGCTCGCTTCGCCTGGCTGAACAAGGCCCCTACCTCCCCGCTGGTATCCACATCGTCCTGCCCATCATCGAAGCGCCGAAAGCAAAAGAAACGGTCAGCCTTTTTTCGTAAGGGATGAAGCCCGACTTCAGAATTACCGGCACAGGCGGCGACCTCACGAAAACCTACGCCCAACGCCTCGCCTCGCTCACGATCACCGACAACTCGACCGAACAGGCTGACACGGTATCCATCGAACTTTCGAACCACGACGGGAAACTCCCGATCCCCTCCGAGGGCGAAATTTTAAGCATCGCCATAGGCTACGAGGGCAACACGGTGGACAAAGGGCAATTTGTCATCGACCAAATTTCCCTCTCCGGGTTCCCCGAACGCATGAGCCTTTCAGGCAAAGCAGCCCCCTTCGCATCGGCGGGTGGATTCACGCCATTCCAAAGCCGAAAAACCCGCAGCTTCGACAACATCACCCTTGGCCAGCTTGTCACGAACATCGCAGCCGAGTGTGGCCTCATCCCCGGCATCGCTCCGCAATACTACACGGTGACGATTCCCCACCTGGACCAAACCAACGAGAGCAACATGAACCTCCTCACGCGCCTCGCCCGTGACTACGAGGCGCTCATGAAGCCCACATTCGGAAGGCTCCTCTTCCTGCCGCGATCCACCGGCGCAAGCATCACCGGCGCAGCCCTACCCGGACCAACGATCACCAAGAGCGAGGTCGCCAGCTACAGCGCACAATTTTCGCAGCGCACAAAATACGGCAGCGCGACAACCCGCTGGCACGATCCCGAAACGGGCGAAACCAATTCATTCAAGCTCGACGGAGAAGGCAGCGGCGCGGACTACGAGGCCCCGAACCTCTACCCCGACGAGACCGCAGCCAAAAACGCCGCCAAATCCTTCCTAAAATCCAGCGAGCGCGGCAGCGAATCCATCACCCTCTCCATGTCCGGCAGACCCGACATCATCGCCGAGGGCTTGATAACCTTAAGCGGATTCCCCGACGCCATGAACAAAAGCTGGACGATAAAGACCGTAACTCACTCTCTAAGCCCCAGCGGATTCACGACCTCCGTGCAGGCCGAAATCAAAGACCTCTCGACCCCAAACACGACCAACGCAGCAAACAATCCATCGACCCCAGCAGGCCGAAACATCGAGGTGGTCACGTGGAACCCAGAGACGAATTCGTTCGAGTAACGGACATCTTCCTCCCGCCGTGACAAAATAAATTTTTTTCTGTCACACCCGCTGCGCTTGTATTCATGCGGCTCTGCGGGCCTCCAAAATTATTTTCATCTTTTTGAAAATAATTGTTTACAAAAATCAAGTGATGGCATAAGGTTTAAACATCGAAAGGGAACAACCCTGACGAACAACCAAAAAATGAAAATCACAACTACACCAACAAAACATAAAGACAGCGCAACATTTAAAGTGTCCGCTGACGGAGTGCAAATCGGGTTCGTTTTTGAAACCCGCTATTCATGGGGATTCTGCAATGCTCGCCGTGGAGGTTTGCCTAAATCATGGGTAGCAACCGAAGCCAAAGACAAAGAAGACGCGATCGAAAAACTTCTCGAAGCTGATGCTGGATTAATTGAAATGATGAAATCCCTTCGGACGACTGG
>JBIJAV010000051.1:0-15050 GCA_044345595.1 Terrimicrobiaceae bacterium
ACTCATGGGTCTCGAAGCGTGTCGGAAAGCGCGGCAACACATGAACGCCGTCCCCGCAGCGGTCGATGAGTTCCTGGGTGAGGCCCGCGATGACCTGCTTGGTGCGGTCGCTCACATGCCAGATGTTGACCATCGCGTTGGTAGCGGCACCGCCCACACTTGGAAAGCGCTCGAGCAGGACGACCTTCGCCCCGCGACGGGCGGCAGCGACAGCGGTGGCAATGCCAGAGGGACCGCCTCCGACGACAACGAGATCGGCTTCATGGGCGACCGGCAGCGACCGGGCAGGGATCTTGATTTCTTTCATGATTTTTTCAGGCAGTTGCCGGATTCATTGGAGCCGCACACGGATCGAACGCGACCTTGGTGCCGGTGACGGGGCTTTGGTAAACGGGCGGAAGTTCGCGGGCGGTGAGCAGCATCGAGATTTCGCTCCAGGTGCTCATGCTCGCGGTGTGACCGATGGGGCGCATGCCATCCATCGTCATGAGTCGCTCGCTGATGCAACCGTCGGGCCGTCCCGGCCAGACCGACTCGTCGCCGGGGCGCACGATCATTTGCGAGATGCAGCCGACGATATCGACGAGCATGTGAAGGAATCGGTCCTCACCCGTCGCCTCATGGAGCAGGAGCAACGCCTCGCAGGAAGATGTGCAGACACCCGGCGCGCCGTGTTGATTCTGGGTGTTGGCAAAGACGGCGCCGCGCGCCTGGATGCCGATGCGACCGAGTGGCGAATCCGCCGGCAACTTCGCGTCGTAGCGCAGGACCCAGGTGGCGAAGAGATCGGCGGCTTGCACGGCACGCTCGAGCCAGCGCGCTTCGCCGGTGGCGCGGTGAAGATGCACAAGCCCGGCCAGCAGCGCGTAGTTGCTCTCGGAATCCGCCGCCATCAGCGCATCCCCGACCCCGCCGCAGGTGTAACCGCGATCGATGAAATGCGTGCCGTAGTAATCCGCCAGCTTTCGCGCGATCTCGAGGTAGCGGGGCTCCTTGAACCATGCCGCGCCGCGCACCAGCGGCTCGATGCCGAAGCTGCCGCAGGCGCTGTCGCCCCAGAGCACCTCGCCGGTGTCGAAATCGACCGTGTAACCAAGATGACCAAATCGCTCCGCGGTGCTGACCATCGCCTCGAGGTTACCCTTCGCAGCGGCTTCCCAAACGGGCTCGATTTTCTCACCTCGCGAGCGCAGGAGTTCGAGCACTTTCAAAACATCGCGTGTGCACTCGAGCGGTCGGCGGATGAGCGAAAAGGCGCGGCATCCGAGACGCTTGCCTCCGAAGCTCAACCAACGCTCGCCATTGTGGAGGCCGTGGAAATAACCACTCGGCGTCACCGCATTGCGGCAGAGGGTGTCGAGCATGCGCACCGCACGGCGACGGCGCTCGGGATTTTCCGACATCGCCATCGCGACCATGGTCACACCGCCGCCGACCCAGCCGGTCTGAAGGATCCAGCCCTTATCTCCCATCTGACTCTGATAATAGCCGTTCCGCTCATTCCAGTTGTGGGCGTCCTGCTTGGCCTCGATCCGCTCCGCTGCATCGGCAAAGGATAGGGATCGCGGACGCGGCGCGCTTCCCACGCAGGTCTCGCCATGGAGGGCCACCCGATGAATGAAGGCGGGAATCGTCTCGGCGGGCACCGGCATGAGGCGCGCATGGAAAATCACGGGCTTGCCCGGCTCGAGGTCCATGCCCGGCTCGTTGGTGACATCCACCCAATCACAGAAACGATAACGGCGCTTGCGCATGACAGGCAGGCAGAGTTCCACTCTCACCGCTTCACCCGGCAGTGTGACGAGATTCACGCCGCTCACACCCCAGTCTCCGTCGATGTCGAAGCCGACCAGACATCCCATCCGCTGCTGCGGATCAAACACGCCGGCGGCGGGAATGGCAAAGGCATTGGCGGCCAACTCGGTGCGGTAGCCGGTGTCAGCTGTCAGGCGCGGGATGTCCGACACCACGATCGGGCCGTCGGGCGTCACGCCTTCGGTCAGCAGATAAGGCGCGTATGGCTGCGGCGAAACCACGAAGCGGTTGCCATTGTAGATCGCACCCGGCGCGATGACATAGCTCTTCCACCCCAAGCCAAGCTCAAACGGCAGCACCAACTGGAAGCCGCGCAGGGCCACGACCGACTCGACGCAGACTTCCAATGCCACGCCGTCGGTGGATTCGCTCGGCGTGAATGAAACACGCAACCCCTCCGCTGCGGAGCCTGACGGAGCGGAGAAATGAAGGCCATCGCCTGCGGGCTCAAGGGTGACGGTTGCAGCATTGTCGCCGGAAAAGATCAGCTGCGGGGCGGCAAGCCGAACGGCGGGACTGCGACCGGTTTGTTCTTCAAGGAGTGGAATGGTGGATGTCATTGCTCGGTAGTTTTGGATGAGAGTTTAGGAAAGGCATCATTGCCCAGCGCCACGCACCGCTTGGCGCGCATGGCAAGGCCCGATGTGTTCAATGCAGCAAGGCGATATTTTTTACTTTTTGGAAACGCTCAGGTCATCGAGGTAATAGGTTCCCTCTCCATGGCACAGGATGCGAAGTCCCACGGAGGCGCAGTTCGGGGAACCGACGGTGGCTTCATCAAGGCGGTAATCGACCTTCACCTGCTTCCAGTCTGAACTCACGGGCAGTGGCTTCCAGATCGCCTTGAGCATTTTTCCGCTCTCATCAAAGCAGTCCAGGATGACATTGCCGCCCTGCCCCTGTCCGTCACCCCGAACGGCAAAGGAGACTGTGATCGTCGAATCCTTTGCCGCTGCCATTTTTTGGTTCGATTGCAGGATGGTGCGCACCTTGTCTTGAACCGGGTTTTCCGGAACCACTTTCACGCTGTCTTTCCCTTCGAATGGCGCGATTGACGCTCCAGCCAACTCCATCTTGCCTGCCTCCACCAATTTCCAGTCCTTCAAATTGGCATTGTCGTCGAACTTCTCCTGAATGACTGAAACGAGATTCGGTTTCTTCGCGGCGGGCTGATCGGATTGTGGGGCGCTTTTGGACAAAAACTTTGCCCGCTCCGCAGTCATGCGGTCCCAGACTCCGGTCTTGTATTGCTGGACGCGCTCCTTGTGCACGCCCTGTGCTTTAGCAAGAGCGGTATCGACGAGGGCCGTCCACTTCGTCATCCGCTCCGGCGTGAGCAGGTGCTTGCAGGCGAGTTCGTGTGATAGATTTTGGTATTTGGTGCCGGCGCGCACGCTCTCGGGGTAATTGTTGATATCAAACTTCACCTCCTCCAGTTCGCGGTAAAGTTGCTTCATCGGCTCGGACGCCGCGCCGTAGTATTTCGTGAAGAACTCGTTGATCATCGCCTCGCCGTCCATCGACGCGTCGAAGGCGAGCATGAGGGTGAGGTAGTTCTCGAGCTGGCAGTTGAGGTAGGAGTTGTCGGTCTCGGTGCAGAGCTCGTCAAAGACCCCCTTGATGCCCGCCTCGTGCAACCGCTTCATGAATGGCGGCACCGCCCAGGCGCAGGCTTCCGGGTAGATGAAATTTCCGAAGGTAAGCGACTGGCAGTCGTAATAGAGCCACATATAAACGGGCGACTTTTTCGCATACTTGAACCAGCCCTCCTCGACCCGCCGCTGGCGCTCATTGCGAGCCGGATCCCAGACACCCGAGGGCGCGCCGTAATGAGGCGCCAAGGTGATGATGACATTCGGCTCAATGCCGGACCTCTTCGGGTATTCGAGGAAGTCGTAATAAGCCAGGCAGGTCACCCAGTGGTCGGGATGGGATTTTCGAAGCTCACGGGCCACCTTGTTGACAAAGCCGAACCAGTAGTCGCTGCGCATGCCGCGGTCGATGGCATCGCGTGGCGGACGGCTGGCAGCCTCGCTCTCGGGATCCTTGCTGTAGGGCGCCATATCCATCGGCCCCATCGGGAAGTAGCTGGCTTGCGCTCCACCCAACTCAGCCGACTTGGCACCCTTGTCGAACTGGGCGCGCGCATCCTTGACCACCTGGTCGACCAAGGCCTGGCTGGAGTAGTTTAGGTTCGGGCGTCCGCCCGCCACAGCGGGTGCCTTCATCTGCTCCTCGGTGAGTCCTTGGGCAAAGAATTCGGGGCGATCCTCTTCAAGTTTTTCGGGTTTTACCCCGTAGGCTTTGGAAAAGCGGTCGTAGTAACCCTCGAAAGAGTGGTTGCCCTTAACATAATCGCTTCCACCCACGCGCAGGCGCAGCATGAAGAGATTCATGTCGTAAAGCCCGAACTTGTTTTCAGGCGTGTCCAGAAACAAGGAATGGACCGACATCGTGCGCGACACCATGGAAGGAACAAACCGGCGATCCGCAAGGCTCACGCCGACATCGGGCTTTTTCTCAAATGCGCGACCGATCGCACCCGGGGCATACCAGCGCACGCCGGCGGCTTTTTCCAAGATGTCATAGACGGCGTAGAGCGTTCCGATCTCGCCGTTGCGACTGGGCAGCACGCGGATCATTTCGAGCGTCGCGGTCGGCTCCTCCGGGCTGCCGTCGCAATGCAGCAAAACCGTGGTGTCCGCATCCTTGGTAAACGGCGCGGACGGAATCCCTGCTGGCCGCGCCACCTTGGAAACCCGGATCTCGTCGATCACCCCCTTGAGCGGAGTCCAGAGCGGACTTCCACGGAAGGCGCCGACATAGAGCGTTGAATTGGCAAGCAGCGTTGGCGTGTAGGGCGCGGTGCCATGGCTTTGCCCATCGATGAAAAGCTCGATCGTTCCCGAGGCCGTGCTGTGCGTCGCCATCACATGATGCCAACCGGCCGTGATCGGCTGAGAAACCAACGCGGTTTCCTTGCCATCGGCGATGGAGCGGTAGCGGATCTTATTCCCCTCGCGCAGGAGAATCACATGATCCTTGCCGCTTCGAACTCCAGGAACGCCACCAATTCCCGCGCCTGATACCCGAAGGATAGCGCCCGACGCGGACCCATCCATCAGCACCCAGCACTCCAGCGTTCCCTCGGCGTCATGAAAGCCTGATTGGGGAATGTCGAGGATCGTGGTCTTGCCATCAAAAGAAAGCGCCTTGCCCCATTTGCCGGGAACAAAAAGCTCTGAGGGCGTTTCTGCCACTTCCTTTTTGCCAAGCAGCACCAAGGTGTCGGCCGTGGCGCGCACCAGATACTCCTGATGTTTGAAATCCGCCGTATTGATTCCCAGCGCGCGCGTCGCAGCACTCTCGCCGACCAACACACGACGCCCTTTCACCTCCGCCGCATCATCCACGACCGGAAGCTTCGCGCCGGCAACGAGCTCGAGATGCTCATTGAGCTCCTGCACCGCGAAGAGCGTCGTCTTGGAAGGTTCCTTCGCAACGACGATCGTCGCCTGCGGCTTGCCGTCTTTCACCAATGAAAATTCCGGAGCCTTCGGTTTGCAAGCAGCCATAGCAAAGATCCCGACCGCCATGAGGAGAATGCTTTTGAGCACGACTGAGGGTGTGTGTGTAGTCATCGAAACGAACTTATCCCAAGGCCGGATTTTTCGTTATGAGAATATTGACTTTTGTTTGGTAAAATTCCGTAGCCCAGCCGACTGACGAGCCCCCAATGAAAATCTCGCCGGTGAGAGGCGCTGGCTCAGGAAACAAGCTGCGCCTGATACTCGCCGGGAGTCATGCCGACAAGCTTGCGGAATGTTTTGGCAAAGTAGCTTTGATCGGTGAATCCGACTCGATCGCTGATCTCTCCCATGCTCAGTCGCCCCCCGGCAATGAGCTTCTGGGCATGTTCGATGCGGATGCGCGAGAGGTAACCGGAAAGCCCTCCAGGCAGATGGCGGTTGAGAATCCGGCTTAGGTAATCGGGATTGCATCTCAAGTGCTCTGCGATGTCTCCGAGCAAAACAGCTTTGGCATGGTGACGCTGCAGAAAGCGGATGGCGCCTTGCACAAGCACCGGCAGCAAATGCAGGGCGACCTTGTGCGCTCCGTCGACCGTGCGATATCGCTCGGCGGGAAGCGCAGACTTCTCCACAAGCGCCTCCGCCACCCGAACCAGAAAATGAAAGCGCGCTTCCAAGCTGGGGATCTCTTTTGCGGAAATTTGCGGAGCCTTGGCCAGAGCGGCAAGGAAAGGTCTTGGATCAAGACCGCCGCGTTCACAATACCTGCGCAGCTTCTGACGCGCCGCAGCGGCAGTCTCGCGCACCACCACCGAGCCCAGAAAAAAGACGCCCATCACGCGGCCCTGATACATCAACGGCGCCACGAGTTCGGTCAGACCGATGTGGCATTGGCCGGAAAACATTTTTTTCCGCCGCGTGGCCAAGCGGTTCACGGCTGTTTTGTTGCGAATGCAGTCGGCATGCGTTTCGCGACGGCTTTTTGCAAACATGCAGGCCTCGCAGGTGTGGATGCGCAAGCGGCCGGGCAAAGCCAAATCCTCGACATGAAAGCTGACCCCCGTGAGATCCTCAAAACTGATCCGGCACCCGGTGCTCTCTTCAAGGAGCTCGATGAGCTGCCCCAGAGCCGACAGCACAGGCTCGCACTGCGCGGGAACCACTGCACGAGCGAGACTCGAAGACTTTTTCTTGATGCCAGACCGACTGCTCACGAACCCAGATTAGGTCAATATTTTCATAAAAAAAGACCAATCCCTCATGGTGGGAGCAGGAACTGTCGACTTACTCATACCAATTTCCCTTTGAAATCGGGCATTGCATCGGAAAAGAGGGGAATGGCCGTCCCGACAGGAGAACGATTTTCTTTTGGTATGACATATGGACTTATTGCCATTTGTCCATATGTCACCACTGCATGCGCGGACGTAGCTTCCTTAGGATTTCACGCACCGAGGCGCCAAGATTTTTCACGCCAAAGCCTCCATGTAGGGTTGCATGATTTTTTTCATACCCTGGAGTTCGGCATAACGATGAAGGTTTTGAAGACTGTCCTTTCGGTCCCGCATACGCTCCCGCAGCGCTTCCAAGCATACCTCCAGCGTCACTTGGTTGCGATGCTTGAAGCAATCCACAATCGTTCGATCCACGCTCGTGATACGAACCGGACGCCCGGCGATGGTATGCGTTTCCACACCTTCGCTGAATACCTCAGGAATACGGCTTCGCACGACCCGAATGGGAGGATGAGAAAGCCTCGGCGTCGGAAAATTGGCAGGCAGTTGAATCCAGACCTCTCTGGGATTTTGGGTGCCAATCCCATGAAAATTCAGAGCACTCAGTAAAACAATCACACCCTTCGGCACACGCAGGGCAGCTTCGAGAATATCAGGGTGATTGTAGCCCTCGGAATCGGTCAGTTGATAAAGCCCCCGCGCGACTCTCTGTAGAGTTCCTGCTTTTGTGAGACGGGTGAGTGTTACCGTAGGAATGCCAACCGCCAGCGCCTCCGACCTTGAAATAAGCGGGGAGCGCTTGGCTAGATTTCTCACCTTATTTGTGGTTTGAATCGCTGACATAATGAAATGTTTTCTATAACAATAGATAGTCATGTTATAGAAAAAGCAACTTTGTTTCCAGGCTTTTTAGAGACCCGTCGCATAAGCGAAATTATCAACTCGACGCTCATCCATGCGGAAATGAATACTGGCTGAAATCGATGAGTTCGGTGTTTCCATGGTTTGGCGGAGCGCTTTGCTTGTGGCGCGTCTATGCTGGCCCCGTCCCGGAATCCGGACGCAAGGGCAGCTTTATGCCTTCGCATTTTACGATCTGGCATTTGCAGAAAGGTGGCATTCGCGTGGATCTGGATCAGGACACCCACCACTTGAAGGCGCCGGCGTGGGTGCTCATGCCGCCGGGGCCGCGTCAGCAGTCGGCTGAGGCTGGCACGCAGATGGTGTCGATTCACTTTCGGCTCGATGCCGAGGTGGTGGCGAAGCTTGGCTGGCCGCCAATTCTATGTTGCGAGGATCGGGATGGCGTGTTGGAGGAGAAGGCAAATGCGTTGCTGTCGGCATTCGAAAAGAGCCGAATTGGAATCAGCCTTGCCTACTTGCCGGCGGTTCCTTTGGGCATGGAGGAGTTTTTGGCCGTGCAAGGGGCGTTCCTGGATTTTCTCGGCAGTTTCCTTGGGATTCTGGCACCCCAACTTGAAGGACTGGAAGGCAAGGATATCGACGCGCGCCTTGGATCGGTGCGGCGCGATATCGCAGCGCTGCCATTGGACATCTCGCCGGACCTCGATGCCATCGCGGCCCGGCACTGTCTGAGCCTGCGTCAACTGAACAGGCTTCACGCCCTGGCTTTTTCCCAGACCTGCCATGAATACTGGGACCAGTTGCGGGCGGAGGCGGCGCGGATCAGGCTTGCCACCCCGTCCCTCACAATCAAGCAGGTGGCTCTCTCGCTCGGGTTCAGCGATCTGGCATTTTTCTCCAACTGGTTTCTTCGTCACGAGCTGTGCCGGCCTCGTGAATTCCGCCAGCGTCTGATGAAAAGCCTGATTGTTCCAGGGTGATAATCTCGGGCATTTTCCATGTCCGATATCGACAAGTTTTTGCCCGCAGCCGTAAAGCGGGTTGTTTTGCCTCTTCAGCGCGTCGGGCCAAGAATAGACATCCATGAAAGATTCCCCAACCTCCTCCGGAGCGAACTCCCATGCAGCCTTTCCGTTGCAGGACCAATGCGCCTTGGTGACCGGTGCATCGCGTGGATTGGGGCTGGGGATTGCGTTGGAATTGGCGCGGCAGGGTGCACGCGTGGCATTGAATTGCCTGCGCCGTGACGACGAGGTGGATGCCGCACTGCGGCAAGTCGAGGTGCTTGCGCCGGGTTCTTTTGCCGTGGTGGCCGATGTGACGGATGAGGCAGCCGTCCGAAGCATGTTCGCCGAAGTGGAGTCACGCTTTGGCCGCCTCGATATTCTGGTGAACAATGCCGGAACCTCAGCCGCCCAGGATATTTTCGAGACGAGCCTTGAGGACTGGAATCGCATCCTCGACACCAATCTCACCTCGATGTTTCTGTGCACAAAGGAGGCAATGCTCGCCATGCGCGGACGCGGTGGCGGGCGGATCGTGAACATCAGCTCGGTGGTGGGACATCAGGGCGCGCTCAAGGGTCACGCCCACTACGCCGCGAGCAAGGCCGGGATTATCGGATTTACGAAAACTGTGGCGCGCACCGGCGCGGCGCACGACATTCTCGTCAACTGCGTGGCCCCCGGCATCATCGAGACCGACCTGCTCTTTCAAACCCACGGCCGTGAGGGCGTGGAGGCTCTAAGCCGCAATGTGCCGCTGGGGCTCGGCACCTGCGAGGATATCGGCCTGTCCGTCGCCTTTCTATGCGGACCCGGTGGACGCTACATCACCGGCACCGTGCTCGATGTGAACGGTGGACTTCATATGCGCTGAATTTTTTGTCATGAAACTCACCTGGCTCACCCAAAGCGGCTATCTTCTCGAGGAAGATGGCTTTCGCTTGGTCATCGATCCCTACTTGAGCGATGCCGCAACAGCGAAGGGCGCGACACGCATCGTGCCAGTGCCGATGAATGCGCAAGACCTCGCTCCCGACGCCTTGCTTTGCACCCACTGCCATGTGGACCACTGGGATCCTGTGGGTGCGCCAGAGATTCTCCGCGCCCATCCTACAGCTTCCTTGATCGCACCCGCCAGCGTTCGCCCGCTCGCTCTCGCCGAGGGAGTGGCGGAGAAGCGAATCTTGCCGCTGGATGTGGGAATGGAAATTCAGGCAGGCCCGTTTGCGATCACCGCCTTGCCGACGATTCACAGCGATCCTCATGGCATCGGCTTCCTCATCCGCTGCGGGGCTGCGAGCATTTATCACAGCGGTGACACCGAGTATTCCAACGCGCTGGCAAAGGATCTGCAAAGCCGGATTCACAAACTGACGCCGCAAGTCTCGCTGGCGCTGCTTTGCATCAACGGCCGCCTCGGCAACCAGACATGGCAGGAAGCGGCGCTCATCGCGGAGCTTTTGCAGCCCTCGTTGGTGATTCCTCACCACTACGATCTTTTTTTGGAAAACCAGCAGGCCCCCGCGCCCTTTCTTGAGCGTTGCGCCCAACTGGGGCTTTCGGCGCGAACGATGGTTGCCGGAGTGCCCGAGGAGATCTGACACCAATTTTATGAAACATCCGATACCCGATTCGATATTGAAACATGGCCAATCGCTTGGTCTGCCCTCCCTTGAGTTTCGTGGCTTGAAATGCCACTTCCGCTCACCCGGAACACCTTCCTTCCCTGCGAAGAAAGTCTGTGTGGCCGTCACAGAATTCACCGCTGCCGCCGATGGATTCCATGCCGAAGCAGCCTGCCCGGGTGGTGGTGTGGTGCGCCTGACATTGAGGGAAACGGTTGAGGGCGACACGGTGTCATGGACGATTCACGCGCGGCATGAAGGCTCCGAATGGAGGCTGGAGGAAATCGAGGGACCGGAACTTCATGTCGAAAAACGCGAGGGGATTTCGCTGCTCCTGCCCGATGGTCTGGGCACCCGCACAGAGAACCCGCATGCCATCAAGTCGGTGGATCTGAGCTATCCCTCGGGCAGATGCACGATGGCTTGGTCGGCCATGGCCGGACCTCGCGGCGGCTGGTATCTTGGGCGTCATGATCGATCCATCTCCGCGCTGTGGTGGCGCGCGGAAGGAACCGGCGATGGCACCCGTTGGTGGCTTTCGCAAAAGCCATGGCTGCGTCCCGGTGCGGAGTGGACCTCGGCACCCATTGTCCTGAGGGCTTATTCGGGCGAGTGGCAGGAGGCCGCGCGCAGCTACCGCCGCTGGGCTGATGAATGGTTTTCGCGAAGCTCAATACCCGCATGGCCCCAGGAGCAAACCGGCTGGTTTCTCGCGATCCTCAAGCAACAGAACGGAGCGATCTATTGGAATTACCACGATCTGCACAAGGTCTGGAAGCTGGCCCTGGATCATGGTCTCAGCGCTGTGGGTCTCTTCGGTTGGGCACACGGCGGGCACGACCGCTACTATCCGGAATACCACCCTGATCCGGCAATGGGCGGTGAGACGGTGTTGCGAGAAGCATTGGCAGAGGCACGCAAGCTTGGTTTGCGCACCGTGCTATACGCCAACGGCCAACTCATCGACAACTCCACCGAGTTCTATCGCTGGCAGGGCAATGACGCGTGCGCCTGGCAGCCCAACCACGAGCCCAGCACCTCGTCGATCCGCAAATTCAACAGCAGCACCCCGGTCACTTTCTCGTGCGGCTGCTTTGGAGCGCCGATCTGGCATGCGCAACTGCGCAAGCTGGCCGTCGCGGCCGAGCGCCTTGGGGCAGACGGCATTCTTTACGATCAGATCGGGGTCTCGCCTGGCTATCCCTGTCACAATCCGAGCCATCACCATCCCACGCCTGATGCCGCGCGCGCCGAGCAGCGCATCGAATTCTATGCGCAGCTTTGCCAGGAAATGAAGGCGATCAACCCTGAGTTCACCATCATGACCGAAGGGATTTTCGACGCCCTCACACCGCACATGGGTTGGTTTCACGGTTGGGGCACTGGCTTTGCGCCCAAGCCGATTTATGAATTCATCGGTGAAGGTAAAAACGACTTTCCCGGTCTCTTCCGCGCGACCTTTCCCGAGGTGCCGCTCATCCAGCGCTTCAGCACGCCCGCACTCGACGCCGCACAAGCGAATCACGCTTTGCTCCACGGGCTGAGCCACGAGATCGAGGCCCGCTGGCCCGCTGATCTCCGCTACCTTGAGCGCGGTGAAAAACCTGCGGATGATGCCTTCTCCGATTGCACTTACTACCCACCCGATCTGAAGCTGATGCAGCGGATCTCATCGGCCGAGAGCCGCGTTTACATCAAAGGCCTCTGTGAGTTTGCCACGCGTCATGCCGACCTGCTGCGTCACGGCGCGTATCTCGGCGACGAGGGCATTGCGGGCCACGACGGTGTGTCTGCCACCTCGCGCCTGAACGCGCAGAGCGCCGGTGTGATCGTCGTGAACTCCGGCGATCATCCCGTCAATATCCATCCGACCTTCCGCGGCCTCACCGCGGTGAGCGCGCACGAACCCGGCTCCGAAAATGATGCCGTCGACCCCGCCTCTCCGCTCGCGCCGGAGGGCATCCGTCTTTACCGCTACAAACTCCTCTCATGAAAATCACCGCACTTAAACCGATCATCTGTCACGCCTTTCGGACCAACTGGGTCTTCGTGAAGGTTCTCACCGACGAAGGCCTTTACGGCATCGGCGAGGCCACGCTCGAATACCGCGAAACCACTGTCGCCGAGGCGATCCGCGAGTTGGAGCGTCTCTTTGTCGGCCGCGATCCGCACCGCATCGAGGAGCTTTGGCACGAGGCTTATCGCAGCACCTATTTCCGCGGTGGTCCGGTTTACATGAGCGCGCTATCCGCCGTCGAGATGGCGCTGTGGGATATCAAAGGCAAGGCGCTCGGTGTGCCAGTCTATCAACTTCTTGGCGGCAAGGTGCGCGATTCGGTTCCCTGCTATGCCAACGGTTGGTTCGCTCCGGCGAAAACGCCCGATGAGTTTGCGGCCAAAGCCCGCGAGGCGGTCGCCGCCGGATTCGCCGGTCTCAAGTGGGATCCCTTCGGCTCGGCATACCTCGACATTTCAAAAGCCGACCTGCGCCTTGCCGTCGAAAACATCACGGCCGTGAAAAATGCCGTCGGCGACCAAGTCGATTTGCTCATCGAAGGTCATGGCCGCTTCAACATCGCCACCGCCGTGCGCATCGCCCGCGCACTCGAGCCATTTGACATCCTCTGGTTCGAGGAACCCGTGCCGCCGGACAACCTCGATGCCCTGCTCGAAGTGAAACAGCGCAGCCGCGTGCCCATCGCCGCCGGCGAACGACTCTACAGCCGTTGGGAAGCATCGCGCTTCCTCGACATGGGCTGTGCCGATTTCATTCAATGCGACATCTCGCACTGCGGCGGCATCGGAGAGCTCAAGAAAATCGCCGCGATGGCCGAGGCGCGCCATGTTGCGCTCTGCCCGCACAATCCCAGCGGCCCCGTCGCCAACGCCGCCACCCTGCAGGTCGCGGCATGCACGCCGAATTTCTTCATCCACGAAACCATGGCAGTGGATGTGCCATGGCGTTCCGAAATCTGCAACGAGCAGGTCCGCTTCGAAAACGGACGCATGTTCATCCCGGACGCCCCCGGCCTCGGCATTGACCTCAACGAGGAAGCCATCGCCGCTCACCCGTATGAGGCACGCGACCTCCGCCACTACAACGGCACCCTCACCGCCATCCGCCCGCCGGATGCAAAAGGGTATTTCAAAAAGTGAAACCTTCGGCGCGGCCCGCATGAAATTCGCTTCAGCGAAATGAACTCAAATATCTTCTTCAACGCCCAGCATTCACCCATCGGCGCTTTCGCCAGTTTCACCCTCGGATCCAAGGGTGCCAAGGGTGGCCTGGGACTCGAACTCGGCAAGCCCGCCGATCAGAATGTCTTCATCGGCATCGCCGACGAGAAGAGCATCAACTGCCTGCCGTTCTTTCAGGAAACCGCGAACGACAGGGCCAACTTTGATGTCGAAGCCGTGGAAGTCCAAAAGCGCGTAGTTCCGCGATGCTGGCCCGACAAGAGCATCCGGCGCGACTTCACGGCAGGATGCGACACATGGACGGCAGGGGATCTGACCTTTTCCATCCACACTCCGGTGATGCCTGCACCCGAACCGGTAAAGGCCTCTGAAAAAGATCTCCTTCTGGCTTATGTGCCCGCGTTGACCGTCGAGTTGACCGTGGACAACACGCGATCGAAAACCGACCGACGCGCGGTCTTTGGCTTTCAAGGCAACAATCCGGCGCGCGGCATGCGCCTTCTCGAAGGCATGGGAAAAATTTCCGGCATCGCTTGCCGTGAATCGGTGGCCATTGCCAGCGACTCGCCCGGCGTCCATGCCTCGTTGGGACTCAGCGTTGAGGACATTCTTGAAGAGCAAGATCCCTTCAACCATTCCTTCGGCATCGGCAGCGTGGGCTTGCTGGTGTGCAACGCCAAGGCAGGGAAGAAACAAACCTTTCGCTTTGCGGTTTGTTTTTTCCGCGAAGGCCGACCCACTACGGGCCTACTCACCAGCTACCACTACTCGCGACACTTTTCGGATATCGAAGCGGTCGCCGCCTATGCACTGAAGAACTTCAGCGCCCTGAAAAAACGGGGCGACGCATTCGATAAAAAAATCGCCAAGGCCAAGCTCAGCGAGGCCCGTTCCTTCATGCTCGCGCAATCCGTGCACAGCTACTATGGCAGCACACAGTTCCTGGAATGCGAAGGGAAACCTTTATGGGTGGTGAACGAGGGGGAATACCGGATGCTCAATACGCTCGACCTCACGATAGACCAACTCTTCTTCGAGATGGAGTTGAATCCGTGGACCGTGCGCAACGAGCTCGACTGGTTTCTACAGCGTTACTCTTACACAGACACCGTGCGTTTTCCGGGCGACTCGACCGAGTATCCGGGCGGCATCACCTTCACGCACGACATGGGGATCACCAACCACTTCTCGCCGCCGCAGCGCTCGGTTTATGAGAAGAGCGGAATCCACGGTTGCTTCTCCCACATGTCGCACGAGGAGCTGGTGAACTGGCTTGTCTGCGCGCTCATCTATGTGAAGCAATCCGGCGACACGGCTTGGCGCAAAAAGAATCTCCCCACATTCCAAAAAATCCTCACCAGTCTGCTCAACCGCGATCACCCCGATCCCGCACAACGCGACGGCGTGATGTCGCTCGACAGCTCGCGTTGCGCCGGCGGCAGCGAGATCACGACCTACGACAGCCTCGATGTCTCGCTCGGTCAGGCTCGCAACAACCTCTACCTCGCCGTGAAATGCTGGGGCAGCTATGTCGGCTTGGCCGATCTGTTCTCAGCCGTCGGCGACAAGAAACGCGCGGCCATCGCCCTTGATCAGGCCCACCGCGCGGCGGAGACCATCAGCGCCACCGCCGATAAAAACGGCCTCCTCCCCGCGATTCTTCATGAGAACGTGGAGAGCCGCATCATTCCGGCGATCGAGGGGCTCGTGATTCCACACGCCCTCGGTCTCCACCAAGCCCTCTCGCCCGAGGGAGAATTCGGCACCTTCATCAACGCC
>JBIJAV010000027.1:0-45376 GCA_044345595.1 Terrimicrobiaceae bacterium
CATTAGCGATCACCCAGTCAGCAGAGTTGGCAACCAGCGATTCGAAAACCGCATCCAGCGTGTCATCCACGAAGTAGGTGTCATTACCCCCTCCTCCCACCATCGAGTCCTGGCCGGTGCCTCCATCCAATCGGTCTTCACTGGTTCCGGAGCTGACGAGCGTGTCATTGCCAGCGCCGCCGCGTAGTGAGTTGGCGCTTGTTCCGGTGCCGCCATCGAGCCAGTCATTGCTGTCTCCACCGAAAAGAGAATCAATTCCGCTCCCTCCCAGCAGAGTGATAGCGACTGAGTAGGCTGAGGCGTCTAGAAAATTCGTTCCGGCCCCGCCAGATACAGAAACTATGCCAACGGCTTGGGCATTCGCACCAAGAGTGACATTGTCATCGTTTCCAGAGAGGCTAAGGTATTCCCAGGCAGTATCAGGGAGCGGACCAGCCAAGGCATCAGTCATTCCGGCCAGTGTGTCGTCATTAAATGCAGCCCCAAGAGTAAAACCCAATGTGTCAGCTGCAGAATTTCCTTTAATTCCGGTCCTTGCGGCATAGAAAGCAGCTACAGTCCCGTAACTTTGAGAGGCCATATTCGATCAGGAAATACCAAATGAAAAGGGTCCGGCGCAGGAAGGTTGCATGAAATTATCCGGTAAAAAATCAGCTAGAGATGCGAGGTTTCTAATCACGTTTTTTGGAATCAGTTTAAAATTCTTTTTGAAGGCATTCTTAATAATCGACGATTCGAAAAAAAACTTAATTTATTTGAAGGGGAGAATGGGCATTTAATAAAATATACAGGCATGAAATCTTGTCAATCTTGGCCCGTCTGATTCTTTCATGCCAAGCTCCTAAGAAGATCATGTTAAAGAAATTTCTCTTCATCCACCCGAATTTCCCTGGCCAGTTCCTGCATGTGGCTCGGCATTTGGTCGCGCAAGGGGCGGATGTTTTGGGCGTGGGGGAGCATGCAAATGCGCAGCGGCAGGCGGGGATGGTGAAGGGGGCAAGGTTACTTGGCTACAAATTGCCACGGCGGGCGGCGAAGGAGACGCATCATTATTTGCGGGGCACGGAGGAGAATGCGCTACGCGGGCAGACGGTGCTGAGGCTGTGTCTGGCGCTGAAGAAGGAGGGCTATCGGCCGGATGTCATTGCCGCGCACACTGGCTGGGGAGACACGCTTTTCTTGCGCGAGGCGTTTCCGGAGGCGCGAATCTCGGGCTATTTCGAATACTACTACCGGCCGCGCGGGGCGGATATCGGGTTTGATCCCGAGTTCCGAATGAACCTCGACAACCTGCTCGAGGTGCGGATGAAAAATGCCACTTCGTTGCTGGCGTGGGAGGATTGCGATGTGCGATGGACGCCGACATGCTGGCAGGCATCGTTATTTCCGCAGAGTCTGAAAAGCGACCTGCTGATCCAGCATGAGGGGGTCGATACGAAAACAATTCGCCCGAATCCCGAGGCCAAGGCGACCTTGCCCGATGGCACCACGGTGCACGCCGGCGAGGAGATTTTGACTTTCGTGAACCGTAACATGGAGCCCTACCGGGGCTTTCATGTCTTCATGCGTGCCCTGCCGGAAATCCTCTCCAGGAGGCCACAGGCGCGGGTTTTGATCACGGGAATGGAGAATGACACCTCGTATGGCAACAAGCCGACGGATGGTCTGACATGGCGGCAAAGGCTGTTGAAAGAAGTCGGCGAGCGCATGGACCTCTCGCGTGTGCACTTCCTCGGCAAGCTGCCGTTCGACGCCCACCTGCGCGTGCTGCAACTCTCGCGGGCCCATATTTATCTCACCTACCCCTACTTCGTGTCATGGTCGATGCTCGAGGCAATGTCGGCGGGATGCGTGGTGATCGGCTCCAGCACTCCGCCGGTCATGGAATTCATCGAGGATGGAAAAACCGGCCTGCTTGTGGATTTTTTCGACATCCCAGGCCTCGCCAATCGCGTCTGCGAGGCCCTCGCCGAGCCGAGGCGCTTTGATTCCCTGCGCGAAAACGCGCGAAAACTCATCGCCGAGCGCTACGACCGCGACAGCATTTGCGTGCCAGCGCTGCTGAAGATGTTCGAGGGGTGAGGCCGAGCACAGATTTGCAGATGGTTCATTATAATCAAAATTCGATTCTGTAAGTTTTGTAAATCTTGTCTAAATTTCATGACATGAGCCGCCGGAAACTCCCTATCGGGATTCAGACCTTTGCGATTCTTCGCGAGGAGAATTGCTACTACATCGATAAGACGAAGTTTGCCTTGGAGCTCATCGACAACGGACGCTGCTACTTTCTCTCCCGCCCGCGCCGGTTTGGCAAAAGCCTCTTTCTCGATACGCTGAAGGAACTTTTTGAAGGGAACAAAAAACTTTTCAGCGGCCTCCATGCCGAGTCGAACTGGGATTGGAGCAAGAAGCATCCTGTGATCCACATCAGTTTTTCGGACGGGGTTCTGAGGAACCGGGAGGAACTGGATGAAAAAATCCGCGAGTCCCTAAGCAATTCTCAAATTCAATTGGGCGTGAAATGCGGGAGCGAATCGATCACGGGCATTTTCTCCGAACTGATTTCGAAAGCCGCCCAGAAATTCGGTCAGCGTTCCGTGGTTCTCATCGACGAATATGACAAACCGATTCTCGACAACATCGACAAGCCCGATGTCGCCTTGGAGATGCGGGAGGGGCTGAAAAACCTCTACTCCGTGCTGAAGGGATCCGATGCCGACTTAAAGTTTGTTTTCCTGACCGGTGTCTCGAAGTTTTCCAAGGTCAGCTTGTTTTCAGGACTGAACCACCTCAACGACATCACGGTGGACCCCCGGTTCAGCGCGATCTGTGGCTACACTGATCAAGATGTGGACACCGTCTTCGGGCCCGAACTTACGGACCTCGACCGGGAAAAAATCCGAGAGTGGTATAATGGCTACAATTGGCTTGGCGAGTCGGTCTACAATCCCTTCGACCTTCTCCTCCTTTTTGAAAAACGCGTGTTCAAGCCATTCTGGTATGAAACCGGATCACCCACTTTTCTTCTGAAGCTCCTCCGCGAGCGCCCCACATTTCTTCCCGAACTTGGGTATCTGCAGACTGACGCTGCACTGCTCTCGACATTCGATGTTGAAAAAATCTCGATCGAGGCGCTGCTTTTTCAAGCGGGATATCTCACGATTGATTCCCAGACCGAGAAGTTTGATCAATTCTATTACAAGCTTCGCTACCCGAACCGCGAGGTTTACCAGACACTCAATAATGGAATCCTGTTCGACTGGACGCCGGATAGTCACACGAGCCTGCTTGCCCGCTCGCGCTTGAGCGACCTCCTGCTTGCTAACGATCTGGCCGGCATTGGAGAGCATTTGAAAGCCTTCTTCGCCTCGATTCCACACCAGTGGTATGCCAACAACCCGGTGGCAAACTACGAAGGCTACTATGCCAGTGTTTTCTATGCATTGTTTGCATCACTCGGTTTGAATATCGCAGTCGAGGAATCCAGCAACGCAGGGCGTCTTGACATGGCGATGCGATTCGCCGGCAGGGTTTATCTTTTTGAATTCAAGGTTGTCGAGAATACCCCCGATGGCTCCGCCCTCGCCCAACTGAAAGATCGCAACTACGCCGCGCCTTACTTGGCTGAAGGGAAACCTACTCACCTCATCGGCGTCGAATTCAGCAAGACCGCCCGAACGATTGTGGCTTGGGATGTGGATAAAATCTAAGCCGCGAGTTTTTTTGATAAAACACCAAATTATTAGGTAGACGCGCTCTAATCGGACAGGGTGACGGAATTTTTAGAGCCCATCAGGCAGGCTTAGAATTCACGCAAGTTCCGTTGCAGTGATATTTGGCCTACTTTTGATAAACCTTGCCGTCGTCGAACATTTTTTCCTCACGGACGGGTAGGAGTTGGGCGGAGCGGTCCATTTCTTGGAAGAAGCAGCTCTCGTAGCCTGTGTGGCAAGCGCCGGTTTCTTGTTCAACCTCGAAGAGGAGGACATCCTTGTCGCAGTCGACAAACCAGCGGACGACACGCTGGGTGTGGCCGCTGGACTCGCCTTTGAGCCAGAGTTTGCTGCGTGAGCGGCTCCAGTAGGTCATGAGTCCCTTCTCGAGCGTCATGGCGAGGGATTCGCGGTTCATCCAGGCGAACATGAGGACGCGGCCGGAGGGGCGGTCGGTGCCGGAGGCTTCTTGGACGATCACGGGAATCAACCCGTCGGCGGTGAATTTGAAATCGAATTCCACAGGATTGCTAAATAAGCCCTGCTGGATAGCCTTTGCAGACCGATTCGACAAACACAAAGAATATGTCCGCAGTCACGCAATCCCTCGAAGCAGAGTCCGCCGCCTACCGGAGCGCGGCTCCGCAGACGCTGCGCCTGAGGCTTGCGGATATCGCTGGCAGTCTTCCCCAAGAACAACTCTTGCGGCCGATCGATGAGGAAGAAACTATCGATCTCCCAGCCGGCCACATTTGCTCCCACATTGTCCCCACCCTCTCACTTCGGTTGCTGGCGAAGCTCAAGCCCGACCTGATCGAGTCCCTGAGCGGAGTGGTCCGCCTGCCTGCCCACCGCATCGCCAAAGCCTACACGCTTCTGGAAACGAGGGATTCCACGCCTTCGGAGCCGGACGATTTTTTGTTTCGTGACGAGATTCCCTCGCCCTCGGCGCATCTGGGAAAAATTCTCGCGCCCCCTGATGAACCGGAAATCGAGCAACTGCCGGAGCCTTTCGAGGCCGCTGCAGAGCCGGAGAGCGACCCCCCGCCTCGCAGACTTGCGGAGATCATCAGCAATCTGCCCACCTTCCAGCGCGTCACGGAGACGACTTTTCTGACGCTCAAACCCCTCGCTCCAGAGCCCCAGCCATCCAACGCCGCAGCGGAATCGGAAATCCCGGATCAACACGCTTTGCAGGCGCTCTTCATGACGGATGAAAACCTGAGCACCGGCCGCGTTGTCGAACTCTGCGGTGGTCTGCCTGGCATCCAGTCTTGCGTTCTCACCTCCGAGAACCAAGTGGTCGCCTCGCACAACATCCCCGAGGGACTCGACATCGTATCGCTCAGCTCGAATGCCGCCGCCATGCTCCGCGCCATGCACGACGCCTCGGAGGACATGGGTATTGGAGAAATCCCTGCCGTCACCCTCCACACGGCAAAAGGCCCGCTCAGCATTTTTCAAAAAGAGCACCTGACCATGCTGGTCTTCCACGGCGACCGGGGATTCGTCCCTGGCGTGCGTGAAAAAATGACCGCTGCTCTCACAGAACTCACCCGCACCCCGCTGGCGCTCCCCGCTCCGGCAACGGAGGGCTGAATGCCATTGCCGCCGGGCGACGCATCATTTAGATACCAACGCCACTATGATGGAACTTGTGCAAAAGGGCGGCCCCCTCATGTGGCTCATCCTCGCCTGCAGCGTCACCGGCCTCGGGGTCTTCCTGGAGCGCATCATTTACTTCCACCGCGCATCGATCCAGACGGGAGACTTCCTGCGGGGGTTAGCGAATCTGATCAAAAATAAAAACTACGCCGAAGCGATCCAAGAGTGCGCGGCATCACCTGGCCCGGTTCCCCGAGTCCTCCACGCGATGCTTCTGCGGCATGACGCGCCTCGAACTGAACTCCGCGACATCGCGCAGGAGGCAGGCCAACTCGAGGTTCCGCGCCTAGAGCGCAACCTCGCCCTTCTTTCCACCATCGCCTATGCCACGCCGCTCATCGGCTTGCTTGGAACGATCCTCGGCCTGTTGACGGCGTTTCAGCAAATCACCACCCACGGCGGCTATGCCACGGCGGCCGAAATCGCAGGCGGCGTCTACGAGAGCCTACTCACCTCTGCTGCCGCTCTCACAGTGGCTTTGCCGGCATTTGTCGCCCACAGCTACCTTTCCGCGAGAGTGAACAATGCCATGCACGACATCGAGCGTGCGGGCATCGAGATGCTCGAAATCCTCCGCTCCCCATCCAACGACCAAGCGTGAAACTCCAACGCTCGCCGAGCCTGCATCCAGCCCTGCTTTTTATCGCGCCATCACTCGATGTGGCGCTGATCTTGATTTTTTTTATCATCCTAAGCACCTCGTTCCTGCTGCAGCCTGGAGTGGGCGTTTCTGTGCCGGATTCCCCCTTCCTGCTCGCCCCTCAGCGGGATCCGCTCATCATCAGCATCGTCGCCGCGCCGCTCTCCGCCGTGTATTTTGAGAATGAGGAAACCACTTTCGAGGAGCTTCGCGACAAACTCCGCGCCCGCACGGGAAGACACCACACGCTTATCATCAAGACTGACAGGCACGCGCCATTTGAAAAGCTTGCCGCCGTCATGAACATCTCGCTTGGACTCGGCTACCCGACTGTCATTGCCACATCGGAAGAAAAGTGAAATCCGCCGCACTGCTTTTCAAGTGGCCCCACCGCCACCGCATTCACCTCCTCTTGCCAAGCATGCTCGTCCTCGCGGCGCTTGCACACGGCGGGATTTTTTTCCTGTTTTCGGTGGCCAATCCGCCTGTGAAAGCCGATGGACTGAAGCCAGCACGCGTTTATTTCCTCGATGAGGGCAGCCATGAACTCGCCCAACTCGAGACCATCCTCGCCTCGAACGACCCCGCCCTGTTTGCTCCGCGCCATCCATCTTCCACCAACCGGGAATCCACAGCCATCTATGTTCCCCAATACGCCTCGGCCAAAACCGCCCTCCTCAACATGCCCCCAAGAAGGAAAACGAACGACGACGCATCTCTCACCTCAGTTCCTGTTGCCATCTCAAAACCTCCACGCCAGCAAAACGCCTCCGCAATCCGTCAAGACTCAAACAGCTTCACAGCTTCACCGGAACTGGCTGAGCGCCGGCCAGAGCCTCCGCGCGAAATTCTCCGTCCAAGAAAAACCGATACCGACTCGCTCGATTCCGCCTCGTTTTTTGTGGGCATCCGCTCGGATGGCACTGTCGCCCACATCCTGCCATCCCGCTCCTCCGGCAATGCAGACCTTGATCTCCAGGCACTCCAAGCCCTCAAATCCCTTCGCTTCGCCCCGGCCGAAAACATCCCGCTGGCGTGGGGATTTGTGAACCTCCATTTCGGCGCGCCCCCCGCCACAGAACCATGATCCGCATGCCCCTGCCATGGCTGGTTTTTACGGCGCTTTTCATCTTCCTCGCGGGAATCCTCTTCACATGGATCTGCTACGAGATCGCTCGCCGTCGCCGCGAAGCGCGCCGGTTCCGCTTGTGGACCCGGTGTCCCATCTGCGCCTTCCAATACAAAGCCGATCCCGAAGCCCGCATTCAAATTTGCCCCCAGTGTAGCAGTAAAAACGAACACATTCCGATCAAGCCGATCTGACCTGTTCCTCTGCGACTCAATCGCGAATAAACGACTTTGTTGTGCCAACCCCTGTGTCACACTTGGCGCTTCCGCAGGCGATAATGAGACATAGTGTCGCTTTTTAGACCCTAGCCCAGAGTCCGAATAATTATACAAATAACACACTTGCTTAATTTTATATTAAATCCTCTTTTCAGGCTCGCGAATTGCTAACAAAGAGACTGCAACATTCAACTCTATGGGAAAAATTTTAGGAATTGATTTAGGAACCACAAACTCTTGCATGTCGGTGATGGAAGCCGGTGAGCCCGTCGTGCTGGAAAACTCCGAGGGCGCACGCACCACACCATCCGTCGTCGCCTTCACAAAATCCGGTGAGCGCCTTGTAGGCCAAGCCGCCAAACGCCAGGCCATCACGAACCCCGCGAACACAATCTTCTCGGTGAAGCGTTTCATGGGCCGCAAATTCGACGAAGTCCGCAGCGAAGAGCACCGCGTGCCTTACAAACTTGTGAAAGCCGCCAACGGCGACGCACACATCCAAGTCGAGATTGACGGCAAGCCCAAGAGCTTCTCGCCGCAGGAAATCTCCGCGATGATCCTCGCGAAGCTCAAAGCGGACGCCGAAGCCAAGCTGGGTGAAAAAATCACCGAAGCAGTCATCACGGTCCCCGCTTATTTCAACGACTCCCAGCGCAACGCCACAAAAGATGCCGGCAAGATCGCCGGTCTCGATGTGAAGCGCATCATCAACGAGCCCACCGCAGCCTCGCTGGCCTACGGACTCGACAAGATGAAGGACGAAAAAATCGCCGTCTATGACCTTGGCGGCGGCACATTCGACATCTCTGCTCTTGAAATCGGTGACGGCGTCTTCGAAGTCCGCGCCACCAATGGCGACACCCACCTCGGTGGTGACGACTGGGACAACCGCATCATGGACTGGATCATCGCCGAGTTCAAAAACGACTCAGGCATCGACCTCTCCAAGCAGCCCGACGCCGTCCAGCGCATCAAAGAAGAAGGCGAAAAAGCCAAGATCGCCCTCTCCTCCACGCAGGAATACGAGATCAACCTGCCATTCATCACAGCCGACGCCACCGGGCCGAAACACATTCAGAAAAAGCTCACCCGCGCCAAGCTTGAGCAGCTCACCGACGACCTCTTCGAGCGCACGCTGAAGCCAGTGAAAGACTGCCTCGGCGACGCCAAGTGGACGAAGAGTGATGTGAACGAACTCGTTCTGGTCGGCGGCATGACACGCATGCCGAAGGTCATCGAGACCGCTCGCGAACTCATCGGCAAAGAGCCCCACAAGGGTGTAAACCCCGACGAAGTCGTGGCCATCGGCGCAGCCATCCAAGGCGGCGTGCTCAAGGGCGATGTGAAGGATGTCCTCCTCCTGGATGTGACTCCGCTCACCCTTGCGATCGAAACCGCCGGCGGCATCGCCACTCCGATGATCCCGCGCAACACGACGATTCCGACCAAGAAATCGAATGTGTTTTCCACTTATGCCGACAACCAGCCCGGAGTGGAAATCAAGGTCCTCCAAGGCGAGCGCCCGCTCAGCCGCGACAACAAGAATCTCGGCACATTCCATCTCGACGGCATCCCGCCAGCCCCGCGCGGTGTTCCTCAGATCGAAGTGACCTTCGATATCGACGCGAACGGCATTCTGAATGTCTCCGCGAAAGACCTCGGCAGCGGTAAGGAGCAGAAAATCTCCATCACCGGTTCCAGCGGTCTCTCTAAGGAAGAGGTCGAAAAAATGCAGAAGGAAGCCGAAGCGCACGCCGAAGACGATCGCAAGGCCAAGGAGACCATCGAAATCCGCAACAACGCCGACAACCTCGCCTACCAGTGCGAGAAGCAACTCAAGGAGCTCGGCGACAAGGTGGATGGCGCTTCGAAGAAAAATATCGAAGACGCGATCGAAAAAGTCCGCGAAGCCCTCAAAGGCAGCGACTCCGACGCGATCAAGGCCGCCTACGACGACCTTCAAACCAAGTTCCAGGAAGTCACCACCGCAGCCTACAAGGCCGCCGCAGCCTCAGCCGGGCCGACTCCTGAACAGGAAGGCGAAGCCGCATCCGAGCCACAGGCCAAGAAGGACGATGTCGTCGATGCCGAATTCGAAGTCCTCGACGAAGACAAGAAGAAATAAATCCAACCACTTTAACAACCCGCTCCGGTTCGCACAGAACCGGAGCCTGTTAAAAACCAACAACAAACAACGACACACAAAGCAATGGCAAACCCAAACATCAAACCTCTCGGAGACCGCGTGCTCGTGAAGCCGCTCGAAGAGAAGGAAATCAGCAAAGGTGGAATCATCATTCCTGATTCCGCAAAAGAAAAACCACAGGAAGCTCAAGTCGTGGCCCTCGGCACCGGCAAGCGCGATGATGATGGCAAACTCGTCGAGTTCACCGTCAAAGTCGGCGACAAAGTCCTCGTTTCCAAATACGGCGGCACCGAAGTCAAAGTCGAAGGCGAGTCCTACACCATCATGCGTGAGGACGACATCCTCGGCATCATCGGCTAACAGAAAATTAAAACTTAATCCTTAAAACTTAAAACTAATCACATGGCAGCAAAACAACTCCTATTCGACGAAGCAGCACGCCACGCGCTCCTTCGTGGTGTCGAGAAACTCGCACGCGCCGTCAAAGCAACCCTCGGGCCATCAGGACGGAATGTCATCCTCGACAAAAAATTCGGCAGCCCGACCATCACCAAGGACGGCGTAACCGTCGCCAAAGAAGTCGAGCTCGAAGACGCCTACGAAAACATGGGCGCCCAGCTCATTCGTGAGGTCTCCAGCAAAACCAGCGACACCGCTGGCGACGGCACCACCACAGCGACCGTTCTCGCCGAAGCGATCTATCGCGAAGGCCTCAAGAATGTCACCGCTGGCGCCAACCCGACCAACCTCAAGCGCGGTATCGACAAAGCCGTCGAAGCGCTCGTGGAAGAAATCAAAACCATCGCGAAGAAAGTCAAAGACAGCTCGGAGATCGCACAGGTCGCCACTGTTTCCGCGAACTGGGATACCACCATCGGCCAGATCATCGCTGATGCGATGGACAAGGTCGGCAAAGACGGCACGATCACGGTTGAAGAAGCCAAATCGATCGAAACCACCCTCGACGTCGTCGAAGGCATGCAGTTCGACAAAGGCTACCTCTCGCCCTACTTCGTGACGAGCGCCGAGAGCCTCGAGGCTTCCCTCGAAGGCGCCTACATTCTCATCCACGAGAAGAAAATCAGCAGCCTCAAAGACCTGCTCCCGATCCTCGAGAAGATCGCCAAAACCGGCAAACCCTTCCTCATCATCGCGGAAGATGTCGAAGGCGAAGCCCTCGCGACACTCGTGGTCAACAAGCTCCGTGGCACGCTCCAAGTCTGCGCCGTCAAGGCTCCAGGCTTCGGCGACCGCCGCAAAGCCATGCTCGAAGACATCGCCGTCCTCACTGGTGGACGCCTCATCACCGACGACCTCGGCATCAAGCTTGAGAGCCTCACACTCGAGGACCTCGGCCGTGCCAAGCGCATCGTGGTGGACAAAGAAAACACCACCATCATCGAAGGCGAAGGCTCCGGCTCTGACATTCAAGGCCGTGTGGGTCAAATCCGCCGCCAGATTGAGGAAACCACCAGCGATTACGACCGCGAGAAGCTCCAAGAGCGCCTCGCCAAGCTCGCCGGCGGCGTTGCCGTGATCAATGTCGGTGCAGCCACCGAGACTGAGATGAAAGAGAAGAAAGCCCGCGTCGAAGACGCCCTCCACGCCACCCGCGCAGCGGTGGAAGAAGGCATCGTCCCCGGCGGAGGCGTCGCTCTCATCCGCGCTCAGGCAGCCCTCGACAAACTCAAGCTCTCGGGCGACGAAGCGATCGGTGCTGGCATCATCCGCCGCGCCATCGAGCAACCTCTCCGCACCCTCGCCGACAACGCCGGCCAGGAAGGCGCGCTCATCGTGCAGGAAGTCAAGAAACGCTCCGGCGCAGAAGGCTACAATGTCGCCACCGGCGAATATGTGGACCTCATCAAAGCCGGCGTCGTTGACCCAGCCAAAGTGACCCGCAGCGCGCTCCAAAACGCCGCATCCATCAGCGGACTCCTCCTCACCACGGAAGCTCTCATCTCCGAGCTCCCCGAGAAGGAAAAAGCTCCCGCCATGCCTCCGGGCGGCGGAATGGGTGGAATGGGCGGCATGGACTACTAAGTCCAGCCACTCTGGCCCAAAGCCAAAACTCAACAACTCAGCCGGGTTCGCAAGAACCCGGCTGTTTTGTTTTTCCCCGTAAAAGATGGCGGCTTGAATAACAGGCCATGGCAAGGCAATCTCGCCGCGTCCTGTGAATTATTCATCAACTCTCACATCCGCAGCTACCTCAACACTCCACGACCTTCTTGAAGCAGCAGTGGCCGAGGGATACCACAAAATCGGGCAGGCTGTTTTTCAAGCCGAGGGCGAGGGATTTCTCATCAGCCACGCCGAGGACACTGGGCGCGAAGATTTGGAGATTTTTCAGAACCCGCATGATGCCGCCGCCATTGCACTCTACGACGACGCCGGTGCCTACAGACCGCTCAAAACCGGGCCGAACCTGAAGCATGGCTGGGCTCTTCGCGTTGCTTCGCTGGCGGAATTGCATCTGGCGTTGGATCTCCTCTACCCCGCCGCGCTGGCGAACTGGCGGGCGCTCCTGCGCGGCGAGAAGATTGCCTCGCCTCTGCGGCAGACGGTGAACCGCCAGACCGGCATGTATCGCGTTACGGGATTGATCACGGACGAGGAGGCGCAGGGCATTGTGGACTCGCTTTGCACGCCCGGTTGCCTACGCTGCATCCAGTGGCCGATCCCCGCCGAGGCCGCGCCGCCGGTTGTTCCAATCAAGGAAAAAGAAATTCCCCTCCTCTGCATCGACGCGTGCAGCCTGCTCATCGCGGAGGCAAGACGCGTTGTCAAAGCCCGACTCGGCAAGTGAACTGGGTAACGATCATCTGGTCGATGACGGCGGCGGCTTCGCTCACGCTGGCCGGCGTGCACGGGTTTGTGTGGCTGCGGAGGAGGCAGCAAATGGCGAGCCTCATGTTCTGCATCATGGCTGCGGCGACAGCCGGCATGGCCGGATGCGAGCTTTGGACCATGCAGCAGACGGACATGGTGGCCTACGCCCACGCCTTGCAGTGGTATAATGTCATGCGCTGGCTGGTCACGCTGGCGCTCGTCGGCTTCATCCACTTTTATCTTGGCTCGGGCCGTCCCTGGCTGGAGTGGACGGTGTGCGGCCTGCGAACTCTAAGCCTGTTGGTGAATTTCATTTTTTCTCCGATGGTCTATTACACGAGCATCGAGGAGTTGGTTCGCATTAAATTTCTCGGCACAGAGGTGACCGTGGTCGAAGGCATTCCCAGCCCATTTTCGATCATCGGACAGATCAGCTTGCTGGTGCTCGCGGGGTATTTGGTGGATGCGACTTGGCGCAGCGCGAAAGGCCAACACCGTCCCGGAGCGATCCGCGTCGGCCTGAGCGCGGTTTTTTTCGTCCTCGCCCTGTCGATTCAAATGATGTTCGCCCTCTGGGGATTCATCGAAATGCCGATTGTGGCGAGTCTCTTTTTTGCAGGCATCCTGATCGTGATGGGAGTCGAACTCAGCGAGGATATGCTGCGTTCTGCCAAGCTGGCGGAGCACCTAAAAATCCGCGAAAGCGAACTACTGAGCGAAAGAAAACTCACAGACGCCATCTTTGAAAGCGCTCCCGGCATGCTGTATTTGCAAGCATCCGACGGAAGCATGGTGAGGTGGAATTCACAGCACGAACGCGTCACGGGATACTCGAATGACGAGACCTCGCGAATGAAAGCCGAGGACTTCTGCATCGAAGCGGAGAAGGAGATTTTGATAGGGGCGCGAAACATGGCCTTGGAACAAGGCGGCCACGAGGTGGAGTTCGATCTAGCCCGAAGGGACGGTCGCACAGCGCGACACTTTTTCCGCATGGTTCCGGTGGAAGTCGCCGGAGAACCTCATCTCGTGGGAATCGGCATCGATGTCAGTTCCCAGCGCGCACTCGCGACCGAGACGGAAAGGCAACGCGAGCAGATGGCCCACATCGCCCGCGTGGCGTCGGTGAGCGAGCTTTCGAGTTCGCTGGCACATGAGATCAACCAGCCTCTTGCCATCATTCTCAGCAACGCACAGGCGGCACAACGCCTGATGGCCCGCGAGAATCCCGACCTCAAGGAACTGCGTGAAATCCTGGATGACATCGTGAGCGCGGATATCCGCGCGGCGGATGTCATTAAGCGCCTACGGTCGATCCTCCGCCAAGGCAAGCCAGCCTTGGAAACCGTCTCTCCACACACGCTCTTCGACCAGGCGCTTTCCATGGCACAACCGGACCTCAAATCGGCGAACATCCAAGTTTCCAGACGCCACTCGAAAAAACTCCCCTTGCTTCAGGCCGACCGGATTCCCATCGAACAGGTTCTCTGGAACCTCATTAAAAACGCCTGCGAGGCGATGGAGGACAACGACGCAAGAGAGAAAAACCTGTCGCTGAGCTGTATCAACGAAGGCGGATGGCTCCGGTTCTCCGTAAGGGACAATGGCCACGGTCTGGGCGAGCAAAGCGACAAAATCTTCGAGGCATTCCACACGACCAAGCCAAAGGGACTGGGCCTTGGTTTGACAATCTGCCAAACCATCATCCGCGCCCACGGGGGAAACCTCTGGGCCGAAGCAAACAAAAGCCACGGCGCGACCTTTCATTTCCAACTCCCCCTTGTGCCTGAAAATCTATGAAGCAACCCGAAACTGTATTCCTCGTCGACGACGAAACCGCCCTCCTAAAAGCTCTTGGGAGACTCCTCAAGGCCGAGGGATTTGCCGTGCAGGCTTATGACAGTGCGATGAAATTTTTATCCTCAGCCAACAAAGATGGTGCAGGTTGCGTTCTTCTCGATCAATCGATGCCCGGCATGTCAGGAATGGAATTGCAACAGCAACTCGTCCAAGCGGACTCAGCCCTCGCCATTGTTTTCATCACAGGAAACGGGGACATTCCGATGAGCGTGCGCGCCATTAAGGCCGGTGCCATCGATTTCTTGACCAAGCCCGTCAAAGACAACGAGCTTCTCGCAGTCATCCGAACCGCCCTCGAAAAGTCCCGCAGCATGTTGGAAGCGAAGGCGGAAATCAAAGAGTGGAGGCAAAGACACGCCGAACTGAGCACACGGGAAAAGGAAGTTTTATTACATGTTGTCAAAGGACTTCCAAACAAGCTGATCGCCTCAAACCTCGGAGTTGTGGAGCAAACCATCAAAGTCCACCGAGGTCGCGTCATGTCCAAGATGGGTGTGGATTCCCTTGCGCAACTCGTGCTCGTGACGGAGCGCCTTGGACTCAAATAAAAACCTCCCCGCCTTATCGGAGCTTGAAAAATCAAAGGCTTTAAGTCATTTCAGCATCATTCATCGCCTTTTACCAAAGTATAATCGACTCAACGCTCAAAAAATATATGATTCGCGCGGTTCAAAAGTTGATCACCAACGAAACAATTTAAAAAACAATTCTCCCCGAAATGATTTGTCTCACTTCAACAAAATCAAATATCCAGAGGGTGGCGATTGATTGTGAATAACTTTGCTGATGCATAGCCTCATTCAGACATTGAGCCAGTCTTGCGCTCGATCGATAAAAGCATGGAAGGTGCTCTTCCTGCTTGCTGTGTTCCTTTGCGCCCCCACGTTTTCCATGGCGCAAACGGTGCTCACCGTTCGCGAAGCCGAGTTCCGATCCCGCTGGGAAGGTCCGCAGGAAGACCGTGCTGTGACTCCGCAGTATTTTGAAACGGGCGGGGGGCTGGAGGATGAAACCGACGAGCAAGTGGGAGAACCCGTCACGGATGAGGAGATGCCGCAGGAAGGTTTCAGCGAATCGATGGATCGCATGGCGGAAAATCTGCGCCGCAGGCTTCGATTCGGGCCCTTGGATTTTCAACTCGGGCTCATCACCGGTTGGGAATATTCCTCGCAGAATTCCGTCGGGGGCGACACGGATTTCAATGACAACAACAGCTTCTTTGCCGCCCCTACTGCCGCAGTCACCTACGAGCGGGAAGTAGGCGTCTGGAATGTCGCGGCCAGATACGCTGCCGGCTATCGCTACTATTTCAACCAAGACTACACGGCCGCTGGAACCGGCGTGCAGCGCAACCCGCTTTCGATGACCGGCGGAATTGATATCGGATACAACACAAGCCGCCTCGCGGTGAATCTGAACATCAGCGCATCCTCAGGCACAGGCTACGACCCCGTCGCCGGAGCTAACAACTGGCAGAGCACTGCATCCGGCGGCCTCTCGGTGCGCTATATCATCCGTGAGGAATTCAGTGTCGGCGGGGCCGTTTCCGCAACCTACTCGAACACGGCAGATGCCCAGGTGGCCCCAGGTGAAACCCCGCAACCAGAAAGCAACAGCCTTTTGGCCTCTGCCAGCCTCTTTGCCGACTATCTGGTGACACCAAAAACAAATGTGCGATTCATTTTGAGCGCAGGTCAGGATTTGCAGGAATTCGGCGGTGGCATCACTGAGGGAAGGCGCTATTTCGACGCCATGCTTATGCTGACCTACCAACTCGCACCCAAGCTCTCGGTGGACGCGGGCGGCGGTGTGGGCTATGTGCTGGATCAAAACATTCCCGACCCCGAATTCGTTGGCGTGAGGCCGGTTTACACGGCGGGGATCAATTACACGCCCACCGAGAAGACCTACTTCAAAGCCAAGTTCGGCATGCAAGGCGCGGATATTCGGCCGAATTTCAGCTTGGTGGCAGGATGGGATATGCGGGAAAAAACCCGCCTCTCACTCTCGGTCTACCAGAACCAAGGTTTTTCCAGCCTGTCGCCGGATCAGTATAACATCACTCGCGGCCTCTTGGGCACAGTGGCCCAGCAGTTGTTCAAGGGCATCAATGTCTCGCTATCCGCCGGCTACGAGCAATCGGAGTATGTCTCTCTGACCAGCGAGAAACTCCCCAATCCGGTCGAAGGCCCGGCCTCCTACTGGCTGGCCAATGCCTCTCTCTACTGGCGCATTCGCGAGTGGCTGGCTTGGCAGAACACCTTCCAGGTTTCTACCGGACAGGCGAACAACGAGGAGCTCCAAACCCGCTTCGACACGAGCTTCAATTTCAATTTCTAATTTGGCCGAAGAGAATCCCCCGCGCGCCTGAGGTGGGCCAGATACTCGACATTGCCATCATGCCCCGTGATAGGTGACGGAATGTGGCCGAGCCACTGTTGACCCGATTGCTCAACGAAGCTGCGGATTTTTTCGACACAGGCCAAACGCACAGAATCGTCGCGAACCACTCCCCCTGGGGGCAGGGATCCTTTGGGGGCCTCGAATTGGGGCTTGATGAGAAAGACGGCGTCCGAGCCTTCGGGAAGAATCTTGAAAACCGCAGGCAGAATGGCCGTGAGGGAAATGAAACTCACATCCCCCACCGCCAGCGCGGGAGGAGGCAAGAGGTCGCCAGGCTCGAGGAAGCGGGCATTGAAGCCCTCTCGGCAGATAACGCGCGGATCGGCCCGCAGGCGCCAATGGAGCTGCGAGTGCCCGACATCCACCGCATGCACGCAGGCCGCACCGCGTTGCAAAAGGCAATCGGTGAATCCGCCAGTGGAGGCTCCGATATCGACACAAACAAGACCCGCGGGATCGATGGAAAAATGATCCAGCGCCGCCTCGAGCTTCAAGCCGCCCCGGCCAACATACTTTTCGCGCACGGCGAGGCTGATGTCCGCATCCGACGCAATGGGCGTTCCTGCTTTGGTGACGGGTTGGCCCTTGATGTAAACCTGGCCGGCCATGACGGCGCGGGCGGCCTGATCCAGCGTCTCGAAAAAGCCGCGTTCGACGAGTGCTGCATCGATCCGTTTTTTGCCGGATGCCATAGTGAGTGCCGCTAAAGCTTCAGGGCTTCTTCGGGAAGGCGTCGTTCGAGATCACGGTGCCATCGGTGGCGAGAAGCTGCATCTCGCCGAAGTAGGTTCCATTTGGCCCATAGCACCAGATGGACCAGATAGGCACGGCGGAGCTGCCTTGCTGATTGAGCGCAAAGCTGACTGTGCCGATCTGTTTTCCATTCGCACCGGCGTATTGCTGAGCAATATCGAAAGCCTCGCCCGAGTCGAGTTGGACCTTGGAGAGGTCGAGCGGCTTGGCGGAGGAAAAAATCTCACGCAAACCGAGTGCAGGCTTGTCGGAAACAATCTGGCCCGACGCGACCTGGATGCTACGCATCCCCTTGTCATCAAGCCCGGCTTGGGCGGAGACATACCAAGTATCGGGATCTGGGTCCGCGTTATCGGCGGAGAGCTTCAGAACTCCATTGCGATACTTTTCCGGAAGCGCTTCCAGGCAGGCCAAGGCCCCCTTTGAATCCATGGCGTGAAGGGCCGAAGAAGCAAGGAGGATAGCAAGTGCTATTGATTTAACCATGGGTAAGACTCAATACATGAGTTACGCGCGCAACTTGTTCAGCTCGGTCTGCTCGGCCAATTTGCGGGTTACCTCGCGGATGCGGCGGCTCAAAGTGGTGGAGAGACCGATCAGCAAGAGAATGCCGGACGAGGGATGGTTGTTGATAAACTCCTCCAGGTTGTCGCGGGTGATAACCCAATACTGGCACTCATCGACAGCCACAACGGAGCACACAGCCTCGGAGGGGTCGAAGAGATCCACCTCGCCCATCCATTCGCCCTCCAGCACTTGACCGAGTAGCACATCGTTGCCTTGGTCGTTGCGGCGGGCCTGGAGCACGCCATTGGTGATCAGGAAAAGTTTCCCGTGGGAAATTCCCTGTTCAATAACCACCGTTCCCGGTGTTGCTGTTTCAAAAGTGCCGAAGGATGCGAGGGCCTTGACATCCTCTGGATCGAGGTTGGCCACAATGCCGACGAGTGGAAGTTCTGGTGTGCTCATTGATGTGAATTTGAGTTGTTCGTGTTTGGTTTAAAATGGAGGCCTGCCGTTATTGGCAAGCCTCGCATTCCCCGCCGTTGCGCATGGCTTCGATGGAGCAGGCCATTTTCTCCTCGGCGGTGTATTCGGGCTTGGGCCCGGCAACGACTCCGCGAAGTTCCTTTTTCACATTTGTGGTCGGGCCTTCGATGCTGGAGGCGCCGAGCGTGCGCAGGTAGTAGGTGGTCTTCAGACCCGTGTGCCAGGCGCGGCGATACATGTGGCTCGCGATCTTCATATCGGGCTCGCCGATGAAGAGGTTAACGGATTGGGACTGGTCGATCCACTTCTGGCGACGCGCGGCGGCGTCGATGACGAAGTCGAAAGGAATCGAGAAGACGGTGCGGTGCTTCTCGCGGATCGAGGCTGGAATGTCCTCGATGTTGCCAAGCTCGCCCTCGAAATACTTGATCTGTTCAAGCATGCGGGTGTCCCATTTTCCGATCTTCTTCAGGTCGCGGACCAACTCGGTGCTGAGGATGGTGAACTTGCCTCCGAGATTTTCCTTTGCGTAGAGGTTTTTGTAGTTCGGCTCGATGCAAGGCGTGGTGCCCATGATGTTCGAGATAGTGGCTGTGGGGGCAATCGCGATGACATTGGAGTTGCGCATGCCCTGCTTCTTGATTTTTTCGCGGACTGGCGACCAATCCATGCGACCGCCGCGCGGCACATCGATTTTGACACCGCGTTCGCGCTCGAGAATGTCGATTGTATCTTGCGGGAGCAAACCACGGTCCCACTTCGAGCCACGGAAACTGCTGTATGGCCCGCGCTCGGCGGCGAGGTCGCTGGATGCCGAATACGCATGGTAGGCGATGGCCTCCATGAACTCGTCGTTGAAATCAACCGCCTCCTGGCTCGCAAAACTGACATTGCGCATGAAGAGTGCGTCTTGGAGACCCATGACTCCGAGACCAATCGGACGGTGCCGCACATTCGATCGCTTCGCGGCCTCGGTCGGGTAGAAATTGATGTCGATGACATTATCGAGGGCACGGATGGCGACATGGATTGTCTCGCGAAGCATTTCGTGATCGAGCGAGCCGTCGGCTTTGAGATGCGAGTTGAGCACAACCGAGCCGAGGTTGCAGACGGCTGTCTCATCCTCGCTGGTGTTCAATGTGATCTCGGTGCAGAGGTTCGAGGAGTGGATGACTCCGATGTGGTCCTGCGGACTGCGGAGGTTGCAGGGATCTTTGAATGTGATCCACGGGTGACCGGTCTCGAGAAGCATCTTGAGCATCTGCTTCCAAAGATCGATGGCAGGCACCTCCTTGCCCGTGATTTTGCCTTGGCGGGCGAGTTCCTCGTAGTGGAGGTAGCGCTCCTCGAATTTGCGTCCGTAGCTGTCATGGAGATCGGGAGCCTCGTTCGTGCGGAAGAGCGTCCAGTTCTCGCGGGCCTCCATGCGCTTCATGAAAAGATCGGGAACCCAGTTGGCGGTATTGAGGTCGTGCGTGCGACGGCGGTCGTCGCCGGTGTTGCGGCGGAGTTGCAGGAAGTCCTCCACATCGTTGTGCCAGGTCTCAAGGTAGGCGCAGCCCGAGCCGCGACGCTTGCCGCCTTGGTTGACGGCGACAAGTTGGTCGTTGTGGAGCTTCAAGAAGGGAATCACACCCTGACTCTCGCCGTTCGTGCCTTTGATGTAGCTTCCGGTGCCACGAACCGCTGTCCATGAGCCTCCGAGACCGCCGGCCCATTTCGAGAGGTAGGCGTTTTCGGCGATGCCGCGCTGCATGATCGACTCGATCGAGTCGTCCACTTTGTAGAGGTAGCAACTGGAGAGTTGGCTGTGCAGGGTGCCGGAATTGAAGAGCGTCGGCGTGCTGGAGCAGAAGCGGCGGCTCTTGTAGAGATTGTAAAGACGCACGACCCACTCCTCGCGCTTGGAAGGCTCGTCCAGGAAGAGCCCCATGGAGACACGCATCCAGAAAAATTGCGGAGTCTCCAAGCGGCGCAGTGTTTTTTTGGTTTTGTCGATGATGAGATAGCGGTCGTAGAGCGTCTGGATGCCGAGGAAATCGAAATCCATATCGGCGGTTGGATCGATGGCGTCAGCAAGGGCGTCGAGATCATAGCCCAGAAGTTTCGGCGTCAGACGCTCAATGCTAACAGCCGTGCGGAGGTAGCTCTTGAAAGCCTTGCGGTGCGCATCGCGGAGGCCCTCGATGCCATCGCGCTGGATTTTCCAATCAAGGACTTCCTCGTAGATATACGAGAGCATGATGCGGGCCGCGAATTTTGCGAAATCCGCATCACGCTCGATGAGCGTGCGGGAGTTGAGAATGACCGTGTTTTTCAGGATGTCCTCGGTCACCTCGGTGGCAAGCGAGCGGCGAAGCTCGCGCTCGATCTGGAGCGCGTCGAGGTTCAGGTCGAGTCCGATCATTGCAAACTGAATTCGCTTCCGGAGTTCGGATCCATCCCAGAGAACGCTCTGGCCATCGCGTTGAACGACCATGATGAGCGACTCCTGCATGTCGTTAATCTCGGCCTCGGCTTCGGTTTTGACGACTTCCTCGCGGTGGCTGGAACGCTGGGCACGGTAGAGGATGTAGCTCTCGGCAACCTTGTAGTAGCCTTGGCGCATCAGTTCCTCTTGCACGAGATCCTGCACATCCTCGATGTGGACGAAGGCGGAATCGCGGGCGCGGACGCGGTCGCTGACGCCACGGGCAATCGAGGCGGCCGCCTCGGCATTTTCCTTCATGGAAAGGAAGGCACGGCGGCAGGCAGATTCAATCTTGGACTCCATCCAAGGAACCACCGAACCATTGCGACGAATCAGGCGAACATTCATCGGCTCGGACTCCATGGCGAGCGCGGAAGCGTCTCCGGAGCGGATCGAGCGCTTGAAAACGAGACTCTTTGCGACATCGTGTGCGTCGTTTTCGATAAGCGCCTTCTCGATGAGGAGCGAGAGGTCATGCTCGGAGAGGCGCAGCGAGCCACCCTTCTGGGCTTGCTCCGCGAGGCTCAGAGCCACGGAGTGGGCCACATTCGCAACGAAGCCGCGGTTCTGCTCGTTGAAAATATTTTTCTCCTCGCGCGACAAGAGCAGGTCGGTGAGAGCGGCTCCGATTTCATCGGCGACATCAGAGAGGTTGAACGACTGTTCGTCGCCATTGGTGCGGGTCACCGTGATTCCCGTGAGCGGGTGCGCCGGGGTGGCGATGGATTCGCGCCAGGAGAAGTCGGGCTTCTGGTCGCGCGGCATGGTGACGAGGCGCTTCAGCGCGATGTCTTCGTCGAGTGAGAGGTGTCGAGGCATGTTTCTTTTTTGGGGTTGGATTTTTTTAGAGTTCGTCGTCGCTCACGCCGGCAAGATCAATGCCTCGGCGGTATTCGGTGACCCGGCCTTCGAAGAAGTTCGTCTCTTTTCTGATCTCCATCATTTCAGAGAGCCACGGAAACGGGTTTTCGAGGTTTTTATTGAGCGGCTCGAGGCCCACACCGACGAGGCGGCGGTCGCCAATGTAGTCGATGTAGCTGCAGAATTCGTCGGCCGTGAGACCCACGGCTGCGACCGGCAGGCAGTCGCGGATGAATTGCTTTTCCAGCGAGATGGCCTCGGCCATTGTCGAGCGCAACTCCTCACGGAATTCTTCAGTCCAGATTTCGGGATTCTCGTCCACGAGGTCCTGGAAGAGCTGGCGCAGAAGCTCGATGTGGTTCGACTCGTCGCGCAGCGTGTAGCTGAACATCTGCCCGATGCCGGGAAATTTGTTTTGGCGGTAAAGCGCGAGCACCATTCCGAACAGGCCGTAGAACTGCGTTCCCTCCATGCACTGGCCGAAAAGAAAAATATTCTTCGCCAGAGCGAGCTTGTTCTCGTGATCGGTCAAATCCATGTCGCGGCGGAGCGCACGGCTGTTGCTCACCACAAAATCGGTTTTGTTTTTGATCGTCTTCACATCCTCGAACATGGCCTCGCACTCGTGCGGATTGATGCCGAGCGAGCTGATCATATAAACCAACGAGTCGGCGTGGATGTTTTCCTCCTGCGCGTGGCGACCCAGAACCAGCTTGAGTTCGGGAGCTGTGACCGCCTCGCGGATGACATGAAGAATGTTGTCACCAACGATGCCCTCGGCGGCGGAGAAATAGCCGATGCCCATCTTGATGATCCAGCGGTCCACATCGGAGATCGTGCCGCTCGTATCGCGCCAATGCTCGCAGTCCTTCTGCATCGGCACATCCTCGGGCTCCCAGTGGTTCGCCTTCATTTTTTTGTAGAGGTCGTAGGCCCAGGTGTATTTCAAGGGCAGGATGTTGAAGAACATCGTTTGGCGTCCATTGATGACGCGCTTGGCGGCGAATGCGGCTTCGGCCTTGTCGCGATCCAGTATGAACTGGCGGTCTCCGAGTGTGATGGTGGTGGTAGGCATTTTTGAATGAATAATTGAGTTTGAAACTGCGTTGGCGGGTCTTTCCGCATGCAATCTACGGCATGCGCGGGCAAGTGGGTGTGCTTTTTATTTTTCAAACCCCAAAAAGTCAAAAAAAATCTCTATGTTGTGGATTTTTTTTTACTAACCACAATATATAGTGGTTTATCAAGAGCATAATCCGGGCCAACTTTTTTCGTTTTTTGTCAAAAATCCAGCCTGGAGAGGGAGGTTTTTGAGTAAAAAAGTGCCGGAATTTTGCGAACTGCAGCACACCGTGAGCGCGCAACCGAAAACACGACCTGGAATCGCATGAAACCCGTAGCGGACGCGCCAGATGAATGCGGGTGGTAGAACCCACCCCATGGAGACTCGTTTTGATCGTGATTTCAGACCAATTTGAGGCGGTGGTGTCCGGGAGTGATTAGCTGGCTTCCGAGGGGATATTTGGGTCAAGCCGGAGGTCGACCCTCCCAAGGTTTGCGCGCTGCCGCGCGGGGTGCTGCGGCGGCGTCACTGTGAGCGCCGGAGAGAACTGCGTGTGGACATCCAAACAGGCCTCGCGCCTGAATGGGCGCTGAAAACAAGAGTGCCCGTGAAGTTTCCTCCACGGGCACCTTGCTATGAAAACCCCGAACCAACTCCGGGAAATTTTTTTACTTTTTGACGGACTTTTTCTTGGACGGGCGAACGACCACGAACGAGCCAATGGCTCCGGGAATCGCTCCTGCGACTACGAGCACGCCTTCTTCTCCGCGAACTTGAAGGATGCGGAGGTTTTGAACAGTGATGCGCTCGTCGCCCATGTGACCTGGCATGCCCATATTTTTCCAAACACGGCCAGGAGTCGAGCGGTTGCCGATGGCGCCGTTACGACGATGCATCGTGGAACCGTGGCTGGCAGGCTGTCCAGCGAAGTTGTGCCTTTTGATGGTGCCTTGGAATCCTTTGCCCTTGGACTGGCCAATGATGTCGACGAACTGGCCGATTTCAAAGTTGGTCACCGGAAGCGCAGCCGCTTCCGGAGCGGTTTCGCCGTCCGCAAGGCGGAACTCACGAATAAACCGTTTCGGGGTCGATGCGGATTTGGCGAAGTGGCCTGTCATAGCCTTGCCAACGCGCTGAGGCTTTTGTTCGCCGTAGCCGATTTGAACGGCCGAGTAGCCGTCGTTTTCAGGAGTTTTGACCTGAAGAATGTGGTTGCCGCCGGCTTCGATGACGGTGGCAGGAGTAACACGGCCCTTTTCATCATAGATGCGGGTCATGCCGAGTTTTTTTCCGAGAAGTCCGATGCTCATGGCTTTAGATTAGATTTTGATTGTGATGTCGACGCCGGCGGGAAGGTTGAGCTTGCGGAGCTCGTCCACCGTCTTGGAAGTGGGCTCGACGATGTCGAGGAGGCGTTTGTGGGTGCGGATCTCGAATTGATCCATGGATTTTTTGTCAACGTGAGGGGAGCGGTTGACGGTGAAGCGCTCGATGCGTGTGGGGAGCGGGATCGGGCCGGTGACTTTGGAGCCGGTGCGCTTGGCTGTTTCGACGATTTCCGAGGCCGAGGCATCGAGAATGCGATAGTCGAATGCCTTAAGGCGAATCCGGATTTTTTGACTGTTTTGTGCTGCCATGATGATAAAGAGCGATTGAGGATTTTTCTTGAGCCCCCGAATCAGCGGGAGGGGCAAATTAGGGATTTACCTTATTTTGGCAAGAGGATTTTCGGTAAAATTTTTTAAGATTGAAAATCAAATTCAGGCATCCCTCGCGGCGGCTTCACTCAGGGCTGCGCCAAAGCCCGGCAGCCTCGATTCAATTTGAGTCCAGGAGGGGGCTCCAGCCGGGATGCAGGGATTGACAAGGTGCGTTTGAACAGCCCGCGCGATGCTGCCTGAAAACAACTCGATCGTGCGCTGCTCGAGTTCGGCATCGTATTGCAGAGTATTGATGCGGGCATCGGCGGCGTAGAAGCGCAGCAACCCCCGCGCGGCTCGCAGGTATTTTTCTTTAAGGCCGTCGAAAGGGTTCGCAGAAGAGGATGCAAATCCCGCAGAGACCGTGCGCATGAGGCAGAGCGCGACATCGCATGCCATTTTGTTTAGGCCGGCGCACGGGTCGGATTCCGAAAGGCTCTGGTGTTTGTGATCGTAGCTTTCAGCGATATCGACCTGACAGATTTTCTCCATGGCGGCCGTGCGGAAGACATCCGCCATCATGCCGGTTTCCACGCCCCAATCGGAGGGGAAACAAACGGAGTCCGCGATGCTGCGGTGCAGGCAAACCTCGCCGCTGATCGGGTAGCGAAAAAACTGGAGCGGGCCGAGCGTTTGGGCAAAGCCCTCGATATCCTCCATAGCTTGGAGAAGTGGAGTGATGAGAAGCCGCATGACGCGGCCGTTCAGTTGCGTGGAAAATCGGGCACTGAAGCCCTTGCTGACATGGAATGCCATCTCGGGATGCAGCACAGGAAAGCAAAGGCGGACAAGCAGCTCGCGCCTGTAATGAAGGATATCGCAGTCATGGATGGCAACGGCGGAGGCATTTGTGCCGGCGAGGACCTGCCCAATGCAGAGCCGCATATTGCGCCCCTTCCCCATCGGTCCGGGATCAAGCCCTGCGCGTTCCATTTGATCAAGCAGATCCGCCATGCGGGGGCCGTCGTTCCAAAGGATCGCGACCTTCTGCGGCAAGGCCGAAAAAAGGCGGCGGGCCGTGTCGAAATCAGCTTCACCGCCCCCGTCAAGGCCCACCGTGATATGGCTTAAAAACCGGGCCTCCCGAAGCTCGGCCACGATGTCTGCGAGGACGGGGGATTGCAAATCCCTCGCATGGCAGGGCAGGACGAGTGCAAGCGGCGTTTCCTGAGCCAGCATGTCCATCTCCTCCTCAAGGCGCTTGTAGTCGGGGTTTCCGAGCCGATGAAGCGTTGCAATCGTGCCGTGCTGGTAGAAATCCGCCATAAAAACGGGCCTCACTCTCATTGGCTGCGCGGCATTGAGCAAGTCTGCGGAACTGCTAATCTGCGTCGATGAGCACGCCAGCCTTTCCGTTTGATCACCTCATGGTGGTTCACTACCACTGGCGTCCCGGCGGGGTGCGACGGGTTGTGGAACTGACCCTGCCTGCCATCGCAGCAGCGGCGGGAGACACGCTCAAAAAGGTGACCCTGCTGAGCGGAGGAACACCGGACGAAGTGCCCGAGTTGGGAGGACTCCCAGGCGAGGCAGTCTTTATCCATGAGCCGGCGTGCGATTACTTTTCCAACCAGCAGGACACCCCCGAAAGGATCTCAGAAAAAATCCGCCAGGCCATTTCGCGAGCGATGGATGGCCGCGACCCCGCCCGCACGCTGATCTGGTTTCAAAATCCTGCTCTGGCCCGAAATGCCATGCTCTGCAGGGAGATCTTCGACTTATCGAAAAAAACCGGCGCGGCACTTGTTTTGCACCATCATGATTTTTGGTGCGCCGGACGCTGGGCGCGCTGGGAGGAACTTGAACGCTGCGGCTACGGCGAACTTTCCAGCGCGGCAGAACTGCTCTTCGCCTCCGGTGCCCGAGCTGTTCATGCAGGCATCAATCTCCATGATTGCCAAACCCTCGAGAGATTTTTCCCTAACAGGGCATTCCACTTGCCCAACCCCGTTTTGAGACCCTCTCCATCGAGCACGGCGGATGTCGAAGCCGCCCGCGCGTGGGTTGCGAGAGAACTGAAAACCGATGCCCCTCTTTGGATTTACCCAACACGGTTTCTTCGAAGAAAGAATCTCCTCGAAGCCGTCCTCCTAACGCGCTGGCTGAGGCCTGAAGCCATTCTGGCGACCACCTCCGGGCAATTCTCGTTCGATGAAACCGGCTATGCAAACGACATCAAGGAGGCTGCAACGCGGCATGATTGGCGCGTGCATTTCGGCCTACTCGACAAGCCCGGCGCCCCTCGCGTGATGGACCTCCTTCAAATCGCGGAGACGGTCATTCACACCTCCGTGCAGGAAGGTTTTGGAATGGCGTTTGTCGAAACGGCGGCGGTAGGCACGCCCCTCGTTGCGCGGGCCATTCCATCCGTCATGCCGGATCTTGCTGCGCTGGGCTTCGAGTTTCCGCAAGTTTACCGAGACATCCTGATCCCGACCGGGCTCTTCGACGCAAAGGTCGAAGCGCACCGGCAGGCCTCGCTCGCAGCTTCTGCAAGAGCAACCCTTCCCCCAGCTTTTCAAAACATCTTCCCCATGCAGCAGTTTCATGGCGACAGGCCCGTGGCGTTCAGTCGCCTGAGCCGACACGCACAGTTGGAAGTGCTCTCCCACCCTCCCTTGGATTCCTGGGATATGTGCAAACCATGGAACCCTTGCCTGGAAGATTTCTCTAAAAACACTCTCAAAGCCACACCGTGGCCAACAACTCCACCGCATTCCCCGAGGCGCTATGCAGAGGAGTTCCTCAAAATCGCATCATCCATTCCACAACGCCCGGTCTACTGCGCAGAGAGCGCGAGGGATGCCCAGATGGCTCTGACGGCACACGCGCTCGAGCCAGAGTCGATTTTTCCGATCCAGCTGGAAAAATGAACCCTCCAGATGCTCGACGGAATGCCGCGAATGAATCAAGTTTGTTACCTGCTGTGCCTAATCATTCCGGTAAAAAACAAGCACCCGTGCCGCATCCTTGCATGAGGTGGATTTTTTTACTCCTGATCCTCACCGTCGGCCCACTGGGGGCGGATGAGACGGTTCGCGCGGCGCAGGCACGGCTTGCGGTCTTGGGTCATTACAAAGCCCGTGTGGACGGCTCGGCGGGGAGCATAACAAGTGCGGCGATCCGCAGGTTTCAACTCGCCGAAAATCTGAAGGTCACCGGCTCTCTGAACCAGCAAACCCTCGACGCACTCGGAGTCAAAGCGCCACCCCCGGCTCCGGAATACACAAAAATCAGCGCACTCTTCGAGGGCGGACCGCTTGCCGGCGCGGACTCCGCCTCACAAGTCGAGGCGCTTCGCACTGCCCAGCGTCTGTTCGCGGAATCGGGCTTCTACGCCGGTCCCCACAATGGCCTGCCCAATGCGACGCTCACCGCTTCGATCAAGGAATGGCAGTCCGCCCAAGGCCTGCCCCAGACCGGCAAACTCGACGCCCGCACACTCGCCGGACTCGGGATCATTAGAAATTGATTTCATGAAGAAGCATGACCGCATCTCGGCCTTTGTTGAAACACTCGAAGCCTCGGGTGGAACAGGTTTCCATCCTTGCTATGCAGGGTATTTCGAATGTTTCAACCAAGGTGATTACTACGAGGCACATGATGTATTGGAGCACCTCTGGCTGGAATGCCGAGACGAAAACCACCTCTACTTCAAAGGTCTCATCCAGATCGCCGGCGCCTTTGTGCATCTAAAAAAACAACACGCCCGCCCTTGGCATCCAACCGATGGTCGAAGGCTCCATCCGGCGGCGAGATTGTTCGCGCTGGGAGTCAAAAACATTGCGCCCTTTGGACCAATCCACATGGGCCTCGACATTGAGTTCACATGCGCGCTCTGCACCGGCTGGAGAGAGCAAATTCTGGCCTCGGACTTTCGCATCAACCGCTGGCAGCCCTCATCAAGACCTCGACTGGAGCTTCAGAAAGCCCACCCAAGAGCTTGACGGGCGGCCTCTTTGCCGCTTCATACATCACCAAATCCCATGATCAAATCCACTTTCCGCCTTCTTATCGCCACCATTGCCGCCACAGCCATTCTTGGCCTCACCGGATGCGAAACCACAAAAACCGCCTCCCACTCGCACTCGTTTAAGTTCGACCCGCCAGACAAGGCCCCGAAGAACCCATCCGCCGTGAAAGTGAAAATCAGCACCGGAGCGCAGCGTTTGTATGTGGTCGAGGGAAATGAAGTCCTCATTGCCACACCTGTGACAGTCGGCAAATCGGCAAGCCCAACGCCGCAGGGTGATTTCAAAATCTACTCTAAGCAAGCCCACCGCCGTCGCGTGAGCCAACCCGATGCAGGATATCCGATGACCTACTGGATGGAATTCAAGCCAGCCTATGGCATCCACTGGGGATTCATGAAGCCTTCACCTGCGACCCTCGGTTGCGTGCGTATGCCGCTGATCGCCGCCAAGGAGGTCTTCGCCATTGTGCCGAAGGGCGCTCCATTGAATATCGCCAAGAGCCAGCCTTGGGATGAGACGATCGGAAAAAATCTTCCTGTGCTGGATGACGGCCCGCTGCCGAATCCCCCGAAATCCTACCTCCACAGCCCGCAGGTCTTCACCGATGCCGCCAAGGGCAAGATGTGGAATTTCTAACGCGCGAGTTCCTTTAGCAGCGCCTTGTTGAGCTGAATGCCGGTGAGGAAATTTTCCACCGGGAAATTTTCATTCGGCGAGTGGGCACGACAGTCGGGCGATGCCAGCGCGAGCAGCAGCGCAGGATGGCCAAGGATTTTTTGAAAATCCGCGAGGATTGGAATGGATCCACCTTCGCGCGTGAGGGCTGGTTTTTTGCCGAAGACGACTTCCAAAGCGCGACAGGCGGCGAGGCCCTGTGCGCCTTTGGGATCCAGAAAAAACGGCTCGCCGCCGTGTCCATCGATGATCTCAAGCCTAACACCGGGCGGCTTGTGCTTCTCAAAATGACGCCGCGCCTGATTCAGCACGGTCTCGGGATTTTGATTCGCGACCAGGCGGAAGGTGACCTTGAAGAAAGCCTCGGCGGGAAGCACGGTTTTGCTCCCCTCGCCTTGGTAGCCGCTGCCGATGCCGTTGATCTCTGCCGTGGGACGAGCGCCGATGCGTTCGACAGAGGAATAGCCCGCCTCTCCCCAGAGTTCGCTGACGCCCGCCTGCTCGGCAATGGCTTGGTCACTCACAGGCGACTCGGCTGCAGCCTCGCGCTCCCAGGCCTGCATGGGCTGGACGTCATCATAAAATCCCTCGATCGCTACTCGGCCCTGCGAATCATGCAGGCTGGCAATGAGGCGCGCCGCCGCCGTCGCGGGATTCGCCACCGCACCGCCGTAGATGCCGGAGTGCAGGTCATGCGAGGGGCCGAACACTCTGACCTCCATCGCCGCAATGCCACGCAAGGCGTAGCTCAGCGTGGGATAGCCATCGGCTGCCATGCCGGTGTCCGAGATGGCGATGGCGTCGCAGGCCAACTCGGCGCGGTATTTTTCCAAAAAGTCCGCCAGATGCCCGCTCCCGACCTCCTCCTCGCCCTCGATCAAAAAAATCACATTCACTGGCAGCGGCCCCTCAGCCAGCGCCTCACCGACTCCAAGAATATGCGCGAGGATTTGCCCCTTGTTGTCCGAGGCGCCGCGTCCATAGATTTTGCCATCGCGAATCTCGGGATCAAAAGGCGGCGATGTCCAGAGCTCGAGCGGCTCGGGTGGTTGAACATCGTAGTGTCCATAAATGAGGACGGTTTTCTTCGAAGGATCGCGCGGCGTTTTTCCCAGCACGATGGGATTTCCCGGAGTGGGCTCCTTGCCAGCCTCCAAACCGATCTGCCGAAGCTTCGCGACAAGCCAGTCCGCACAACGCTCCATATCAGCAGCATGGACGGATTGGGCTGAAACACTGGGAATTCGCACAAATTCGAGCAATTCGGCAACGCGGGGATCATTCATAGAAAAAACTATATATTGTGGTTTATTGGAGCCGACTGCACAGGATGTGGTATTTTTTCCTTGCGCCGCCAAGCAGCATTTTTAGGCTCATCGCACTTCTAACCGGTATCCCATGTATCTGCAATCTCTGGAAATCATCGGCTTCAAATCCTTCGCCGCAAAAACCGTCCTCAACTTCCACCGGGGCGTCACAGCCGTCGTGGGCCCGAATGGTTGCGGCAAGTCGAATGTGCTCGACGCCATTCGTTGGGTGCTCGGCGAGCAGTCGGCAAAAGCCCTGCGCGGCGGCGAGATGTCAGATGTCATTTTCAGTGGCACGGACAGCCGCCCGGCACTCGGTATGGCCGAGGTTTCCATGACCTTCGCGGAGTGCGAAAAGGAACTCGGCACCGAGTGGAACGAAGTCCGCATAACCCGCCGCGTTTATCGGGACGGCAAGAGCGAGTATTTCATCAATAAAACCGCGTGCCGCCTGCGTGACATCCACCAACTCTTCATGGATACCGGCGTGGGCCGCAGCGCCTACTCGATCATGGAGCAAGGCAAGATCGACCAGATCTTGAGCAACCGCCCGGAAGATCGCCGCGCGATCTTCGAGGAGGCCGCCGGCATCACGAAATTCAAGGCTCAGAAAAAAGAAGCCCTCCGCAAGCTGGAATACACCGAGTCGAACCTCGTGCGGGTCCAGGATATCATCAAGGAGGTCAAGCGCCAGATCGGCTCCCTCCAACGCCAAGCCGCCAAGGCCCGCCGCTACCAATCGATCATCTCCGACCTCCGGATTTTCGATACCCACATCTCGCATAAAAACTACCGTCAGCTTTCAGACGAGCTGGAGACACTGAGAAATCAGTTGAACCAAGGCGAGGATGCCCGCCAGATCCACGAGGTGGAAATCGCCCAGCAGGAGTCCGAACTCTCGGACTTCCGCCAGCGCCTGCAGGAACTCGAGGCCGAGGCCGGAACGATCCGCGACGGCATGCAGACACTGAGAAACCGTATTTTCTCCGCCGAGAACCGTATCGGCACAAACCACGAACGCAGTTCGGAAGCCTCCGCACTCATCGACCGCCACCGGCTCGATATCAGCCAGGCTGAGGAAAAAATCCGCACACAGCAGGAACAGATCGAGCAGACAGACAGCCTGCTGGAGCAAATGATCGAGAGCCTCCGCACGCATCAGGAGACACTGGATGAGCACACCGCCCGCCTCAGCTCCGTGCGCGAGGAACGCATCGCCGCCGAGCGTGAACTCACGACCCAAGGCGCAGAACTCTCAAACGGCGAGGCGCGTCTCAACTCGCTTCGTGGCGAGATTTCCGCAGCCACCGGACGCCGAGAATCGGGCGAGACGCGACTTCATTTGCTGCAAAATGAAATCGAAACCGCCTCGCGCTCTGCTGCTGAGATTTCCGCAAACCTGGAAGATTTGAAACGCCGCTCGGATGCCGCCCACTTAGCATTAGAGCACGCCCAGGCTGAAACCGCCTCCGCCATGGCGGACCACGAAAACGCCCAGCACGAACGCCAGAACACCGAGGCTATTCTCAACACTGCCGGCAAAGAAGCCGCCGGTCTCGAGTCCCGCCTTGAGGTCTTGCGCCAACTGCAAGAACAAGGCGAGGGCTTGGATGAAGGAACGCAAGCAGTGCTCAAGGGCCTCGACAATCCAGACTTTTTCCAAAGCGCCATCAAGGGAACGCTCGCCCAGCATATCCAAGTCGAGGAACGCCTCATCGCTGCCATCGAGGCCGCGCTGGGATCCGCGCTGCAGGCCGTCATTTTCAAGGACCCCGGCATCGCCGAGGCCGCCCTCGCCACTCTCAGCGGCAAGAAACTCGGCCGAGCGGCTGTGATCCCCGCCTCATGGATTTCCGCGAAGGGAGAACAGCCTACCGATTCCCAAACACCCCTACCCTTCGGCGTCTTTGGCCGGGCGAGTGATTGCGTGAAGGGTGATGACGACAGTTCAAACCTAGCCCGCCACCTTCTCCGCGAGGTGCTCATTGTCGAGAACCTGGAGGCCGCATTCCGCCTGCGTTCGGAGAATCCAGCGTTCGCGTTTGCCTCGCTCGACGGAGGCTTCATCAGCCACAGCGGCATCATCCACGGCGGACAGTCCGGCGAGAACAGCGGTCAATCCACCCTGCAGCGAAAAATCCGCATCGCAGAGCTTGAGACCTCTTTGACCGAGGCCACGGCGCGCATCGAGTCCCTCGCAACCGCCCGCGCAGCCGCTGCCTCAGCGATGGATCAGGCCACAGACCGCCTCAAGCAAGCCCGCGAGGCCATGCAGGCCGCGCAGATCGAAACCGCCTCGACCGACAACGAACGCCGCCACGCAGAACGCCAGTTTGCGGATGTCGAAGCAAAGCGAGCCTCGTTCCAGCGCGAAGCCGCCAGCATTGAGGAGGGACTCCGCGGCAGCCTCGCCCAGCTCAGCGAACTCGAGAGCCGCATCGCCGAGGCGACCTGCGCCATCGACTCCTTGCGCGCCGCCCGCAGCGAGTCAGAGACTTTGATTCAAGTCGTCCGGGAGAGGGAAAGTTCCGCCTCCGACGCCCTCAACGAAATCCGTGTCCGCGTTGCCACCGAGCGCCAGCAGCAAGAAGGCCTCCACCGCCAGCGTGGCCCCATGGCTGCGCGCATCGTCGAACTCAACGAACTCCTCGACGCACGCCGCCTTGATATTTCGAACTACGAAGGCCGCATCGAATCCCTCGCCGCCGAGAATGCCTCCCTCGAAATCTCCATCGGCGAATGGCGCAGCGAATTGGAATCCGAAGAGGCCCGCCTGAGCGCCGTTTTGGCCCAGCGCTCGGAAGTCAGCGAAAGCGCCGATGCCATCGAATCCGCCCTCCGCGCCGCACGCCATCAACTCGCCCAACTCCAGGAGCAACGGAGCCGCATCGAGGTCAAAGCCGCCCAGACCGAAATGCGAAAGGAAAACATCCGCACCCATGTCTCCCAACGCTACCAGCTCGATCTGGAGGCCTTCGAGCCGGACACCTACGCCCTCATCGTCGCCCTCCGCGAGCGCAGCCAGCGCAAATCCGAGCAGCAAGAGGGCGAGCAGCCCGCTGCCGAAGGAGCCGAATCCACCGAAGAGACCGCCCCCCCTGCCATAACCGTTCCCGCCGAAGGCGAAGGCATCCCATGGGACCGCATCGAGGAACTCGTTGCCGAACTCACCGAGCGCATCGACTCCATGGGCCCGGTGAACATGGACGCCATCCAAGAATACGACGAACTCGAGCAGCGTTACATTTTCCTCGAAAAACAAAACGCAGACCTCGTGACCTCCAAGGCCGAGTTGCTCGAAGTCATCTCCAAGATCAACAACACCACGAAGACCCTCTTCGCCGAGACCTTCGAAAAAATCCGCGAGAACTTCCAATTCATGTTCACCGAGCTGTTCGGCGGGGGACGCGCCAACCTCCTGCTCACCGACGACTCCGACCCGCTCGAGAGCGGCATCGAGATCATCGCCAAGCCGCCTGGCAAGCAGCTCCAGAGCGTCACACTCCTCTCCGGCGGCGAACGCACTATGACCGCCGTCTCACTCCTCTTCGCCATCTACATGGTGAAGCCCAGCCCGTTCTGCGTGCTCGATGAAATGGACGCGCCGCTCGACGAATCCAACATCACCCGCTTCATCAAAATCCTCGACCGCTTCGTCGGCCAGAGCCAGTTCGTGACCATCACACACAACAAGCGCACCATCTCCCGCGCCGACCTCCTCTACGGCGTGACCATGGAAGAACACGGCGTCAGCAAACTCGTCAGCGTGAAATTCAGCGGCAAAACCGACGACAGCTCGAAATCCTCCGAGAGCGTTGCCAAGGCGCTCGGAAAATCCGAAAACCTCGCCAGCGAAGAAGCCGCCGCCATCGCCCAAGCCGCCGAAAACCTCCAACCCGAAACGCTGGAGGAACCGGCTTTCAATTCCGAGAAATCTTCATCCCTTGTCTAAGGTGATTCAGCAGAATATGGTTGTCGTTATGTTTAGAAACGAGAGAACCTTCTACATTGCTCAATGATTCGCACGCTTGGTGAGTCTGAAGTAGGTCGCCCTGACATTCAGGAGAATTTTCACGATCTTTGGGAGGTGAAACCAACAGGGAGTTTCGATAAATCCCCATCTCTGCTCCGGGCAATCGATTTCTATTCAGGGGTTGGAGGATGGTCGCTGGGATTCAAAATGGCCGGGATCGATATGATTCAATCCTACGAGTGGTGGAGCAAGGCCAACCAGACAAACGCCCTCAATAACCGCCACAATACGCTGGAAATCGATATCCGAACTCTCACGTTGGAGAGTCTTCCAGAGAACATCGATATCATTGTAGGAAGTCCGCCCTGTGTGGAGTTCTCCTACTCGAACCGCGGAGGAAGTGGCGACATTTCTGACGGTCTCAAGGATATCGAGAAGTTTCTCTCTGTAGTAGAGCACTTGAAACCAAAATGCTGGGCTATGGAAAATGTGCCACGGGTCGCCGATATCCTTCGCCGCGAATTGTCCAAGGGAGGAGTTTTAGAGCGGTTCGCCCATCTTGCGCCAGAAATTCGAGTCGTCGACGCCTGCGAATGGGGAGTTCCCCAGCAACGGAAGCGGTGCATAGCCGGACGATTCGATTTTAATCTTTTCTTTAGCTACAGGAAGCGCACCCAGTCTCGAACCCTCGGTGATGTAATAAGCGGATTAGCGACCTCCATGCCCTGCGACCCCGTTTATGGCATCCGGCTTTCCGCTGGAGAACTCTTCGACCATGTGCCAGAGGAGCCTCTATCTGGGGAAGAGGAACGGATGAACAGGGAAATGAAATCATTTCACCCAGTCTACAATAACATGGCTTTTCCAGACGCCCTAAATCGGCCTGGCCGCACTGTAACGGCGACATGCACACGGGTTTCAAGGGAAAGCATCGTCATCGCTTCGCCGGAGCATCCCGGAAAATTCCGTCGATTGACGGTCCGCGAGCGCGCTTGCCTGCAAAGTTTCCCGATCACCTACCAATTTTTCGGCGAGAGCCATGCTCAAAAATTGAAAATGGTGGGAAATGCCGTCCCTCCATTGCTCACATGGCACATTGCACACGCCATGCGCGGAACGCGCCACGATGCAATGCCGAAGCCTTCAGACGCGGCTTCCGTATTTTCAGTGCCCGATTCTTTGCCGAAAACCACACCACCCGATTCCAAAGGGGAATGCTATCCGGTTACACGGCGATTTCGCGCCGCAATACCACACCTGCGATTCAAAAGTGGTGTTCGTTTCGAACTTGCCAACTTGTTTGATGGCAATAGACCACTCTGGAGGATCAGTTTTTATTTTGGGAATTCCAAAAGCATTCAAGAACTTAAACTCGATGAGGCTCTTGAGGCGAAAATCAATAAAATGTGGAATTCCCTGGCACCCTTTCCTGTGCAAATTCTTGATCCGCTGAAAACCTGCGTCTCTCAAACCAGTGCCTCGAAATTGCAAGCCAGGTGGAATCGTCGTTTGTTGGAAAGCATGCATCCATACGATGTCGTTGATGAAACAGGCAAGGCCGTCGAAAAGACCATCTCGTGGATGCTTGAATGTCAAATCCCAGCAAAAAAAATCTTGTGTGATCTTTTTCAAGAAAGAACCGACACATCGGGGTTGCCAAAAATCCTGAAATCCTCCGATGCAGTGATCGCAGGTTGCTTGGTTGGTTGTGCCGCAAACAGCTTTCTGGTGAGCGGCGCCTTCAATTCCGAAACTGAATTGTCTTCGCCATGAAAATTAAAACCTTTTACTCCCACCTCAACGGCTACGAATGGCTGCAAGTCCGCAGGCCGGGTTTTTGGAAAGAAATCGAAAGCACCATCGAGTCGATAGATGCCGACCAATGCAGAACCAAAGTGAGCAAAGAAAAAGGCATGGTCGGAAAACTTCTTTTCAATCCCGCCGCCATGAATCTGAAGTTTAAAAAAAGCCTCGAATCAAAGGGCTGGTCGGAATCCAGAGTGCAGTATTGGGTCACGGACGATGCCAAGCTCATCCGTGAGTCGTTGACCATGCCACCCGAAGATCAGCACGAGTTTCTCGTGGACCACGGTAAAAAACCATTTCGCTCATATAACCAGACGGACTTCGTGAAAGACCGCGTGGCGATTGAGGTCCAATTGGGCAAGTATGCCTTCATTGCATACGATTTATTTGTAAAGCATCTTGCCTTTTTTGTCGGAGACCACATTGATTGCGGTGTTGAAATCTTGCCCATGAAATCGATTCAGTCCCAGATGTCATCCGGGCCGGGATACTATGAAGGCGCCCTTTACGATTTGGTCAGGCAAGGCAGAGGAGTTCCAGCAGTTCCTTTGGTGCTCATAGGCATCTCCAAATAAACTCAGGGGGCTGCGTGAAATTCAGCGGCAAAACCGAGAGCATCGCCCAAGCAGCCGAAAACCTCCAACCCGAAACGCTGGAAGAGCCCGCCGCCACTTGATTCCCCGGCGCGAGCGGCTCGCGCCACGGAAATCTCAATTTGCCTCTCGACACCGGAAGGAATATCTGGCCAAAAAGCGGGAGCTCCTTTTTTGATGAACCAGCCCTGCACCCCTCCGGATTCAAACCCACCGTCGAACTCCTCCAGCAAAGAGACCATCTACAGCGTCGGCACCCTCACCTACACGAAGATGGGCCTCGTCTCCCTCTTCGCATGGCTACTCTGGGGCGATTTTTGTTTTCAAGTCATGGAGTCGCTCAATCCTGCGATCATTCCCCTCAAGCTCCGCTCACTGGATGCCCCGAACTGGGCGATTGCATTGATCATGGTGACGCTGCCGGGCATTTTGAACATGACCATTTGCCCATGGGTGAGCTTCAAAAGCGACCGCCACCGCGGACCGATGGGACGCCGAATTCCCTTCATTCTCTATACGCTGCCTTTCCTCACCGCCTGCCTCTTGTTGCTGGGATTCTCCGAACAAATCGGACGCGCCCTCCACAGCATCCTGCCTGAATCCTGGGGCATGTCAGTCTCCGCCGTGACTATCACTTGCATCGGCGTTTTCATGGTCGGGTTCAAATTCTTCGACATGTTTGTGAACTCGGTTTTTTGGTATTTGTTCAACGATGTTGTCCCGCACAACTTCCTCGGGCGCTTCCTGGGACTCTTCCGCATCGTCTCGAACATGGAGTCGATGATTTTTGGATTTTTCATCTTCAAATACGCCGAATCGCACATGACGGAAATTTATGTGGGAGCGGCCCTTGTTTATGCCATCGGCATGGGGCTCATGTGCTGGAAGGTCAAGGAGGGAGAATATCCCCCGCCTCCGGAAGCCGAGGGGGGCCGCACCGGCCTCATAGCCGAGGTGAAAGTCTACATGGTCGAGTGCTACAGCAAGCCCTACTTCTGGAACCTCTTCCTCTGCACGGCCTGCTGGGCTATTGCGGGAACACTGGGCGTATTCAATGTCTTCTTGCAAAAATCCATCGGCCTAGATCTCGCGCAGATCGGCATGATTAGCGGAGCCGTGAGCTTCATGAACATGCTGCTCACTTACCCGGCCGGCGCACTGGGCGACCGTTTCCACCCCCTGCGTGTGCTCGTTTGGGTGAAGGTAATCAATTTGTTTTTCCTTCCGCTCGGTCTGATCTGGCTGTTCTTTGATTTCGCGCCCATGACGGCGTTTTATGTTTCGATTTGCATCAGCGCAGTGAACCTCCCCTTTGCGGTGCTTACGGAAGCCATGCTGTTGCCAATGTATATGCGGGTGCTTCCTCTCGAACGCTATGGTCAGTTTTGCTCCGCGAACGCTTTGTTGCGTTCCGTGGCCACGATTGCGGGAGGTTTCGTCGGCGGCCTCTTCATGGATTTGATGAAGCACCTCTACAACGGCAGCGACTACGCCTACCGCTTCATCCCCGTCTGGAGCATTTTCTGGTCAGCAATCGCCCTCTTCTTCCTGTGGCGTCTCTACCAAGACTGGAAACGCCTCCCGCAGCATGATTGAACTTGGCTGGGCGGGAGTCGATATAGCATTCCTCTTTTAGGTTTCCTCACATTACGACCGCCTTTCGCCATATGAACCACAAACAAAGAACCAATCTTCTTGAGGAGGCATTGTCGCTTCACCAAGCCCACCAGCACGACGAGGCGGAACGGATTTATGCCAAGGTGCGGCGCGAATGTCCGAAGGATTTCGATGCCTGGTATCTTTCGGGGGCAATGGCCTTTCAGCGCGGGGGTCACTTGGAGGAGGCTGTGGAGCTTTTGCAAAAGGCGCGGAAACTCAATGCGGACTCGGTCGAGTGCCGTATGTTTCTTGGCATGGCGCTGGCAGATCTCGGCCGACATGCCGAGGCGGAACCCCACCTTGTCCGCGCCCTCAAGAAGTCGCCACACATGGCCGAGATGTGGGAGAACCTCGCACGCTGTCAAAGGGCGCTGGGACTGCCTCATGAGGCTTTGGAGTCCCTCGGGAAGTTTGCCCAAATCCAGCCTGCAAATGCCAGCACCCACGAACTTCTCGGAGAGCTTGCAGCAGTGGTGAATGGTTTTGCCGCCGCCGAACCGCACTTCCGCAAAGCCACGGAGATCGATCCCGGCATGGCCATTGCGTGGAGCAACCTCGGCCTTTCCCTGCTAGAAAAAACCGGCCACATCGCCGAAGGCATGGAGTGTCTGGACAAGGCGCTTCAACTCGATCCCTTCCTCGTCGCCGCCTCCAGTGCCCGCGCGCTGGGTCTGCAGCGGCTTTACAAAACCGAGGAGTCGCTCGACCTGCACAGTTCGATTCTGTGGATGGAGCCGCAAAACGCCCGCGTGCTCAGCGCCCGCAACATGCTGCTCAACTACCTGCCACGCCAGGATCGCCAGAGCGTTTTCGAGGCGCACAAAGATTTTGGGGCGCTCTTCGCAAAAGATGAATTTCAGGTTTTTTTCAATCCCCAAGAGCCCGATAAAAAACTCCGCGTCGGATTTATCTCACCGGATCTGCGTCACCACTCGGTTGCGTTCTTCCTCAAGCCGCTGCTCCAAAATCTCGACCCCTCGCGCGTGCAGGCACTGCTTTACCATTGCCACCACACCGAGGACGCCACGAGCGCGGCACTGCGAAAACTGACGAGCAAATGGACGAATCTCAACGGCGTGGAGGATGACGCCGCCGCCACTCTGATTCAGCGTGACGCGCCCGACATTCTCATCGACCTCGCAGGCCACTCCGCCATGAACCGCCTGCCGCTCCTCGCCAGGGGCCTCGCTCCCGTGCAGATTTCCTACCTGGGCTACCCAAATACAACGGGCGTGCCAGCCATCACCCACCGCCTCGTCGATGAAATCACCGACCCCAGCGGCAATGCGGATGCGTTCGCAACGGAGAAGCTCATTCGCTTTTCGCCATGCGCGTGGACCTACGAAGCGCCCAGCGACGCCCCCTCGCCCGCCATGCCGGATGAAAGCTCGCCCGTCACCTTTGGATCCTTCAACAATTTCCTGAAAGTCACCGACGACGCACTCGCCGTCTGGGCAAAAATTCTGAACCGGGTGCCAAACTCCCGCATCTTCATCAAGAGCGTGTATCTGGACGACCCCGAGGTGAGAAAAAACGTCCTCGAGCGCCTCGCCTCTGCCGGCATCGCCGAAGATCGCGTGGAAATCTCAGGCTTCTTTGCCGCCACCCAAGACCACCTCGCTGCCTACAACCGCGTGGATGTCGCCCTCGACACCTTCCCCTACAACGGCACAACAACCACCTGCGAAGCCCTCTGGATGGGCGTTCCCGTGGTCTCGCTCGCTGGCAACCGCCATGCAGCCCGCGTTGGGCTTTCCCTGCTCACAGCCATTGGCCATGCCGAATGGGCCGCTGAAAACGAAGACGCCTACATCGAAAAAGCCGTTACCCTCGCGCAAGACCGCGCCCTCCGCAGGCAACTCCGCGAGTCACTCCGCAGCCAAGTGGCAGGAAGCATCCTCTGCGACCAGGCAGGACAAGCCGTCCGCTTTGAAGCCGCTCTCCGCCAAGCATGGTCGGAGTGGTGCGGCGAACAGGCGTAAGAGCTTGTTTTGATTACTGCCTTATAAAGTAGAAGAGGCCCGAGGAGCCATCGGTAAAGGTGATTTTGAAGACCAAGTCGCCGAGCGCATTCATATGACGGCCAGACCCTGCTGTGGATGGGCTTGGATTGAAGATTTGAATATCTGAAACTGTTTTGGGTGATGATCCAACGGTAAATGAATCACCCTTGCGCACGATAAGTTCCGGCGTGTCTCCAGGGGCTTCGGTCGCCCAGAGTCCCACATTGTTTGAGGCGCTGATTCCGCCGGGGCCCGTTGCCATGGTCGCCACAAATACAACTCCAGCCTCATCAGGATATGCCAACTGTGTAAATGTTGAGAAGACGGCACCTGAGACTCCTGGAGCGGCGGCACCCGCTCGAACAACCTGTTGAACAGTGCCGGAGGAATCGGCACTCCAGATTGCAGCGGCGTTTGTAGCGGTCACTCCATTGCCGCCGAGGGTTCCCATGAAAGCCACCTCATTGCTGCTGTTCAGAGCAGGCGCTGAAAGAGTCTTGAAGACGCCCGCGCCCGGTGCGGCCTGGCCCGTGCGAACGACTTGAGCGCCGACGCCATTCGATCCATAGAGCCAGATGCCGGAATTCGTTGTGGTGAGCACTCCATTTCCAGACAAACTGCCCGAGAAGGCAAATGCTCCAGCAGAGTTCATGATGGGATTTCCGAGCAAGCTGAAACGCGCAGCGCCCGCTCCAGGAGCCGCCGAGAGGCTGGCAACAGCCGGCGATGCCGATGAAATTGTAAAAGCAGGATACGAGACTTTGTAGAAGCCAACCGGCCCTGTTCCGAACTGTGCGGTCAAGAGGAGGTTCCCGTTGTTTCCAAAATGGCGGGTTTGACCGTTACGACCAGCTTCCGCGTTGAAAATGGAAAAAGATGAGAGGGTCGGCGTGGGTTGGGCGCCTTTTCTGGCCACAAGCACAACTGCGCCCGAGTCGTTGGTCGCCCACAGACCCGAGTTGTTGGCGGCGGTGACAGCAGTGCCATTGTTCGTCAATGTCGCCGTGAAAACCGGACCCTTGGTATCAGGTAGAACCAGCGTGCTGAAGGCCGAGAACAAAGCGCCACTCGTTCCTGGAGCGGCTGAGCCTGTGCGAGCCACGAGGCTGAGCGTGCCTTCGGGGGTGATTTGCCAGATGCCGTTGGCCGTGGCGGCCGTGACACCTTGAACAGCTGTCTGCAATGTCGCTGTGAAGGCGATGCGACCGTCGTTGTTCACTTGCGGATCACCGAATTTCGAAAATACACCGCCGCCGGGAGCCGCTGTCCCAGCGCGAACCGCCAAGACGAGCGAACCATTTTTTGTGACCCAAATTCCGGAGTTGTTGGATGCATTTGCACCTGTGAAAGCCATCGTCGATTGGAAGGCAATGTTGCGAAGGTTGTTGATGGCAGGATTTCCCAAGGTTGCGAATGTAGCGGGCGTCGAAGCGAAGCCTGCAACGGACGCGCCGCTGACCATCAAAGGCTCCAACACAAGCCGTGGCTGCGTCACGAAGGTCCTGGGCATGCTCACATCCGTCACACCTGCGTATTGGCTTGTGAGGCGATAGAAATAGAGGGTCGAGGGTTGAAGCCCCGTTACAGTGGCTGCCACCGGCACCACGCCAGAGCCGCCTGCGAGCGAGACTGGCAGCGTTGTTCCATAGCTGCCCGTCAAACCAAACTGGAATGCCGCTGATGTCGACCGCGCATCGATAGTGCCCTGCAGCGAGAAGGAGCTGGCCGAGACGGCTTGAGCCACGCTGGCGACCGGAGGGAAGAGACGATCAATTGCAAAGAAGTAGGTTTGGGAAGTGGTTTTGTCATCCGAGAGAACACGCAACTCCGCCGTGTTCACACCTGCGTTCAAATTCAGAAGGGAGCTGGTTTTCCCTGCGGCAATGCTTGTGAAATTCCCTCCATTCAGACGCGTCGAGGCAATCGAGTTCGCTGAGGCGAGAGTCGGCAAGAAGGAAACAGAAGCAACCGAGTTCGGGACGGTGAGCGAATAATTCGATGTGGAGTTCGCGAATGCGGGGGTAAATGCGAGGTTGGTGGTATTCCATCGTAGAAATAGATTCGCCAGGGTGGTGACGGACGGTGTTCGCGTAATGTTGATCACATAGCTACGCGTCGTGAGGCCATCCTCCGCCGTGACGCGTGTTTCGATTCGGTTCACACCGGGCACCAAGGCCAACGCGGCACTGGCTTTGCCTGTGGTGATCGCGCCGAAGGCTCCCTGGTTCACACGCACTTCGAGTTTTCCTCCAGTCGTAGCCTTTGTGGCGTTCACCGTTGTGGAGACTATCGAATTCGGCACCGTGAGGCTGTAGGTGGTGGCGGAGGACTCAAAAGCCGGCGAGATCGACCCCGCGCTGGCTGCAAGTGCGGAAAGCTCGGCATTGGAGGAACGCTGGCGCGTGACAATGACCGTGTGATTTCCCGCGGTGACACCATCCTGCGCTGTAACGCGGATAGTTATGGTGTTGTTTCCAACGATTAAAGGAAGGGCGGGTGAGCTAACACCTCGCGCGACGCTTGTGAAGTTTCCGCTATTGATTCGCACTTGCGATGTGGCGTTGGCGTGAGTGGTGAGCCAAGTCGCACTGATGTTGGAAACATCGTTGGCTACAGCGGCCGTGTAATTTCGCGTGAGTGTCGAGAACACAGGGCTGAGCGTGCCATTTGAGAGGAATAGGGCTTGCAGGGTTACAATATTGCTTATGGTCGTTACCGACTGGGTTTCGCCGAAAATGGTTCCTGCCGAGTTGGAGGCTACAGCGCGGTAGTAATAAGTGCTATTCGGAAGGAGACCGCTCAAGGTTGCACTCATGGTCACAGGTGCAGTTCCGGAGCCGGCTGACTGGTTGGCCGTAACAGCACCGAGCGAGGGCGAGTTGCCATATTGGAAGTAGAAGTTTGTGGCGAGGCCGTTCGGGTTGACCGTTGCAGAGACTCGTGTCGAGTTGGTCGTGGTCGAGGCACTCGATCCATTTCCGAGCACGGGAGCGAAAGAGTTGTTTGAGCTTCCGGCGGTTCCCCAGAGCTTGTAAGCACCCATGCTGCCATACGAATTAAATCCAGTCGGCGCGGTGGCCAGAGGCGAACCATTTCCAGTGCCGGAAACGCGAATGAAATAGGTGCCGGGCGAAATGTTGCTTGTCAAAGTGCCAGTGGACTGGCCTGACGCACTAGATGCGGCCACGAGAGTGCCCGAGGGGGAGAGCAACTCCAGCTTGATTCCCAGATTGCTTCCGTAGGTCGCAGATCCCGCAATTTTAAAAGACTCGGCATTCACCGTGAGCACGGTCTGGTTTGTTGTAATCCGATGAAGGTCGCTATCGGAATTGCCGCCAATGAAGCCCTCAGCCAAAAAAGAATTTCCGTTCATCGTGACAGCGGCTGCGTCCGTAGTGCTGCCGCCTATGTCATCAGCTGAAAAACCGCTCTTGGCTGCAATAATGGCTACGTCATCCTGCGCGTTGTTGGAGTTGTAGTATTCCCCCTTGGACCACTGTGTAAAATTTCTGCCGTAGCTTGCACCCATGATCGCTGCCCAGGAAGCCTCGCCGGTGCCGTGGCCTGTGTAATATTCGGCGCTCTTGGTGCCATCGTGGCTGAGCCCGAGGTTGTGCCCGACTTCGTGCGAGACGACTTCAGCGACATTGCGAGCCAGATTTGCCACACTATTGAAATAGGCAAAAGTTGGGGAATACCGGGTTGGGTAATCGGTTGTTCCAAACACATTTAAATAGCCAACTCCGCCGGCCGTCGATGAAGGGTTGTTGGCTCCTGCGGCGTCCTTGTTTTTTGTGATCAATGCCCGAGCGGTTTTTGTGGTGAAAGTCGTAGGCTCGACGGTCGTGACATTGATGTTAAAAGCCCTGAAATCCTCCGAAACCCTCTCCCAGACCTCGACGATAAACGCCTGCTCCGCATCGCTGAATGTGGTCGGATCGCCATCGACATCGAATGGAACGCACTGAAAACTCGTGCGCCCAAGCGAGGTATTCCAAGCCGTGCCCGTGACAGTGTGGCCGTTGAAATCCAAGTAAATCACAGACTCCGCACCGGGTCTGGAACTGCGTATGGGTGGTGCGGAAATCGGCACGGAAGCCTGTGAGGGGACTGCGGCGGAATCCACTTCTTGTTTCGAGTCTTCCGGCAAAGAAATGCCGGATATTTCAGGAGACTCGCCTGGAAGATTGATGTTTGGATTACATGCGTAGAAAAGCATTCCCTCGCTGTCCACATGCAACGAGCGCACATCCAAAAGCGGCACCCGAAGCTCCCCGAGCGTCTTGAGCGCCTTCTCGCGCGCTGCTGGCGTGATCGCAAGAAGTTGTTCATGAAACCTTCCGCGAGGAACACTCTCTATTGTGACAGACCCCGCCTCGCCAAAGACGGTGAGCATCGGCGTTGTAACGGGTGACGCCTGCGCAGCAGAACTTGAAACCGTGCCTTGATCCAAAGGGCGATCCGCTTCGGGTGGATTAGTAACAGTTTCTTGGACGGGTTGATTGGCTGCAAATTGGTTTTGAACTTCAGGACTTCCGACCGCTGAACCTGAACCAGAAAGAAAAAACCACAAACCTCCTCCGAGCAAAGACAGAACAGCAACGAGTGATATTTTAAGCAACTTCATAAAAATGGCATTTGAGCAAAAAAACCGAAGGAGAACTGCTGCATCAAAGACCCTTGGAAATTGTTGGCAAGATTTTTCCTCTGCATTTTTCCTCCGCATCGTCCCAGCGAGATTTTAGGATTTCCTTCGACTCGGAAGTCTTCGCAAAAAACCATCAGGCCCGAGGCCCCCTATTTTTCGAGTATGGAATTTTGGTTCTTCGTCATTTTCAGTGGGAGGAGCGTAAGAATATAGGATGAAAACCGAAAAGCTATTTCACGAGTTGCTGGGATTGGGAATGAACTGGGAGGTTCAGGAGTGTGAATTTGACCATATT
>JBIJAV010000028.1:0-44964 GCA_044345595.1 Terrimicrobiaceae bacterium
TGGCAGTGATGCCAGCGGGGTGAAGACCATATGACAGTTCCAAAAATGGTCAATGGCTTTTCGAAAAATATTTTTTCAGCGACCGATTATCGTGAAGTTTTTTTTCGGCAGGATGCTCGGAGAGGCCCATTCTAAAAGCATCTCCATCCGTCAACCGAAAATTTTTGCATCCGAAAAAAAACTTAAAGAAAATTTCTGCCGACAAATTTCTCCACTCTTCTTGCGTAATTTTTCGGCCCTTGGGAATGTGTTTTCCCAATGAAAAAAGAACTTCAATCTGGCGACAAGGCACCTGACTTCACCCTTACTGCGGTAGGCGGCATCTATGGAAACGGGTCACCGGTGAGCCTCTCCTCACTTCGCGGGCATCCAGTGGTGCTTTATTTCTACCCCAAGGACGATACTCCCGGGTGCACAACGCAGGCCTGTGGAGTGCGGGATCACTACTCTGCGTTCGTTGCCAAAGGGGCATTGGTCTTCGGCGTGAGCGTGGATTCCCCGAAGAGCCACTCCAAGTTTATCGCAAAGCATGGCCTCCCGTTTCCTCTTTTGAGTGATGAGTCGCGTGAAGTTGTGGAAGCTTACGGCGTGTGGGTTGAGAAAAGCATGTATGGTAAGAAATACATGGGCACGGAGCGCTCGACCTTTGTGATTGCGGCGGATGGAACGATCCAGTCAATCCACCGCAAAATCCAGCCTGCAGCCCATGTGGAAACCATCCTCGAAGTCTTATGAAATCGCCCGAACCCAATGCTGTCTTGAAACTCTATGACCGTCTTTCCGCTCTCATTGAGAAACTCCCTGGAGGCTTGCAGAAGCCGATTCTGCGGGAACTGACTCCGATCCGGGAATTATTCCTCGAGCAGCGAGCTCCTCGTATTTTGCTCAGCGGTGGGAGCACCCAGAGTGTCCCTTCCCTGCTCGCGACGATGGGGGCTTCGAATATTCACTGTGGCGAGTCAGAGCAAGGCTGGCGGTCTTATCAAGGAGGGCTATCGGGAGCCACTGCCAAGATTCTGGATGCGCGAAACGATGCACCTGATGCGCACTGGGAGACTGGCATGGCCGCTTCGACGCCGGACGTCGTGCTCTTCCTGCAAGACAGCGAAATGCCCGCCCCCGAGTGGCAGAAGTCGATTCAGCGGGCAGCTTCATCAGGCGCGCCGGTCATTGCCGTTTCTTCATCAGCCGAGTTGGCTCGGAGTCTTGGCGAGCGACTGAAGGGGTCTGCGGAATTGCATGGAAAGATACGCGCCGTGTGTTCACTCGATGATCCAGCCTTTTTGGAAATCCTCTGCGCGGCGCTGCCTGCTCCCGCGCAACTGGAGTTCGCGCGCCTGACGAATGCCCGAAAGGCGCAGGCTTTCATCGCCTCGTCGCTATTGAAGTCTTTCAGCGCCGTGTGCGGCGTGGTCGGCCTGCAGCCTATTCCGCTGGCCGACTTGCCGATTCTTGCCACATTGCAAAGCTTAATGGTGGGCATGATCATTCACACCACAGGTCGACCGGTCACGCTGAAGCTGGTCGGGGAGTTCCTGAGCGCCCTTGGATTGAGTGTCGGCGTCGGTTTTCTCTTTCGCGAAGCGGCTCGGGTGGCTGTGCGAATTGTTCCCTTCTGGGGAAATGCTATTTCCGGCTTTGTAGCTGGAGCGGGCACCTACGCAATCGGGCGGGCTGCGATCGCCTATTTTGTGGATGACTCGCCAATACAGGAGACGCGACGGATTTTTCTCTCCATGCTGCCGAAAGGCCGTTCCGCCACGAAACTTCCCTGATCTCCTACTATGCCCGCCGCCGATCCTGAAGCCGCCCTGAAGCGGAATGCCATTTCCGAAGTCAAAAAAATCTACGCCGAGCTTGCGGCGATGCCTATCGAGCGCTCCTGCACGCTTCGCACCGAGTGCTGCCAATTCCGCCTCACAGGTAAAACTCCCCACCTCACGCGGGGCGAGGCGCTGATTGCGGCCAGAGCTCTCCGTGCTACCGGGCGCAAAGCCCAGCCCTCGCGGCCTGATGGGGCCTGCCCGATGCTCGACCCGTTTACTTCGCGCTGCCTGATCTATGAGAACCGCCCCTTCGGTTGCCGCACACATTTTTGCGCGGCGGCAGGGGGACCGTATGCGCGAAAGGATGTGGTGCACCTAATCCACCGTCTTCAAGAAATCGACGAACGCCTTGGAGGTGACGGCGCCGCCAGCCCCATCGAGGATGCCGTGGCGGGTGCGTTGCAGGCTTGCCAGTGAGGGCGACTGGGCTTAGCCCGATGCGAGGACAATGGATCAAGCCGCATTTCATTTTATCAATACCCAGCTCACCAACCCGGTGCTGGATTTTCCCATGGCGGCCCTGTCGAGTTGGGCGGTGTGGTGGCCGTTGGCGATACTGGCTGGAGTGATCATTCTCCTGCGCGGAGGCTTTCACGCCCGGGCCATGCTTTTCGCCGCCGTGCTCGCAGTGGGCATAAACGACGGATTGGTCTGCCGCACATTGAAAGAAATGGTTGGCCGTCCGAGGCCGAACGACACTGTCTCCGGCGTGCGCACCATCGATCTGGCGCGCGCTACCCCTCGCCTCCTTGCAGTGGTTCTTCCCCTGCGGGTAAAAACCTCGGATGTCAAAAAAACGCCCAATCGCGGCAAATCCTTTCCCTCCTCTCATGCAGCCAACTGCTTCGCTCTGGCGACTGTGATCTTCGTATTTTACCGGAGGCGCGGGTGGATTGCGTTTCTTCCAGCGGTGCTTGTAGCTTTCAGCCGCATGTATGTGGGAGTCCACTGGCCTATCGATGTGCTCGCGGGATGCGTGATCGGCATCCTGTGCGGGCTTGGCTCGGTCTTTCTTTTAAAGATCGCCTGGAAGCGCTTTGCTCCTGCCATCCTCCCCGCTTTGCATAAAACCCGCCCCGATTTTCTCAAACCATGAAACCCCGCTCCGTCGTTATTTTTCTCTCCGCTGTCACGCTCCTGCGTCTGGTGTGGCTGGCGATTCAAGGCGTTTCGGCGCAGGAGGCGTATTACTGGATGTGCGGATCAAAGATGGCGGCGGCTTTTTTTGATGGTCCACCGGGAACGGCTTTTCTCGTTCGAATGATCGGCGCTGCGACCGGCGACTCGCGGGAGATTCTGCGACTGGCGTGGCCTCTATTCGGCTTTATCGCAGCATGGCTCGCCTGGCTTCTCGCGCGGACCCTTTATAATGATCTGGTGGCGGGCTGGACGGTCGTGGGCCTGAACGCGCTGCCCTTCTTCAACGAGCTGTGCGTTACGGTTGGCCCGGGGATTCCACTGATGATTCTCACACTTGCCGGAATGCTGGCCGCATATTCAGCTGTGGAGGGCCGGCGTCTTGATTGGATTCTCTCGGCGGCGCTTCTGGCACTGGCCTGCCTCTTCCGCTACGAGGCTGTGCTGGTGGCGTTGGGATTGCTCATCGCGGTTCTTTCAGTTCTTCGTAAAAAAGAGAAACCCGATGCGCTTGCGGCGGCCTCTTTGATCCTCCTTCCGGCAGCCGCGCTATGGAGTCCCTTGGCATGGAATGCCGCGCTCGACTGGATTCCTATCGCAGGGGGGACCTTCCAGACATGGTGGCGTCCACAACCCGGGGGATGGACTCGGGATCTGGTGGAATACTTTCGCCAGTTTTCTTTTGCTGCCGGCATCGCGCTGGCAGGTGCAGTCGTGGGACTTCTCTGGACAGCCTGGCACAAGCAAGGCCCCGCGCGCTTTCTTTTGGTTACTGCCGGACCCGCCTCGCTCTGGGCTCTCTATCAATTCCTCATAGGCCGTGATTTCTCTACTGCGGCTTGGATCGCCGTGGTGCCACTTTTGATGTTTCTCGCGGAGACCGGATCGCGCTGGCGCTGGATGGGCATCTTCAGTTCGGCCACTGTGCTAATCGCACTGGTCTCCAGCGGACTCCTGCTCCATGAGGAGGGACTGCAAAGAGCTGTTGGGAAAACTCTGGCTGTGGAAATGCATGCAGCCAGCAGGGAGATGCCTGCCAGCGACGGTGGCGGTTTTCTGATTGCCGAAGATGCGGACTTGGCCTCTCTGCTCACTATTTATTTCAAACCTGTAGCGCCTTCGGAATATCCACCGGTTTTCGTCCCGGAATCCCCCGCCCTCACGAGCCAATTCGGGATCTGGCCGTCGTATGGAAATTTCATCGAGACAGACAAGGCGACAGATGAATTTTTCACCGAGCAGAAAGGCTACAATCCCTTCATCGGCCGCCATGCCCTCTACATGGGCGCGGAACTGCCGCAGACGGTGAAGGGCGCGTTCTCCGAGGTGAGGCCGCTGCGCGACATCAAGCTACCAGATGGCAAGAGCATGATTATTTATCTGTGCCTGGACTATCAGACGCTGCCGCTGTGAATGCAGTCCTCAGGGTGCCGTGACACCAGACTTCTGCAAGGCCTCTCTGAGACTTGATTCATGGGTGAGCAGGCTCGCGAGGTAGGTGTCTTTTTTCGGCATGGTGGCTGAGTGCTGCATGTTCGACGGGTTTTCCAAGCGGGAGAAAATAACTGCGGCCACCTTGGACTTCGGCACGCTTTTTTCGCCATAGCCGCCGGGCTTGTTGCTCGACCAGAAGCGGACATGCTCCACGCCATCCCTCGTTTCCATACCAAGAAATACAACCAAGTGCCCCCGCTCTTTTTTTCCGACATCCGTGGACCAGAAAATTTTCATGAAATCACCCGGGCGCGCCTGCTCCCAGGAGGTGAAGTTTTTTCCCAGGCCGAGTTCATGGAAAAGGCGGGCTGTGCCGGGGCCATTGGCATTCCAGCGTCCCCAGATGCCGACTCCATCGGCCATGGCTTTGGGCAGGAGATTTTCGGAGGCAGTGAGGCCTGAAGGACAAAGTCCTTGTTTTTCGGCGGCGGCGAGGGTTTTCAGAAAGAGGAGATAAGTGGCCCCCGAGCAGTAACTCGGCTGCGCCTTGGAGCTTTCGACACGCAGGCCGAGTGGGGACACGGCAACAGCGCTGTTCAAGGCTTGGTGAGCCTCGCGCGTGGTTGCATAGCCTCCGCCCTCGGGCATTGTGCGGATTTGCTCAAGCACAATGGCATTGAAATCCGACGCGTGGAGAGTGACTTTCGAGAGCAGCATGAGGGCTGACAAGAGAACAAGTTTCATGTGTCCTCAACAACGCGAATTTACAGATGTCCGCAAGACGCATTTTTCTGATCATTGCCATTCTGGCCTGTGTGGCCGGGGCGCTTTGGATTCGGGATTGGATGCCGAAACGCCCGCTGCCGATGTCTGGAGGGCTTTACTTTCCAGTGACGGTGGAAATTCCCGGCCCACACTTCCTGCAGGGCGACCCCCAGTGGGGCGGAGACCTTCTTGCCGAGACATCCGATTCCCTTGCGGATGTCGGCTGCGCGGTTGCTTCGGCTGCCATGGCGCTGGCATCGCGTGGAGTCGATACCGACCCAGGACGGCTGAATGACTTTTTGCAGAAAACGGAGGGAGGCTACACTCCCGAGGGGTGGATTTATTGGGAGAAGGCTGCGGAATTCGCTCCCGAGCGGGTCGACACACTGCTGCCGCACTACGAGGATGCGCCGTCACACTTCCTCATCGACTGGAATCTCCTGCGCGGCAACCCCGTGATTGCCCGTGTGCGCTACCCGAGTGGCATCACCCATTTCGTCCTCATCTGCGGGAAGCGTGGCTTCGAATACATCGTGCGAGACCCCGGCGAAGGAGGAAAAGCGGGGCCGACGCTTTTGAGTGGCTTCCCGTCACCCGTCGAGGCGCTGCGTTTTTACCGACTGGATTGATCGGACTGCGAGGGCAGGCTGCCGAGGAGCTTCGCACGGAGTGGGCGTCCCGCGAGTTCCGCATTTTGCGCGGAGAGTTTCTCGGAGAGAGCCGCAGTGATCGTTCGAGCCGTTCTTCGTGCATCAGCAGCAAGTCCGGAGGTGGTAGCGTTTGTAATCAGGCGTGGCACGGCGCCGAATGGACTGGCAAAAAGCGCACCCGGCTCGGCATTCGAGCCTCCAGTGGTTTCCAGCTGGGCAATTCGTATGAGTCGACCTTTGGCTCCGACTTGAAACACATCCACGCGGGCCTCGGTTTTTGTAGCTCCGAGACCAAATCCAACCAGAGAACGCAGGGCACGACTGCCTTGGTGAACCCGCGTAAAATGCCCCTCGATCAACCAGGCCTTGGTATCCTTCACTTTTTCATTCTTTGGAATCACCATCGCGGGCCTGACATGCTTTGTAAGCCTTTCCGCAAGACGATCTGCAAACTCCGTTGAGAATTTCTGTTCAAACGCATCCAGTTCGGCCCCGTCCCGATCCACGCGGAATTTTTCGCGATCCACGGTAAAAGGACGGACAAAAATCCTGTCAGGCACGCAAACCTTGTTGCCCCACTCCTGACGGGAAACACTCACCGAGGCACAGCCGCCGAGCATCAGACAGAGAAGCAGCATAAAGGGGGTCGTTTTTGAAAAAATCATCCCAACAAACTCTCCAGCTTGTGCAAAACAGCAAGCTTCCTGCGTTTCCAAGATCAGGTCTGGCGCAGCAATGCCACCATGACACCCTGGATCACGAGCTCCTGGGCAGGGATGAGATCGGGGTAATTGGGATTTTCAGCGCGGAGATACGGCTTGCCGGATCGAACGAGAAAAGTTTTGAGCGTGCTCTCGCCATCGATGAGAGCGGCAACCACGCGGCCATGCGATGGGGGCTTGAGTTCCAAAATCACGATGTCCCCATCCAGAATGTGCGCCCCGGTCATGGAATCCCCGCGCACTCTGAGAGCAAAGGTGCGGGCGTTTTTTGGGATTCCCAGCGTGTCGAGGTCCACACGCACGCAGCCCTCGCGCTGCTCGGTCTCCGCAATCGGACGCCCTGCGGGGATGGCGCCCAGAATGGGAATCTCGCGGATCAGACGCTCAGCGGATTCTGATAAAACCAGCCCCCTTGCGCGGCGGGCGGAGCGTTGCAGCACGCCCTTGCGCTGGAGCGCAGCGAGGTGCTTGGCAGCGGCATTCGGGCTCGCGAAGCCAAAGTGGGCCTGGATTTCCCTCAACGAAGGCGACACCCCCTCGCGTTGGCGGTAGGCCTCGATGAAATCCCGCACAGCCTGTTGTTTTGATGTCAAAGCTTCCCCCATGGTGATCAAATGACCACCTTTTTAGAAGCACCGCAAGTCCGGCGATTGCATTTCACGGCGGAAATGTGGTTTTTCTCGGAGATGAAATCCCACCGCAAAGAACTCTGGTTCGAAATTCCCAAACGCCGCGCGTTTCTGAACATCACTCCCCAAGTCGAGCAGTGCCTCTCGGAAAGCGGCATCCGCGAGGGACTGTGTCTGGTGAACGCCATGCATATCTCGGCCAGTGTGTTCATCAATGACGACGAATCCGGCCTGCACCGCGACTTCGAAAAATGGCTGGAAAAACTCGCCCCCGAGCATCCACATGCCCAATACGCGCACAATGGAGCCGAAGACAATGCCGATGCCCACCTGAAACGCACCATCATGGGGCGAGAAGTCGTGGTCGCCGTCACCAACGGAGCGCTGGATTTCGGCCCGTGGGAGCAGATTTTCTACGGCGAGTTCGATGGACTACGCCGCAAGCGTGTGCTGGTGAAGATTATTGGCGAGTAGGGCGGCAAGGCCTCATTTTAAAGCCGCCACCAACTCCGAGTGCTCCATCTCGGCAGGAGTCAACTTGCGAAAGCCGGATTTCAGCAACCATCGCCGAATCGGTGCCACTTTAACCCCAGAACTTGAATTGCGCTTCAAGGGCTTCCGCGTGGGTTTCGAAGTAGTTTTTGGCATAGTTAATAGCTTGTCTGAGAGGAACTGTCGCAAAAGGAACCTTTGCGCGCAAGTTTCCGGTTTTATCGAGCAGGTCCATATGAACCATGTCATCAAAAATTCCACCCCTGTGAAGATTATCAAAACGGGCAATCATGAGTTTGGGATGCTTCAAATAAAAACCGACTACAAATTCCTTCAGCACACCCTGACAACTCGTCCAAGCCACCTCAACAAGGTAGCGGTCATTTATGATTTGCCGATAGGACTCCTTTGCCATGGCGTGTGTTTTTTTGAATCACTCGTATTTGATTTGCTTCACTAAACCTCAATCGGGTTGTGTTCAATCAAAAAAGGTGTTCATTTGAACACCATGATACTCCACCTCGATGCCGATGCGTTTTTTGCCTCGGTCGAACAAGCTGCCGATGCGCGCCTGCGGGGCAAGCCTGTGGCAGTGGGAGGTTCGGCCCGGGGGGTGGTGGCATCGGCTTCGTATGAGGCTCGGCGGCATGGCATCACTTCGGCGATGCCGATGGCGCAGGCGAGGAGGTTGTGTCCGAGGCTCGTCGTCGTGCCCGGGGATTTCGAGAAATACGAGCACTTCTCGCGCATGATGTTCAGCTACGCCTACGATTTCACGCCGGTGGTCGAGGTGGGATCGATCGACGAAGGCTACGCCGACCTGCGGGGAAACACCAAAAAAACGCCGCAAGACATCGCAGAATGCATCCGCAAAGCCGTGCGCGAGACGCTCCGCATCACGCTCTCCGAGGGGGTCGCTGCGAACAAACTGGTCTCGCAAGTTGCGAGCAAATGGAAAAAACCAGACGCCCTCACGCAAATCGCCCCCGGCCGCGAAGGGGAATTTCTGGCGCCCCTTGAAAACAAATGGCTGCCTGGCATTGGACCGCAACTCGCCGCCACGCTGAGCCGGGCGGGCCTCCCGCTCATCGGTCAGATTGCAAGCACGCCGCCGGAGCAACTCTCGCTTTTTGCAGGCAAAAACGCGCGCACACTTTGGGAGTTTGCCAATGGTATCGATGAACGCCCGGTGGTGGCGGAGGCACCTGCCGCAAAATCCTATTCCGAGCAACAAACCTTCGAGGCTGACACGGCCGACGAAACATTTGTTCTGGCCGTGCTGCGCTCCATGGCTGACCGGCTTTTTGCGAAGGCCCGCGCGGAGGGGCAGGCGGCGAGGACAATTTCGGTGCGGGTGCGATACAATGATTTCGAGGAGTGCCTGCGCAGCTTCAGCCTCGATGAACCGACCGACTTGGAGACGACGACTTATGGCATCATCGCCACGCTTCTGAAAAAGGCCTGGGAGCGCCGCGTGAGCCTGCGCCTTGTTTCACTGAAACTCTCGAATCTCTACAAAGGCGCCTTCTTCTCAGAACTGCCACTCATACCCGCGACACAAAATTCCGCCACGCTCCACCGGGCCGCTAAGGCCGTGGATGAAATCCGATCCCGCCACGGCAGCGGAGCCATCCTGAGAGGGCATGACCTCTGGCTGCGCGAAAGTCGAAGCGCGCCGAGCGATGCGAAAAAGCCATCGCAGCCTCTGATAAGACGCGCCACGAAAGCTCCATCAACCATCCTGCATTTTCGCTCCTGCTACAGTTTCATGGAATCCCTGCTCACGCCCGAGCGGATCGTCCAAATCGCCGCAGAGGCAGGCTGCAAGGCCGTGGGAATCTGCGATCCGAACCTCCATGCCGCCGTGCCGTTTTTCCAAGCCGCGCAGGCGGCGGGTCTCAAACCAATCATCTGCGCGGAACTCAGCGTGAACCACCGTCTGCGTCGACTCTATGCAAAAGACCGGACCGGATACCAAAACCTCTGCCGCCTGCTCTCCGAGCCGAAAATAACCCGCGACTTCTGGATGCAGCACCGCGATGGACTCCTCGCATCCCCAAGCACCGCGCAGCCGATCCGTTGCGAGAGCGAAGCCGATCTCCTGCACCTGCGCATCGTAGAAAGCATCCGCACTCTCACTTTGCTGGATGAAGCGCACCCCGGAAAATCCAGCGGGGGCGTTTTTACTGCGGCGGCCAATGCAGATGATGAAAGGATCGCTGAGGAATGCGGCTTCGCGTTTGAATTCGGAGAGCTCTCCTTTCCCCGCTTTGATCCTCCCGAGTCCTGCACGCCCCGCGAGTTTCTGGCCCGTCTGGCCGTGCGGGGGCTTTTGGAGCGCTACGGAGCGCAGGCCGTGCGCCACCGCTCGCAACTCGACACGGAGCTGCAGATGATCGCCGAGGTCGGATACGAGGAATATTTTCTGACAGTCTGGGATCTTCTCCAGCACTGCCGCCGCGACGGAATCGAGTGGATCACACGCGGCAGCGCCGCCGACTCGCTGGTCTGCTTTTGCCTTGGGATCAGCGATGTCTGCCCAGTGCGCTTCGAGCTGTATTTCCAGCGCTTCTTGAACAGCGACCGCATGGCGTTGAAAAAACTCCCCGACATCGACCTGGATTTTCCCCACGACAGGAAGGATGCGGTTGTCGAAAAGGTCTTCCGTCTGCACAAGCCGGGCCATGTTGCGGTGGTGGGTGGATTCAACACCTTCCATGCACGATCCGCTGTCGCTGAAATCGGCAAGGTCCTTGGCATGCCGGATCGGCTCGTGCGGCGCTTGACCGAGCATTTTCCCTGGTTGGCCAAAGCGGGTGATGCGGAAAATGCGGCTGCCACTGCAAAGGCGCAGGGACTTTTCGACGAAGAACCAGCCCTCACCGCACTCCATCTCGCCGCGCGGCTGGAGGGTCTACCTCGCCATGCCAAGATGCATCCCTGCGGGCTCGTCCTCTCGAGGCGTCCGATCCACGACTTCACTCCCACCTTCCAGAGCAACAAAGGCTGGCCGACCACGCATTTTGATATGAACGCCGTGGAAGATGTCGGCTTGGTGAAGCTCGACATCCTCGCGCAGGGCGGACTCTCCGTTCTCCGCGACGCTCGCGCCGAACTCGCCTCGCGCGGCATAGAGATTGCATCCAGTTTCGCAGGCCCGTGGGATGACGACTCCGTGTGGGAAATGATCGCCACCGGCAATGCGCGTGGCGTCCACCACATCGAGAGCCCCGCCATGACGAACCTGGCGAAAATGTGCAACTGCCACGACATCGACTCGCTCGTCGCCATTGTTTCGGTGATCCGCCCCGGAGCCGCCAACACGCTCCGCAAATCCACATTTGCCCGCCGAGCCTTGGGGCTCGAAAAGCCAGAATACCCCCACCCTTCCCTGGAGCCTGTCTTGAGGAGCACCCACGGCGTCATCGCCTACGAGGAGCACATCCTGCAAATCGCAGAAGCCTTCGCAGCCATGCCACCGGGCAGGGCGGATATCCTTCGCCGGGCACTGGTGAAAATGCGCGACGCCGAAATCGATAAAATGCGCCTCGAGTTTGAAGAGTGTGCCCGCCGCAATGGACGCAGCGAGGCGGAGACGGCCGCCGTCTGGAATCTCGTGCACATGTTCCGCGGCTACGCATTCTGCCGCGCCCACTCGACCGCCTACGCGCTGGAGGCCTGGCAGGCCGCATGCCTGAAGAGGCACCATCCGGCCGAGTTCCTCGCTTCTGTTCTTACCCATGGCAAGGGATTCTATTCCCGACTCCTCTACTCGCTCGAATGCCGCAGACTCGGCATTGGATTCCTCCCGCCGGATGTCAACGCATCGCGTGGACGATTTTTTGTGGATGGAAAAAACCTTATCCGCGTGCCGCTCGAAATGATCAGTGGTCTTCCAGAGGCCCTTTTGAAACGGATCTCCATCGAACTCCAACGAGGCCCCTTTCAATCACTCGAGGATTTTTTTGCTCGGACCTCGGCAGGCGAAGCTTCTCTCCACCTGCTTCTGCGGGCCGGCGCGCTCGACGCGCTCATCACAAGCCGCACAGAAGCTGTGTGGACGATCCGCCAACTCGCCCAGAACGGAAACTCCATGTTCGGCACCATTCAAAGGCATGAACACACGGCATCCACACCCCTGCTCGAACGCCTCCGCGACGAACTCGAGCTTCTCGGCTTCACGGTATCCGCCCACCCGCTCGATCTGTGGGCGGAAGTCGCTTGGGATACCTATTGCCCCGTTTCCCGGTTGGGCGAATACATCGGCCAACGAGTCACACTCTGCGGCCTCGTCGTCGCTGACCGCACCCACCACCAATCCAACGGGGAACTCATGAAATTCATGACACTTTGCGACCGCTCCGGCCTCATCGAAACGGAAATGTTTGCCCGCGCGTTTGCGAAATTTGGTTTGGAAACGATCCGGCATCCTGTCCTGGAAGTCACAGGCATGGTCATGCCCTTCGAAGGCGCATCAGGACACACTCTGCGGGTCGAAACGGTGCATCGGCCAAGAAAAAAAGAAGCTGTGCTTGACAAGGGACGATTCATGCCATACCGGGTATGGCATGAAGATGACAATGCACATAGATGAAGAGTTGCTCGACAGAGTGGTCGAAAAATTCGGCTGCACCAGCAAGACGGAGGCCGTGGAAATGGCCCTCATGGAGATGGACAGAAAAGCCAGGTTCAAGGAAATGGTGAAGGCTGGAATGGGGTTCACTCCCGAAGAGTTAAAAAATGCCGTGGACCCCGAATACGATGTCATGAGCATGAGAGCCGCCGAATCCCCCAACCCTTCCAAGAAATCCCATGGGCGTTAGTGTTCTCGTTGACAGCAATGTCTACATCGGTCTGCTGCGCCGCAGCATGGATCCCGTGAAGGTGCTTGGAGATTGGATCGGAGAGGGAGACCTCGCCACATGCGGCATGGTGCGGCTCGAGGTCGAACGCGGACTCAAAGTTGAAAAAATGCGCCGATCGCTCGGTGCGTTTTTCAATGTTCTCATCAATGTCCCGACTTCGAATAAAATCTGGGAGGAAGCCACAACGCTCGCATGGACACTCGATCGGTGCGGCGTCACCCTTCCGGCGCAGGATATCCTGATAGCCACTTGTGCAAAAAACCTCGGGGCCGCCGTGCTCACAGATGATGCCCATTTTGACGAAATCATTGGCCTGCCCGTGTTGAAACCGGCTCAGGAATTGGATGGCTGGTGAATCTCCTCCGAAGCCAACAAGGGGTGTGTTTCGGGTTTAGACGCAAAACTCTTTAAAGTTTGCGAAAAAATTTCAAAATTTTTTCGCCGGGGGGATATAATGCAATTTTCTTTTTTTCAAGCATTTACACAACAACCCTAGAAACCCCTATAAGGGATACAACCCATTACAAAGAAAAATATTGCACAGATTTTTGAATCGATGCTATGAATTTCCCATGCGAGAAAAAACCAACATAACACTGCACCCCGAAGTGAAAAAAGCCGCTCAAGCCTTGGCTGACGGACAACAGCGCAGCCTCTCCGAGCTGGTCGAGCGCCTGCTTGAGCGCGAAGTCGAACGCCACGGCCAGGCCCCACGCTTCTACATGAGCGAGCAACCGGCGGCCTACGGTCAACAGCCGAGCCACAGCGCACCAGCCACCCAAGGCTGATCACATTTTTCCTGAATTCAAAATCACCAAGGGGGGCGGCAAATCCGTCCCCTTTTTTGTAGGATAGGGACGGCGGAACCGTAGAAGTCAGGCTGCTCGGCAAGCCGTCCCTACCTTGGGGAGCAGTGCCCTCCGGAGGAGGCTACTAAGGCAACAGAAACTTGACGATGGCGGCGGTTGCAGCCATCTGGCCGATCCAAAAGAGAAACATCCACTTGATCATTTCGGCCTTTAGTTCCGCGCCATCCTGCTTGGTCATGAGGCGTTTCGTGAGGTCATCCTCCTGCTCGCGAAAAGCTACTTCGAGGCTCTCTGCAATGGCGCGGGCCTTGGGCGGTTCGATGCTGGCGGCTTCGAGGATCGAGAGGATTTTGACCGTGCTCATGAGGAGGAATGATGGTGGAAAATGTGGAGGATGTCAAGGGGCCTGGGAGATACGCAGATTTCGCAGATGGCGCAGATTTGGAAGAGAGGGAGGCGTTGAAGTTTGCCCAAGTCAGCTTGCTTTAAGACTTTTACGGCAAATCCTCCCGAGTAGCGCACCCGACACGGAGTGGTTCCCACGGCCTTCGTGCGCATTTTTTCAAAACCTGGCCCGCGAGGACGCGTAACAGGCCACCCGAGGGCGGGGGCGCTCCCTGGGACCATGCGCGCTGCGCTTGGAACGATCGGAAAGAGAATCCAAATCCTCTGAGCGATTGGTAGCAGTTTTAAGTTTCCAGTCTTTTCTCCGTGTCTTTGTGACTCCGTGAGAGGAAGTTTTAAGTTTCTGTCATCCTGCCACCATGTCTCAAAATTCCTTCACGGCACAAAAAAACGCGCCCTGCGGACAGGACGCGTTTTTTACTTTGGTGGGAAACCTATTTGGCTCGCGGTTAGCGGGCGTAAAGTTCGACGACGAGCTGTTCGTTGACGATGGGATTGATTTCCTCGCGTGTGGGGATGCGGACGACGCTGCCGCTGAGGTTGTCTTTGTCCACCAGAAGCCAATCCGGAACGGTGACAATCTGGGTGAGCTCGACGCCGCGCTTGGCGAGGCGGGTGGATTTGTCATTGCTCTTGATGGCAATAACATCGCCGGGCTTGAGGTTCATGGATGAGATGTTGGTCTTGCGACCGTTCACCGTCACATGACCATGGCCGACCATCTGGCGGGCGCCACGGAGAGTCTTGGAGAAGCCCATTTTTTGAACGACATTGTCGAGGCGGGTTTCAAGGAGTTGAAGGAGAATCTCACCCGTCACACCACGGCGGCGGCTGGCGATTTGGAAGTAGCGGCGGAACTGGCGCTCGAGGACTCCATACTGGTGACGGAGCTTTTGCTTCTCAGCAAGAGCGATGGAGTAATCGGTCTGCTTGCGGCGGGAACCCTTGGGTCCATGTTGGCCGGGTGGGTAGCTCTTATTCTCGAATGCTTTGGGTGAGCCGCTGATGAGAACGCCGTAGCGGCGGCTGACTTTGGTCTTGGGTCCTGTGTAACGTGCCATGAAGAGTTTTAAGTTTTAAGTTTTTAAGTTTTAAGTGCGCCGACTGGATCAGACCCTGCGTTGTTTTGGCGGGCGGCAGCCGTTGTGAGGGATCGGCGTGACGTCGCGGATGACGGTGACATCGAGGCCGATGGCTTGCATGGCGCGGACGGCGGATTCGCGACCTGAGCCTGGGCCTTTGACGCGAACTTCGACTTCCTTGAGGCCGTGGCCCATGGCTTGACGGCAGGCGTCCTGAGCAGCCATCTGAGCGGCGTAGGCTGTGCTTTTGCGGGAGCCTTTGAAGCCGCACTTGCCGGCGCTAGACCATCCAATGATGGCACCGCGCAGGTCGGTGATGCTGATGATGGTGTTGTTGAAGCTGGCTTGAACGTGGGCGATGCCCTGTAGGACGTTTTTGCTGCCCTTGGCCTTGACGATCTTGATTGGTTCAATCGTGTCATCGAGGGATATGCTGACCGGCGAAGGAGCTGCAGTGGTCGCTTTATCCGCGCCAGCGGCTTTCTTGCCTTTGGGAGCCGCCTTGGGTTTTGGAGCTTTCTTGGCAGGGGTTTCGGCGGTTGCGGCAGGGGCCTCGGCTACTGCGGCGGGGGCTGCTGGAGCAGTCTCGACGGGTGCCTCGGCTGGTGTTGTGTTTTCTTCACTCATACTTCAGTAAAATGCGGGATTAGACTTTGCCGGCTTTGGCGTCTTTGTTGCGCTGGACGCCCACAGTTTTGCGTGGTCCCTTGCGGGTGCGGGCATTGGTGGATGTGCGCTGGCCACGGACGGGAAGACTCCGGCGGTGGCGGATGCCACGGTAGCAATTAATGGCCTGAAGGCGCTTGAGGTTACCTTGAACCTCGCGGCGCAGGTCGCCTTCGATCGGAATTTTGTTGGCGTTGATCGCGTGGATGATCGCGTTGAGTTGCTCGGGCGAGAGGTCTTTGGCGCGGGCATTGGGGTCAATGTTGGCCTGTTCGAGAACCTTCTTTGTGTTGCTGGGCCCCATTCCATAAATATAGGGAAGGGAAGCTTCGATGCGTTTGTCGCCGGGGATGTCTACTCCAAGTAAGCGTGGCATGGTATTGGTGGTTTTGGTTTCGGCTGCCGATGGGATCAGCCCTGTTTTTGTTTATGGCGCGGGTTTTTGCAAACAACGCGGATCACGTTTTGTCGGCGCACGATTTTGCACGCTTCACACAGTCTTTTTACTGAGGCTCTGACTTTCATTTTCTTTTATTTGGTTGAAATGATGATGATTCGTTTTTATGGCGGTAGGTGATGCGCCCTTTGGTCAAGTCGTAGGGCGACATTTCCAGCATGACGCGGTCTCCAGGAAGAATGCGGATGAAGTGAAGACGCATCTTACCAGAGATGTGGGCGAGGACGCGATGACCGTTCTCCAGTTCGATTCTGAACATGGTGTTCGGTAAAAGCTCAACGACCTTGCCCTCTACTTCGATAGCGTCTTTCTTGGCCATGTCAATACTTCCGGAGCGTGATCTGTAATTAAAACGGTATGCTCAAAATGAGCGGAGGGGAGGCCATCGGCAGTGACGGCGGTCCACTTGTCGGCGAGAACTTTCACATCTGCACGGCCCATGTTGATCATGGGTTCGATGGCGAGTGTCATGCCGGGTTTGAGTTTTGGTCCGCTCCCGCGTTTGCCGAAATTTGGCACTTGGGGATCCTCGTGAAGTTTGCGACCGACGCCGTGGCCGACGAATTCGCGCACGACGCTGAAGCCATTTTTGACGGCTTCGGTTTCCACAAAATTTGAAATGTCGCCGACGCGGTGGCCGGGACGGGCGAGTTGGACGGCACCGTTGAGGATTTCCTCGGTGACGGTGAGGAGACGCTCAATTTCAGGATCAATGATGCCAACAGGAACCGATGTGGCGTTGTCGCCAATCCAACCGTCGCGAATGATGCCGACATCCATTTTGACAATGTCGCCGTAGGCTATCGCACGAGAGCTACCGATGCCATGAACGACTTCTTCATTCAGGCTGATGCAAATATGGCCGGGAAATTTTTTGTATCCCAGAAAGGCGCTGCGAACCCCAGCAGCAGACATCAACTGAGCAGCGGCATGGTCGATTTCGCCGGTGGTCACCCCAGGAGCGATGCGGCAGGCCAATTCGTTAAGGATTTGGGCAGCGACCTCGCCAGCTTGGCGCATTTTTTCAATCTCATGGGGACGCTTGATACTGATCATGCGACCTCCTTGGTGCTGCTATGGAAATCCGCACTGATGCCGTCCAAACAACGGAAAGCCAATACCCCACAAATCGAGGGGCGGGTGTTGGCGTCCTTGCCAGAATGTGGCGGACAAAGCAAAACAGCGCAGGTATTCAAGACTACAAGAGCACGCTAGAGTTGCGTGGCGAGATAAATCGTCACACCGGCTATGACGAGGATTGCAATACCGGCATATATCCAGACAAGTGTCTGGTCATTGATGGATTGAGCGGAGGAAAGGCGGCTACGCGATTCCTGAGCACTGCGGATGCGGCCCTTCCGAAGAAAACCATCATAGTGGCGCTGAAGAAGATGTGTCTCCACTTGGCGCATGGTATCGAGCACCACGCCAACGATGATCAAGAGTCCAGTGCCGCCAAAGAACTGCGAAGTCATGTAAGGAACATTCAGGCTCTGGCTAAGAAGCTGTGGCAGAACAGCCACAGCGGTCAGGAAGATGGCTCCCGCGAAGGTCAGGCGGGTCATTGTGTAGTCCAAGAAATCTGCAGTAGGCTTGCCGGGACGCACACCGGGAATGAAACCACCGTATTTCTTAAGGTCGTCGGCAATCTGAACTGGTTGGAATTGCGTAGCAACCCAGAAGTAGCTGAAGAAGAAGATCATCAGCGCATAGAAAACATAGTGCAACCATCCGTAGGTAAGGAGGTTCGAGAGATCTTGCGCCCAACCCACACCTGGGAAGGCCATGTTCAAAATCGTGGATGGAAAGAGCAGGATGGCTTGAGCAAAAATGATCGGCATGACGCCGGCATAATTGATCTTGAGGGGCATGTATTGAGTTTGCCCACCGTAAACTTTGCGCCCGACAACGCGCTTAGCGTATTGAACGCTGATCTTTCGCTGAGCTTGCGTCACGGCGATAACTGCTGCAATGACGAAGAAAAGAAAACCGATCATCAAGACCAAGACCACAGGGCTAACGGCGGACTGGGCGTTGGCAGCGCTGGGAACGAATGTCCTCCAAGCTTGAATCAAACCGGCGGGCAACTGAGCCAAAATACCTACGGTTATGATAATAGACATTCCATTACCAATACCCTTTTCTGTGAGTTGGTCACCCAGCCACATAAGCAGAAGGGTGCCGGCTGTCATCGTAATGATGGTGATAAGCTGAAAACCGATACCAGGAGTTGTTACCAGAGGAAGTCCCAACTTATTGATGGTATCCATAATACCAGGCAAGAAAGGGTTTGCCTGTGGATTTTCAAAGGATCTTGCAAGGAGATACGCTTGAAAGATACAGAGCCCGATTGTGGCATATCGGGTGTATTGCATGATCTTCTGACGACCGCCATCCTCGCGAGAGAGTTTGCCCAACCGTGGAATCACGGCGGTGAGGAGTTGCAGCATGATCGATGCGCTGATAAAAGGCATCACTCCAAGCGAAAAGATTGCGCAATTCGAAAGCGCACCACCGCTAAAAAGATTGAAAAGAGCTGCAACGCCGCCACTTGAAGCAGCGTCGGCATGATCAAGGAACCACTGACGGAGAACCTGGGCGTTTACCCCAGGAGTGGTTATAGACGAACCGGCGCGGATCACGATGATCGCCGCAAGGGTGAAAAGCACTCGGGTGCGCAGTTCAGGAATCTTGAAAATGTTGGCGAAGGCGCTGATCATTTGAAGCTGGTTGCAGCAGCCTTAGGCTGCTGCGTCAACTTTGGGAAGGACAACTTTGCCTCCGGCCTTCTCGATTTTCTCGCGAGCTGTTGCGCTGACTTCATCAACTTCAACAGTGAAAGCCTTGGTCACTTGACCACGACCAAGGATTTTGACGCCATCGAAGCGTCCTTTGACGAGACCCGCCTTGCGAAGGGACTGCTCGGTAATTGTGTCACCAGCGGCAAACGATTTTTCCAAGGAGTCCAAATTGACGACGCCGTAGAAAGTCTTGAAGTCCTTGTTATTGAAACCGCGTTTGGGCAGCCGGCGATAGATTGGCATCTGACCACCTTCAAATCCGAGACGGATGGAGCCGCCGGAGCGTGCTTTCTGGCCCTTATGGCCTTTGCCGGAGGTTTTGCCCTTGCCGGAGCTTTCGCCGATACCAAGGCGTTTGCGGCGGTGCTTTGCACCGGGATTGGGTTTAAGTGTATGAAGTCTCATTTGTATTACGCGGAAGCAGGTTCAGTTGGAGCAGCGGCAACCTTGGGACGAATTGTTTTGCCACGGAGACGGAAGACATCGTCTTTAAGACGAAGTTGGCTCAGCGCAGCAATAGTGGCATGAACGACATTGGCGTGGTTGCTGGAACCAAGTGACTTGGCGAGAACATCACGAATGCCGACCGCTTCGAGAACGGCACGGACGCCGCCCCCAGCGATAACGCCGGTTCCGGGAGAAGCAGGACGGAGAAGCACGCGGCCACCGCCAAATTCGCCAGTCACCATGTGAGGAATCGTGTTTTCTTGAACGGCGATCTTAACCATGCGCTTCTTGGAAGCGTCAGTGGCCTTGCGGATTGCCTCGCTCACTTCATTGGCCTTACCAAAGCCAACGCCGACCTTACCTTTTTGGTCGCCACAAACGATGAGGGCGCTGAAGCTGAAACGACGACCACCCTTGACGACTTTCGCGCAACGGTTAATGAAGACAACTTTTTCAGTAGTCTCCTTCGGCTCCCTTGGCGTTTCGGAACGGGTTTGTTTTCTATCTCTGGATTTCGGAGGCATGGTAGGTCGTATTAGAATTCAAAACCACCCTCGCGGGCGGCATCGGCAAGGGCTTTGACCTTGCCATGGTATTTAAAGCCACCACGGTCGAAAACAACCTTGGTGATCTTGTGTGCGGCGGCACGTTCAGCGATAAGTTTTCCAACTTCGCAAGCAGTAGCCACATTGGCTCTAGCACCAGGCTTGGCGCGGAGCTCAGCTTCCGTGGTATTGACGGAAACAAGTGTCTTGCCGATCGTGTCGTCAATGACTTGAGCCGTGATATGTTGTCCAGAAAAATGGACAGCCAAACGCGGGCGGGTTGGTGTGCCAGCGAGCTTTTTACGCAGGCGGACGTGACGGAATTTACGTTTATCTGTGGCAGACATGGTTTATTGGACGGTTTTGCCTTCCTTGCGGCGGATTTGTTCACCAACGAAGCGGACACCTTTGCCTTTGTAAGGCTCTGGTGGATAATAAGCACGGATATCTGCGGCACACTGGCCGACAATCTGCTTGTCGATGCCTTCAATGGAGAGCTTCGTATTCTCGGCGACGGTAATTTTCACACCCTGAGGGATATCGAACAAAATGGGGTGCGACTTGCCAAGGCTGAGATTGAGCTTCTGACCCTGAACAGCGGCTTTAAAACCGACGCCATGAATTTCCATGTCGCGCTTGAAGCCATCGGTGACTCCAGTGATCATGTTTGAAAGCAATGAGCGGGAAAGGCCATGTAGCGCTTTTTGCTCGCGATTATCGCCGTCACGAAGGACGGAAAGTTGCTCGCCCTCGACTTTTGCGCTAATTTTGGAAGGCAGAGTCCACTCGAGCTTTCCCTTGGGTCCCTCAATATTGACAGCCCCATTTGCAGCCACGGTGACTTTAACCTTTGGCGGGACTTTGATAGCTTGTTTTCCGATGCGTGACATGGTTACCAGATGTAGGCGAGCAATTCGCCGCCGACTTTTTGTTTGCGCGCCTCGTGACCGGTGAGAATACCGCGAGAGGTGGAAAGGACCGCGATACCCATGCCGCCGAGGACGCGAGGAATTTCTCCTGCTCCCACATAGCGGCGAAGGCCGGGACGGCTCACGCGTTTCAGGCCGGTGATGGCGCTGGTTTTATTGACGAATTTTGTTTGAATCTTGATATTTTGGTGACCATCAATAGTAACCAGCTCAGTATCTTTGATGTAGCCTTCTTTTTTCAAGATTTGGGCAATGTCACTCTTAAGCTTCGAGTAAGGAAGAGTCAGGGAAGCTTGTCCAGCACCAGCGGAGTTCCGCAGGCGTGCAAGCATATCAGCAATGGGATCGGTCATAACTTTTTATTAGGCGGCTGGTGCAGCTTTTGTTTCGGCTTGCTTCTTCGGCTTGTCGGTGAATGGCATTCCAAGTTCCGTGAGGAGTGACTTGGCCTCGGCATTTGTGGAGGCTGTAGTGACGATGGTGACATCAAAACCAATGTTCTTTTTGATACGATCAAGCTCGATTTCCGGGAAAATAGACTGATCAGAGACACCGAGCGTGTAATTTCCCTGGCCATCAAAAGCGCGTGGAGAGATACCACGGAAGTCGCGAATGCGGGGAAGGGCGGTTTTGATGAGGCGCTCGAGGAACTCATACATGATGCGCCCGCGGAGGGTCACTTTCGCGCCAATGGCTTGAGCCTCACGGAGCTTGAAGTTTGAGATCGCCTTCTTCGCCATGGTGGTCACTGGACGCTGACCGGTGATCGTGGTGAGTTCGGTGCGCGCAATTTCAAGGGATTCCTTCACATCGGGAGCGGACCCGATGCAGGTATTGATAACAACCTTGGTGATCTTGGGAATTTGATGGACATTCGAGTAACCGTGTTTCTCGCGGAGAGCGGGAAGAACTCGGTTCTTGTAGTCGGTAAGGAGTGCTGGTTCTTGAGTCATGGCTATATGCTACTTACGCGGCTTTATTGGACTTCTTATCAGTTGTTGCGGCTTCGAGGAGCTTAACATTCGAGATGTGAATTGGACCCTCACGCTCGAGGATTGCACCGTTCGGATGCTCTTGGGATTTCCGCTGATGCTTCTTGATCATCCGAATGCCTTCGACAATGACCTGGGCTTTTGCGGCCTTCACTTCGAGGACCTTTCCACTGGCACCCTTGTGGTTGCCGGAAATCACTTGAACGGTATCGCCTCGGCGAACATGAAATTTCTTTTGGCTCATTATAGGACCTCCGGGGCTAGGGAGATGATTTTCATAAAGTTCTTTTCGCGAAGTTCGCGAGCCACTGGGCCGAAGATACGAGTGCCACGAGGGTTCGAATCTTTGTCAATGATAACAATCGCATTGCTATCAAAGCGCAGGGCAGAGCCGTCTTCGCGGGTTACTGGTTTTTTCGTGCGGACAACAACGGCGCGGACGACATCACCTTTTTTCACGGTGCCACCAGTGGAAGCTTCCTTCACGTTGGCTGTGATAATGTCACCGATGCGGGCGGTCTGAGTAGCCTTGCCGATGACACCGATCATGGTGGCCATACGGGCACCGGTATTGTCGGCGACATCGAGGCGTGAGCGGATTTGAATCATGGCAATTTAGTGTTTGAGAACTTCGACGAGGCGCCAGCGCTTAGTGCGGCTGAGCGGGCGGGTTTCCATAATGCTCACACGGTCGCCGATTTGGGCTTCGTTTTTCTCATCGTGAGCGTGGAACTTGGTGACGTGCTTGGTGATTTTTCCAAATTTTGGATGCGGCACGCGTGTGATTGTGCGAACAACGATGGTTTTATCCATCTTATTCGAGACGACTTCGCCGACACGAACCTTGCGCAGTCCACGGGACTCGGTTTGTGCGGTTTCGGGAGTGATTGTATCTTCCATTGACTACTTGGCTGCTGCTTCCCGGGCCTTGCGGCTGAGAACGGTTTCGATGCGAGCGACATTGCGACGGGCTACCCGAATGAGATGTGGTCTCTCGAGCTGGGAGCTTTGTTGCTGGATTCGCAGATTGAACATCTCTTCTTTGAGTTCCCGCTTACGGGAGACGAGTTCTTTTGGCGTGAGTTCCTGAATTTCCTTGATTTTCATAACGGCGATTACGCTGCGTGGTGACGAGTTAGGAACCGCGTGCGAAGCGGGAGTTTGTTTGCTGCCAATCGAAGGGATTCGCGAGCAACGGTTTCAGAGATTCCATCCAATTCAAAAAGAATGTTACCGGGACGGACAACGGCCACCCAGTATTCGGGTTGACCTTTACCTTTACCCATTCGGGTTTCCGGCGGACGGGCTGTAACTGACTTATCAGGAAAAATTCGGATCCAGAGCTTGCCTTTACGCTTCATGTTACGAGTGAGAGCAACACGAGCGGCTTCAATCTGGGTATTGGTGATCCATCCGCGCTCCAATGTTTGGAGACCAAACTCACCGAAATCAATTGTGGTATTGCGTGATGCGAGACCCTTGCGGCTACCCCGCTGCGTCTTGCGATACTTCACGCGTTTTGGCATCAATGGCATAGTATTATCCTTTTACTTGAAGTTCCTCGAGAGTTTATACGGACTGTGGAGCATCAGCCGAGGCTTGTGCAGTTGGCGATGACTGGCGAGGTTCCTGAGTCTTCTCTTGAACTTCTTCCACTTTTTTGCAAATCCAGCACTTAACGCCAATTTTACCGGCGACTGTTTCTGCCTCTGTAAAACCGTAGTCGATAGGTGTGCGGAGGGTGTGAAGTGGAACTTTGCCTTCGTGGTAGCGCTCGGTGCGGGCGATTTCGGCTCCACCAAGGCGACCGGCTACACGGATTTTGATGCCCAGAGCACCTTGTTCCATGGTAATTTGGACTGCGCGCTTCATAGCGCGACGGAAAGAAATGCGGCGCTCGAGCTGGGAAGCGACATTTTCAGCGACGAGTTGGGCATCCATGTCTGGATTCTTAACCTCGACGATGTCGATTTTGACTTGTTTGCCACCAGCGAGATCACTGACCTCTTTAGTGAGGTTTTCAATTTCTTGGCCACGGCGACCAATGACAACGCCTGGACGGGCGGTGTGAATTGTGACGCGAACGCTGTTCCAAGCGCGTTCGATGACGATGCGTGAAATGGCAGCTTGTTTCAGCTTTTTCTTGAGAACATTGCGGATTTTTTCGTCAGCAATGAGGTAGTCGGCAAAATCTTTGCGCGAGGCATACCAGCGTGAACCCCAGTCGCGAGTGACGGGGAGGCGGAATCCGATTGGATTAACTTTTTGTCCCATGATTATTCCTTAGTTTCCGCAGTGGTGGCGGAGGCTTCTGTTGTTGTTGGAGCCGCGACTTTGGCTGCAGGAGCTTTTTGCTTGGCGGTTGATTTCTTGTTCGCAGATTTCTTCTTGGGCTTATCGCCGCGACGAACGATTTCAACTTCGTCCGTAAGAGTCACGCTGATGTGGCTGGTGCGCTTGCGGATGGGACCTGCGCTGCCACGAGCTTTTGGCTGAAAGCGCTTGAGAGTTGGTCCCTCTCCAACAACAGCTTCCTTAACAACGAGGTCGTTGGGATTAAGTTGGTTGTTATTCTCAGCGTTGGCTATCGCACTTTTGAGAGTCTTGAGAATGAGGCCTGCGGCTTTTTTGGGGGTGAAACGCAGGAGATCGACTGCGTCGGTAGCTGGCAACCCTTGAATGGCACGAGTGACCTCGCGAGCCTTGAAGGCCGAGATTTTGGCGAACCTATGAATCGATTTTACCTGCATTGTTATGTTGTGTTTATTTATTTTTGGGCATCCACCTTTAGGGTGTCGCCTTTTTCTATACGAGTAGTTTCAGTCGTAAGAGATTGAATCACGCCGCCGGAAACTTTTTCCCGGACGTCAACTATTTTAATGGTGTTTATTACCTTGCCATTACGATAAACTTGAAACGGCATTCCGACTTTGACCCCATGGGCCCTGCCTATATTTGCAACAACAAGAGAGATTTCGTCTCTTGTATCAAGAACAACGCCACTTGCGAGGTCTGGTTCTATGCTATTTCCATGCAATCGAACATTATCTTGCAGCAGCTCGTTTGTTTTTCTTAACTCAGATTCGACAGTGAGTCGGGTCTGCGGATTTGTTCCAGCTGAAGTTAACAACAGCATTTGGATTGCTTCGGACAGCATTAATAGCTGCTGCCTAGCGGAGTCTTTATCATTTTTCATGACACGCAACTCGCGAAGGCATTGAAGCAACCGTGCTTCCAGAGTCTCTGTTTTGCTGTTTTTTTCGGTTGCAGCAAGGGTTTCGAGTCTAAGATTCGCATCTTCAAGCTCTCTGCGACTTGCTTCGGCACTATTTCCCATTTCCGCTACTGTAGCAGTCAGCGCGCTAATGGTCGTTTCGGCCAAGAGGAGTTTTTCCCTCAAGGCACCAATAGTATTAGAATCGGAGACCGAGACTTGCGTCTTGGCATTCCCAATTCGTGATTCAAAATCTGTCAAAGATCGTTCATCCTGAGCCTTAGCTATAGAAAGCGTTGGCAGGATGATGAGTGCTGCCGCCGTGGCGACAACCCTCATGTGTTTACTTGGTCACTTTTGCGGTGTGAGAACCGTGTTTCTTAAAGATACGGGTTGGGGAAAATTCACCCAACTTATGGCCAACCATGTTTTCTGTTACGAAAACAGGAATGAATGTTTTGCCATTGTGAACGTTAAAAGTGTGTCCGACAAAGTCTGGAGTGATCGTGCTGCGGCGTGACCAGGTTTTAATTGGTTTCTTGCCGCCCGATTCGTTCATCTTGTCGATTTTGTCGAGGAGCTTCCACTCGACATACGGGCCTTTTTTAAGTGAGCGTGCCATGATTAGTTCTTAGCTTTGGATTTACGGCGCTGGACGATGAACGTATCGCTAGGTTTATGTTTGCGGCGGGTCTTGAAGCCCTTCGCGAGCTGGCCCCATGGGGACATCGGGTGGTGACGACCGCCGCCGCCCTTGCTCTTTCCTTGACCTCCACCCATTGGGTGATCGACAGGGTTCATGACCATACCACGGACATGTGGACGGATGCCAAGCCAGCGGCTGCGGCCAGCTTTTCCTGACGAAACGTTCATGTGGTCGGAATTACCGACTTGTCCGATTGTTGCGTAGCAATTCTCGTTGATACGGCGGATTTCACCGGATGCCAGTTTAACCAGAGCATAACCACCTTCGCGGTTGGCCAGGACTGCTACGGAACCGGCGCTACGCACGATCTGTCCGCCACGGCCTGGGATAAACTCAACATTGTGAATCGAGGTTCCGAGTGGGATGGACTTGAGTGGGAGGGCATTTCCGACATTTGGATCTGCTTTCTCGCCAGCCACTACCTTGTGGCCAACGTCCAGACCAACTGGCGCGAGAATGTAGGCTTTCTCCCCGTCTTCATATTTCAGAAGGGCAATACGGGCTGTGCGATTGGGATCGTATTCGATAGCAATAACTTCAGCCACCGCATCGCGACGGCTACGCTTGAAGTCGATGATACGGTAGCGGCGTTTGTGTCCTCCACCGACATGGCGCATCGTGATACGGCCCTGATTGTTGCGGCCACCTGTGCGCTTGATTGGTTCTGTAAGATTTTTCTCCGGCTTGCTCTTCGTGATCTCAGCGAAATCCGGAAGCGCCTTGAAGCGTGCAGCTGGGGTGAGTGGTCTGAAAGTTTTGATAGCCATGGTCTGTGTTTCTTAGACGAGATCGAGTTTTTCGCCCTCTTTCAAGGTAACGATTGCTTTCTTCCAGTTGGCTTGGCGGCCGAAGTCGGCACGACGCTCGCGCTTTTTCTTTCCAGCGAAATTAGCTGTGTTCACATCGGCCACCTTCTTTTTGAAGATCACCTCAATGGCACGCTTGATTTGAAGCTTGTTAGCCGATGGACGAACACGGAAAACGTATTTGTTAAGCTTTTCGGAAAGCAGCGTGGCTTTCTCGGTCAGGAGGACTGTTTCAATATGGTCGTAAACTTCTGTATTCATTACGCGAGCCTTTCGGAAATTTTGTCGAGCGCACCGCGGGTCACGATAATCTTGTCGAATGCGAGGAGATGCTCGGTATTGACATCGGATGCACGGGTGAGTTGAGCAGTGGCCACATTGCGAGCGGCCTTGAAAGTGTTTTCATCGAAACCTTCGGAAACGATGAGGGTCTTGCGGGCATCCGGAGTAGCGGAGCGGAGCAGTGTGACGAACTGCTTGGTCTTGGGTTCTGCCACAACGAAGCTGTCGACGAGAAGAACATCGCCGAGAGCGATGCGGGCGCTGAGAGCCTTGCGAAGGGCAAGTTTTTTGACGGCCTTCGGAGTGTTCTTAGTGTAATCGCGGGGAACTGGTCCATGAGCCACGCCACCACCAACCCAGACTGGGCTGGAGAAGTATCCGGCGCGAGCGCGGCCTGTTCCTTTTTGACGCCAGGGTTTGCGACCCGAGAGATTCACATCGGCTTTGGTCTTTGCACAGGCAGTGCCGCTGCGGCGGGCTGCTTGGAGTGCAACGACAACATCATGCACAGCCTGGTTGCCCTTGGCTTCTTCTGTGATGAGTTCAATCTTCGCCTCTGCGGCGTCTGCGGCTGTAAGAACGGTGGCGCTCATGATCAAAATTTTTCGACAGCACAATGACTCGCCATCGCTTTCGTAGCGACTTCGGCTGGAGTGTGTGCGTTGTTTTTCATGTTTCTTTTTTCCGCGCAGCTTCAGGTTTCAAAGGAAAAGAATCGTCGATAATTTGTTGATTCCATCCCCCTCGAGGCTTTGCGGGAAGGGGGAAGCTACAGACCCGCGAAAAGTTAGCAAGAGAAAAAATGAAAATTTTTACAAGCCGTGTTCTTTTTGCCTCAGCGGTGGAATCCCACGCGCAAATTCCGCAGCGACTTCAATAGCGAAATTCCGGCTTCGAATCAGCCGGGGCTTCGATCTCGGAAATCGGATGGAGAACATCGACGGGTTCCGGCAGAGTCTCGACATCAGGCATTGGAACAGAGCTTTCAAACGCATTCGAAACTCCCGCTGAACCGCTCTGCGAGCGTTTGCGAGAGGGACTCGCGGAGGGCTCAGGTTCACGCTTCGGAGCGGGTGCAATTTCTTCATTAGCGATGTAGCCCGCGCGACCGCCCTTGATCTCCACATAGCTAAAACCAAACTCCCGGCGCAGCATTTTTACACGCTCTCCTCGTTGTAGCGAAGCATCAGGCCCGCGCCCCTGTCCAGGCCCGAGAGAGTAGAAAGGAGCATAGTCCGACTGGACCAAAAACTCCGGTGCCTTGTCGGGATCGAAACTCTGAGACGCACATCCTGCGAGTAATAAAAACGAGGTAAAAAGAACTCCGACGATTTTAGTTTTTGAAAGGCACTCCATACTGGCGAAGACCGCCAAACTATGCACCGGGAGAGGCCGGTCCGCAATCGCATTGGCACACACCCTTCGATGTCACCACGGCATCGCGCAGGAGGACACCCGCATCAACCTTGGCATCCGGCCAGACGATCACATTTTCCAACTCGGCCCCCTCTCCCACATCCGCTCCTGCTGCTACCGCCGAGCAGCCTTCAATCAAGGCCCCTGGGCGAATCTGCGCGCCGTTTTGAACCGGCTGCAGCCAGTCAGCATCGAGGTAAGAAAAGGCATGAGAACCTTCGTTCAAAACCCGGTGCACCCCCATGTAGGACGGGATATTTCCGATATCAAACCACACGCCTTCATCGATCAACTCTCCGCCCACCTCCACTCCACGACGCATTAGATCGACCAACACAGGGATAATGGAGACAATATCACCCGCCGGGATGTGTTGGAAAATCTCAGGTGAGAAAACACTCACGCCTGTGAAAAGAAACGACGGCTCGGAGCGGCCACCGATGAGGCCTCGCATGTCAGTGATACGGCCTGTTGAGGGATCACACTGAATGCGGCGCTCCGCACCAGAGGCGCGCAGTGCGAGTGTTGCGATGCGGCCCGAGCGCTGGTGCGATGCGATCAGGCTTTGCAGCGGGAAGTCCGCGAGGACATCCCCATTGTAAACCAGAAAGGGCTCATCACCGATGAGGTCGGCGGCGTTCTTGATGCCGCCGCCTGTCTCGAGAAGCACCGGTTCATGGCGAAAAAAAACTGGGCATCCGCGATACTCCGCGCAGCTGTTGGCCTCTCCAAGCCAGCGCGCGTAGGCTTCCGGCCGATGGTGCGTGTTGACCACGAATCGGGTGATTCCTGCTGCAATCAGGTGATCAAAAGCAAAAGTGATGAGCGGCTTGTTGAAGATAGGAACCAGAGGCTTCGGGCGCTCGTCGGTGAGGGGCCGCAGACGGGTTCCCAGCCCCGCGCCAAGCACGAATGCCGTCTTGATGTCTCCGCTCAATGTCCACCCTCCGCCACGAGGAAATCAGGATTCATGATCCACAAAATAGCGCATCGGCTTCATCTCGCTTTCGACAAAGCCATGCTTGAGATAAAACCTCCGCGACTCCTCGGGATTGTCTGTAAGAAGTGTGATTCGGAGAAATTTTTTCTCACGCGCGAAGCTGATAGCGTGTTGCATGAGGCGTGATCCGTAGCCGCTCCCGCGATGCTCGCGGTGCACCACCAGGTCTTCCAACACCAGCACAAAGCCGCCCTCCGCCGTGCTGATGGTGATAAGAAGATTGATCATACCAATGATCATTCTCTCATTTCGAAGAACAAAAATCCGCCCCCTGGCAGGCTGCTCCAAAATCAAGCGCAGACCTCGCATTTGCTTCTCGTAGTCCGGCTGAAAATCCGCTTCTTGAAGAAACAAGTCGCGGAGGAGTTCAGTCAACTCGGGCAGGTCGTCCAATGTCGCTGGTTCGATTCGGAGATCGGGCATGGGCGACTTATCTCACACCAGTTTCCCTCAGGCAACCCGCGAGCGGAGGAAATCAGCGACCAAACTTTCGATCCAGCTCGCTGAACGACCATTGGATCATGGTTGGCCTCCCCTGCGGACAGGCGTAGGGCAGCTCGCATTTCAGCAACTCCCGCACCAAGCGGTGCGCACGGGATTCCTCGTAGTCGAACCCATTCAATGCGGCGATGCGCGAGACCGAGCGCACGAGGGCATCAAGCACCGGTTGGCCCGAGCCGAGGAGACCGGTGGAGCGCAGAGTTTCACACACATCGAGCAACGCCGCGCGCGCATCCCTCTCCGAGAGGCATGATGGCAGGGCCTCAACCTTGAAAGAAAATCCCCCGAAGGCTTCGAGTAAAAATCCCGCCTTCTGCAAGGCTTCAAGATTTTCGGAAATCCACACCGCATCCTTTGGCGTGAGCTCGACGATTTCCGGGAGGAGTAAGCGCTGCGAGGCCACATGACCCACTGCGGCCTCGCGACGAAGGCCCTCGAAAAGAATCCGCTCCGATGCCGCCCTCACATCGAGCAGGACAAGTCCCTCAGCGCCCTCCATAAGAATCCAGCGCCCACCAAGACCTCCCAGAAGACGAAAGGCATCGTCATTCTCTACCGCTCGCTCAGGCTGTGGCATGACGGGCAGATCCATTTGCGGAGGCGGAGAAAATGCCGGACGCGACGGGCGATGAGGAACCACCTCCGGCACCTCTTCAGTCTGCGCCCTCGGCAACTCTTTCGGAACAGCCTCAACTGGCGTCCGAAAGGCATCCAGCGCTTGCCTGGCAGCCGCATAGACCGCCTGCCGAACCTGATCAGGCCGATGCAACCGCACCTCACGCTTGGCAGGGTGCACATTGCAATCGAAAGACAGCGGATCCATCGTAACCCTTAAAACCCCCAGAGGATGCCGCCCCTTTGGCAGCGCCTCCGCATAGGCCTCACGCAGGGATTGAAAGACCGCCGGACACTGAACCACTCGCCTGTTGAGAACCACAAACTGCAACTCCCGGTCAGGTCTCCCCTCCCCCGGTTTCGCCACGAAGCCCTCAATATGGATGCCATGTTCCTCAATTGGCTGAACGGCCATGAGGCGCGATACGAAATCCGCTCCAAACAGATCGCGGATGCGCACCTCGTGGTCTTTCGTGGCCGCAGCCTGCCAGACAACTCGCCCGTCGCGCACAAGCGTCATCGCCACATCGGGGTGGGCGATGGCGAGCGACTGCATCTGATGCAAAATATGGGCCGCCTCGGTCTCCTCGCCCCGCAGAAATTTTTTTCGTGCCGGCAAGTTGAAGAACAGCGACCGCACTTCCACCGATGTTCCCGGAGCGCCTCCGCTCTCCGAGACCGACTCGATTTTCCCGCCGGCGATCTGGATTTCCGTTCCAGCCGCAGCCTCGGCAGGGCGTGTCACGAGCCGGAATCTGGAGACGCTCGCAATACTCGGCACCGCCTCCCCGCGAAACCCCATAGTGCCGACATCCGCCAAATCGGCCGCCGTCCGGATCTTACTCGTGGCATGCCGCTCCAGGCTGAGCAGCGCATCCTCACGGTCCATCCCCGAGCCGTCATCCTCGACCCGAATCAACTGGGTTCCCCCGCGGGCGAATTCCACACGAATCCTCCTCGCCCCTGCATCGATGCTATTTTCCACCAGTTCCTTCACCACAGAAGCTGGGCGCTCCACGACCTCGCCCGCCGCCACTTGGCTTGCGACTTCATCTGTGAGCAGGCGGATCTTTCCCATGTCATTTGACTTTGCACGGATTCGTTCATAAGAAAAGAGCGTGATCACTCTCACGGACCAAGCCGCTGTTGCCTTGCTCGACCTGATTGCCTCCAAAGGTTCCGGGGAGGGACTCCGCCTAGCCGTCGAAAAAGGCGGTTGTGCCGGTCTCCAATATGTCATGGAAATCGACTCTGCCAGACCCTCCGATGCCATCATCGAGCACATGGGAGCCAAGGTTTTCATTGATCCAGACAGCGCAGAAAAATTGGAAGGCTCCTCACTGGACTACGAGGACGGCCTATCCGGCGCCGGTTTCCGCATTCGCAACCCCCATGCCACGAGATCCTGCGGTTGCGGCACATCATTCGAACCCGCTGGAGCCGCTGAGGCCTAAGCAAAAATGCCGCTAGATCCAGAAACAAAAAACAGCCGAGCCTGGTTCAAGGACCCCGATTCCGAACAGTCCAAACCTGCACGCAAAGACGAGGGAGGCCTCTTTGGCTGGACTATACTCATCTTGATATTCATCGGCATCGCAATCGCTTGCTGGATCGGAAGCTTTTATGTTTTTGGCCATCCGGAAAAGCCATTCAGCCACGAGGTCCTGACCAAACTCAAAAAAATCGAACCACCCAAGCGCTTCGAACTCACCGAGGCACCCCGGGGCGAATTCCTCCGCGCGCCGCAGATCATCGAGCGCTACGGCAAAATGAAACCCCGCCAGCTCGAGCGCACGAATGAAATCCTCATTCGAAATTACATCCGCAACTACAAGCCCGCTGATGGCCTCGTGCCTTATGTCCTTGGCACCTTCAACATCCTCGACTCCTTTGAACTCACAGGAAGTGATTACTTCCCTTCAGGCGTTGCCGCGCTGGCTGTTTCAAAGGACGACCCACGCCTCCTGATTGAGCAGATTTTTTCTTCCGGCAAGCGTATCATCCCCACCCTGCACCGCACACTCCTCACCGGCCTCGACATTGATCTGAAGCGCGAAAATGAACTGGCCGCCATCATTCACATCGAGCGCCTCAAGGACGGACGGCTCAAGCTCACGACGGTTTCAATTATGTATCCGAGCTACGAGTCTGTCGCCTCGGACGGCACATTCACCCTCGAACCGCCCACGATGCTCAATGTGAGCGCTGGTCTGCCTGTTGTCGATGCCACCCGCCAAAACGAAGCGGATGCTAAATACGAGCACTTCCGGAAAAAAGCCCGCCTCGCCGCGACAAAAAAACAAGACCCCAAGCCTGAGGACGCAGCCGCCGCACAGGCCCGCCTGATGCGCGTCGAAAAGCCAATGACTCCAGAGCCGACTCCCTCCGCAACGCCAATCCTTCTTGCCTCCGCACTGCCCTCACCCACCCCTGCAGCAAGCCCATTGCCCGCAGCCACTCCTTCGCCCACTCCTGCACCAACAGCCACTCCTACAGCATCAGCCACACCTTCGCCGTCGCCATCTCCATCCGCTACCCCCACTCCATCACCATCGCCAACACCTGAAGCTCCCAAAGCCATCGCTGCAGCTGGTTCTAAAAACTGGCCCGTCTACGATGCCGGCCGCATGCCAAGAGGCCGCCTTGTTGCACCGGGCGACCTCTCCGACATTGCGAGAAAAGGCACCGGCGGCGAGAGGATTTATCTGCAAGGCAGCTTCAATGTCACAGCTGCCGGAGGCGACCGCGCCGTCATGCGCGCGCCACAACGAGGTTTTGGATCACGCACCGACAATATCCGCATCATCGTTCAATACCCGAACGGCATGACCGCACCAGCAGATGGCTCCGCAGTCTACCGCGACTCTCGGCGTCCCTTCCAGGTCATGGAAGTCAAAGAAAGCCCGGGCGGTCAGATCAATGTCTATGTCCGCGAGGTCACCAAGCCTTAGCGACCGCATCCGCCAGGAAATCGAAACGCAGGGCCCCATGCCCTTCTCCCGTTTCATGGACCTTGCGCTCTATGACCCTCTCGAGGGCTATTACACATCAGGCCGCGCCGCCGTGGGCCGCGAGGGCGATTTTTTCACAAGCGTGAGCATAGGCCCCGTCTTCGGCGCCGTTCTGGCAGGCCAGTTTTTGGAAATGTGGGAAGCGCTGGGACGCCCACCGACATTCCGCCTCGTCGAGCAGGGCGCAAATGATGGCCGCCTTTCCTGCGATATCTTGAAAGCCCTGTCGGAAACTCCACTGGCCGGGGTTCCTCTCACCATCATCGAACCAGCTTCCATCCTCCGCGAAAAACAGGCCGCCACACTCGAGGGATGCGATGTCCAGTGGGTTGAGAGCCCCCAGAATCTCGACACATTCGATGGAGTTCATTTTTCCAACGAACTGTTCGATGCCCTACCCTTCGACATTCTGGAGGCGCGCGCCGGTGTCTGGCATGAATTGCAAGTCCACGCCGACGAAGCCGGCTTTTGCTTCAAAGCCTCCCCGCATCCGATTCAAACCAATTTCCCGCCGCGCCCTGACGGCTACCGAACGGAACTCCGGCGCCACCAGCGCGACCTGATCGAAACGCTTTCCTCGCGCCTGCGCCGGGGCTTTCTCCTGGCCATCGACTACGGAATGCCCCGCCCGGAACTCCTCGCCCTCCACCGCTCGCGCGGAACGCTGGCCTGCTACGCACAACACCGCCGCGATGAGGCCCCACTGAAAAATCCGGGCGAAAAAGACATCACAGCCCATGTCGATTTTACCGCCCTCGCGCAGGACGCCACAGCCTGCGGCCTCGCACTCGAGGGCTACACAGACCAACACCACTTCCTCGTCGGCGCCGCCACAGGACTCCTGAAATCCCTCGATGGCGCCGCACCGACTCCTTCAACACTCAAAATCCTGCGAAGCCTCCGCACCCTGCTCCATCCCGAAACCATGGGAACGCAGTTCAAATCGATTCTGTTTTCAAAAAATACCTCACTAGCAAAACCGCTCTCAGGCTTCCAACACGCGGGAGATTGCCGGTTTCTTCTCGAAGACACGATCACCAACAACGCAAATTCCGAGCCATTGCTCACAACCGCCGATCAAGGCAAAGCATGGGAAACGGCTCTTGGCGGATATTGAAGCCAAAGCCGAGGAGGTTGGGTTTTAAAATCCAAGTGGCGTGCGGCATGATGGGATCGCGACGCTGGGGTGGGAATGCGCCACAGGCTTGGGTCAAGCCAACCGAAGCTGCGGGCGCGGAGGAGGAAGCACATCGCAGATTGCCTGCAGGGCGCAGCGAGCATGGGCGCGAGCAAGGCAAAGGTTGACCCTCCAAATCCGCGCGGCGGCGAGAAATCGGATACTGAGGTGATATCTTATTTCGCAGGAGGCTCGGGCTTTTCTGCGGGCTTGTGTTCACCACCGACGAAATATTTTTCCACGAGGTAGAAGCAGGCCGGGATGATGAAGATGGAGATGAAGGTGGCTGCGAGCATGCCTCCGATGACTGTGGTGCCGAGGACCTGGCGGCTCACGGCGCCTGAACCGCTGGCCATCGCGAGCGGCACGGTGCCGAGGATGAAGGCGAAGGCGGTCATGAGGATCGGACGCAGGCGGAGTTTCGCTCCGGACAGAGTCGCCTCAAGGAGGGGCTTTCCTTTTTCGTATTCATCCTTGGCGAATTCCACGATGAGAATGGCATTCTTCGCGGCGAGGCCGATGAGCATGACGAGGCCGATCTGCGCGTAGAGGTTGTTCTGCATGCCACGCATCGAGAGACCGGCGAAGGCTCCAAAAACAGCGATCGGCGTTGTGAAGAGCACGCTGAATGGCAGGCTCCAGCTCTCGTATTGCGCGGCGAGGATGAGGAAGACGAAGAGCAGCGAGAGACCGAAAATCGCGCTCGGCGGCACGCCTTGGGCGGCGAGGTTTTCCTGATACGACATGCCGAAGTAGTCGTAGCCCATGCCGGCCGGCATGGTTTCGCGGAAGACCTCCTCCATGGCGCGCATGGCTTGCGCGGTGGAATATCCCGGAGCGACAGAAGCATTAATCTGCGAGCAGCGGAACATGTTGTAGCGCATCGTAAATTCGGGACCGAACGACTCCTTGGCCGTAATGAAAGAGTTCACCGGCACGGGTTCCTTTTTGTTGTTGGAAATATAAAACATTCCCAGGTTGTCCAAGTCGGTGCGGTATTCGCCCTCCGCCTGCACATAGACCTGCCACTGGAGGCCGAAGCGGTTGAAGTAATTCACAAAGTAACCGCCGAGGAATGTCTGCACGGTCTGGTAGGCATCCGTGAGGCTCACGCCCTGGATCATGGCCTGTGCCTCGTCCACCGAGAGGTGGATTTGCGGCACATCCCAAAGCGATGTGGTGAAGAGGGTGGTCAATTCCGGACGAGCCTTGAGGGCGGCCATAAATTTCTGCGTATTTGAAGCGATGAACTCCACAGGCCCGCCGGTGCGGTCCTCAAGGATGAAGGTGACGCCACCGGCCGTGCCGATGCCAGGAATCGCGGGCGGCGGGAACGCGAAGGCGGCCGTGGGATTTGCGAGTGCAGCGAGTTCCTTGTTGATATTTGCTTGGATGGCATCGACCTGAAGTTCAGGCGTCTTGCGTTTGGCCCACTCCTCGAGGGTGATGAAAAAGAACCCCGTGTAGGTGCTTGTGACGGTGCTCAGGAGGTTGAAGCCGATGATCGAGGTCACATACTGGACACCCGGGGTCTTCAAAAGAATCTGCTCGATGCGCTCGGAGGCCTCGGTGGTTTGTTGGAGCGAGGAGGCGCGAGGAAGCTGCACGACGCCGAAGAGGTAGCCTTGGTCCTCCTCGGGGATGAATGCGGTGGGCATGGTGCCGCCGATCCCGCCGGCTCCCAGAGTGAGTCCGACAAGGAGAATGACAGCTATACCCAGCTTGCGGATCAGGCCCCGGCAAATGGTGACATAGCCGTTCGTGGCGGTGTCGAACATTTTATTGAAGCCACGGAAGAAGGCACCGAGTGGTCCCCTCGCCTCCTTGCGCGGGCGCAGCAGAAGCGCACCCAGAGCCGGGCTGAGCGAGAGGGCGTTGAAGGCCGAGATGAGCACCGAGACGGCCATCGTTACAGCGAACTGTTGATACATCGCACCAGTGATGCCAGGAATGAAAACGGTCGGGATGAAAACCGCTGCCAGGATCAGCGCGATGGCGATAACCGGACCCGACACCTGGGACATGGCCTTGAAGGCGGCGTCCTTCGGACTCAACCCCTCCTCGATGTGTGACTCGATGGCCTCGACCACAACGATGGCATCATCCACCACCAGACCAATGGCCAACACCATGCCGAAAAGCGACAGGGTATTGATGGAAAATCCCAGCATCGGGAAGAGTGCAAAGGTGCCGATGAGGGAAACCGGCACGGCGATGAGCGGAATGAGGGTCGCCCGCCAACCTTGAAGGAAAATAAACACCACAATGATAACCAGCACCATGGCCTCGAACAGGGTCTTGACGATTTCTTGAATGCCGTCGGTGATGGCGAGCGTGGTATCGAGGGCGACCGTGTATTGGAGCCCTGCGGGAAATTGCTTCGACTGCTGCTCGAAGAATTCCCGCATTTGCTTCATGGTATCCACCGCATTCGAGCCGGGCAGCTGGTAGACGGCGATAATCGCCGCATTCTGGCCCTGGAAGCGCCCGCGAATATTGTAAACTTGGCCACCGAGTTCCACACGGGCGACATCCTTGATCCTCACAATCGATCCGTCTGGATTGGCGCGAACGACGATGTTTTCAAATTCCTCGACTGTGGTGAGGCGTCCGGTGGTGGTGACCGTGAAGGTGAAAACCTGCCCTTGGGGAACCGGCTCGCCGCCGATCTGTCCAGCGGGGTTCACTTTGTTTTGCGAGTTCACCGCTTGGATCACTTCTGGAACTGTGATGTTCAGCGTGGCGAGGCGGTCGGGCCTCACCCAGATGCGCATCGCATATTCGCCCGCGCCAAAAATACTCACGCTGCCGACGCCGGGAATACGGGTAAGCGGGTCGTTAATGTTGATGTAGGCGTAGTTCGCCAAAAAGGTGGGATCGAACTCGCCATTGGGAGACGAAAGAACAAAAACAGCGAGCGGCGAGGAGAGGGCCTGCTGGACCGTGACGCCGTAGTTTTTCACCTCTGCGGGAAGCTGGGAGGCAGCCTGCGTCTGCCGCATCTGCGCGAGAATCTGATCCGTCGTCGGCTCGGTGTTCGTGCCGAAGATCACATTCAGGTTCATGATGCCGGAGTTGGCATTGATCGAATACATGTATTCCATGCCCTCGACACCGCTCATCTGCTGCTCGATGGGCGTAGCAACGGATTGCTCGACCGTGAGAGCGTCGGCGCCCACATAAGTTGTCGATACCTGAATTTGCGGAGGAACGATGTTCGGATACTGCGCGACGGGGAGACCCGCCATGGAAACGAGCCCGACAATGACTATGATGATGGCGATAACCATCGCCACAATCGGCCGGCGGATGAAGAAATTCGACATGGCGTGTTACTTCGTAGACTCGGGAGTCGGTGAGGCGGCGGGCGTGGAATCGCCCGGCAATTGGTAAGGGCTGGCGACAACCTTCATACCGGGGCGGGCTTTTTCGACACCCTCGACAACGACCTTTTCACCCGCCTGAAGAGGTCCGGAAACGACAATAAACTGGCCTTGCGGCGGCCCCAGCTTCACAGGCACAGGCTTGACCGTATCGTCGGATTGGAGAGCCGAGACAAAGTAGTTCCCCTGCATTTCCACAGTGGATTTCCGGGGAACAAGGAAGGCTCCCTTGAGTTCCTTGACCGGCGCCGTGATCCTGGCGAAGAGGCCCGGGCGGAGGACTCCGTTGGGATTGGGGAAAAGAACCGTGATCTGAATGGCACCCGTCGAGACATTCACCTGGCGGTTGAAGAAATCGAATTTGCCAAGCTCCGGATAGGTCGAACCATCTGCAAGCTGCAGGGAGAAACGGGCCTTTTTTTCCTCCTCTGGCATGTTCTGGATGCGCTGGAGCAGGTCCGCCGCTCCGAGATATTCAGCCTCGGTGATGAAGAAGTTCATTTTCATCGGATCGATCTGCGAGGCTTGGGTGAGCATGCTCACGCGTCCACCGGGGCCGACGAGATCGCCTATCTGGGCTTGAGCCACGCCCGCGACGCCGTCAAACGGAGCACGGATCGTGCAATATTCCAGATTCACCTGCGCAGACTGCACAGCCGCTTGGGAGGCGGCTACACTGGCCAATGAGGCTTGGGTGTTTTGATAGGAGGTCTGGTATTCCTGCTCGCTGATGACCTTGGTTTGGTAGAGCTGGGTCTGGCGCTGGAGGGTGATTTGCTGAAGCTGCGCCTTCGCGACGGAATTCGCGTAGTCAGCCTCCGCCTGTGCCAGAGCGGCTTGGAAAGGTCTCGGGTCGATCGTAAAAAGGATGTCTCCCTTTTTGACTGCGGAGCCTTCTTTGTAGTTCTGCGTGAGGAGGTATCCGGTGACTTGGGCTTGGATGTTGGAGTTCTGGAAACCATCGAGCAGACCGACCCACTGGTTGGTCGCCATGACATCCTTCTGAACAACAGGGGTCACGGTGACTTTGACCGGAGCGGCTGCAACGGGTGCGGGCTTTTTACACGAGACGGCGGAAAATGCAGCCGCAACCAATAAAACGGCATGAATTCGAAACTTCATCCCGCAGTGCGTAGCGGGAACCTCGCGGAAGGGCGAGGTTTTTTCGGTTAATTTTCGTCTTTGGGGCCGATTGTGCGCTCGCCAACCAGAAATTCCTGAACCGTGCCGACCGTGCGCAGCGTGGTATCGCCAACCTTGCGGGCGGTGGATTCCGTAAAGTCGCCGATTTTTCCAAACAAGCCGCCGACTTTTTTGCCCTGCGATGCTTTCACTGGAGACCCATCTGGCATTTGAATGGATTGGACAATCGCTCCGCCTTGAGCAGCAACGCCCATAGTGCCAACAATCGCTCCCATTTCATCGTAGAGGCGGACAGTCCAGACCGGTTCATTCGTGGCCGCATCCGTTCGCAGCGTGTAATCAAGCCAGTGAAAAGACACCCGCGCGTCATTCGCGTGTTGCTGCACGGATTGGAAAAGACTGCTGGAATCCACCGAAACCTCACTCGTCTGGATCGCCGGCATGTCAGAGACATTCTGAAATCCCTTCAAAGGCGTCCGCTCGGAGGTAATGGCTCCATTGGCGACACTCACCTCCCGCACCCCGCCGCGCGCGGAGGGATCCGCGAGCAGAATTTGCCACTCGACAGGCATGGGATCAGCCCGCTCGCCCTTGAGTTCCACGATCCTCGCATCGGCAGCGTAGGGTTGGTCCGCCACAGCGCGAAGAGCCAGAATCGCAGAACCGGCGTTCCCCGCAAAAGCGGAAGATGTGCAAACAAGCAGGATCAGGAGGATGCTACGAATCATGGCGCAAAATTACCCGCACCAATGCGGGATTCCAGAGCTTTTTTAGGAAGCAAAAAAACCAGCGGTCAATGGGTGGGCGCAGGAGTTCCAAGATTCAGATACCGCCTTGGTCCTCACTTGATCACATTCCGCCCCTTGAGACCGAAATGCTTTGCGGCGGCGAGGAGGTGTTTATCGTTGGAATGAATCTCACGAAAGCCGTGCTCCTTCGCGCAAGCGAGGTGGAGGGCGTCCGAGGCACGAAGGAAAATTTTCGCCGGGAGTGTGCCGAAGTTTTTTGAGGCTTTGTCGACCAGGTCCGGGGTCGCGTCGAACCAAGTCCACAAGCCAGCCATGTTGTCCGCCTCAAATTGGAAAATCAGACACTCGTGCGTGGCAGGCTCAATCTGCGACTCGCGTAACTTCCGGTGAAAGGCAGCGGCAAGTTCCAATCGACCGAGGGAAAGCGATCCGACACCCGTCTGCCGGTGAATCAACGAGCGCACCTCCTTGCTGCCAGGCTCATCCACATAATACTTCAGCAGGTAGGCAGTGTCGCAGTAGATCACAGGTCGCGCAGTGCGGAGGTTTCCTGGAGACCGGGAGTGCTATCCGTATTGGATTTCAATTTGCCCGATAAAAGGGCCTCTTTGAAAGCAGGCAGCAGCTTGCGGCGTTCGCCTAATGTTTTCGTGGAAGGCTCTGAGAGTTGCAAAGGTGCGATGCGGGCAGCAGGCTTCCCATTCTCGGTGATGATGACTTCCGTGTCGCGCGAGGCGAGGCGGACATAGTGTCCGGTGCGCGCATGGAGTTCGCGAATGGGTATCTGAATTGTAGCCATATTCATAAAGCGTGACACGCGAGACACCATAAGTCAACCGGGCTGGCATGTCGGTTTGAGTCACCACATTTCCCAAGCCTCACTGGGCCAATTTCATCCAAAGACACTCGCGGAATGCAAGATGCCGATTTTTGAGGAAATCACCTCGAAAAAATATTTTTGCACCCCCAGCGGATGTCCGACCGGCCTTGTTAGGCTCCCTACGAAATGATCACCAAAATCCTACACCTCATCCAGTCGACGCTGCTCCGTTTCCGCCCGCAGCGCTTTTTCCAGAGCCACGCTGCGAAGCAAGAGGAGTTTTGTTTCGTGCCGAAAAATCAACCACCCTCTCAGCAATGAAATTCCCGCCCCCTGCTCTTTCCATTCAAGGCAAGCGGAGGAATCCGTCACCGCACGAAGACTTGTTTGTCAAAATCGCAGCAGCTGCGCTTATCACGCTCACAAGCCCGATTTGGATCCCCCTTTGGATTCTGTTGCTGCCCTTCAATCGTCGACGCGACCGCCGAAAGCGCGAAGAAGCCCTCGCTCAAGCAGCCCTCCGGGCAAAGATGCCGCCACCACCTCCGCCTCCTCCCACCGATCCCGAGCTACTTCGCCGTCGCGAGCTTGCGAGGCAGACCAATAAACCCACCCACCCTAAAATCCGCCATTTCTACGACCCGATCAGAGATGATCCGGACATCGGCCCCATTATCGAAGCGGCCGCAGACCGCGCGCATCAGGAAATCTCGGGAGGCAAATACGAGCACCTCGGCACCTGCCATCTCATCTGGCGGCGACAAAAAGAAATCCTCAAGGAGGAACACGGCATCACTTGGTATTCGCCCTCCGAAATGAACCCCCGCGTTATTTACGACTGAGCGCCATGCACCTCAACCTCGCCGCATCCTTTATGAAAAAACAACACACCTTGCCGACAAGTAGCCGGGATCTTTGGAAGGGTATCGCCCTTTTGCTGACCCTTCTCACATCCGCTTCCCCACATCACGCCTGAGTCGCTAAGCACGAAGGAGGATCGAAATCCAACATTCAAAATCCATAATCCATCCTAAAAATCCTCTTGTTTCCGCAAGTCGATCTGCTACTAACAGTTTTTTTAAAATCATGATTCGATAAACTCGCAGTAGTCTAAAAATCAATAACTAATACCTGAGATTTATCGCTCTTCCAAATTGTGAACAAGGAACTCATCCTTCAGATGCAAAGCCAGTTTGACGCGCTGACCCAAACCCACCCCGACGCTATCGATCTGGAGTTCTGGTTTGCCCGGGATTTGCAGGAACCGCTTGGGTATGCGCGCTGGGAGAATTTTCTGACTGCCATCAAGCGTGCCATCGAGTCCTGCAAGACCACGGGTTACGAAGTCGGGCATCATTTTCGTGGCGTCACGAAATTGATCACCCACGGGAAGGGTGGGCAGCACGAGATTGAGAATTTCATGCTCACGCGCTATGGTTGCTATCTGATCGCTCAAAACGGCGACCCGCGCAAAGAGGCGATTGCCTTCGCAGGCCGGTCGTTTACCGAATCCGCCACCCCAAGTATGAAAAGAGTAAGAGCCATTTCAGCTTTTTCTCCGATCTCATTACCAATTACGCGTTATCAGTTACTCGCCACCCTGTCACGCCTTAGCCGCAAAGCGCGTAGGAGGACAATCCATCATCCAACAATTCATCAAAATAAAATTTAAAAAATCTAATGATTAACTACTTAATAATCTGCTATGCCCGCTAAAAAGGAACATTCCGACTCGCCGACACTCGATGACTTCGAGTCGCTGGTGGATTCGATTGTTCAGATTCACCATCAGGCGCAGGACTTCGCTACCAAAGCCGTCAATGTCGGGCTTACATTGAGGAACTGGCTCATCGGACATCGCATTGTTGAGTTTGAACAAAACGGCAAAGACCGGGCTGCTTACGGAGAGCGCTTGCTGCCAGAGCTGGCGAAAAGGCTGGCATCGGCGGGCCTCAAGCGGGTGGACATGCGGGAACTGCGTCGCTTTCGCCTTCTCTATACCACCTATCCTCAGATTCGGGAGACAGTGACTCCCGAATTGCTCGCCCGTGCCGGGGCTTTAGCGCTCCAGCCTCTCCTGCAATCCACGCAACAGAAAAATCGGGAGACATTGTCTCCCGATTCTCAAATCCCGGAGTCGCCGGCTCAACCAACACCACTCGCCTCCCACGACCTCATCCACCGTATCTCCTTTTCTCATCTTTCCGAACTCCTCGAAGTCTCCGACGACACCCAGCGCCGCTTCTACGAGATCGAATGCATTCGCGGCAATTGGTCCGTCCGCGAACTGCGTCGGCAGATTGACAGCCTCTACTACCAGCGGAGTGGGCTTTCCAAAAACAAAACCAAGCTCTCCCAACTGGCACACGCAGGAGCAGAAACCCTCCAACCCGGCCAGATCATCCGCGATCCCTACATCTTCGAGTTTCTCGGCCTCCGCTCCCGCGATGTCATGGGCGAGACCGACCTGGAAGACGCCCTGCTCGACCGCTTGCAAGAGTTTCTATTGGAGATGGGCCACGGCTTCTGCTTCGAGGCCCGGCAAAAGCGCATCCTCATCGGCGACGAACATTTGTTCGTTGATCTCGTCTTCTATCACCGCGTGCTCAAGTGCCATGTCCTTGTGGAACTGAAAACCCAAGCGTTCAGCCACGAACACCTCGGCCAGCTCAACACCTATGTCGCATATTATAAAAAGCACGAAATGACCGCCGGCGACCAGCCGCCCGTCGGCATACTCCTTTGCACGCGCAAGAATGAAGCCCTTGTCGAATTCGCCCTTGGCGACTTGCCCAATAAGCTTTTCGTTTCCCGCTACGCCGTGGAAATGCCCAAGAAGGCCGAGATGGAAGCCTTCCTGAAACAACTCGGTAAGCAAGTCCCATCATGAACCACCATCGTCGAGAGCCGAGCTTTCGTTTACAAGGTAGGGGCAGATCGCCGAGCGGCCCCAAGATTCAGGCGCAACGCGCCGTTAAGCCAAAATCCCCAATCCAAAATTTGTTCCGCCATCCACCGAAATCTTTCACTTAGCATGAGTGAACCGAATTCTTCACCGCCGCCCGAGGGGCAATTCCTCGTTTATCAAGCCGCGGATGGAAAATTGAAACTCGAAGTGCGCTTTGAAGGAGAGACCGTGTGGCTCACCCAGCAGCGCATGGCCGAGCTTTTCCAGACAACAAAGCAAAACATCGGGCAGCATCTAAAGAGCATTTTTGCCGAGAGTGAGCTCCTGCAAAACTCAGTAGTAAAGGATTCCTTTACTAGTGCCGCCGACGGGAAGAACTACGCGACCCGCTTCTACAACCTCGACGCCATCATTTCGGTCGGCTATCGCGTCAAAATCGCAGTGGCCACCCGTTTTCGCATTTGGGCCACGCAGCGACTCCGGGAGTTCATCGTCAAAGGTTTCACACTCGACGACGAACGCTTGAAAAACCCCGACCAGCCCTTCGATTACTTCGAAGAACTCGCACGGCGGATCCAGGACATCCGCACTTCCGAGCGGCGGTTTTACCAAAAAATCACGGATATCTACGCGACAAGTATCGACTACGATCCCACCCACGAGGACAGCCTCTCCTTCTTCAAGACCGTTCAAAACAAAGTCCACTGGGCCATCACTGGCCAGACCGCCGCCGAAATCGTCCATGGCCGTGTGGATGCCGCCAAGCCTAACCTCGGCCTCACCAACTGGCGCGGCGCCTTGATCCGCAAGCCCGATGTCGCGATTGCCAAAAACTACCTCACCGAGCCGGAACTCGCCGCCCTTAACAACCTCGTCGAGCAATACCTCATTTTTGCGCATACCGATGCACATGGCCGATTGGATTGCCAAGCTCGACGCCTTTCTCGCCCTCAACGAACGCGATATCCTCACGCATGCCGGTCGCATTTCCCATGAAATGGCCCAGTCCAAGGCCGAGTTGGAATACGACAAATACCAAACACTCCACGCCGGCCATCCCCGCCCGGTAGATGCCGACTTCGAGCAAGCCATAAAGCAACTACCCCAAGCGCCCACACCGAAGCCCCAGAGGAAAAAGAAATGAGCCAATTCAACACTCCAGCAGCAGTCGAGAGTCGAGGGACCAGCGTCGAGCGCCCTTTCAGCTTTTCCTTCCAACTTTATACTTTTCTTCATCTGCCGCCAATCCACCATCCAAAATCCGCCCCGCTCGTTACCAGTTACCAGTTACCTCGTCACGCCGGAGCCGCGAAGCGCGCAGGAGGATCACCATCCTAAAATTCCTGTAATCTTGTCAAAAAAATACTTTTTGAATCAAAAATACCATGCACAATAATGCGCGATTTTTATGCTAAAATCAATCAGCAGATTGTTAAATATCAATAATTAATGCCTGACCCGAATGGCGCTAAGTTAGTGGGGATTTGGGATGATTTTCGACGCCCACTTTTCGATGTGGGAGGGGGCCCATTTCTTTGCGGGGTTTTGTCATCAAGCGGTAGTTCTTTGCGCGGCGTTTT
>JBIJAV010000029.1:0-43914 GCA_044345595.1 Terrimicrobiaceae bacterium
CCGACAAAGCAGAAGGTGAGCGATGAAGAGATGTCTGCTATCAAGATCAATCGCGAGGAATTTCATGGCGAATGGAACTACTCTATTTTTCCATAAATGCGACAGTTATTTCTGCGCGCTTCCTAAGCTGGATGTTTCTGGAGAGCAAATTTTTTCAAAAATGGCGGCTACTTGGAAGACCGCTTGAGGCAACCCGAAGAGCGAAAGAGCGGGGGCGATTGAGTCATTTTTGCGAATTAACACGCATGTAACCGATAAGGAAAATCTCCGTGTAAGCCGCTCCCCATTCGTGAAAATTAGTGTCATTCAAGGTTAAAGAAAATCCCTCGCTCTGAATCGCTTTTTCAGGAACGCCGAGGTCCTCTTACATGCCGACCGAAGCCACTCGGGGACGTTGGCGTTCCCGAGTGGTGCACATTCCAATCAGGCGAAATGAATTAACGGATTTCTACGACATCCAAGCCACAAAAGCGAGCGGCTTTGGCCTGCCTGGCGTCCCCGGTGACGAACTCGGAGGTGCCGCACAGTTGAGCAGTCGCGATATGCAGCAAATCCAGGGTCCTGCAGCCAGTGGTGGCGGTAGCGCCGGGAATCATGCGAAGCGTAGCGTGGAATACGCGCCCGCAATCCAAGTCCACCCTTTGGAAGCGGCACTCGGAGAGGAAATCGGACTCCATTTTAAGACAGGAATCGAGTTGAAGTGGCGTGATTTCGCCTCGGTGGAGTTTGGCATGAAGGGCGTTGTGAAACTCCAGTTGCACGAGAAGCGGGTAGGGAACCGGCACTCGGCGGACGCTCAGAAATTCGTGGACTTTTACGCTCAGTGGTTCCTTGACCACCAGCTTCAAGACGAGACCGGTATCAAAGTAACACGCGATCACGAGTCGCTCCGGAGATCGCTCAAGATCGCATCCACAGGTGTGCCGGGCGCGAAATCGGGGCCCCATACACGATTCCAGCGGGACGCGAGATCGGACCAGTCGATGGATTCCGTGGAGGGATCACTGGTTGGCACCAGCATCCTGCGCGATTTCAGGAATGACAAAAAATCCCAAACTTCCCGGCGGATTTCCTCGGGAGCGGTTTCAATTTCCCTCAGCAGCGTTGCGGAGCTCATTCATTCTTTAATAAACACGACTATTCAGAGCGATCAAGAAGATTCCTGAAAGATCTAGCGAGGGTGTCTGAAAGTGGTTCCGGGGTGATCGTGGTTGAAACTTGGGTCAGGCGAGGACGCTGACCCTCCCAAGTTTGTGTGCGGCGCGAATTTTTTTGCGAGCGGTGTTTACGAAGGTAATTGCGTTTGCAGCGGCGAAGAGGAGGGGCGGTCCCAGAAGTAGCGTTTGAGGAGGACTTTGATGGTGGCGGTGAGGGGGACGGCGAGGAGGGCACCGAGGAGTCCGCCGAGGATGAGACTCCAGGCGAGGACGGAGATGATCACGGTGAGGGGATGGAGGCCGACGGATTCTCCGACGATCTTGGGGGCGATGAACATTCCGTCTATGTTGTTGGCGAGGATAAAGATGGCTGTTACGATGAGGGGGTGGGTCCAGTCGCCGAACTGGGCGGCGGCGATGATGACGGCGGGGATGTAGCAGATCATCATTCCCAGGTAAGGGATGAGGCCGAGGACGCCGACCATGAGCCCGATAAGGATCGCGAAATCGAGTCCCATGACGAGGAGGGCGACGGCGATCATGAGTCCATCGATCAGGCTGACAATGAGTTGACCTCGAAAGAAGCTGATGAGGTAGGAGTTGATTTCGCTGACGAGGGAGACGATTTCATTTTTGAGGGGGGAGGCGCGGAGGGGGAGGTAGCGGCTCCAGTTTTCGGCGATGGAGGCGCTGTCTTTGAGGAAGAAAAACAGAAAAATCGGCACGAGGATCATGCTGAGGAGGAGGCCGAAGACGCCGAGGAAGCCGCCAAGGCTGCGCTGGATGAAGCGGCCGGACTCCACGGCGAGGTCGGGGATTTTTTGCTGCACCCAGGTTCCGGCGTCCTTGATGGATTGGCTGACGAGGGCGGTGAGTTGCTCGTTCGTCTGCTGCTCGGTGCTGTCGCTTTGAAGAAAGTCGAGGGTGGAGAGGCGGTGCAAGTTATCAAAAGTGCGGGTCGTAAGAGCCTGCGTCTTTTGCATGTAGCTCGGGAAGTTCTGCACGAGCGTGGTTCCCTGGCGATAGGCGGGGGGGATGATGTAAACGAGGAGACCGACAAAAAAGGCCGCAAAGGCAAGGTAAACGAGAATGATGCTGATGAGTCGACTCAGACCGAGGCGCATCGAGAATTTGACCACTGGCTCGAGCAAGAAGGCAAGGATGGCCGCGACGGCGATAGGGGTGAGGACGGGCTGGAGGAAGGAGATTGCGCTGACGACGAGTGAACCGATGAGGAGGATCGTGGCTCCGATGGCAAGAAACGACAGCGAGGTGATAGCCGCCCAGAGGGATTTGGTTTGAAAAGGGGTGGGGTGCATCGGTTTTTACTGGCCCGCCTTGTTGACGAAGGCCATGCCTTGCTTCTGACGGTCGAGAAATTCCTTGGCCAGCTTGCGGTAGGCGAGGGTTCCGCTGCCGTGGGGGTCGTGTTCGAAAATGGTTTTTCCGTGGCTTGGCGCCTCGGCGAAGCGCACGGTGCGGGGGATGACGGATTTGTAAACGACATCCTGAAAGTGGCTGCGCACTTCTTTTTCGACGGCGGGATTTAGGTTCGTGCGGCTGTCGAACATCGTGAGCAAGAGGCCAGAGATGGAAAGGGTGGGATTCGCGCCGCTGGCGCGGATGCGGTCGGTCACCTCCATGAGGAGCCCGAGGCCTTCGAGGGCGTAATACTCGCACTGGATGGGGACGAGAATCTCATCCGCCGCTGCGAGGGCGTTTGACATGAGAATGCCGAGCGAGGGAGGGCAATCGAGGAGGATGTAATCGAAGAGGCTCTGCCTGCGAAGGTCTTCAAAGCAGGTGCGGAGGCGCATCATGTGGTCGTCCATGCGGGCCACTTCGATTTCGGCTCCGGCGAGGTCGAGGTTGGAGGGGATGAGGGAAAGATTTTTGATGCGGGTGGGAATGACGAGTTCGGCAGCGGCTTTCTCGCCGATGAGCGCGGAGTAGATGCTGGGATTTTCGTTTTCCTTGCTGTCGAGAACGCTTGTGGCACTGCCTTGGGGATCGATATCAACGAGCAGGATGCGGGATTTTTTTTCCGCGAGAGCGGCGGCCAGATTGACGCTGGTGGTAGTCTTTCCGACTCCTCCTTTCTGGTTCGTGATGGCGATGACTTTCATTCCGTGGATGCTTTGTTGCGCAGAGCGGGGGGGAATTGTCAACAGCTTCGGCGCTTGGGCTCAGCGTTTGCCATAATAATCGACGAGTCCGGCGGCGACGCTGTCGGCGTATTCGCGGTAAATGCTCGGCCGCACGACTCCGGCGACCTTCTTTTTTCCCTCGTAGTCACCCGCTTGAATGCGGGCGTGGACATCGCGGGAGTTCATCACATAGGGCTCCACATAGATGACCGGGCATTGGAAAAGGCGGTTCGCGAGGAGGTTTCTTCCCCAGATGTAGTCACTGTCTCCGATGCGAACGGCGGTTTTGCCGTGGTAGATGAATGGAGGGAGTTTCGTGGCGGCGGCCATGGATTTGACGAGGGATTTTGTGACGGCGACTTCTTCGGGGTAGGTGCGGTTCAGGAGCTTGACGAGCATCTCGAAGCGCTGGTCGTCGTAGGCGAGTTCCTTCGCGCTCCAGGCTCCTGTGATGAGGAAGTGGAGGTGGTTTTTGGAGACGAGGGAGGGCTTGGCCGGGTTGCCCCAGTCCTCGGCGTTGAAATGGAGGCAGAGGACAACATCCGGGCGGATCGAGGTGTTCACGAGTGTGGCGCGGCGGCGGATTTCGCTGGTGCGGTAGAAAAGCCGCTCACTCTCCTTGGCGACGGCGCGCGGAGTGACGGTCTCGCCCTTGTCACGAAGCGAAGCGGCAGCCTGCTTGCGGAGTTGGGCGGGGCGTAGTTTCGTGATTGGCTCGAAGCCTGAGCGTGTGAGCCACACTTCGGCGCCGAGGGATTTCAGGCGCTGCACAAGAAGCTTAGCGACGCGGAGCGTCATGTCGCCTTCGACGACGGGTTTGTTTTTTCCGATCTGAAACCAGCGTTCCTCGATTTTTGCCCACTTGCCACCGATGTGGCCGGGGTCGATGGCGATGCGCAAGCCTGCGAGGGGCTTGCCGGGCTGAGCGGCGATATCGCTGCGTGGCCGCCAGAAGCGTGGCGTCGGATTTGCCGAGGCGCCGGCGAATTTCAGGATGTAGGAAGGCTTCCCTGGGCTTGTGCGAATACGCGCGGCGGTGGGAGTGGTCGTGATAACATCCGCCGCCGCGTTGTTCGGGGCGTAGACATTGTTCAAGAGGCGGGTGAACTCCTCGCGGGTGATTGTTTTTTGAAACTTGTCGAGCTGCGACCAATTCGGGGTGTCTGCAAGCGGGCTGAGTTTGGCAGCCATGCCGGGGTGCAGGCAGGCGAGAAAAAGCAAAGAGGCGGCGAGAGATTTGCGCATGGAGGATTTTTTAAATGCGTTCGCGGCGCGTTGCTATAAAAAGAACGGATGATTCGTCTTCTCTTTCTTGGTGACATCGTCGGCGAGCCCGGTCGGGCTGCGGCGAAGGTAGTGGTTTCGGAAATGCTCAAGGCGGGAGAGGTGGATTTTGTCGTGGTGAACGGTGAGAACGCCGCGCAAGGCAAGGGCATTTCCCCTAAAATTGCGATCGACCTCCTGCGCACCGGCGTGGCGGTGATCACGACTGGCGACCATGCGTGGGACCAGAGAGAAATCGTTCCCTACTTTCCGACCGAGCCGCGCCTGCTGCGGCCGATCAATTATCCGGCGGGCGTTCCCGGGAACGGCAGCATCGTCTTGGATACGGCGAAAGGAAAAATCGCCGTCATGAATGTGCAGTGTCGCACCTTCATGTCGCAACCGCTGGACAACCCATTCCATGCCGCGCTGGAGGAGGTCGAACGACTGCGCGCGGAGACTCCGGTGATCTTTGTGGATGTCCACGGAGAAACGACGAGCGAGAAAATCGCCATGGCACGGCATCTGGATGGACAGGTCTCCGCCGTGGTCGGGACCCACACCCATGTGCAAACGGCGGATGAGCGCATCCTGCCGGGAGGAACGGCGTTTCTTTGCGATGCGGGCATGTGCGGTGCGGTGGATTCCATCCTCGGCCGCGAGGCGGGACCTGTGATCCAGAAGTTTCTGGACTGCATGCCGACGAAGTTTCCGATCGCGCGGGGCATCGTGCAGGTCTGCGGGGCCTTGATTCAAATCGATCCCGAGACTGGTAAGGCGGCATCGATCGAGCGATTTCAGAGATTGATCGACCACCGCTGAGGATGTGCGGCACCGGCCGCCTTTCCACCATGCCAAGCGTCTCCTCTTTTAAAATCCTGCTGCGCGAAAACCAGCGCACATTCTTCCTGGCGCTGCCGATCGTGGCAGGGCTCGTCGGACAGATGCTCATCGGCATCGCCGATACGATCATGGTCGGCCGGGTGGGCGTGACGCCACTGGCTGCGTGTGCTTTTGCCAACACGATCCTGGTCGTGCCAATGGTCTTTGGTTTCGGACTGCTCTCAGCGGTGAGTGTGAACGCCTCCCATGCTCACGGGGCGGGCCGCTCGCACCTTGCGGGTGACAGCCTGCGCGGCGGCGTGCTGCTGGCTCTGGGGATGGGACTTCTTGTCGGAGTGGGGGCTCATGCAGCGCTGCCCTTTCTCCCGCTGCTTGGTCAACCGCACGAGGTGAACGAGATAGTCGGCGTCTTTTTTCTCCTGTGCGCCTGGTCGCTCTTGCCGCTGTTTGTGAGCGGGGCGGCGAAGAACTTCTGCGAGGCGCTGGGGCGGCCCTGGGTTCCCTTTTGGATCATGATGGGCGGGGTGCTGCTGAATGTGTTTCTGAACTGGATTCTGATTTATGGAAACCTCGGCGCGCCTGCGATGGGCATCAATGGAGCTGGGGTTGCCACCTTGTTGAGCCGGATTGCTGTAATGTGTGGCATTCTGATCTATCCCGCGTTTGAGCGATCGCTAAACGCCGCGTGGCCGAGCGACTGGCTCGCTCCTGGCCTGTTTGAGGAAGCATGGAATCTCCTAAAAACGGGCATTCACACGGGAGGCTTGAACCTGTGCGAGGTGACGGGCTTTTCCTTCGGATCGCTCATGATGGGCTGGCTGGGTGTCGTGCCATTGGCCGCGCACCAGATCGCGCTTTCCGTCGCTGGAACGACATTCATGGTTCCTCTGGGTCTTGCTCAGGCTGTGAGCGTGCGGGTGGGCCACGCGCGGGGAGCGAGACGAGGAAAACGGATTCCTCCGATCGTGCACGGCTCGCTTGGGCTCACGGCAGGGGTCATGGCTGTTTTTGCGGCGGGGTATTTGCTTTTAGGAAATGCGATCGCGGCGGGCTTCACAACGGATGTCGCCGTTCGAGCGCTCACCGTGCAACTGCTGGTGCTGGCGGGCGTATTTCAGATTTTCGACGGCATTCAAATTGTCTCCTCGGGAGCGCTGCGTGGATTTGCGGACACGAAGATTCCTTTTGTTGTGGGCATCGTTTCCTACTGGTTCGTGGCGCTGCCGGTGTCCTGGTTGACAGCTTTCCATTTCGGCTTCGGCGCACCCGGCATCTGGGTTGGATTTGTCGTTGGCTTGGGAGTCGCGGCTGTGGCGATGTCCACCCGTCTCCTGCGAAAATGCAAGCGCCTCAATGTCTCGCCAAGCGCTCATCCAGCGGGATAATTTTTGCCCATGTCGGAAATGATCCATGAGACTCTGCGCGGCCTTCTTTGTGGCCTGGGCGATGCCATTCGGGATGCTGTCGTCTCGGGGCGGACACATCTTGATGCTGCGCGCCTCTCGGCAGTGGCGGGCCATGCAGGCGGCGACACCATCTACGCCATCGACAAGATCAGCGAGGCGGCGATCGTTGCGTGGTTTCGCGTAAACTGGCCGCAGAACCTGCCTGTCCAAATCGTGATGGAAGGCCTCGAGGACGAACTTTGTTTTCCCGAAGGCGCGGCGGCATCGTCCACCGACTGGAAATGCATCATCGACCCGATCGATGGCACGCGCGGCATCATGTATGACAAGCGCAGCGCGTGGGCGCTCGCCGGTATCGCGCCGCAGAGGGGCGAAGGCACGATGCTCTCGAACATCGTCGCCGCAGCCATGACGGAAATTCCAGTCACCAAGCACTGGCGGGCAGATCAATTCAGCGCCACGCTCGGCGGCGACTTGATCTCCACAGCCCGCGACCTGCGCGGCGGGGGAGTCGAAATCATCCAGCCGGTTCCTTCGCAGGCTGCCGACTTTTCACATGGCTTCTCATCGCTGGTGAAATTTTTTCCTGAGGGGCGCACGCTCACCGCGCAAATCGAGGAGCGGCTCTGGGATGAGTTGATCGGATTGAACCGGAGCCTGTCGCCGCAGATTTTCGACGATCAATATCTCTCCACCGGCGGGCAGTTCCATGAACTCATCACCGGCCACGACCGCATGATAGGCGACCTGCGACCGCTCATCCTTCGCGTGCTCGATATGGAATCACAACTCGTCTGCCATCCTTACGACGCCTGCGCATGGCTCGTGCTCCGCAAGGCTGGCGTGGTTTTTGAACATCCCCTCGGCGGCTTTCCCGACGCGCCGCTTGACACCGAGAGTGGCGTGGCATGGATCGCCTACGCGAATGAGCGGCTGGCCTCACAGGCGCGGCCGGTGCTCACACGGATTTTGGAGCAGTTTCTGACATGACGCGCGAACGGTTGCTGGCACTGACGGGAGCGACGATCCTCAAGACGCTTTTTCTGACGCTCCGGCTTCGCATCGAGGATCGAAGCGGCGTGTTGAAGGAAGACGCAGGCTCGCCGGTGATCGTGTGTTTTTGGCACAACCGGATTCTGGGCATCACCTTCGCGTTCGACCGCATCTACCCGAAAAAACGCGCTGGAGTAACTGTGCTCACCAGCCCCAGCAAGGACGGTGAAATTCTCGCCCAGCTTGTGGGAGCTTTTGGCATGGAAGCGGTGCGCGGATCGAGTTCTCGGCGTGGCTCGCGGGCGCTTCTTGAGTTAGTGAAGCTCATTCGCAGCGGTCGCGATATCGCCATCACTCCCGACGGACCGCGTGGACCGCGCTACTCACTGGGCCCTGGCATTATCCTTCTGGCGCAAACCACCGGCACCCGGATCGTGCCTGCGCACGCCTCCTTCTCGCGATGTGTGCGAATGAAAACTTGGGATGGATTCATCATCCCGTTGCCATTTTCCAAGGTGTCGGTCACGATCGACGAGGCTCTGGCCATTCCCGCTGAATTGACGGCGGAGGAATTCGAAACGAAACGACAAAACTTGGAGGATCTTTTAAAACATGCAGCGGATTGATGGAGCGGCGGTCGCCGCAAAAGTGATGGAAGAAACAAAGACACGCATTGCCGTCTTGGCGCAGCGCGGTGTCCGGCCAGGACTCGCCGTGGTGCTTGTGGGAGATGATCCCGCATCCCGCGCCTATGTGCGCTCGAAGGATCGCAAGGCCGCCGAGCTTGGATTGCATTCGGTCAAACACGAACTCGCCGCCGACACGAGCCAAGCTACGCTCTTGGCTCTCGTCGCGGAGCTCAATGCCGATCCCGCCGTGCATGGCATTCTTGTCCAGTCCCCTCCCCCTCCTCAGATCAACGAGGCTGAAGTGGTGCTGGCGATCGATCCTCGGAAGGATGTCGACGGCTTCCATCCGGTCAATGTCGCCAAGCTCGCGATGGAGGATCCGACGGGGTTTGTTCCCTGCACGCCGCTTGGGTGCATCCGCCTTCTGCAAGAGGCCGGCATCGAGACAGCCAGCAAGAGTGCGGTGGTGGTTGGGCGCAGCATGATTGTGGGAAAACCAATGGCCCTCCTGCTGATGAAACGCGGACCGGGCGGAGACGCCACCGTGACAGTCGCCCACTCGCGCACCCGCAACCTCGCCGAGGTGACGCGCGGAGCGGATATCGTCATCGCTGCCATCGGACGCCCGCATTTCCTCGGGGCCGAGCACATACGCGAAGGCGCTGTCGTCATCGATGTGGGCATCAATCGCGTGGACGATCCCACGCATCCCAAAGGCTACCGCCTTGTCGGAGATGTGGACTACGATGCCGTGGCGTCGAAGTGCGCGGCGATCACACCCGTTCCGGGTGGCGTGGGGCCGATGACCATTGCCATGCTCATGGCGAATTGCGTGACGGCGGCCGAGCGATTGACGGCCTGAACGCCGCGATCAATCCTCGCTGGATGCTTCGGCGTCGTCGTCCTCTTCTTCGCTCGACTTCTCTTTTTTAGGAGCCTTGGCGGTGACGAGCACCTTGTCGATGCGCTGGCGATCCATGTCGATGACTTCGAACTCGAAGCGGTCCCAAGTAAATTTTTCACCTTCGCGCGGGAGGTGGCCGATCTGGTGGAGCAGGAAGCCGCCGAGTGTCGAGTAGCGGTTGTCATCCTCGCCGGGCAGGTCGTCATCGATACCCAGGCTGGTTTTGGTTTCATCGATGTCGAGCATCGCATCTACGAGCCAAGTGCCATCCTGACGGAGAACAGCCTTCGGGTCATGCCGCTGCTCACGCTCGGGGAGATTGCCGACGATGGCCATCATCACATCGTTGAGGGTCACGATTCCCTGCAGACCGCCGAATTCATCCACAACGAGGGCGATGTGTTTGCCAGTCTTTTTGAACGCCTCGATGAGCTTGCCGGCAGGCATGGCTGTGGGCACATAGTTTGGCGGAGTGACGAGGGCGCGGAGTTCCACGCGACCGGCGAGCGAGAGGTTCGCCCAGAGGGATTTCACGCTCACCATGCCAACCACATTGTCGCGAGTGCCTTGATAGACGGGAAAATGCGAATGCCCGCTTCCTGCAATGCGACGCCAATTTTCCTCATCCGGATCGTCGAGCGAGAGCCAGATCAAGCGGGCGCGGGGCGTCATAAGATCGCCAGCCGTTTGCTCGCCGAGTTCGAAGACGCCTTCGACCATGTCCTTTTCGGCCTTCTCGAAAATACCCGCGCTCAACCCCTCATCGATGAGCACGCGCACTTCCTCTTCCGATACGACGGACTCTTTCGGCTTGCGAATGCCCAAGGCCGCCATGAGGAAATCGCTGGAGACATTGAGCAAATTCACCAGCGGGGAAAGAAGCTTCGCCAGGCTGTTCATCGGACGGGCGAGTGTGGACGCGATGCGTTCGGGATTGTTCAGCGCGATGCGCTTTGGCACAAGTTCGCCAATGATGACCGAAAGGTAGGTAATGGCTCCGACCACGATCGTCAGCGCGACGGCATCGGCGTAGTTCTCAAAGGCGGGGATTTTTTTCAGCGCAGCGGCAAGCCTGTCGGAAATATTGGCACCGCCGAGCGCGCTGGCCAGCACCCCCACAAAGGTAATGCCCACCTGCACGGTGGAGAGAAACTTTCCGGGTGAATTGGCCAAGGAGAGGGCGAGTTTCGCTCCGTTGACGCCATCTTCCGCCATGCCCTTCAGGCGCGCTTTGCGCGATGTGACCACGGCGATTTCAGCCATGGCAAACAGGCCGTTCGCGAAGAGCAGCAGGAAGATGAATGTGATTTCAAGTGTCAGGGAAGACATATTCAGTAAACGGAAAACCTATCTGACAATGCTTGTAGGCGCAAATAGGAACATTTTTAGCAAGCGGGAACTGCGCTTTGCAGCCCAAGTATATTACCCTTGAAAACATATGCTTCCCGGACTTTGATTTAGACTCCGCGTTTTCATCCGCCATGAAAAGAACACTCGTCTTTGTTTTATTTTGCGCAGCTGGTTTTTGCGCAGGCTATGTGGTGGGCGTTCCGTTTTTTAAATCGGCGTTGAAGGCGTCAGAAACTCCGCTTCGCGGTGATGCGGAGCGCATCGAAGAGCATCACGGAGAATTTGTTTCCTTGGCTTCACGGGATCATGAGCCCCAAGCGGCGCCGAAGACCGTGAAAACGACAGCCCCCCAACCCGCTTTGCCTGCAAATTCGGTGCGCGGAATCGAAAAACTCACGCTTCCGGAAGTTCAGGCCCGCCTGCAAGAGATGAATGGCATGCTGGCGAACGCCGCGACAGATGAACTGGAGCAAAATCTGGTTGCCCGCTGGTCGAAGCTCGACCCGATTGGCGCGGCCGAGTTTGCCGCCGATGCGGTCGCTCAGGGTGGCAATCCGCGTCTTTTGCAAACAGCCGCCACGGCTTGGGCAAAAACCGACCCCGTTGGTGCGTCGCAATGGGCTGCGAACCTCGACTCTCCCCTGGCGAGGGATACGGCGCTTGGGCAGATTTTTGGCACATGGTCCTCGAGCAATCCCGCCCAAGCCGCCAGCGCGATCGCCACACTCCCGATGGGATCGGCTCAGACGGTTGCAACATCCGCCGTTGCCAGAAATTTCGCCAAAGGAAACTTAAATGCCGCCCTGCAATGGGCCGAAGGACTATCGGGGCCGGTGCAACTGGCTGCCACACGCGAGATCGTGAATCTATGGTCCAATTCGGATCCCGAGGCCACAGCTGCTTGGATCATGCAGCAAGGCTCCCAGCAAGTTCGCAGCGAAGCCCTCCGCCAGCTTGCGGGAAACTGGGTATCGCGCGATCCCGGCGCGGCTATCGATTATGCCCAGACGATTTCCGATGTCGGTCTGCGCAATGGCTTTGTCCAATCCGCCATGCAACGATTTTCCAGCATGGATCCCGTGGCAGCCGCAAATTGGCTGTCGAGTGATGCCGCAAAGCCGCATGCGTCCTCATTGGTGGGGAGCGTGTCATCACGCTGGGCCGCCTTCGACCCCGGCTCGGCTGCTGGTTGGGCTTCATCCATCACAGACAGCGCGCTCCGCAACAAAGCGCTCTCGGCCGTCTCGACATCGTGGAGTCAAACCAACCCCGCCGAAGCAGCGCAGTGGGTTGGCTCAATCAAAGATGCGCAGGCGAGGGATGTCGCCACTGCGGCATTCAGCGTGGAATTGGCCAAGGCGAATCCCGCCACGGCCGCTCAATGGGCCTCGCGCATTTCCGATCCGTCCAGGCTCAGCAGTTCGCTGAACCGCATCGTGAGCGACTGGAAAAAAGTCGATCCGAACGCCGCGCGCTCATTTGTCCTTTCTTCGACAGTCATGCCGACGGATTTAAGGCAAAAGCTGCTGCAATAAATGGAGCGTGGCTTGACCGGCCCAGTGAAATCTATTTCGAAGCGGTTGCCGTCTTTTTCCGTGTGGCGGGCTTTTTCGCGGCGGGAGCTTTCTTCTCGCGGGGCTCGAATTCGAAGGTGACCTTGCCGTCTTCGAGTTTGAGGTAGGCAGAGAAGGGTCGGCCTTTTTTGGAGATGAAGCGTGGGATGAGATCGGTTTTGCCGACTGTGAGGATTTTTTCGACTTGCTCGCGCGGGATTTCGCGTTGGCAGAGGGATTTCCCCATGCGGAATTTGCACTTGCCGACATTCGAGCACTGCCAAGCGGTGCCGGTATCGTGGATCGTGCCGGTTTTGCAGGCGGGGCAGGTGCCGATGCTCGGGAGTTCCGCAAAATTGATCTTCGCGGCGGAGTCGGCATTTTCACCGAAGTCGAAGGATTGCTTGCCCTCGGTTTTATCGAATTGCACCATGGCGGAGAACGGTCGGCCCATCTTGCTGCGGAAGCCTTCCAGCGGGCCAACGCGGCCTTCGGTGAGTAGTTTTTCGACCTCCTCGCGCTCAAGGTTTCGCCCGGACATGTTTTTCCAAACAATGGCCCCGCAGCCCTCGGTTTTGCACTCGAAGGCTTTGAAGGATTCCTTGAAACCCCGGTTGCTGCATTTCGGGCAGGTGACATCGATGTCCTCGAAATTTCCTTCGATCGTGTCGCCTTGGAAATTTTTCGCCTTCTCGACGATGTCGGTGGTGTAGGCGCGGATTTCGTCCATGAAGCGTCCGCGGTCGAGTCCACCGCCTTCCATTTGCTTCAGTTTGAATTCCCACTCGCCGGTCATTTCGGGTGATGTGAGGGATTGGATGCCGAGTCCGCGCAGGAGTGTGATGAGGGCGAGGCCCTTTGAGGTCACGATAATCTCGCGGCCTTGGCGGAGCAGGTATCCATCGAGAATGAGGCCTTCGATCGTTTGAGCGCGGGTCGCCGGCGTGCCGAGACCGCGCTGTGACATGGCTTCGCGGAGTTCCTCGTCATCAACGAGTTTCCCGGCGCTTTCCATGGCAGAGAGGAGCGTGGCTTCGGTGAAGCGGGCTGGTGGCCGGGTTTCATTTTCCTTCACCTCGAGCGCTTCGGTCTTGGCGGATTCACCGGCCTTGATCGCCACGACAGTCTGGTCTTCATCACCAGCGGCTTCCTTGCCATAAACGGCGAGCCAGCCTGGATCGGTGAGGATTTTTCCATCGGTCTTGAAGGCCTCCTGCTCAACGCGGGTGATGCGGGTGGTGACCTCGAATTTCGCGGCGGGATAGAATGCGGCCACAAAGCGGCGGGCGACCATGTCGTAGACCTTCAGCTCAAAATCATCGAGCGCCTTGGGCGAAACGCCGGTCGGGATGATGGCAAAGTGGTCGGTGACTTTGGCGGAGTTAAAAACGCGGCGATTCAGGCCGATCAATCCTTTGTCGAGCGCGTAGCGTGCATGTTGTGCGAGGTCCTGAGGCTCAATCCCGGCGAGGATTTTTTTGACATTCGGCAGGTTGTCGTCTGGCAGGTAGCGCGAGTCGGTTCGCGGGTAGGTGAGGACTTTGTGTTTCTCGTAGAGCGCCTGGGCGATCTGGAGCGTGCGCTTGGCGCTCAGGCCGAAGCGGGAGTTCGCCTCGCGCTGGAGAGTAGTGAGATCGTAGAGCTGCGGAGCGACTTGCGTGGTGGGTTTTTTTTCCTCAGTGATGACGCCCGGCTTGCCCTGGCATTTCGCAACAATCGCTTCGGCGGCGGCGCGATCCCAAATGCGCTCGGCTTTCGCATCCTCGTCGTCGCCTTTTTTGAAGCCCTCGCTGAACCAGCGGCCACGATACGAGCCGGCTGTGACACCGAAATCACCATAGACTTCGAAATACGGGCGCGGTTTGAAGGCGCGGATTTTTTCCTCACGCTCAGCCAAGATCGCGAGAGTCGGCGTCTGCACGCGGCCGACGGGCGTGAGTTGGAATCCCCCGCCCTTGGAGTTGAACGCGGTCATGGCACGCGTGGCGTTGATACCTACAAGCCAGTCACTTTCACTGCGGCAAACAGCGGCATCCGCGAGCGGAACCATCTCTTTTCCGGCACGCAAATGCGCAAATCCCTCGCGGATCGCTTCGGTCGTCATGCTCTGCAGCCACAGGCGGCGAGTCGGCTTTTTCGAGTTCGCGAGCTGGATGATGTAATGAAAAATCAGCTCCCCCTCGCGGCCGGCGTCGCAGGCATTAATGACTTCTGTGATGTCCGGACGCTTCAGCAGGCGCTTGATGAGGCTGAGACGGGAGGCGGTTTTTTCGATCGGCTTGAGATCGAAATGGTCAGGAACGATCGGGAGATTCGCAAAACTCCACTTGCCCCGCTTTTTGTCCATTTCGTTTGGCAGGCAAAGTTCGACAAGATGGCCTACAGCGGAAGTAATTACCAAAGAGTCATTTTCAAAAAAATCATCCTTACTGGTGAATTTGCCGAGAGATTTTGCAAGATCGCGGGCCACAGAAGGTTTTTCGGCAATGACAAGGGATTTGGACATGATCGGGAAGTTGTTACACAGCAGCCGTTGCACAATCAGCAGGCCGCCTTTTCGTTTGGAGGCACGGAAACTGGAGGAGAGCGCTTGCGTTGGCAAGCCACTTCTTCGGGGAGTAAGCCCAACCCAGCATCCATTTCTAACAAACAAAGGCTCAGGTTTAGCCAGAAAAATGAAAGAAAATGAACACTGACCCCTAGTTTATAGATGGGCTTGTAACTTCCGGGCTCGCGAGTGGCGAGCGGGGGTTGGATTAAAGCGTTTCCGGGGCGTTGAGGAGTTCGGCGATGCGTTTCAGGAGGCGGCCGGCGGCGCCGCCGTCGAGGACGCGGTGGTCGAAGCTGAGGGTGAACATGGCTTCTACGACGGGGACGAATTCTTCGAGTTGGGGGTTCCAGCTTGGAACGGTCTGGCCTGCTCCCATGCCGAGGAGGACTGTTTGTTCGGGAAGGGGAATGGGCGTGGCGAGGGTAAGGCCGAAGGTGCCGTAGTTGGTGATCGTGGCGATGGAACCACCGGTGTCGGCGGCGGGGAGGCGGCGTTGGCGGGCGAGTTCCACGAGACGGTTGTAGCGGGAAACGAGGTCGTCGAGCGGGAATTGGTCGGCGTTGCGAATGACGGGCACCAACACGCCATCTTCGGCTTCAACGGCGAATCCGATATCCACCGAAGGCGGGTGCACGATGCTTTCGCCGATGAGGCGGCCGGCAGGGGCGCTGTTCTCGCCGAGGGCGACGGCCAGAGCGCGGAGGGCGTAGAGGGCGGGGCCGGGCTTGGAGGGATGGGATTTGCGGTGGGCGAGGAGTTTGTCGAGCTGAATGGGGATGCCCACGGTGGCCAGCGGGCGCGACCAGCTGCGGATCATGGCATCGGCCACGGCTTTCCGCATCGGTGAGGCGGGAGTGATTTTGTTATTTTCGATGCTCCCCAGGAAGCGCTCAAGGTCTTCGATGGTTACGCGTCCACCGGCGCCACTGCCGGCTATGCCCGCGAGATCAGCCGCGCGGAGTCCAAGCTCCGACATGCGGGCCTTCATGCGGGGCGAAAGGTAGGTGACTCCGCCGGCGTGGGCGGGAACGGGGAGTCCGCCTGGCACGGTTGGCTCGACTTTTTGCGGAGCGGGTGGTGTGTCGGAGCGCTTTTTGGCGGGTTTGCGCGAGGTTTTTTCAGGTTCATCCAAGCCAAGGCGCTTGGCTTCGTCAGCACTGACTTCGATTTGGCCGAGAATCGCACCCACCGGATAGCTCGTGCCGTTTTCGGCGAGGATTTCCGTGATCACTCCTGAGCAGGGCGCGGTGACGGCCATCATAGCCTTGTTTGTCTCGACCTCGATGAGATCGGCATCGGCTTGAATGCTGTCACCTTCTTTGAAAAGGAGGCGGACGATGGTCGCCTCGGCGATGGATTCGCCGAGTTGGGGCATTTTAATGGGAACGAAGGCCATGGTGAATCAGATGTGAAGGAGGCGCCGAGCCGCGGCGGCAATGGTGGATGCTGTGGGGCGGTGGGCCGCCCAAAGGTCGGGATGATAGGGAACCGGCGTGTCTTTGGCGTTGATCCGCATAGGAGCGGCATCGAGGAGGCCGAAGCCTTCGGTGGAAACGCGGGCGAGAACTTCCGCTGTGACTCCGCCCCAAGGCCACTCTTCGCTGACGCAGAGCAGGCGGCCGGTGCGGGCGACAGAGGCAAGAACAGTGTCTGTATCGAGCGGCTTCACGCTGCGGAGATCGACGACTTCGATTTCGTATCCATCCTCCACCAGTTCCTGGGCGGCGGCGAGCGATTCATGGAGCATAGCGCCATGGGTCACAATGGTGGCATCCCGGCCGGCGCGGGCGATGCGTGCCTTACCGATCGGCAGGGCGGTCTCGGGGAGGGAATCCGCTTTGAGATGGTTATAGAGAAACTTGTGCTCACAGAAAATGACCGGGTCATCGATGTTCACGGCTTCGAGCAACATTGTGTAGGCATCCTCGACGGTTGCGGGTGTCACAACCACCAGACCGGGCCAGTGGGCGTAAATGGCTTCCAGACTCTGGCTGTGGAAGGGACCTCCGCCGGAAGTGCCGCCGGAGGGCAGGCGCACCACGATCGGGCAGGGAACGCTGGTGCGATAGAAAAGCGTGGCAGCGTGGTTGACGATCTGGTTAAGGCCGCAGGTTGAGAAGTCGGCGAACTGCATTTCGACAATCGGACGGGCGCCTTCAATGGCGGCACCGATCGCCATGCCCACGATGGCGTCCTCGCTCAGCGGTGCGTCCAGCACGCGTCCGGGGAATTCGGCGGAAAGATTTTTGGTGGCTTTGAAGGCACCGCCGAAATTGCCGATGTCCTGCCCGTAGAGAAAAACGCGGGAGTCGGTCGCGAGGGCCTTTTGCTGGGCGAGGCGGATGGCTTCGAGGTAGGTGATCATGAGGCGGCGTATTGTTCCCGGTATTCGGGTCTGGAGAGAGCGGCCCAGTCGTCCTCGCTAGGGTCTGGCGAGGGTTCGCGGCGGACGCGGTAGGCTGTGTCATTGACCTCGGCCTCGGTCTCGTGCCTCCAGGCGGCGACTTCATCAGCCGTGTGCCAGCCTTGGTCGATGATGTGCTTTTCCGCGAGCAGCACACAATCCGAACCAACAGTGGATTTTTTCAATTTGGGATCGAGATAAGCAAAGTCGTCATGCTCTCCGTGGCCGACGAGGCGGAGCAGGTCGGCGACGACAAGCTGGGGACCCTCGCCTTCGCGCGCGGCGTGAATGGCGTTGCGCAAGGTCTGGAGGCAATCCATCAGGCTTGTGCCATCGGCCTTGTGAGCACCCACTCCATAGCCTGCGGCTTTGTCCAGAAGGTCGGCGCAGGCGTATTGGCGGGAGTTCGGTGTGGAGTAGGCGTATTGGTTATTCGCAACAACCACGATGAGCGGCAACTTGTCCACAGCGGCGGCATTGAGCCCTTCGTGGAACGCGCCGGTGGATGTCCCGCCATCGCCGATGCAGGTGGCTCCCACGGCACCCTGCTCGCCTTTGAGACGGCGCGCGAGAAGTGCTCCCGCCACGCTGGGGATCATGGCTCCAAGGTGACTGATCATGGCATAGTAACCATCTTGGGGACGGCCGCGATGGATGTTTCCATCCCGGCCACGCATGGAGCCGAGCTGAGATCCCAGGTAGGTGCGAAGTGTGTCGAGAACCGTGTCGCCGAATGCGAGGCGTCCAGCTTGATCTCGGATGAGCGGGGCAAAAACATCACCCCGTCGGAGTTGGATGCCCACGGAGACGCTCAGCGCCTCCTGGCCGCGGCCGAGGAACACGCCGCCCTTGATCATGCCGGCACGGAAGAGGGCTGCGAGTTTTTCCTCCAGCACCCGCGAGGTGAGCATGACGCGGTAGGCTTTGATGAAATCGGACTGGGTAACCGGCGCGATCTTTTTGGACATTACCGGGATTTTATACGGCCAAGCATCCACCTTCTGCAAAGCATTCCTTCATGCTGGAAAAAGGTGTCCTCACTGGGCGGGGGGCATGAGTTGAATGGCGAGGGGTGTTGACGCATCGAAGTGAACATCGTTCTGGGATGAGGCCAAAAGAATTCCCTCCCTCTTGAAGGCTTCATAAACCGCAATGAGCAAATCGCTCGGGACTCCATTCGAGGCGTGGGGCACTTTTTTATCCACCCAATAAAAGGCGCGGAGCAAGAGCGAATCCTTGAGAATATCCTGTAAAAAGACACTCGCCTCGTGGCTTTTCAGGACACCCGGGTGCGCGGTCACGATGGCTTGGACAAGGTCGATGGCTTTTTTGATCGGCGCGCCGTGGGCAAGGGAGATGGAAAAATCCTGGCGCGCGTGGTTGTCGGAAAGCGTCCAATTCACCACCGTGCTTTGGAGGAGGGCGCTATTTGGGATGAGGATTTCCACCCCGTCGCCACGGCGGAGTTGGCAGCAGCGGCTGCCGATGGCCGTGACCGTGCCGGAATAGGTGGCCACATCGATGATGTCGCCGATGCGGATCGGCCGCTCGAAGAGGAGGATGATTCCGCTGATGAGATTGTTGACGAGTTGCTGGGCGCCGAAGCCCACGGCGATGGCCGCGCCGCCGCCGAGGAGGGCAAAAATCGTGAGTGGGATTTTTACGACAGACAAGGCCACGAGACACACGACTCCGAGAAGGATGAAATGCGTGAATTTCTGAACGATCGCTTCGGTGGTGGCATCCAGGCTGAAGCGCTGCCGGAGCCTCGAGCGCAGCCAATGGCTGAAAGCGGATGACAGCATCCCGCCAAGCAGCAAAATGGCGAACGCGATGAACAGCATTCCCAAAGTCACCGAACTCGGGCGCTGCACGATCTGGCCGTTCACGAAAACCGAGTCGTTGAGAGTGAAGACGCCGGTGTTCCAAAAATCCTTTGCCTTTTCACCCAGGGAGACGGCAGCCGCATCCACTTTGTCGCCCAACCCGAGCGATTTGCGGCGCACCACCAGGTCGGCATTTGTGAGCCGCAGCAGTTCGAGGAGTTTGGAAAATCCGTTTTCCCACTGGGAAAGAATCGCCTCCTCCTGCTTGAGAGTTTTTGTCAAAAGCTCGTCTTGAGGGGATGCGCCGGGGCTTCCGTTGCTATTGGCCGCTGCGAGGCGCACGCGCTCCACGAGCTTTGCGCGAAGTCCGGGGATGAGCGGTTGCCATGTCTGGACATCCTGCGATCGATCGGCCACCAGCCGTTCGATTCGGTCGATGGATTCGGCCTTCGCGGCATTCCAGAGGTCGTAGCGTGTTTGCCAGATTTGGCCTATGACAAGAAGGCCTAGGCGGCGGTATTCCAGAAGTTGGAGTTGGCTTTCGATGCTGTCCTCGAGGAGTTTGGCGGTTTGATTGTTTTCCGGCGAGGTGTCGTTGGAGGGGAGGTTTTTGAATTGTCGGACGACCTTTGCGGCCATGGCCGAGAGGGCGTCTTCTTCGCTCCGGATGTCTGTGAGTTTTTTTTGAAGCAAGCTCGCTGGAAATGAAACGCGTGCCTCCAAGTTCTGGCTCCTGAGTTTCGCGAGATCGATCAAAGCGCTCCGCAAATCGGCATCCGGTTGCCAACTTTTATTGTCGGAACGGAGGGCATTTTCGGCGAGCGCGGCTTCCACGCGGGTTTGCTGAAGTTTCAAAAGCCATTGGTCGCGGGGTGAACCTGGCGCTCCCTTGAACTCGAGCGTCTGGAGTTTTTGCTGCTGCACCTTCAATGCCTCGAATGCGTTCGCTGCTTGCTGTGCGCGGGTCTCGCCGATTTTTTTCAACGCCTCCAACCAATCCGCCGCCTGCCATGCATCGATCCGTGCGGCGTCATAAAGAGCGAGTCCGTTGTCGGGCGTGATCTCAGGTGGCTGGAAGTCGGAAATTGCCCGGCGAACTTCGGCAGCCTGTTCTTCCATCGTCTGCGCCGCGTTTTTCCAATCCTCCGCCAAAGTTTGGGCTTCGACCCATTGAGTAAGGATTTGAATATACTCCCGGTATTCCTCGGGCGTGGCGGCTTCGCTTTTCTGAAATTCCTCGAACCCGCCTGTCCGCGCCCTCTCCAACAGCGATTGGGGATCAACCGACGACGAAGGTTGCTCAGAAGGCGAGGGAAGCGGTGTTTGGCCGCAGAGGGGAGCAGCCAGATAGAGCAGGAAGGCAAGGGTCGTCCTTAAAAAAATGTTCATTTATTCGTGATTCCTATTGCCATGAGGGGAAACATGGCTACGATACACAACCTTTTCCAAAATGAAGCCAGAAATTCATCCAGACTATCAGGAAACCGTCATCGTGTGCGCATGCGGCGCCACCTACAAGACACGCTCCACAAAGCAGAACATCAAACTCGGCATCTGCGCCGCCTGCCATCCCTTCTTCACCGGTGAGCAGAAATTTGTCGATACGGCAGGCCGCGTTGACAAATTCAAACAGCGCTACGGCACGGTTCGTGTCGCACGCGCCGTCAAGAAGCCTTAGTCACAGACTCTTTCTTTTTAAAACGGTAAACGGGTTCAAAGCCTGTTTACCGTTTTTATTTCATCATGGACTTTGAACCTCTCATCGAGCGCAAGCGCCGCCGCTTCGAAGAACTCGAAAGCGAAATTTCCTCGCCCGGCCTCTTCGAAAATGCCACGCATGCCAGAGAGGTGCTGCGCGAGCACGGTTCCACAAAAGAACTGCTAGAATCCTGGGAAAAGCTCACCCGCGCGCGCCGCGAGTTGATCGAGAACCGTGAGCTGGCGGCAGGCGAGGACAAGGAAATGGCCGCCATGGCCCGCGAGGAGATTGAGCGCATCGAGCCCGAGATTCCACTCTTTGAGCGTGCCGTTCAGGTAGCGCTTCTCCCTCCCGAGCCGGATGAGGATCGCGATGCCATTGTGGAAATCCGCGCCGGCACCGGAGGCACCGAGGCCGCTCTTTTCGCAGCCGACTTGCACCGCATGTATTGTCGCTATGCCGACACTTTGGGACTCAAGGTCGAGGAACTCGAATCCAGTCCGGCCGATCTAGGCGGCGTGCGCGAGGTTATTTTCCGTATTTCCGGCACATCCGTTTTCCGCCGCTTCCGCTACGAGAGCGGCGTGCACCGCGTGCAGCGCGTGCCCGCCACCGAGGCGCAGGGCCGTATCCACACCTCCACTGCCACAGTCGCCGTTCTGCCCGAGGCCGAGGAGGTGGATATCGAAATCAAACCCGAGGACTTGCGCATTGAAGTCTGCCGAGCCGGCGGACCGGGCGGCCAAGGCGTGAACACCACCGACTCCGCTGTGCAGGTCATGCACATCCCGACCGGAAGGATTGTTCGTTGCCAGGACGGCCGCAGCCAACAGAAGAACAAGGAAGCTGCTATCAAAATCATGCGTTCCAGGCTCCTCGAGGACAAACGCCGCGAGGAGGAGGAAAAATACTCCGCCCACCGGCGCAGCCTCATCGGCGGCGGGGGACGCGAAGAAAAAATCCGCACCTATAATTTTGCCGAGAACCGTGTCACCGACCACCGCATCAAGCTTTCGCTATACTCACTCGACCGCTTTCTCGAAGGCGACATCGGCGGCCTCGTCGAAGCCCTTCAGGTCAGCGACATCGAACAACGCTTGAAGGATTCCGGCATCGCCTGATGCTTTCGGCCCGCAGCATTTTTTGGCGGAGTTTTTGAAATAATTATCTTGTGGCCTCACGGGGCATTATCCAGATTGCCACCGCATCAGGCGGTTTATGAACACCAATCCAGCTAATCCCACCGACCTGTCCGGCTTGGAAATGGACTTGCTCCAATCCTTCCAGCCTTCATGGGTCAAGGACTCCACTCCATCCAGTAAAATCTCCCTTGCCTCCACTCACGGCGATGAGGACACCCCCGGCATCCGGCGCTCAGGCTTCGACCGCGACGAAGGAGACTCCCGATGGGATCGCAAACGGCCAAAAGGAGACCGCCTTACCCGCAGGCCATCTGGTGAACACTCCGACAAATCGCGCAATCGCTCCTTCGGCGATAAGCGCCCTGCCGGAAAAAGCAGCGGCCCGCGCCGTGATGACCGTCAAGGTGGTGGCCGTCGCGAAAGCGAACCCGTCCAGCGCCCCGTTCTTCTTGAGGGCTGGGAAATCAAATTTGTCCCCGAGCCACGCGGCGTTGATGGTTTGCTCAAGCAGATCAAATCGACGGCCAAGACATATTCCCTCTTCGAGTTGGCCCGTCTGGTTCTTGAAAAATCCGCCCGCTACCTTGTGGAGTTTCAACGCAAATCCGGCCCATCACTTTTTCAAGTCGTGGCGGATGGCACGCTTTGGTTTAGCGAAAGCGATGCCGCAGCGCGGATTCTTGCGACACAATTGGATAAATTTTACCGCCTCGAGCGCATCGCCGTGGAACCGCCAAAAGGAGCCTCCCCGATCATTGCCCAGTGCGGCATGAGCGGGGTCCTTCTTGGGCCACCCAACCTTCACGACTACCAGCTTAAAGTCCAAAAACTCCACGCCGAACGCTTCGGTAATATGGCGTTCGATATCTACAAGGCCCGCATCCGCATGGTCCGCGATGAGGAATCCATTCAAAAATGGCGCGACGAACAAAGCTCGCAGAATGTCTATTTTCCACTCGAAGCCCCCGAAGGCACCGAGCCTGCGCCACTCAAGAACCTTGCAGAAGTAGCCGAGCACTTTCAAAAAAATCACGCAGCCTCCGCGATTATCAATCCTGGCGATCACTTCACCGCTCCAGGCTCTGCACCGGTGAACGACTCTGCGCCTGCCGTCATTGAGTTCACCCGCCGTGAACTCGACAACCTCATCCGGTTCCCGCTTCCGCTTGCCAATACCCTCGGCCAGAAACTTGCCGGCGGTGGATTGCAAATCTTCAAGGCCCACGAAAACATCACCTATGTCTCCGTGGCCCGGCCCAAGATGCTCGATCGCCAGGCGAATCCCGTCTCCGAAAGTCTCGCTGCCATTCTCGACTATCTGGAATCGAACGCAGGGAAACCCCGTGCGGAGCAATGGAAGGCCCTGCTCGCGCTGCCCACCCTGCCATCGGATGCCGCACTCCGAGAGCCTGCCCTGCTCCGGGATTTCCATTGGCTCTTGCTGCAAGGCCATGTCATCGACTTCGCCTCGAAGGGGCTCGAAATCCCACGGCGCCCCTCCGCGCGCCCCCCGCAGGAAAAACAGGGAAAACCTCAAGGCAACCGCCCGCCCCGCCCCAACCCCGCGCCCAAGACCTCTACACCAGCGCCTGTTGTCTCAGAGACACCCAATACAAATCCCGAGCCACCTACTGAAGCCTCCGCACCTGATGCGGATTATGCAGAGCTGAAGCCGGATGCTGCCGAACCTCTGCCAGGTGAACAGGAGCGTTTGCCTCAAGTCGCCGATGTTTTGCCTGAAACCTCAGAGTCTTTGCCACAGGGGAATGCCATTTTGTCCGGAGAAATCGACCCGGCATCAGAGACCACCGAGCCTCTGCCCGAAGCGGTTGAGCCACCGGCCGAGGTAGGCGATTTTTTGGTCGCTGCGGATTCCACAGCTCAAGACAAGCCCACGCTCGAAGGCGGCGAATCCGTTCAGGACTCCATCGAAAGCCAAGTTACCAAGCCACTCGCGTGACCCGCGGCCAGAAGCGGCTTGGTGGGATGCCACGCCAGAGCGCTGATGCCGGTGCCAAGTCTGGCGCGCTTGCGGCGGAATTGGCCCTTCTCAAAAGTCACCACCAGCAGCGTTCCCTCGCCATCACCTGTCGCGAGTTGGCCGGTGGCGGGTGAGAAATCCAAGGCCAGCACTTCGCTCTCGCTGCCATCGACCTGAATGGGATGCGCTCCCTCCGGGCCCGTCTTCGATGCGCACGGCCAGACCGTGACCACCGGACTCCCCGCCGTGGCGAGGCGTTTGCCATCGGCCGAAAAAGCCAGCGCGCGAACCTTGGATTCAAACCCCTCCATGTTGAGCGGATTGTCCCTCGGGATATCGTAAACATGCACACTCGCGGTCTGGTCCGCCGTGGCCAGCCAGCGTCCGTCATTGCTCCACCGCACCTGCAGGCTCGCTCCGCCCCAATCAAAGCGGGCGAAGGATTCTTTTTCACCAAGCCGCCAAAGCAGCGCCCCACCCGCGCCCACCGTGGAGATCTCGGCGGGCGACTTGGGATTCCATGCGAAATCCGACACCACGACCGGCAAGTCGCGCAGACTTTTTTCATCACTCCCGGCCGCGTCGAAAATGTGCAGCGCCTTGCCCTGACCCGCCGCGAGGAGCGCTCCATCCGGACTCGTCCGCACATGCTCGATCATCCCCCGACCGGGCTTCCATTCCCGAGAGCCGCAGCGGATTTTCCCGTCAAACCCGCAAGTCGCAGGCTCACCGGTGAACCAGTCCGAGCTTCCATTCCCCATGCCGTGGCCAGGCAGTTCCTTCAGAAGCGTTGCGTTCTCATCAGCCACCAGCACGGAACCCGTGGCGGGAGTCACGAGCAATCGCGTCCCCTCGGGATTCCACTTCAGGTCGAGGATATGATCCCCCGCAGTAATCGAGCCGGGACTTTTCAAGAGAGGCAGGAGCGGAATCCGCTGGTGAGGGCTTCGCGATCAAGCTTGCGGCCGATGAAAACCAGGCTGTTCTTGCGCGGGCGTCCGGCCCACGGACCCCCACTCGCCGCGTCAATGAGCATGTGCACGCCTTGGAAAACTACGCGGTCGGCCTGGCCCTTCACGGCAAAAACCCCCTTCATGCGGAAAATGTCCTGCCCCTGATCGCGAACGAGCTTCGAAATCCAGTCGTTGAGCTTTTTGCCATCGCACTCCCGCTCGGCTTCTATGCCCACGCTCGAGATATCCGAGTGATGATGGTGGTGATGCCCGTGCGCATCCAAAAAGTGGGGATTGAGTTCCGTCGCGCGATCGAGGTTGAAGCCGCCCACTTCGAGCACTTTCTTGATGTCGATCTCCGCGCGCGTCGTGCGGTGGATCACCGCCAAGGCATTGATGGCGCGAATGCGTTGCTCGGTTTCCTCCAGCTCCTCAGGCGTCGCGAGGTCACTCTTGTTGAGGAGAATTACATCCGCAAAAGCTACCTGCTCCTCGGCCTCGTGCGTCTCATCGACATGACGCGAGAAATGGTGCGCGTCCACCACCGTCACGACGCCGTTCACCACCGTCTGATCCCGCAATTCATCATCCACAAAAAATGTCTGCACCACCGGCCCTGGATCAGCCAGACCGGTCGTCTCAATCAGGATGTGGTCGAACTTGTCGCGGCGCTTCATGAGGTTCCCCAGAATGCGAATCAAATCCCCGCGCACCGTGCAGCAGATGCACCCGTTATTCATTTCAAACAACTCCTCCTCGGCATTGATCACCAACTCATGGTCGATACCAATTTCGCCAAATTCATTCTCGATCACCGCAATCCGCAGCCCATGGTTTTCCCCAAGAATGCGATTCAACAGCGTGGTTTTTCCGGCTCCAAGGAAGCCGGTCAGAATAGTGACAGGTATGCGCGACATCCAACAAGTAAACAGGAAACACCGAAATGCTGAAAAGACTCTTTTGAGTCTGATAAGACACCGCGCCGTGCAAAGGCACAAACGCCTGGGTCAGGCCTTTTGCACTGCGTCCTGTAGTGCACTACTCCCCGCGTCCGCCGAAGTCTACTTTTGGATAAGTCCGCAGGTAGGCGGCGACTTCGTTTGTGAAGAGGTTGCCGAACTCGGCGAGTTTCTTTTCGCCCATGCCGCCGATCATGCGCAGGGCGTCGATGTGGGTCGGGTATTCGCGGGCCATCTGGCGGAGGGTGTTGTCGCCGAAGATCACATAGGCTGGCACGCTGCGCTCGTCGGCGAGGCGTTTGCGGAGTTTGCGCAGGCGATCGAAGAGTGTCTCGTCGCACTCGATTTCGCCGGTGCGCGGAACGCTGATTTTTTTCAGCTCCACCGGCTTTGAGAGCATGATGACGCGGCGGGATTTCAGGGCCTCGAGTCCGAGGTCGGTGAGGGCGATGGTGGGAAATTGCCCCGCATCCTGCGCGAGGTAGCCGAGGCGCAGGAGATCGCGCCCGATCGCGCTCCACTGCGGACGGGTGAGGTCTTTGCCGATGCCATAGGTGGTGAGCTTGTCATGCCCCCAGCGTTGGATTTTTTCATTCGCGGAGCCGGTGAGAATTTCAATGAGGTGGTTCATGCCGACGCCGAAGCGCCCACCCTGCCGGACGCGATAAACACATGAGAGCAGCTTCTGCGCTTGGGTGGTGGCATTGTAATTCTCACGAGGTTGGAGGCAGTTGTCGCACGATCCGCAATTGGGCTCCGTGTAGGATTCCGCGAAGTAGTTCAGAAGTTCGCGGCGGCGGCAGGTCGGGGAGTCGGCATAACCCATCATGAGCCGCAACTGCTCACGGGCAATTTGCTGCTCGTGGGCGTCGCTCATTTCATCGATAAAATGCGTCTGCTTCGCGGCATCGCCCGCACTGAAGAGCAAGAGGCAGTCGCCGGGTAGTCCATCGCGGCCGGCGCGACCGGTTTCCTGATAGTAGCCTTCGATATTTTTCGGCAGGTCGTGGTGAATCACCCAGCGCACATTGGGTTTATTGATGCCCATGCCGAAGGCGATCGTGGCGCAAACGATGCGCGTCTCGTCGCGGATGAAGAGTTCTTGGTTTTGAGCCCGTTCGTTGTTTGTAAGCCCGGCATGATATGGCACAGCAGGGAATCCTCGCTCCGAGAGGCTCTCGGCCACACGGTCCGCCGAGGCGCGTGTGGCGCAATACACGATGCCGCTATCCATCGGCCGCGATTTGATGAAGTCCAGAATCTGCTTCGTAGGCTGCTCCTTGGGAATAACGCGGTAGGAGAGGTTCGGGCGATTAAAGCTGGCTACAAAAACCTCGGGCTCGCGCAGGCGAAGGTGCTTGATAATGTCCTCTCGCACGCGCTCGGTGGCCGTCGCCGTGAGTGCCATGAGCGGAATGTCGGGAAGCCATTCGCGAAGCCGTGCGATCTGGCGATACTCGGGGCGGAAATCATGACCCCACTCGGATATGCAATGCGCCTCGTCGATGGCCACGGCAGCGACATTCCAGGCACGGAGATTTTCCTGCCAATGGTCGAGCATGAGGCGCTCCGGCGCCGCGTAGAGGAGCTTGTAGCGGCCCTGGTGCAGCCCCGCCAGACGCGCTTTCGTTTCTTTGACGCCAAGCGAGGAATTCAAAAATGTCGCCTCCACACCCGCCGCCTCCAATTGGTTCACCTGATCCTTCATCAGAGCGATCAGAGGCGAAACAACAAGCGTCAAACCCTCCCTCAACAGCGCCGGCAACTGAAAGCACAGCGACTTGCCGCCGCCAGTAGGCAACAGAGCAAACGAATCCCGCCCGGCGAGGTTCGCCTCCATGATCTCGCGCTGGAGGGGACGAAATCCATCGTAGCCAAATGTGGCTTTCAGCGCTTTTTGAAGTTTATCCATGCGAAAGAAGGCGCCGAAGACTCCGCGAGAGAAGGCGCTGAATCGAGTGGAAAATTCGGGGATTGCGTGACGCGTGGAGCAGGCCCGGGCGTTTAGGGGGACGAGGGCTTATGTAAGGCTTGCTATTCAGTCTTGGGACAAGCCAGAGGTTGTCCCTCCGGAGGAATCGATTCACGACCGGAAGGCCGTATTTCAACCTGTGACGAGATCGAGCCAGGCGGGATTTGAGACAGAGTGCGAGCGGATTTCGTCAAGGATTTGAGGCAGGGTGGTGGCGGGTTTCCATTCCCAGGCTTCGCGGGCGAGGGCGGGGTCGAGGATTGCCCAGGGAATGTCGAACGGGCGGCTGGATTGGTCGCTGGAAATTTGATTCGGGTCGTTGATGGCCACGGCGGGGCTGATTTTTTCGGCACACCATGCGGAGAGTTCGCGGAGGGACATGGAGTTTTCGTGACCGCCGGCGAGGTTGATGATGCGGGGTTTTTCCGTGCCGCGAAAATCGATCTGCTTGAGGAGGAGCGGGACGATATCCCTCGGATGCAGGCAGTCGCGGACTTGGAGTCCCGAGCCGCCGAAGCCGATGTATTTTAGCGGACGCCCTGCTCGCCAGGAGTGAATCCAAAAGGAGAAGATGCCCTGGTCGGCTTTTCCGAATTGTCCCGCACCGGCGAGGACGCCGCAGCGATTGATCCAGACGGGGAAGCCGTAGGCGTCGCCGTATTCAAGCGCAAGCCACTCGGAGCAGAGTTTTGTGCTGCCGTAGAGGCTGACCGGTGGCGCTGTGGAGAATTGCTCGGTGATTCCGCCGCGCGACCAGCCGGGGCCGGATGCGGTGGATGGCAACTCGAAGCGGGTCGGCGTTTTTTCCATCGGCAATCCTGCCAGCGCAGCGATCGAATAGACGCGGCTGGTTGAGAGGAGCGTGAAGCCGGCTTTCCATGTTTTGCAGAGCTCCAGGAGATTCACGGTTCCGTAGAGGTTCTGGTCCACCAGATCGCGGCTCGAGGAACCATCCACCCCGGCAAGCACACTGGGATTCGCCGCGCAGTCGATGATCCAGTCGCACGGCGGGAGGCTTTCGAGCAGAGTCCGGTCGCGCACCTCGCCGATGCGGATGTCGCAGCCCAGCGCACGGAGCGGCTCGAGATTCGTCTCGCTGCCTTTGCGCGAAAGATTGTCGAGGCCGAGAATCTGCAGGTCGGCCCGATGCTCGAGCAGAGTGCGTGTGATCACGGATCCAGCGAAGCCGCAAATGCCGGTGAGGAGGATTTTCATGTGGTGATCGGGTTTTAGCGGTTCGTGGAGGGGAGAGAATTAAAAACGGCTGGTCCTACCGACCTTGCAGTCTGGCACTCAAGGCAGCGAAAGCCTCATAAACGATCGATCGGCGTTCGCAAAAGACGCACTCTATCTCGGCAACACCGGAGTCTTCCATAGCACGATAGGCGAAAATAACTCGGTAAGCGCGAACTCGAAGCCGAAAATAACCGGAGAGATCGTTTTCAAGTGCTTTGATGTCACCCTTCTCACTCTCGAGCATGCGCAATGCCTCTCTTAGGCGCTTTTTAGGTTCGGGAGCGAGGCAAAGAACAAAGTTGCGAACCTGATCGGAGATGTTGACCTTCATTATTTCTCATCAAGGACATCAAGCGGCATGAATTTCGTTTTCCCGGATTTGTGATCCCGTATTGCCTGCATGGCCAAAGGATTCGACATGATTTCCATCGTCTCCAGCATCGCCTCAAATCTTTCTGGAGAAAGAAGGTAACCCACCGCCTTATCCCGACGGGTTATAATTACTGGCTGCTCTTCCGCTTCGCGCAGAATAGAGGGGAGGCCAGCTTGAGCTTCTGTGACGGAATATGTAATAGCCATAGCAATCTATATAGAGCGTCCGTCGATTGAAAGCAAGTCGGCTACATTTTTAATCGGGCGCTCTGTCCAGGACGCTTTAGGCGTGCGTGATACCTAGAACTTGTCCCGCCATGCCGCATGACGGTATTGGCGCATGGAAAGGGTGTTATCCGCGTGTCTTCCAGGCTTCGACGATTTGGCGGATGGTTTCGGTGAGGCTGATGGTGATGTCCCACGCAGGGTAGTGGGATTTCATTTTTCGGAGGTCGCTGTAGTAGCAGATGTGGTCGCCGATGCGGTTTTGGTCCACATAGGTGAAGGCTTGTTTTTTTCCGGTGAAGGATTCGGCGATTTGGAAGGCTTCGAGGATGGAGCAGGAGTTTTGTTTTCCACCGCCGAGGTTGTAGACCTCTGCGATGCGCGGGGCTTTGCAGAATTCCCACATGAAGCGGGCCACATCCTCGCTGTGGATGTTGTCGCGCACCTGCTTGCCTTTGTAGCCAAAAACCTTGTATTCGCGGCCTTCGAGATTGCATTTCACGAGGTAGCTGAGGAATCCGTGGAGTTCCACGCCGGAGTGGTTCGGGCCGGTGAGGCAGCCGCCGCGCAGACAGCAGGTGGGCATGTCGAAATAGCGTCCGTATTCTTGAACCATGACATCCGCCGCGACTTTGGAGGCGCCGAAGAGGGAGTGCTTCGATTGGTCGATCGAGAAGGACTCGGCGATGCCGTGTTCGTAGGCGGGATCGTCGTAATCCCAGCGCGTGTCGAGTTCGCGGAGGGGGATGGTATTTGGGCGATCGCCGTAAACTTTGTTCGTGGACATGTGGACGAACGGCGACTCTGGGCAGGCCTGGCGGGCGGCTTCGAGGAGATTCAGCGTGCCGACGGCGTTGGTGTCGAAGTCATCAAAAGGGATCGCCGCTGCGCGGTCGTGCGAGGGCTGCGCGGCGGTGTGGATGATGATGTCGGGTTTGATCTTTGCAACGAGGTCGAGAACACCCTGCCGGTCGCGGATGTCGAGTTCGTGGTGTGTGAAGCCGGGGATGAGATCGGCGAGGCGTTTTTGGTTCCAGCGCGTGTCGCCCTGGGGTCCAAAAAATGCCGCGCGCTGGTTGTTGTCCACCCCGTGGATGGAACAGCCTTGGCTGGCGAAAAAAATCGAGACTTCGGAACCGATGAGGCCGGAGGAGCCGGTGACGAGGGTTTTCATGCGATGGTGGGGATCAAGCTATTTCAAGAGACATCAGAGTAAAATCAAAACATTGCGCAGCCACTCAAAGCCAGCGCCGCAGAGCGCTTGAGAGTTCCAAGAACGGGGTTGAGCGAGGGGAGTGATCCTGTATTTCATAGAAGTCATGCTTACCCGTGAGGCACATAAATCCACATCGTTCAAGGAGGCCGATGAATGGACAAATCGCCAATATCAGGCGATGTCCTGCGAAGAGCGAATTCAAGCCGCCCGACTTGTGCAGCGCCGGGTGTTTGGAGCAAATCCTCCCGATGTGAGAGAGGCATGCCTGAAGAAAAGCAAATAGCCTAAGCAGGCCCGGTGTCAGGCGAGGGCGCGGCTCAGATCGATTTGATAGCGTGCGACGAAATACGAGCCGACTTGCCGGTCGCTGTGATGCTGGAAGCCGAAGCGTTCGTAAACTGCGCGGAGCTTTGGCCCCGAAGCTTCAGTGTCAAGGCGCAGATAATGGCATCCAAGCTCGCGTGCGCGGTTCACTGCCCATGCGAGCAGGTCGTAAGAGATTGTCCCAGCGGCAAACGCGCGTTTGACGGCGAGACGATGAACGTAGGCCGCTTCGCCGCGTGGCAGATCGGGCCAGAACAGTTCATCTTCAAGTTGGAACTTCATGGTGCCAACAATTTCGCCCGCGACTTCCGCAACGGCAAACAGCCCGCACACGACATCGTTGGTGATGAGTTCCGGCAATAGCTCGTCGCCCTTCCACATCGGCATTCCACGTTCGCACAGCCACTCCGAGGCCTCGGTGAGGACAGCCGCGACATTTGCCATATCGGCTTCTATCGCATATCGAATCTGCACCTCAACATTATATGAAGCCGTGGACATGATTATTCCTTAACTTCCTCCGAGAGAACGCGATCACAGTGCGACGGTGGCGAGGAGATGACGAGGAAATGTGAGGGAGCAGTCGCTGCGTTCGATACCCGATGCATTATGCCCGGCGCGATATGAACACCTTCGCCAGCGCACAGCCTCGAATCTCCTTCCGGTGACCGGATCGCGATTTCACCTTCCAGTATAAAAAAGAACTGGCGGCTGTGTCGATGATAGTGCGGAACTTCAGCGGTGCCCGGTGGCATCGTCTCTTGAATGACAGATAGGTTATCACTTTTCAGCAAATGCCACCCGTCGCATCCCTCTCCCCAAGTATAGTGCTCGGCGGTGTGTTTGCTGGATGGGTTCATAATTTCCTTCCTTCATCCACTTCGTAGAAATCAAAGAACGTGATGATGTCGGTGCGGTGCGCAAGACCGCTCGCGGTCTTGTAGGCTTCCAGTTCTTGTGTCGAGCCATCGTCCTCATCACGCCAACCTCGTTTTAGCATGAACTTATTCCAGACCAGAACCTGCTCGTCGTTGGGGTGCCACCCGTTGGCGAAACACCACGCGAGAATCTCGTCGTCGCTTCCACCTGCCAGCACACGCTCGCGTAAGGCCTCGTAGCTTACGCCAAGAAATCGGCTACAGCGCCCATCGAAGCTAACGCCGAGGTTTGCGTGAAAGTCTTCGCGTAGCCGGTCGGCAGCGTGGAGGCGAATCTTGTCGAGCATTCGCCCAAAATATACGATGCCGCCGGTGAGGTCATAGGCGCTGCGGGGGGCGAATTTGGGACTCATATTAATGGCTGGTCGGGTGCGCTTTTGCCATCAAGGGCTTGGGTGAAGTCGGCAACGAGATCTTCGAGGTGTTCGATGCCGACGGAGACGCGCAACAAGGTGTCGGTGATGCCGAGCCGGTCGCGGTCGGTGGGTGACATTTTGGCGTGGGAAGTTTGCACCGGTGCGCAGATGGTCGTTTCCACTCCGCCCAAACTCGCGGCGGGGCGAATCAGTCGCAGTCGGCGTTGCACCGTGTCGGCAGACAGGTCGCCGGTTTTCAGGTCGAAAGCCAACATGGCACCGAAGCCGCGCATCTGTGCCCGGGCAATCTCGTGGCCCGGATGTGTCGGCAGGCCGGGGTAATATACGCGGGCCACTGCGGGGTGCCGCGCAAGGAATTCCGCCAACTGCCCGGCGTTGTTCGTCTGGCGTTCAACGCGCAGGTGCAGGGTCTTGAGGCTGCGTTCGAGAAGATGGCAGGTTGCAGCATTGAGGCTGCCGCCGAGCTGGCAGGCCTGGTGGCGAATTTGACCAGCCAAGGCGGAATTCGTCGCCGCGATGCCGCACTGGATGTCGCTATGGCCGCCGAGGTATTTCGTGCCGCTGTGAACGACGACATCCATACCAAGCGCGATCGGGTTTTGATTGATCGGCGTGGCGAAGGTGTTGTCGATCACTGTCGTCACGCCGTGCGTTCGGGCGACGTCGGCGACGCGGCGCAAATCCATGATATGGAGCAACGGGTTGGTAGGCGATTCAAGAAAGATAACCTTGGTCTGTGGCGTGAGCGCGTCGGCGATGGCTTCGGGCGTCATTGCCACGAAGTTGAACCCGATGCCGAGGCGTTGGAACAAATCCGCCACTAACGCGTGAGTGCCGCCATACAGTTCCTCCTGAAACACCGCGTGGTCGCCGGCGCGCAGCAACGTCAGCAGCGTAGTGCTGATCGCAGCCATGCCGGAACCGAAGAGCACGCCGTCGTCGGCGCCTTCGAGCGCGGCAACTTTGCGCACGACCGCTGCTTGGTTTGGCGTGTTGAAGTAGCGCTGGTAAGGCACTTGTTCGCGGTCGAGATACTCTGCTGCAGTGGACGTATAGATTGGCGAGTTGATTCCGCCCGTGGCGGCGTCCGGCAACCCGCCTTGGTGAACGCATTGTGTTTCCTGACGCATGAGACTCCTACATTGGTTTCTGCCCTCCGAATACAGCGAGTTCGTAGATTTTGAAATAGCAATCCATCTCGGCAAAACCGATCGCGCGCAGCCAGCGGCATTAGTCCTCGACCGGCACGAGGATGGTGGTCGATCGGTCAGCGCGGTTGACGAACCGCCGGCGCACCACAACGCGACTGAGCTGCGGTTGTTGACGGTGAATGGACTCGATCATCGCGTCTTTTACAGTTCGGGAGGCCTTCGCGGCGACTGGACTTGCTCAACAAAATCAACGGCATCGAGCACCTGAGCCTAAGCCGGCCTGGTTTCAGGCTAGGGCGCGGTTCAGGGCGCTGATGATGGCGTGGATGGATGCGAGTTCGATGTTGGTATCGCTTCCCACGCCAAAATAGGTGCGGGCGGCGGCGGTTTTGATTTCGATGTAGCTCACGGCGCGGGCATCGGCTCCGGCATCGAGCGAGTGCTCGGAATAGCTTTGGATTTCGAAAGGCGGGAGGTTGGTTTGGCCTAGGGCGTGGACGAATGCGGCGATCGGGCCGTTGCCGGAACCGCGGACTGTGACAGGTTGCCCTTGGAGGACGATGTCGGCTTCGATTGTGACCTGCTCGCTGCGCTCGATGGCACGGAATTCGCGCAGGTTCACTGCGCCGTCGCGCAGGACATAGGTTTTCAGGAAAAGCCCGTGGATTTCCTCGGCTTCGAGTTCGGTGCCTTTTTCGTCCGAGACGGCATTGACGATGCGGCCGAGTTCTTTTTGGAGAGACTTGGGAAGCTGATAGCCGAATTCCGTCTCGAGGATGTAAGCGACGCCGCCTTTGCCGGACTGGGAATTAATGCGGATGATTGCCTTGTAGCTGCGACCAATATCGGCGGGGTCGATCGGAATGTAGAGAGTATCCCACGGCTTGCCTTCTACTTGGCGCGACCATGATTTTTTAATGGCATCCTGATGCGAGCCGCTGAAGGCCGTGAAAGCGAGGTCGCCGGCATAGGGATGGCGGGGATGCACCTCCATGCGGGTGCAACGCTCATAAACATCGCGGATCGCGTTGAGGCGGCTGAGGTCGAGGTGGGGATGAATGCCGTGCGTGTAGAGATTCAGCGCGACGGTGACGATATCGAGATTGCCGGTGCGCTCGCCGACTCCGAAGAGCGTGCCCTCCACGCGGTCGGCTCCTGCGAGGAGGCCCAATTCCGTGGCGGCCGTGCCGGTGCCGCGGTCATTGTGCGTGTGAAGCGAAAGCGTGGTGAGATGGCGACGGGTCAGGTGGCGGGACATCCACTCGATCTGATCGGCGTGGATATTCGGCGTCGCGTATTCGACCGTGGCCGGGAGGTTGAGGATGATTTTGTTTTCCGGTGTCGGCTGCCAGACATCGGTCACAGCCTCGCAAATTTGGAGGGCAAAATCGAGTTCCGTGCTCGTGAAGCTTTCGGGTGAGTATTCGAGACGAATGCGCGAGCCCTCGGCGACGAGCGGCTGCATTTTTTCCTTTAAAAACGAAACCGCATGTGTGGCGATGGAGACGATCTGCTCACGGGTCGAGTTGAAGACATACTCGCGCTGCTTCGGCGAGGTCGAGTTGTAGAGGTGGAAAATGATGCTGCGCGCGCCACGCAGGGCCTCGAGCGAGCGCACGATGAGATCCTCGCGGCACTGGCAGAGAATTTGAATCGAGACATCCTGCGGAATCAGGTTCTCCTCGATGAGGCGGCGGCAAAAATCGAATTCGATCTGCGAGGCCGAGGGGAAACCAATTTCGATTTCCTTGAAGCTGATGCCGACGAGCATTTGAAAATACTCGAGCTTTTCTTCCACGCTCATCGGTTGTGCAAGCGCTTGATTGCCGTCGCGAAGATCCACGCTGCACCAAACGGGAGCGGAGGTCAGAATGCGGCTTGGCCACTGGCGGTCGGGAAGATCGACCTGCGGAAAGGGCCGGTATTTGGTGACAGGCGGCTGTTGCATGGAAAGACCCAGAGTAGCACCGCAAAAGCCGATGCGCCAAGTTTTCAAAAGAGACTACCCGACAATATCCACCACCAGCGCGGTCGCATTGTCGCGGCCGGAGGCGGCGATTGCCTCGCGAACGAGAGCCGGAGCGGCCTCGCGGGGGGTGTTGCGCAAGATATCCTCTATGCGGCTGTCGAAGAGGCCATCGGTGACGCCATCCGTGCAGAGCAGGAAGCAGTCGCCCGGCTCGAGTCCCACGGCGCCTGTCTGGGGTTCGATCTGTTGCGGGTCTGCGCCGAGGACTTTTTGAAGGACATTCCGCTGGGGGTGGTTTTTCGCCTCGCGCTCGTTGATTTGGCCGTTTCGAAAAAGCCAGCCGACATAGGTGTCGTCGTTTGTGATCTGCTTCATGCCGCCGGATGCCGGGAGGAAGTAAATACGGCTGTCGCCGATATGGGCGAAATACATCCATCCCGGAGTGAACCAGCACAGACTCAGCGTGGCACCCATGCCACGGCACTCTTCGTAGCAGGAGCCGAGATAGAGCAGCGCGCGGTGGATTTCGACAAAGACTTCCTGAAGCACATCGCGAAATCCGCTGGAAATGCCCGAAGCACCTTGTGCGAAAACTGTTGGCAGGATTTTTGTGATTTTTTCCACGGCTATCTTGCTGGCGAACTCCCCGGCTTTCGCGCCCCCCATCCCGTCGCTCACGGCAAAAACAAAATCGGATTTCTCGACATCCGAGTCTCCGATTTTTCCCAGCAATTGCGCGCCCTGCGCATCGACGAGCAGGCCCAGAAAGGAATCCTCGTTGTTTTTGCGGACCTTCCCGCAGTCGGTATGGCCGGACCAGGCGATGCGTTGGAGGGGATTGGGATGGTCGCTCATTGTTCAGGCTCCAAGATGGTCGCGAATTCAAAATCGATCAGGCAAAATCGTCCATCAGACTGGCGGTAGGTGACATTCCGTATATCGGCATCGTCGTGGCGCACGCCGTAGGGCTCGAGTTCGGCGAACAACTCGCGGCAGCGGGCGTCGTCCAGATGGTCAACGCGCGTTCCGCAATTGGTCGTCACTATTCTCAGCTCCTCCGCATCGCTCTCAACGAGTCGTGGCACAAACGGGCACGCGCGCTTTTCGAGGTAGCGAAGCACTTTCACTTCATTCGCAAACCGCTCTTCGGCCTTTGGCCCGCGAAATTGTTTATAGACCTTGCCGTCGTAGCCAATGCGCACGGTGGCGCGGAGTGTGTCTTTGACCTGTTGCATGAATATCCAGTGGAGATGCGAGTTCGATCGGCCTCCCAAATTGGCACATTCCTTTCGAAACCCCGAGCCTTTTCCGAAAAGACCATCGTCCGGGCGGGCGCAGGATTTTTCTTGAGACGGAGGGCTTCAAGGGGGATTACCTTTGCGCGTGACTCTTTACCTCATCGCCGCCCTTCAAGCCTATCTGCTTGGATCGATTCCATGGGGATTCCTTGCCGGTCGGATGCAAGGCGTCGATCTGCGCACGCAAGGCAGCGGCAGCACCGGTGCGACGAATGCCCTGCGCATCCTTGGAAAACAGTGGGGCTATACCGTGTTTGCGCTGGATGCCTTGAAAGGCTGGCTTGCTGTGATGGTTGCGTTCCTGATCGCCTTGAAAGCGTATGGGGCGCCGCAATCCGTGGTGATCAACGCGGGCGTCGTGGGAGCGATCTTTGCCATGATCGGCCACACTTATCCGGTCTGGCTGCGCTTCCAAGGGGGCAAGGGCATCGCCACAGCGGCCGGCATCATGCTCGCACTTTTTCCTCCGCCGGTTTTCGCCTTTGGCCTGCTCGTCTGGCTCATCCTCTTTTATTCAACGCGGTATGTCTCGGTGGCATCCCTCGGCGCGGCCGTGGCACTGCCGACGGGGGCGGCCGGCATGTGGGCTCTCGGACAGGGTGATCCCTTGCGAACGGGCATCGCTGCAGTCATGTGCGTGCTCGCCATCTGGCGCCACAAGTCCAACATTTCGCGCCTCCTCGCCGGAACGGAAAAGCGTTTCGAAAAAAAGCCCCGCTCCGTTTCCTGAATCATGTTAAAAAAAATCAGCATCATCGGTGGAGGAAGCTGGGGAACGGCACTCGCACTTCTCCTCTCCGAGCACGGCCTTCCCGTCACGATCTGGGCGCACAACCCAGCCGTTGCGGAGGAAATCAATTCCCGCCACACAAATTCCCACTACCTGCCCGGAATCAACCTTCCGCCGAATGTGAGTGCCACGGCTGATTTGGCGGTAGCCGGCAAAAGCGATCTGATCGTGGTCGTCGTTCCTTCCAAAGTGATGAAGGATACCGCCCGCTCTCTCGCAGCTTTGAATCTGCCAAGTGGCACGGTGATTGTCTCCTGCACGAAAGGCATCGAATCAGGCACCGGCCTTCTCATGAGCCAAGTTCTCGGGGAGTTCCTTCCCCAGTGCCGCCTAGCTGTCCTTTCCGGCCCGAATCTCGCGCCGGAAATCGCCCGCCAAATCCCGGCGGCGAGCGTGATCGGCTCCGGGCATGCCGACTTGCTTGAGCCCTTGCAGCGCATTTTTTCTTCCAAGGGATTCCGCGCTTATACGACGGATGACATCACCGGCGTCCAGCTCGGCGGCGCATTGAAAAATATCTACGCCATCGCGGCCGGTGTGTGCGACGGGTTCGGCATGGGCGACAACGCCAAAGCGGCGCTTGTGACCCGTTCCCTTGCGGAAATGACGCGCCTTGGCATGGCCTTGGGCGGGCGTCGCGAAACCTTCTTCGGCCTCAGCGGAGCGGGCGATCTCATGGTCACATGCTTCAGCAAGCAAAGCCGGAACCGGCAGTTTGGCGAGCGTCTCGGGCGCGGGGAAAAGCCGGCAGAGATCATCGCCTCGCTCAAAACTGTCGCCGAAGGCGTGCCGACGGCCTTGAGCGCGTCCGAGTGTGCGAAGCGGCTCGGCATCGACGCCCCGATCACGGCCGAGGTTTACGCCGTTCTCCACGAGGGCAAGCCGCCGCGTGAATCCATGTCCTGCCTGCTCGGGCGTCCACCGAAGCCGGAGAGCGAGCATTCAAGCATACGCGGCTGATGAAAATCGGCTTCGTTCGCCGCGGGCATTCGAGCACTGGAGGAGCGGAAGCCTATCTCATCCGACTGGCCTCCGAGCTCCGCAGCCGGGGAGAGGAGACCATGCTCATCATCACCTCCGACTGGCCCGCCGAACGCTGGCCGTTTGGAGACATCCAACGCCTAAGCGGTAAATCGCCCAGCGAATTCGCTGCTGCTTTTCAAAGTGCCCGCACGGGCTGCGATATCCATTTCAGCATGGAGCGCGTTCCCGGTTGCGATGTCTACCGGGCGGGCGATGGCGTGCACGCCGCCTGGCTAGCGCGGCGCGACGCATTCGAGCCTTTTTGGAAAAAGGCCACCCGCTGGCTGAACCGCAAGCACGGCGAGATTTTGGAACTTGAGCGCCGTGTTTTCGATCCCACCAACACCCGCCTCGTCATTGCGAACTCACAGATGATCCGCGACGAAATCCTTTCGCGCTTTTCCTTCCCGCAAGACCGCGTGCGTGTCGTTTACAATGGCATCCATCCCCTCGCCGCTCTTCCGCCGCGAGATGAAGCGCGCCGCCGTTTCGGCATCGAACCTGACACCTTTTGCGTTCTTTTCCTTGGCACCGGCTGGGAACGGAAGGGCCTTTCAACCGCCATCAAAGCGATGGAAATGGTCGATGACGCCACGCTACTCGTAGCGGGTCGTGGACCAGCAGATCTCTATCGCAGCTCAAAGGCCCGCTTCCTCGGCCCCGTTTCGGATATCGCCGCACTCTTCGCGGCAGCGGATGTCATGACGCTACCGACATGGTATGATCCCTTCTCGAACGCATGCCTGGAGGCCCTCGCTGCTGGGTTGCCAATTATCACCACCACGGCGAACGGCTTTTCCGAAATCCTCACCCCCGGCATCCATGGCAGTATCGTCCCGCCGGGGGATGCCCTTGCGCTGGCCGAAGCGATCGAGTCTTGGCGCGATGCGCACCGCCGAGCCGAGGCGCGTCCAACCTGCCTCAGGCTTGCCGAGGCTTTTTCCATCGAGCGCAACGCGGCCGAGACGCTGGCACTTTTAAATTCGCTGCACGGACCCTGAATTTCTCTTCATTCTTGCAGGCACCCCGCTTGTCTTTCCGCATGGAGAAACGTTCCAGGGGTGAGCACGCGGAGATCGTAGACCGACTGGTCAAGGAGGGAGCCAAAATCTCTGCGATCGAGCGTAAGAAGCACATCGGCGCATGCGAGCGCGGTGCAAAGGACTGGTTTGTCCTTGGTGACATGGAAAAGAAGAGGCCAATCAAAAGTCAGTTCGTCATCCTCGACCACGAGTTGGTTTCTGAGGTCAAGCCAGACGCGGGTTGCGGAAAGAGGCAAATCCGCCAGATTCTCGCGCATCTCCCGGAGCACCCACCGGGAAACAACCAACTCCCATCCCTGCGCCGCAGCAAGTTCAAAGATCAAGCGCGAGGCCCCCGTTTTAGAGAGGCAGGCGGCGAGAGCGACGCAGCTGTCGACAAAGATTCTCAAAGGCCTTTCCGAAAACGTTCACCGTCGGCTTCGTCCTCGGCGAGCATGGAAGAAAGTTCCTCTTGGGAGTAAAGGCGAGGTTGCGCTTGTGCGCGGTCTTTTCTCAACCTGATTGCAAGGAAACGCAAAAGCCCCTCTTTTTGTTCAATAGGCAGAAGGTCGGCTGCCGTCTCGATTTCTTGAACTGTGGACATACTTAAAAAATAGCTTTGCCTTTTTTGTCTTCAAGCACGCCTTTGTCTCAACCGGATTTTTTCTAAGGACAAATTGTCGGCAGGGACGTCCGTTTTTCGGAGCCATGAATGATTTGATTCCTTGCAGCGTGTGAGTTGTGGGATTTTTATGGCGCCCATGGAGACACTCAACAAACTCACGGAACAGGTGGCATCATTGGTCTGGGGGCCATGGCTCATCGCTCTTCTTTTTGGCACACACCTTTTCCTGACTATCCGCACGGGATTCATGCAGCGACATCTCGGGCATGCCATCAAGTTGTCTGTAACGAAGGATGCGGGCTCGCCGGGGGATATCAGCCAATTTGGTGCGTTGGTGACCGCGCTTGCGGCGACGATTGGCACGGGAAATATCTATGGCGTGGCGGGGGCGGTGCTTATGGGTGGGCCTGGCGCGGTGCTTTGGATGTGGCTTACGGGCGTTTTTGGTATCGCTACCAAGTATGCGGAGGCCTTGCTTGCGGTGAAATACCGCGTCACCAACGATCGCGGTCAGATGTCCGGCGGCCCAATGTATGTGTTGGAAAAAGGCCTCAACGCACGCTGGGCGGGGGTTTTGTTTGCGATCTTCACGGCCATCGCCGCGTTCGGCATCGGCAATATGGTTCAATCAAACGCCATTGCGGACATGATCGTCGCCAAAAAGGAACTTCTCCCGTTTGCGGTTTCGGACATGAATTTGAAAATAGGCGTCGGCATTTTGCTTACCGTCATTACAGCCGCCGTCATCCTCGGCGGCATTAGTTCGATTTCAAATTTCTGCACCATTCTCGTCCCGTTCATGGCGGGATTTTACATTCTCGGGTGCCTGATCATGCTCGGCTTGAACTGGGACAAGCTCGGCGGCGCGCTGCATCTCATCGTCACCAGCGCGTTCACTGGCCAGGCGGCGGTGGGAGGATTCGTCGGTGCGGGCATCGCCGAGGCCATGCGCTATGGAATAGCCCGTGGGCTTTTCTCGAATGAATCCGGACTCGGCAGCGCGCCGATCGTCGCCGCCGCCGCGCGCACCCGCGATCCCGTGCGCCAGGCACTTGTCTCCAGCACCGGCACATTCTGGGACACAGTCGTCGTCTGCGCCCTCACCGGACTGGTGATTGTTTCTTCCGGAGATTGGCAGACCGGCGGTCTTACCAAAGCCACCCTGTGCGATGCCGCTTTCCACAGGGTCGGAATACTGGGCGACATCATTCTTGTTGGCGGTCTGTTGACCTTTGTTTTCTCCACAATTCTCGGCTGGTCCTACTATGGCGAGAAAGCGGTGGAATATCTCGCCGGGGTGAAAGCCATTATGCCCTACCGCTGGCTGTGGGTCGCGGCCGTTTTCGTAGGCTGTGTATGGAAAAGTGACGCCGTGTGGAATTTCTCGGACATAATGAACGGCCTCATGGCGATTCCTAACCTCGTTGCACTGCTCTTGTTGAGCGGTGTGATCGCGGCGGAATCCAAGCGCTACTTTTTAAACCGTAAATCCGACTGAAAGCCATGCCCCAAAAAGCAGACCCCACCGAGACTAGAATCCGAGCCAACTTCGCATCCCTCGCCAAAAAGTGGCTTGAGGAATCGTCCGAGCTTTTTCCCGAGCAGGCCAGCAAGCTCGGGTTTCACCAATACGATTCACTGCTGAGCCGCAACACGCCGGACATCCACCGAAAACACATCGCCCTTCTTGAGCGCACATTGGTTGCCGTGGAGGCCATGCCCGAAGCGGCTTTTCATCGCGACGACTGGCTCGACCGGCGGGGGCTTCTGGCGAGACTTCGCACGGATTTGCTTTCCGAACGCGATCTCCTGCGCTGGCGCACAAATCCCCAGACGCACTCGAATTCCGCGATCGATGCGATTTTCGAACTCGTCGTGAGGAACTCCGGCAAACTGCGTCAAGCGCTTCCCGCCATCGAATCCCGGCTGAAAAAAATCCCCTCCTACCTGCGGGCAGGCCTCGAGTGTTTGGATGCGCCCGATCCGCTCTGGACCTCGCTCGGCGTTCAATCCTGCGCTGGAGCTGTCGAATTTCTGCACGGTTTGGAGCACGAACTGTGCAGCCTTTCCACCAAACCCAAGGCCCTCGCTTCGACTCTGAAAGCCGCCGCCAAGGCGTTCGAAGAATACGCCGCCGGCATCGCCCAGAAAAAGTCCGGACCGAAAGGGGGCTTTTCCATTGGCCGCGAGCGGTTCGAATTTCTAATCCGCGAGCAACTCGGTCTCGACCTCTCGCTTCCCGAGGCCCGCGCCCTCGGGGAGTATCAAATCCAGCGCCACGAATTTCTTCTCGAGCGCGCCGCCCGGCGTCACGGGCGCAAATCCGCCCGCGAGATCATTGACCGCGCTGCTGCCGGATGGACTCCCGAGCTTCCGCTGCTCGATGTTTACCGCCAGGCCACATCAGATATCAAAGCCCGTCTCGGGAAGCTCGGCCTCGTCACAGTTCCAAAGGGCGACACCCTGAAGGTTCTGCCCGTGCCGCCATTTCTGAAGCACCAATTTCCAACCGCCGCCTACAGCGCGCCGGAGCCGTTTTCACGCGACCAAACCGGCATCTTCTGGGTGAACGATCTGAGTCTGGACCAAGAGCATCCGGAGAAAAAACTCGCCGAAATCCGTCAGCATCACGGCTTGGAACTCACCACGGTTCACGAAGCCTATCCCGGGCATCACCTGCAATTTGTCGTTCAATGCCAGCACGCCAGCCGCCTGCGCCGTCTTTTCGCGCACTCCATTTTCTACGAAGGCTGGACGATGTGGTGCGAGAAACTCGCCGTGGAGCATGGTCTTGTGGATATCCCTGGTGCCGAACTGATCCAGCTCCACGATGCCCTCTGGCGCGCGCACCGCATCGTGATCGATTGCGGTTTGCATGACGGCACGCTCAGCCATGCGGCGGCCGCCAAGAGGCTCCAAAGCGGCGTGGGCTTTACCGCCTCCCGTGCGGCATCCGATGTGAACTGGTATACCTCAAGCCCGACGGTTCCGATGAGCTATCTTCTCGGGCGCCTCGAGGTCGAAAAACTCCACCGCCACTTCGTCATGGAAGCCGGTTGGCCGTTGAAGAAATTCAACGACTGGATGCTCTCGCATGGAGCCATCCCCTACAGCTGGATTCGCCGCATCTGACAGGTGGGATCGGAGAGATGCTCGTGGCTCCTCGGCTTTTGCGCCTCACGCCTTTTCCATCCAACCTAAAATTTCCGCGCATATCGGATTGCGCCTACAGGTCGAGTTTTTCCAACAGTTCCTCGATGCTCAAACCAAGGGATTTTCATCGAGCGAAGACTTCATCCCGCACGAAGTGAAGCCGGATTATTCGCGGCGCTTCCATTGCTTCATCGAAGTAGCAATTGACGGCATCCTTCACCATAGCTCGCAGTTCTTCGATGCTGTCGCCCTGAGTGTGGATGCCATAACCTAATGCAGCCGCATTGTAGCCACCATCGACCTCGTCTTCCCGCACTTCGAAGATGATTTCGCCCATAGCCCGAAAAAATCACCGAAAAAATATTTGAATTTATTAAAACTGTTTTTATAATACTTGTGTGTATTGTGATATCAAATTAATTAACAAAAAACCTTCCCCGACACCCTGTCTTTCCGAACCCAT
>JBIJAV010000052.1:0-13869 GCA_044345595.1 Terrimicrobiaceae bacterium
AACTTCGCGCAAGCCCTTTCCGGGGCCGACTGCGCTCGGCTCGCTACGCTCGCCTTCACTCCGTCGGCCCCGGAAAGGGCACTCAGATCGTGAAGAGCCTAATTACAGAAGAAACTTTACACCCCCACAGCCGCTACAATGCTGGGAATGCTGAGGTCCTCCTCGGCAGGGAGCCAACGGGGACGTTGGCGCTCCTGAGCGCTTTACGGCCGGGCAGGCTTGGTTTCAGGCGTGCTGGGCATTTTTGCCTTTCCAAACGGGGAGACCGGCGACGCGCACGGTGTCGGTCCAACTGAAATCGACATAGGGCCAATAGCCGAGGCAGATTTCCTTTTCGAGGGCGCGGATCATGGAACTGAAATCCTTGAAACTAAACACTGGATGTATTGGCGACGATTGTTTTGATTTTTTGATACACTTGCAAAATTTCAGAGAGCGCGGTCTTTAGATTATTCAAGGCATCGATCCTGTCCTCAATAATATCTGGATATTCATGAGTAAGGTCGTTTCTAAGCTCCCTCCACTCCATCCACTTGGATGAGGATGGGATAAGTCTCAGTTCCTCCAACTTATTCAATAAATCAATAAAGGGACGCGCTTCGATATCTTCTCCAAGGAGAACGAGGCCTAATGGAAAAATCTTGTTACCAATCGTATCTTGAAGCTTCGAAAATCGAAAAACGATTTGGTCAATGTAAGCAATGTCACTATCACTCAAAAAATCGTAGACCTCTTTTGTAAGAGGTAATTTTTGATCCAAGTGGTCGATTGCATGTTGAATCCGAGTAATATGCGCATCGCATTCATCAAGTGCAGACAACCATTTTTTATGGCAAAGGGAGTTCATAGTCGCACCATTTCGCGCCTGGCTTCTCGGACAATCGGGCGCTCATCGTCGGGCATTGCAAAAATGACATCAATTTTCTGATCTCCGATCTGGCACTTGAGTTCGCTGCGGAAGGCAAGTCTTTTTGAATATTCAACTTGCCGATTGGAATCAGCCTCTATGAGCAGATCAATATCACCACCCCGCAACTCATCGTTGGTTCGGGATCCAAATAAAAAAGCCGCACACTGAGACCCGAAATGTTTACGGGAAAGTTCGAGAATGCCCTGCCTCTGGAATGGAGTGAGTCTCATATAATCAAGCCATTTTAAAATTATAAGCGAGTCTCTTGATGTCAAACTCATTTTGAATCCAATGACTCCGACATTTTGCTCAGGCGAGGACGCTTTCCGCCCTCTTAGCTAACAAGCTTTATAGTGTTACCTACAAAAGTTTTATTAACCACCGAGGTCACAGAGAACACGGAGGAAAATCTAGGAGATAGCTCATGGGAAGTCGGCGAGTGCTGCCGCTACACGCTCGCTGGTGAGCTTGGATGATAACCGAGAGCAGCGAGAGTGGTCGGGCAGGCCTGATTTCAGGGAGACTGTGCATTTTTGCCTTTCCAAACGGGGAGAGCGGCGGCGCGGGCCAGGTTGGCTTGATCTTCGTCAAAGGTGAGGAATTCGTCCGCTCCGGTCTCGCAGGCGATGGCGATGTGGAAGAGATCCATGGCACGGATGGGCAGGTCGCGCGAATGGACGGCGCTGAGGATATAAATTTCAAGAACCTCGCTGCCTATGTTTGGAAATAAGCTCCGGTATCGCGTCGATGCCAGTTTCAGTGTAGGATTTTGCCTTTTGAGTGCGGGTGATGGCACCAGTCCGGTCGGCGGCGAGAATCCAGCGGTCGGCGGCCGGGTAGAGGCTTGAGAACGAGGCAAAATCCGCAGGGTCGCCTGCAGCGGCTCGCCATTTGCACTGGATGGCGACCGGGGGCGCAGTGCGGGGGGCCCATACGAAGTCGATTTCGTGTTTTTGCTTGTCGCGCCAGTAGTGGATTTCCTCGGCTGGGAGATGGAAGAGCAGCGTATCCAGCGCAAGGTGTTCCCAGAGTGTTCCCATGTCATCAGGGCGGAGACTGGTGATGCCGCGGATATGGCACACGAAGCCGGTGTCGAATGCATAAACCTTGGGCATGGCCACAATCTCTCGGGCGGGGTTTTGAGCGAACGGGCGGAGGATGCGAACGACGCCTGTGGCGGCGAGGACGTCGAGGTAGTTGGCGAGGGTTTGGCGGCTGACTTGGCAGGGGGCGGCAAGGTTGCTGAGTTCGCAGAGACCGCCACTTTGCAACCACAGAAGTTCGAGGAATTTCAAAAATGCATGGCGTTTGCCAACGGAGAAAAGTTCCAAGATGTCGCGTGCCCAGTAGGCTTCGATCCATTCGCGGAAATCCTCCTCGACCGGCGCGTGGGCGAGCAATTGCGCAGGTAGCCCGCCGTGCAGGAGGCGCTTCGGGAGTTGGGCGCCGAAGGCCTCGAGTTCCTCCGCAAGAACGGGCTGGAGGTGGATGGTGCGTTTGCGTCCAGCCAGCGTGTCGCGGAAGCGGGCGCTGGCAGCCAAGGTCGAGGACCCGGTGGCCAAAATCCGGGTTCCGGGAAAATGGTCGGCTGCGAGCTTGAGGAGGTTGCTGGGGTCTGTCAGGCGGTGGATTTCATCAAGGACGATTCGGCGGCCTTCGTAGGCTTTCAGAAATGCTTCTGTATCCTCGGCATCACGGCGGGAGGAAGGAAGTTCGCAATCAAAGTAGGCAACATCTGGAATCGACCGCGCGAGGGTGGTCTTTCCAACCCGCCGAGGTGCTGTCAGCCAAATCACAGGGCGCTCCCGCCAAGATTTTTCCACAAGGTCGATCCAGAGCTGACGAGAAATCATGAGATGTCATTTAGCGTATAGTAATACCAAAAGCAAAATAAAAACCGAGTATCTTCGCTGCGTCGCCAGAAAAACTTCAGTAAAGATACAAGTTGACCCGATTTCTGCTCTGCATGAAGTTTCACTTATGAATATGATCTTATCCGTTCCCAATGAGGTGGCGGCGCAGGCCAAGCTAGTGGCTCGCCAAGACGAGAAGATGGAACTCGCTCGGGTCGCGACGCTTGATCCGGCGACTGCAGCGGCATCGGGGTCCGCATTGCCGCTGGAGGAGCATTGGAACGATCCGCGCTGGCGGGCGTTGGCGGAAAAACACCTCCGTTGAGGGTTCTTTTCGATGGAAATGTGGTGATGGATGTTTACGCCACTCACCGCGCAAGACCATGTGAGAAGCAGGTCTGCAAGAAGTGCGCTTCCGCTTCGACTTCGAGGGGACAAAAATCCTGACGATGTATTGAGATGTGATTTTTCGACAGAATCGAAGCGAAGCGGAGAAAGACTGCCGTCGGCAGCCTGTAGGGTGAGCAAAGCGAATCAATTTCAGAATGACTGAATGTGATAACTTCAAATCCGACGCTGGAGGTGGAGACTTGGAAGCGGAAAACTACTCAGAGGCGATTTTTTTGAGGAATCTGGTCTTGATACCAAGGCGTGAGGCTGCGTCGGCCATTTTTCTGTCTGCCGTGATCAACTCCGAGGCACCCAGTTCCAAAGCAGTGGCAATATGAATACCGTCAAGTGTTCGCAAAAAAAACGGCGGCTCCTCTTGGATGGTTCTCGCGGCGATGTCCTTGGTGCAGGATTTGATATCAATGCCTAACGGAACAAGTAGATAGCGCCCTCGCTGGAGGTCGGCTTGAAACTGGGAAAGCACTTTAGCGGAACTCCCACTCGGAATCTCGCCCCTCGCCTCCTTGGCGTGGACGGCAAAAGTCATTTCAAATTCCAGAATGGCGCTGGAATGGATTTGCCCCTTTTCTAAAGACGCCAACTCGGCAGCTTGGGATGATATTTCCTCCGGCGCGTAGAGTGCCAGCACGCAGGAGGTATCCCAGTAAGCGGCTTTCACCAACGATCCTCCCGCACCTCATCGAGCGCGCTTGGTTTTTGGCATGTCGAGGGTTGGCCTAAGCTCAAACGGAGCGCGCTCAACTCGCGCAACCAATCTGCGGTATCGGATCGGGGTTCCGATACTGCAAGAATGCGGGCTTTCGGTTGACCATGAACGGTGATCAAAATCTCCTCGCCGGAATTGGCAAGGTTGACCAACTCGCTCAAGCGGGTCTTGGATTCACGAAGGGTTGCAATCATGTGACTACAATGGTTCTTTTTTTGCTTACAGCAAGAGAAATGTTAAACCATGTTTTTTGCCTCATCTGAAATGTCTTGCAGAAGCGGGCGCAGTCCCCGGAACCAAAGAGCACAACAAAGTTGTATACATCTCTCGCAGAAACGCTTTTTTCGACCGAATCGAAGCGGAGCGGAGAAAGACTGCCGAGGGCAGCCCACGGAATGAGTGGAAGCGATTCAATTTCAGAGTTATCGAATGTGCTGACTTCAAATCCAGTAATCCCCACTTCTCTGTCTCCAATCCTATAAATTCTGTTTATTCTTTCAAAAATCCATTGACGGTTAAGATGATCCTGGAACGCCTACGCGGCAGACTTCGAATATGTCGATTTTGTCACTTGCGGCGGCGCAGAGTTGATGCATCGTCTTCCGCATGGGGATGTTTGATACGATTTATTTGGATAAAGCGATCGCCTGCAAGACTTGCGGTGCGGATATTTTGGATTTTCAGACGAAGGAATTTGACAACTGTCTGAATCACTACCGCATAGGTTCGGTGCTGGCGGGGAGTCGAGTTTTATTGGGGGTCATCAAAGACGAGGCGTATTGTCAGGCCTGCTCGGATGCAAAACGCCATGCTTGGACGGATGTGTATTTAGTTGTCTGGCATACAATTCTTGCAGGAGTCGAAACAGAAGAAAGCAAAGCCCAAGCGCGCTTGGCTTCGGTGGATCGACTGGATTTGGTGCAATGGATCGCAGAGGCGCAGAAGAAGGAAGAGCAGTGGCAGAGGAAGTTTTTTTCCCTGCACAACGAGTTGCGCCGGTGGCATGAGTATGTAGAGGAACAAAAAAAACCGCAGGAACCGGAATCCGAAAGCAACAAAAGACTGCGGACGCTTCGTTCGATCTGGAGCCCATCAGAGGAAATCAAAACAGCAGCAGACCCGATTGGAAAAATATTGGAATTGCACGCTCCCAAGAAGAGCGAAGAAGAGCCTGGGTTTTTCTGATTTCAGGTTTTTTAGGGAAGCGCGCAGCAACTTGGCAGCCTTCCGAAAGGAATCCGCATCCCCCAACTCTGCCATGCTGGTCGGCGTAGTGGAGGCCTTGAAGAATTTTTGAGTCAGACTTCAAAGCATGGTTTTGGTTTCAGCCACACATACTGCGAAATGGAAAATCGACGCCCGTGGATCCGAAGGCACAGGTTTGAGGGAAAGTGATCGATTACTTTCGGAGATGGCGGCGGATTTCGTAGCCGTTGCCTGATTCCAAAATCTCGCCGGCGTCGAAATCATTCTCGAACTCGGGGAAAAAGGTGTCGCCTTCGACTTCACGGTCGATGCGGGTGAGGAGGAGTTCCGAGCAGCGGGGCAGGAGGGCGGCGTAGAGTTGGGCACCGCCTATGATGTAGAGGCGACGGCCGTCGGCAGGTTCTTCGATGGCGTCAAAGGAGCGAAGCAGAGTGACTCCTTCGATGTTGGCATCCCTTGAAACGACCCAGTTTTCGCGCCCGGGGAGCGGCTTCCCGATGGAGTCGTAGGTTTTTCGACCCATGACGATGATGCGCCCGAGCGTAGTGCGTTTGAAAAATTTCAAGTCCTCGGAGATGTGCCAAGGAATGCGGCCATCGACTCCGATGACGCGGTTGCGGGACATGGCGGCGATGGCGATCATGGATTAGACAGAGATAGGGGCTTTGATGGCAGGATGCGGGTCGTAGCCTTCGAGAGTGAAATCCTCGAAGACAAAGTCCTCGAGACGCGTGCGAGTGGGGTTGAGAACCATTCGCGGCAGAGGGCGGCACTCGCGCGCGAGTTGCAGGCGAGCCTGCTCGAGGTGGTTGGCGTAGAGGTGGAGGTCGCCAAAGGTATGAACAAAGGTTCCAGGCCGGAGACCGCAGACTTGAGCGACCATGAGTGTCAGGAGCGCATAGGAGGCGATATTGAAGGGCACACCAAGGAAGAGATCCGCGCTGCGCTGGTAGAGTTGGCAACTGAGTTCGCCCTCTTGCACATAAAATTGAAAAAGCGCATGGCAGGGAGCGAGGGCCATGAGGTGAAGTTCAGCGGGATTCCATGCCGATACGACAAGCCGGCGGCTGTCGGGATTTTTTTTAATGTCATCCACAACGCGTGCGATTTGATCGATCGTAATGCCACCCGCTCCGCGCCAGTCGCGCCACTGCGCACCATAAACCCGGCCGAGGTCGCCATTCTCATCTGCCCACTCGTCCCAGATCGTCACATTGTTTTCCCGCAGGTAGCGGATATTTGTCTCACCCTTCAAGAACCAGAGAAGCTCGTGAATGATCGAGCGCAGATGGAGCTTCTTGGTAGTGAGGAGGGGAAATCCCTCGCGCAAATCGAAGCGCTCCTGCGCACCGAAAACAGAATAGGTGCCGGTGCCGGTGCGGTCGGATTTGAATCGACCTTCATCAAGGACAAGGCGGAGGAGGCGGTGGTATTGCTGCATAGCTACGCATCAACAATGACGGCTCCCCCACCCGCGCGCCAAGCTTTTGCTGCGGCGACTCGACATTGCCGAGTGGAGGACTCTGCGCTCTATTGGTGACCCCAAAAATGGAAGAGCCACAACACGACCTCGAGAGGGAACTCCTAAAACACTTCGGCCACGCGGGCTTCAGGGAAGGTCAGAGGCAGGTCGTCGAAACGCTCCTGGCCGGGCGCTCGGCCTTGGCCGTATTTCCCACAGGCGGCGGAAAATCGCTCTGCTACCAACTTCCAGCCATACTCATGGAAGGCATTACTTTGGTCGTCTCGCCGCTGATCGCCCTCATGAAAGACCAAGTCGATGTCTTGCAAAAACGCGGGATTGCCGCCGCAAGACTCGACTCCACACTCACTCCCGCCGAAACGGCATCAATCTACGAAGGCATCTCCTCAGGAAAACTCAAACTCCTCTATGTCGCCCCCGAGCGCTTCGTGAGCGAGACTTTCGTCGCCAAGATCAAGCGGGCGAATATTGCCATGCTCGCCATCGACGAGGCCCATTGCATTTCCGAGTGGGGACACAATTTCCGCCCCGAGTATCTCCGCCTCGCCGCTCTGGCGAAAAAATTCCGCATCCCGCGTGTTCTGGCGCTTACGGCCACAGCAACGCCTGCCGTCTCGAAGGAAATCCGCGAAGCCTTCCGCATCGCCAAGGGAGACCATGTGCAGACATCTTTCCACCGACCCAATCTGGGCCTGCACATCACCCCCGTTGCGGCGGACAAGCGCTTGGACTTGCTCATCGATCGACTCGTCCAAAAAAAACCATGCCCGGCCATTGTCTATGTGACCCTGCAGCACACGGCGGAGAGCGTCGCCGGCAGCCTGCAACGCACAGGCATCCGCGCAAGGGCCTACCACGCCGGCCTTGCAAACGATGTGCGCGCCTCCGCGCAAGATGACTTCATGCAGGGCCGGTGCGATGTCATTGTGGCCACGATTGCCTTCGGCATGGGAATCGACAAAGCGGATATCCGCTCCGTCTTTCACTTCAACCTCCCGAAGACCCTCGAGAACTACCAACAAGAAATCGGTCGCGCGGGCCGCGATGGCAAAGACTCGCATTGCGAGATGCTCGCCTGCGCCGATGACCTCACCGTCCTCCAAAACTTCATCCTCGGCGACACACCTGAGGAGCAGGCCCTACGCCATCTCGTGGACCACCTCCTCCGCCAAGGCGATGAATTCGACATCAGCCGCTACGACATTTCCCGAACCACGGATATCCGCCCGCTCGTCTTGGAGACAGTCATCACCTACCTCGAAAAAGACAAAATCCTCGAACCAGCGGGACTCTTTTACGCATCCCTGCAAATCGCCTTCCGCCATCCCGAGGACCGCGTCATAGCTGGACACACGCCTGAGAGGCAAAAATTCCTGAAAAGCCTCTTCGCTTCGGGAAAACGCGGCACGCGCCTCCTCACCATCGAACCAGATGCCGCCGCCGAAAAAATCGGTGAATCCCGCGAACGCATTCTCAAAGCGCTGAGCTATCTGGAAGAGGCGGGGGATATCGAAATCAAACCTTCCGGCCTGCGTCACAGATTCCGCCTGCTTGCGGGAGCCAAGCAACGAAATCCCCACGAGATCGCAACATGGCTCCACGGCCTTTTCACCTCGCGCGAAAAGCAGGACCTCGCGCGCCTGGATGGCATCGTCGAGTTTACTTCCGCCCCCGGCTGTTCTGTTCGCCGCCTCCTTGAATACTTTGGCGAAAAAAGCGAATCCGACTGCGGACACTGCGGCCGATGCCGAGGAGAAAAAGCTACCCAACTTCCGAAAGGAAATGACGCAGATATCAGCCAAGCCGATGTCGAAGCCATTACAAATCTACGCGCCGAGGGGCATGCCGCACTGCGCGCCAAGCGCCAACTCGCTCGCTTCCTTTGTGGCATTTCGAGTCCTGCTGTGACGCGCGACCGCCTGACCCGCCACGATGCTTTTGGCCGACTGGAAGCCGTGCCCTTTTCCAAGGTGCTCGAGTATCTGGATGTCTGCCTGTAGCTCGCTTGCACCACGCACGCCAATGCCTCATCGTTAGGCCATGAGCAACCAGAAGCCGCGTGCGGATTTTCAGAAAATTCTCCGCGACATGCCGCACAAGCCCGGCGTGTATGTGATGCGCGACCGGTTGGACCATGTCATCTATGTCGGCAAAGCGAAGGACCTCCGCAAACGCGTAGGCAGCTACTTCATGCCCTCGCGCAAATTCTCGGCGGACCTGAAAACACGCGCCTTGATCGATAGCGTGTGGAACCTCGAATACCACATCGTCCGAAGCGATGCCGAAGCCGTGCTTTTCGAGGGACGCCTGATCAAAGAATTCCGCCCGAAATACAACATCAGCTTCCGCGACGACAAACGCTTCCTGCTCGTCCGAGTCCACCTCGCAGAGCCGATGCCCCGCTTCGCCCTCACCCGCCTGCGCAAGGAGGACGGGGCGCGGTATTTCGGTCCCTTTGCCAACGCAGGCGCCCTCCGCAGCACTCTGGAGGCCATGCGCAAGCGGTTTGGCATCCGCTCCTGCCGTCCACTCGAACCGGGGGAGACGGAATACAAACACTGCCTCGACCATGTCATCAAAAACTGCAGCGCTCCCTGCATCGGCAAGACCACCCGCGAAGACTACCTCTCCCGCGTGGAATCCGCCTGCGAGTTCCTCGAGGGCCAAGGCCGCGAAATGCTCGATCAGGTCGAATCCGAAATGAAGGCCGCCGCTGAGAAAATGGATTTCGAAAAGGCCGCGCAACTTCGCAATCTCCTCGAAGACCTCAAAACAACAACCCGCCCGACCACAAGATTCACCCGCAAGTCGCTGCCAACGACGATCACCCCCGAAGCAGATGTCACCGCGCTCCAAGCCGCGCTTGCCCTCCCCTCCCCTCCCCGCGTCATGGAGTGTTTCGACATTTCAAACATCTCATCCGCACACATCGTAGCCTCGATGGTCCGCTTTCGTGATGGCGTTCCCGACCGCGCCGGCTACCGCACTTATCGGATCAAGGGGCTTACTAAACAGGACGATTTCGCCAGCATGGCCGAGGTCGTGCGCCGACGCTACGGACGCATCCTGCGCGAATCCGAAAATACCAATGCCACGGCCATCCCCGACCTCATTATTGTGGATGGCGGACGCGGCCAGCTCTCCAGCGCCTGCGAGGAACTCAAGCGCCTTGGCCTCCAAAATGTGCCGATTATCGGTCTGGCCAAGGAATTCGAGGAAATCCACCGCCCCGGCCGCCCCCTCCCGATGCGACTTCCCCAAGATAGCGGCGCGCTGCGCCTGCTCCAACGGATCCGCGACGAAGCCCACCGCACGGCCAATGGCTACCACAGCCTCCTGCTGAAAAAACGCGTCCGTGAAAGCCTCCTGGATGCCATTCCCGGCGTCAGCGCCAACCGCAAGCGGGCCCTGCTCGAAAAATTCGGTTCCGTGGAACGCCTCAAAGCACTCGCCCCGGAAGATATCGCAACTGTTCCCGGCATCAGCCTCACCCTCGCCGAACGCATCAACTCCTCACTCAACAACACGCCATGCAACTCGACTTCGACCTGAAGGGCACCATTTCGAAACCCAAGCCGACGCCAAAACCCGCCGAACCGGCTATTCTCACCGTCAGTGCCCTCACACGCAAAGTGCGCGGACTCCTCGAGGATGGCATTGGCGAGGTCTGGGTCGAAGGCGAAATCTCAAACCTCAGACGCCAGTCATCCGGCCACGCCTACTTCACACTCAAGGACTCCGGATCCCAAATAGCCTGCGTGCTCTTCGCCGGCCAAACCGCCCAACTGCGCGGCATGAACTTCGCCGACGGCGTGCAGGTCCAACTCCAAGGCTCCCTCACCGTTTACGAACCGCGTGGCAACTACCAGATCATCGTCCGCCGCATCCAAGAGCGCGGAGTCGGCGCCCTCCAAGCGAAATTCGAGGAACTCAAGCGCCGACTGGATGCCGAGGGGCTCTTCGACTCCGCAAAAAAACGCCCACTGCACAAATTTCCCCGCCGCATCGGTGTGGTGACCTCACCAACCGGCGCAGCAATCCAGGATTTCTTGAATGTCCTGCACCGCCGTCAGCGAGGTATCGAAGTCGTCATCTGTCCCGTGCGCGTTCAGGGAAAAGGTGCCGCCACCGAGATCGCCGAGGCCATCCGCCTGCTCGGCGATCCATCGACCACCGGCCTGCCCCCCTTCGATGTGATTGTGGTGACTCGTGGCGGTGGCAGCTTAGAAGACCTCTGGGAATTCAATGAAGAAGCCGTAGCGCGCGCCGTGGCAGCCAGCCCGGTCCCGGTCGTGAGCGCCGTTGGACACGAAATCGATTTCACAATCTGCGATTTCGCCGCCGACTTCCGCGCACCCACTCCCAGCGCTGCAGCGGAAATCCTCTCCGCCGACTCGGGTGAACTGCTCGACAAGCTCCAGCACCTCACCGCGCGACTCGGAAGACCAGTTCTCATGCGCCTCGATGGGCTTGGAAACCAGCTCGTCGCCCTGCAGAGAACCGCGCTTTTCCTCGAACCGCGCAGAATTCTCCAGGAGAGGCAACAAACACTCGACCGCCTTCTCGAGGACCTGCAATCCACCGCAGAATCAGCTCCACACCAACTGCGGCTTCTCCTCGAACGCCACGCCCGCATCCTTGCAGGCCATCGTCCAGATCTGAAAATCTCCGAACTATCCCGCCGACTCTCCACATACCGCGACACCCTCGAGCGCCGTGCCGACTCACAGTTGCAGCACGAAAAATCAACCCTCGCCCGAAATGCCGCCGTCCTCCGCGCGCTGAACCCAGCCGCCGCACTGGCACGCGGCTACACCATCACCATGGATGAAAACGGACAGATCCTCCGCTCCGCAAAAGACGCGATGAAGTCCAAAGAACTCACCACGCGCTTCCACGATGGCGATGTGAAATTCCAAGTTCGCAAAACCTGACCATAGTCCCTCGACTATCGCACGCAGCCATAAGGAGTGCGTTCGCTCTCGGACAGCCCCCGCGTAGGACAGGTTGAAAGACCACCCACAGCGGCTGGCACATTTACGATCCCGTCTGCTTTTTGCTTTCGCGCGCGTTCTTGTATTTGGACTTGGTTTTTGAAAGTGGCTGCAGCGGCGCTGCCTCGGGTGATTCCGCAAGCTGAGCCGCCTTCTCCTCATCGCGCATGGCGCGGCGCAAGGCGTCCGAAACCACGCTGGTGAATGTCGGATTCGCCGCCGGTTCTGCATCCAAGATGGCAGCGATCTTGCCCTTCACCCAAGCGTGAATCTCCGGCGGCAGCGATACATTCGCGGTTATGGTCTTTCTCGGCACAAAACAAAAATAGCACACGCAACAAAAGTGTTGCAAGGCGCGTTACTCAGAAAAACCCACGAAATAGCCACTTAAAAAACCCCTCCAAAAAAACAATTGCCACCAGTAATGTGTGTGGCACACTTGGCATCTGTGCGCAAAAACAAGGCTATCAATCTCTCTTTGTCACCCGATCTGTGGGCTTGGATTCAGAAAAAAGCCGACAACAACGGCCTCCGCATCCCCACCAGCCGCGTCATTGCTCATCTGCTCTTTCAGGTCATCGAGAAGGAGAAGCAGGAGCCCTCAGTCTCAAGGGAAAATTTTACACATACCGTTTAAATGAACTTCCTCATCAATACCCTCAAACCGAGGGATGGCTTTGACGACAACACAGAATCCGTGGAATCCCTCGGATCCTTGATGCGCGGGTCGCTACAGCCCTCTTGGCTCGAGGCAAATTATCCAACAAAGAACCTCCAAACGGTTGTCGAAACAGTGTTCAGCCGTTTGGACGGCAGCACTGGCACTGTGGGCTACCACCTCTCCCAATCAATGGGCGGAGGAAAAACTCACACGCTTCTTTGTCTCGGTCTTCTCAGCAAAAATCCGCAGCTTCTTCAAACCTACTTTCCGTCTGTGCAGGTCTTCGACAAGCGACCGGCAAAGATCATTTGCATCGATGGGCGCCTCAACCACCCGAACGGCATTTGGGGCACGGTCGCCGAGCAACTCGGCCGGAAAGAGCATTTCAATGCCTTTTACTCACCATTAAAGGCACCCGATCCAGACCAGTGGCGCACACTGCTCAATGGCGAGCGAGTGCTGATACTCATCGATGAGCTTCCCTACTACCTCGACGGAGCCCTTGCCACCACAGTCGGCAACAGCGACCTCTGCACGGTCTCGCAGCACGCGCTGACGAACCTTTTTCTTGCCTGCGCGGATTCCAACGAAACGAGGCAGGTTGCGATCGTGATGACAGATTTGAATGCGGAGGCCTATCCAGACGGCTCCCAGAGCATTCAAAATGCCACCACTCAGGTTCTGCTAACCCTCGGCAGCGAAGGCGAAAAAGTTCTCGAAACACTCCAACCCGTCGAACTCGAGACAAACGACCTCTACCACATTCTCCGTCGGCGCCTTTTTCAAGGCGAGCCTGACCCGGAAAAGGTCCGCGAAATCGCCTCGGCCTACCGTGAAGCACTGAGGAAGGCAGCCACTAACAACTACTGCACGGGTGATCCCACAACGCTCGCGAACGACATTGAGGAGACCTATCCCTTCAGCCCGGCCATCAAGCATCTCGCCGCTCGGTTTCGAGAGAACACGGGCTTCCAGCAGACGCGCGGAATGCTCCGTCTTTTCTCGAAGGTGGTGAAGCACCTTTATGACTCCGGTGAAGCGGAAAAATGCCTACTCATCGGACCCGAGCACCTCGACCTTTCCAACAGGGGCATTCGCGACCAAATCAAAAAAATCCATACCGGAATTCAGAATGCCGTTTCGAAGGATTTCCACCAAGACACAGGCACGGCGAATCTCCAACAGGTGCCAGACGACGGAGAGGTGTCCCGGAAAGACCTCACGGATGCCGCCCGCATCGTCCTTTTTGCGTCGCTTTCACACAAGGAAGCGGAACTCGGGTTGACTCCAGCTCAACTTGGCACCTGGTATGCCTCTCCGAACCGCGATATTTCCCGCTTCCCAGCCGTTTGGCAAAAGCTCGAGGACACTTGCGACTACCTGCACCGCACCGATCCGGACAACAAACTCCTCTTTCGGCAAAATGAAAACATCCTCGTATGGGTGCGCCGCCGCGCGGCTGACATTTCCGCACCCACTGTTGAAAAGCGTCTCGGCGCGAAACTCGTAGAGCTGTTCAAGTAGAGTAGGGAGACCCGGACGGGGTTAGAGGCGCGAAGGCCAATGACCGCCGGGGTCTCCCCCTCATCGAACCGGACGTGCGGATTGCCCGCATCCGGCTCTCGGAGTGCCGTTCTTCGGTTTG
>JBIJAV010000001.1:0-267783 GCA_044345595.1 Terrimicrobiaceae bacterium
CTTTGTTATTTGTTGCGTGCATGTATTTTAGGACTAAATCCATCAAGGGCTCGCACCTCGTTCAACTCGTTCATTCCTATCGTAATAGCGATGGATTACCTCGTCAGCGCGTCATCGCTTCCCTCGGTGACGCCAAACTCCCGGAGGCCGAAAAATCTCTCATCGCCAGCACGGTCGAGCGCCGTATCCATGGCGAAGGCGATTTCTTTGACTCCTCCCTCTCCCCGGAAGCAACCGCATGGGTCGATCGCATCGTTCAGCTCGCAGGACGCTCTCAAGCTGCCAAGCCAGTTCCTCAAGCCACTGTGGATGGCGTTATTCTCGATTCCATCGAGACCACCGATGTCGTGAAACTCGGACCCGAACTCCTCGCCCTCAAAGCCTGGGAGGAGTTGCGTTTTACACCGATGCTCGAGGCCCTTGGCATGAACCCCAGCGCCATTGCCACAGCCCAGCTCATGGTTTCCAACCGCCTCATCGAGCCTCTGAGTGAATGGGCTTTAATCGATTGGTCCTACCGCACCGCTATCCCCGAACTCCTCGATATCCGCATCACCAAAAGCGCCAAGGACCGCCTCTACCGCACCAGTGATGAGCTCATGGCCCACCGCAAGGATATCGAGGCCACGCTGCGCCAGCGCCAGCGCGATCTTTTCTCCCTCAGACGCAGCGTCATTCTCTATGATGTCACCAACAGCCATTTCGAGGGCTTCTGCGCGTCCAACCCCAAGGCCAAGCACGGAAAAAACAAGCAACACCGCAATGACTGCCGCCAGATCGCTGTCGGCATCGCCTTTGACGAATACGGATTTCCACTCGCCCACGAGACCTTCGAAGGCAATATGGCCGACACCAAGACACTGCCTCTCATCCTCGATCGCCTCGCCCGCCATGAGGATGGTCTCAAGCCCGTGGTCATCCTCGACGCCGGATTCGCCTCGCACGCCAACCTCGCCCTGCTCAAGGAGCGAGGCTATTCCTACATCGTCAACATCACACGCGGCAGCCGCTCCAAGTATGCCGACTCCTTTGAAAATGAGACCTTCGAAGCCCTCCCCGGACGCTCCGAGGAACAGCGCGTGGAGGTGAAAAAAATCACAGATCCCGAGGACACTGCGAGCCACTTGGTCCTGTGCCGCAGCGCCCAGCGCCGCATCAAGGAGGAGGCCATGATTTCGAGTGCCGAGAAGCGCTTCCTCGCCGCAGCCGCAGCCCTCAGCAAGAGCATTGAAAAAGGCGTCTTCAAGCGCGCTGCCGTCATCGAACGCAAAATCGGAGCCCTCCAGAAACGCCACGCTCGCACGGCGAGGTTTTACACCCTCAAGCACAACGCCGGTCAGCTCGAAATCACCCGCGACGAGGAGAAAATGAAAGGCGCAGTGGCTCAATGCGGCGACTATGTTTTGAAGACCGACAAGAGCCTTGGAGCCACACAACTCTGGGAGCTCTACATGACGCTGCTCAAAGCCGAGGCCGGCTTTTGCCAACTCAAAGGCACGCTCGGATTGCGGCCGAATTTCCATCAACTCGAAGACCGCGTCGACGGCCACATCTTCATCAGCGTGCTCGCCTACCATCTTCTGCGCTGGATCGGCAAGCGCCTGGAGGCTCACAACGACATGCGCGACTGGCAAACAATCCGCCGCCTGCTCGGCACCCACAGCCTCGTCACCACCCGACTCCCGCTCGCCGACGGACGCACGATCAACATCCGCAAGCCCAGCCAACCCGACGACGAACAAAAACGCGTCTACCGGATGCTCGACATCGACTGGAAATCCGCCTTCCTAACCCGAAAAACCGAAATCCCAGCGTGAAGAGATTGTAGTGCCTTTGGAACGACCCCCTAGGTTTTATGCGGGTTCCCGGTCACCCATGCGAAACTTGGGTTAACCGCAGAGCTCGGTGAACGCTCTTTGCATGGACTGCCGTTGCCATCTTGAAAATCCTGTCGCCCCGCCTACAAATCGCTGTCCGTGAAGGAAATTTGGGTCAGGCGAGGACACTGATCCTCCCAGGATTACGCGCTGCCCCGCAGCAGCGCGAACTTAAATCTTAAGACTTACAAACTTAAAACTTCTCCCCCCCTCAGCAAGCCGCTGGCAGGCTTTGCCAAGTATTCTTCCACTCGCGCAGGGATTGGCGGAATTGCTCGCTGGCTTTTTGCAGGCTCTTGCGGAGTTCGGCCATTTCGCGGCGGGAGATTTCGGTTTTTCCTGCAGCGGCTGCGCGGTATTCGACGAGGAGTTCCTCCCAGCGGAGGAGGGCTTCATCCATGCGGGCACGGGCACTTTGGACCATGGCATGGATCGAGTCGGAGATCGGAGTGGGCTGGGCGAGCAATTTCGCCTCCAGCAGGCGATCATGCTCGGCGATTTGCGCTTTGAGGATTTTTTCCTCGGGCACGGTGCGGAGGTTGCTGGTCAGACCGAGTTTGTTGAGAATCCAGATCGCCCACTTGGTGGGATCATATTGCCAAGGTTTGACGCCATTCCGGTAGTCATACTGGAACTCGTGGTGGAAGTTGTGGTAGCCCTCGCCGAAGGTGAAGACCGCCATGAGGAAGCTGTCACGCGCCGAGCAGTGGGTGGAATACGGACGGTCGCCGATCCAGTGGCAGAGTGAATTAATGCAGAAGGTCGAGTGGTGCACGAGCACGACGCGGGCGAAGCCGGAGAGCAGGAACGCGCCAAGGGCGGCATTGGCACCACCATAGATGTAGCCGATGAGCGCAGGCAGGCCGAAGCTCATGAAAATGGCGATCGGCACATAGTATTCGTGCTGCCACCACGCGAGGCGGTCTTTTTGCAAATCCCTCACCCATGTGAGAGGCGTGTCGGGGCTGCGGCGGAAGAGAAGCCAGCCGATGTGGGCATGAAAAAGACCGCGCGAGATGTCGTAGGGGTCGTCATCGTGATCGACGAATTTGTGGTGGCGGCGGTGGTCGGCCGACCAGGCGAGAGCGGAACCTTCAAATGCCGCCGCACCGAAGAGCAGGGTGTAAAGTTTCACCAGCGGATTCGCTTGGAAGGTAAGGTGGGAGAACAGGCGGTGGTAGCCGAGCGTGATGCTCATGCCTGTGGAAAAAGTGAAGAAGAAAAACAAAGCCACCTGGAAGAAATTCAGACCGTTTTGCCAGATATAGAGAGGAACGGCCGTGCAGGTGACGAGGAAGGTTCCGATGAGGAAGATGCTGTTGGTGACTCGAATTTTGCTGAGGATATTTTTCATGTGGCAGATAGGGTGCGGCCGAACTGGCGGTCGCTTGGGTGATCACGGTATTGTTGAGACCGCGAGCACAAGTCATCCTCGCGGATTTCGCGGGTTTTGCAAGTGTCGTGTCTTGCAAGGCGCGGCCAAACCAATATGCTCGACGATTCATTACCTATGAGCCAGACGCTACTCGACAAGGTGTGGGCCGCCCACACCGTCCGCACTCTTCCGAACGGAGCCACGCAACTTTTGATCGGCACTCACCTCATTCACGAGGTCACCAGCCCGCAGGCCTTCGGCATGTTGCGCGACTTGAATCTCAAGGTGCTCTACCCTTCGCGCACCTTCGCCACGGTCGATCACATCGTGCCGACGGATGAACGCGCCGAGCCATTCAGCGACGACCTCGCGGATGCCATGATCAAGGCCCTGCGCTCAAACTGCGCGGAAAATGGCATCACTTTTTTCGACCTTCCCACCGGCAAGCAGGGCATCGTCCACATCGTCGGCCCCGAGCAGGGCATCACTCAACCCGGCACCACGATCGCCTGCGGCGACTCGCATACTTCGACTCACGGCGCGTTCGGCGCGATCGCCTTCGGCATCGGCACCAGCCAGGTGCGCGATGTCCTCGCCACACAAACCATGGCGCTCCACAAGCCGAAGGTCCGCCGCATCAATGTTAATGGAAAACTCAGCCCCGGCGTGTATGCGAAGGATGTCATCCTGCACATCATCCGCAAACTCGGGGTGAACGGCGGCCTCGGCTACGCCTACGAATATGGCGGCACAACCTTCGACGCCTTCACGCAAGAAGAGCGCATGACCGTTTGCAACATGTCCATCGAAGGCGGCGCGCGCGTGGGTTATGTGAACCCCGACGAAACCACCTTCGAGTATCTCAAAGGCCGTCCCTACTCGCCGAAGGGCGCTGACTGGGATGCCGCCGTCGCCCGCTGGAAGGCGACCGCCTCAGACCCGGATGCCAAATACGACGACATCGTGACCTTCGACGCCGCCGAGATCTCGCCGACCGTGACTTGGGGCATCAACCCCGGGCAGGCCATTTTCATTCATGAGAAGGTGCCATTCCCAAACGAAGTTCCGGAAAAAGACCGCTCGACCGCCGAGGAGGCTCTCGCGCACATGCTCTTGAAATCCGGCAACCCGATCAAAGGCACGAAAGTCGATGTCGCCTTCCTCGGCAGTTGCACAAACGGCCGCCTGAGCGACCTCCAGGAAGTCGCGCGCTATATCAAAGGCCGCAAGGTCAATAAAGGCGTGAAAGCCATCGTCGTCCCCGGCTCGCAAGGCGTCGCCAGCGTCGCCGAGAGCATGGGCTTGGCGGAAATCTTCCGCGAAGCCGGCTTCGAATGGCGCGGTGCCGGATGCTCGATGTGCCTCGGCATGAACCCCGACAAACTCGTCGGCGAACAACTCTGCGCCAGCTCCAGCAATCGCAACTTCAAAGGCCGCCAAGGCAGCCCGACTGGCCGCACCGTCCTCATGTCACCACTCATGGTCGCGGCAGCAGCCCTCTCCGGAGAAATCTCCGACGCCCGCGAAGTCTTCGGCATCAACTAAACACTCCACATTTTAAAAAACCATGGCTCTCGAAAAAATCACCCAAGTCGGCGGACGCGGCGTCTATGTGCCCGGCGACGACCTCGACACCGACCGCATCATCCCCGCCCGCTTCATGAAGTGCATCACTTTTGACGGGCTTGGCGAATTCGCCTTCTACGATGCCCGCGCCTTCGCCAAAGCCGACGGACAAACCCATCCGCTCGACGACGCCCGCTTCACCGGCGCCAGCATTCTGCTCTCCGGGTCCAACTTCGGCTGCGGCAGCTCCCGCGAACACGCCCCGCAGGCCCTCTATCGCTTCGGCATCCGCGCCATCATCGCCGAAAGCTTCGCCGAGATTTTCTTTGGAAATTCCATCACCCTCGGCATGCCCTGCGTCGTGATGAGCGGGGAGAACATCCGCTCCGTCGCCAAACTCATCGAGTCCGACCCCGCCGCACTCCTCACCCTCGACCTCACCGAGAAAAAACTCTCCATCGCCGACATGGACTTCCCCATCACCATCGCCCCACACGCCCACGAGGCGTTGGTCACAGGCAAATGGGACGCCATCGCCGACCTCCTCGAAGGCATCGATGCCGTGCGCGCCCGCGCCGCGACCCTGCCCTACATGGCAGCGTAAAATCAAACCCACCTGCGTGCTGGCGCGCGTCGTTTCAAGTTGGATTTTCTCCTCTTTCTCATCGGCACGGACGAGCCTCTCGAAGGTTGCTGGGAGCGCTTGGACGACGCCTTCGCGGGTTGCGTGATCCAGATCGAAAACACAGGCGAGGGAATGCTCGGCCGCATCGTCTCACTTCCCAAAACCATGGCCGAGGCAGGTTGGCAAATCGGCGAGCCCAAATGGCAGGACATCCGGCCCGATGGCTCCTCGCGCTGGCTCATTCGCGATCTTCGCAAGCATTTCGACACACGGACCGGCCGCGTCGTCGGCATCGACCTGCAGGAATACAATCTCTCGCTGGCCGCAGGAGGACGCCTTCGTCTTCACACCGGCAGCCTCCCCATGTTTCCCGTTCAATCGTGGAAACGAATCGCTTCCCCTCCCCAAAAATAAAATTCATTTTGAATTGAACTCTCCAACCTTTCGTGGAAGGCTAGTCCCCGATGAGCGTCGCTTCACCGCCTATCCCTGAAACGCAAGCCACCGATACGGCTTCCTGCGAGCACTTTGAAAACACGCTCGTCGAGGTCTTTTCCGAGCTCGCCGATCTCTTCGGCAACCCACGCTCCCACGGCCAAATCTACGGCATACTCTTCGCATCACCCGAACCGCTGACGATGGATGACATCGCCGCGCGACTCGGCATCAGCAAGGGCTCCGCGAGCCAAGGCCTCCGCGCATTGGAGACGCTGGGAGCCATCGAGCGCGACGCCAGCACACGCACCTCCACCTACGCCGCAAAGCTCGAGCTGAAAGTCCTCATCTCCGGCTTCGTCCGCCAGCGCCTGCTCCCCCGCCTCGACTCCAGCAAAACCCAACTCGCCACGCTCAAGCCCCTCCTGCCCAGCCTACCCCAGGAGCACAGCGCCGACTATCAACTCCGCCTCAAGCGCGTCACCCAATGGCACGACCGCGCCCTCCGCTTCCTCCCGCTCGCCCAAAAACTCCTCGACACCGCCTCGAAGTTCCCCACATCCATCGACTAAAAAAACCGCGTGCTGGAAACGCCACCACCCAAGTCTCCCGCCATGGAGCGGCCATTCACAAAAGTCGCAACCAAAGGCGGCAGCATGTGTTGAAATAATCTGCCCACAAAGAGCCGCTAATTTCGCACCAACCAGCAACTCGTTACTTCTCCCCCCTCCTTCCCCGCATGCCCTCCAGCCAACATCCCAAGCATCTTTTCGTCGCAGGCGTCTTCCGCTCCGGCACATCGATGCTTTACGCCAGCCTGAATCAACATCCCGCGATCGCGTTGATGTATGAACCGGAGCTGCAAAGTCACGACCTGCCGAAGCGTCTGTTTCTCCGGGAGAGATGGCTGGAAAATGCCAACGCGTGGGGAAAATTTCTCTTCCGTCACGGATTTCCCGCCTATCCCAAGGATGCGGCCGAGAATTTCCATTGCCCCGAAGATTTTTACAAAGCCTACGCAGACCGCAAGCAAGCCATCTACGCTGGAGAGAAGAGCCCCTTGTTAGTAGGCTACCTTCCCAAAGTCTTTGAGCGCTTCCCTGACGCAAAAATCCTCACCATTTCCCGCCACCTAGCCTCCATCCTCCGCAGCATCCAGCAGGCTGCAAAAAATGAATCCTGGTTCTCGCGCAGGCACATGCTGGAGAGGGCGCTTTATGGACAGGAAAAAATGCTCCAAGACAGCATTCTGCTCCAAAATCAAGGCCACCGCATTTTGCACCTCACCTACGAGGACTTCACGGCTGCGCCCGAGACCGAATGCCGCCGCATTTGCGACTACCTTGAAATCCCATTCGACGAACGGATGACCAATCTGCAGGATGCTGACCTCTCTCCCATTTACGACCACCCCCACCACATCAAACTCCGTTCTGAAAAAATCACCGCCTCCCCAGCGATTCCACCCGACATCTCCAGCGAATGGCTCGCTATGCTGGATGCACAGTGGCAACGCACCCACGAGTGCCTCGCCAGACTCTCCTCCTCCGAACGCCCGATCCCACCAATGGCCCCGCCAGCGGAAAAAATTCAACACGCCATCGGCAAGGGACGATTTCTCCATTACCGCACACGCTGGAAGCGATTCTTTTACCACCTCCTGCCCGCCGAGTTTATCCGCATATTCCGCGCCACCAAGGCCCTCATCAGAGCCTCCAAAAGCATCCAAGCCGAAAAATACAGCCCCAGCGAAAGACTCCAGACCCGCCTGTTCTGCGGCACATTCATTCTGGCCTCCATCGCTATCGGCGCAATCATTCACACCACCTCGCACGGCGAGATCAGCCCGCTACCCTTTTTCATTTTCCCGGTGCTCACCGCAGGCTGGTTCCTCGGATGGAAGCCAATCGGCTTCTTCTCCCTGCTCAGCGCCGCCGCATGGACATTCGGTCCCAAGCTCACCTTCAGCTCAGATCTTTCTCTCTATTGGGTGGCATGGAATCTCCTCAGCCGCACCAGCGTCCTCCTCATCCTCGGCCTCTTTGCTTGGCACCTCAAAGCTACATTACTGATCCACCAAAACCAGAAAGAATAAAATCCCCACGCGCAGCGCTCAAGCCAACCTCCCCAGTGATTTTGCAGTCCACGATTTTGCCAACCATTCTCTTTTCCATCCCATCCACGCGATAAAACGCTCAAACATGTCTTGAAAATAGCATTTTTGTTGCTACTTTCAAAATATAAAAAAACATCTTCTCGCCTCTTTTCAAGACTGAATCCACCGCAATTCCCAGAAAACCAACGAATTTTCCTTCACAAACACGCCACCAGTTACCCGCCACGCGTAACTTCTCCTGCCCGTAGGCGGACCCGTCACGCCGGAGTCGCGTAGCGCGTAGGCGGATCACTTCCCCGTATACCCTGCGCCCCGCCACTCCTGACTTCAACCTTGCATACCGATTCGAGCCACTACATTTTAAGCTTATGACAAGTATTCCAATACCAGAAGACCTGCTTGAGGAAGCCAACGAAATTCATGACTTGCAGGGTCTTGTCGCCAGATTCCTAAAGTCGGAAATATCACGCCGCCAAATCCTGAAAAAACGCTATGGCCCCGACATTCTCAGCATTGTCAATCAGGCATTTGCAGAAGCCGAACAACTCAAAGTCACTGGAATCGACGAAAAGCAGGCGCGTCTGAAAATGTCAAAAATCCACCAATCCATCACCGAGCAGTGATTCGCGCCGTTCTTGATACGACAGTTGCTGTTGCAGCTGGAAAATCCCAGTCATCAAGCAGCCCGAATCGTGAAATCATAGACCGGTGGCTTCAAGGCGAATTTACACTCCTCCTCTCGAAAGACATCGCTGCGGAATACGCAACGAAACTACGCGAACGAGGCGTGGGTGATCACGCCATTCTGACTTTTCTGCGCCAACTCGCCCTCCTCGCAGAGATCGTTGACATCAAATTCTTCCATTTTCGCCACTACCCTATCGATGAGAATGACATCGCCTTTCTGCTCTGCGCCATGAATGGCCATGCAACACACTTGATCAGCTACGATTCACACCTTTTGGACTTGGACATCCACTATCCGGAGATCATTTTTTCTTCAGCAATTCCTTTCCTCAACACACTTCGCCAAATTCAATAATTTTGCCGCGCAGCGCGAAGTTGGATCATTCCCTCCTATCAATTTTATGCAAAACAGGACTTGAACTCCCATATTGCATATTTTAAAATAAACCCATGATTGCACGCGAGATCGCAACGGAGATGAGAAACATCCGTGTTAATCAGTGCAATCGGCGGTTAATTAAAATTGCTATCAAGCAATATTTTACATAAAAATATTGTTTTTTGCTGGACCAGTCTATTATTTTCAATAGACCAACCTACCAAAAATCCAACTCGCCATCTTCCCATCCTCTGAGCCCTTTCGCAATTCCCAGAAAACCAACGAATTTTCCTCCACAAACACGCCACCAGTTACTCGCCACGCGTAACTTCTCCTGCCCATAGGCGGACCCGTCACGCCGGAGTCGCGTAGCGCGTAGGCGGATCATCCTGTCTAAAAAACTCTTTTTCCGTTAGATATCAGAATTTTATCACTTGAAAAAAGTGCGGTGCGTGAAAAAGTATAAAAATGTTTGCCGAGTTATAAAAAAACATACTAAACTCTTTATACTTCGAAAATGAACATCGTATTGAATCCCTTTTCCCCGGGAGCAGGGACTCCGCCTCCGGCTTTGGTCGGTCGTCAGGAGCTTTTGGAAAAGGCGCGAGTAGCAGTAGAGCGCGTGCGGGCCTTACGTTCAGAGAAAAGTCTCTTGCTGGTAGGGCTGCGCGGTGTGGGCAAGACAGTGCTCCTCAGAACGATCGCCGATACGGCGGAGGAATTGAGATGTCAGGTGATTTTCATTGAAACACCTGAAGATCAGAGCTTGCCCGAGCTGTTAGCACCGCCACTGCGGGAGGCCTTGCTGCGCCTTGATGCGATGGCGGGTTTGAATGAAAAGGTCAAGCGGGCGCTGAGGGTTTTCCGGAGTTTTTTAGGAACGATCAAGGTCGGAAATGAACATATCTCGATGGAGATTGATCCTGAATTTGGCACGGGGGATAGCGGCAATTTGCAAGCGGATCTTTCGGCGCTGTTTTTAGCGGTCGCAGAGGCGGCCAAGGCGCGGGGAACGGCGTTGGTATTGATTTTAGATGAAATGCAGTATTTACGGGAGCATGAATTCCGCGCGCTGATCACCGCCTTGCATGCGGTGGGTCAAAAGCAATTGCCGTTGGTCGTTTTCGGTGCGGGGTTGCCGCAATTGGTCGGACTGGCAGGAAAAGCAAAGTCTTATGCCGAAAGGTTGTTCCTTTTTCCAGCAGTGGGTCCGCTGGGGCTTGCGGAGGCGACAGATGCCCTGCAGAGGCCAGTGAAAACGCAAAATGTGGAATTTACGGAAGGGGCACTGCGTTTGATTTTCGAGCTCACACGGGGATATCCGTATTTCCTTCAAGAGTGGGGCTATGAGCTATGGAATTTTGCAGAATCAAGCCCTATCACCGAGGCAAATGTGGAGACGGCGACACCGGGAATCATTCGCAAATTGGACGAGAATTTCTTCCGGGTCCGCTTCGATCGCTTGACTCCATCCGAGAAAAAATACCTGCGCGCAATGGCTGAACTCGGAGATGGACCGCACCGTTCAGGAGACTTAGCCGCCGTCTTGAAAGCACCGGTGCAATCGGTCGCGCCAGTGAGAAGCTCATTGATTCGCAAGGGGATGACCTACAGCCCTGCACACGGAGACATTGATTTTACAGTGCCTCTTTTCGCCGGCTTCATGCGGCGGGTCATGTCGTTTGAGCCTTGATCCGCCAAAGGCCTCGAAAAATTCCTCGCCGCCTCGGCCTCCACAAACACGCCACCAGTTACCCTCCACCGATAGTCACGCCGAAGTCGCGCAGCGCACACAGGCGGACCCGTCACGCTATAACCGCGCAGCGCACACAGGCGGACCCGTCACGCCGGAGTCGCGTAGCGCGTAGGCGGATCACTTCCCTCCTTCTCCTCATGCCCTTAACCCGCCGCGTCCTTTCCACCGACCTCGCCTGCACCGATTATGAGGCCCTCGGCGCACACCTCCTGACCCGCTGCCGGCAACCCGGCCCTTACGCCGTCGATTTTTCAAATACCCACATTGTCACCATGCGGCAGCACGACCCCGCATTTGCCGCCACCACTGCCTATATCGACCTCTTCGTCCCCGATGGAATGCCCCTCATCTGGTGCCTGAACCGCCAAGGCGCCGCACTTAAAGATCGCGTCTACGGCCCCACCTTCCTGCGAAAATTCCTCGCCACCTGCCCCTCAAGTTTCTCGCACTACTTCCTCGGCGGCAGTCCAGAATGCGGAAAAAAACTCCGCAAGCGCCTGCTCGAAAAAAATCCGCAACTGAACATCCTTGGCTCGCAACACGGCTATTTCACGAACGATGAGGAGCCTTGTATTTTTCAAAAAATCATTACCAGTCGCCCCGACTTCATCTGGATCGGCCTTGGCACACCAAAGCAGCAGGAACTCCTCCAACGCCTCAAGCCACTCCTCCCCAACGGCATCCTTCTCGCAGTAGGCTTCGCCTTCGATGTCAATGCCGGCACCAAACCCGACGCCCCAGCTTGGATGCAACGAGCAGGTCTCACATGGATCTACCGCCTTGCCAGCGAACCCCGCCGCCTCGCCGCCCGCTACCTCAAATGGAACACCCTCTTCTTGTTTTACCTGCTGATAAAATCCACAAAAATATGCCAAAAAAAATTTTAATTATTGGCGCTGGTTTCTCAGGCGCAGTCGCTGCTAGGCAACTTGTCGAAAAATTCGACTGCTATGTTGAAGTTTGGGATTCGCGTAACCACATCGCCGGAAATTGCCACACGCAACGCGATCCTGATACTGACATCATGGTCCACTGCTATGGCCCCCACATTTTTAATACTGATAACGAACGAGTTTGGAGTTATGTGCGCCGCTTTGGAGAATTCCGGCCATTTGTCAACCGCGTTAAAGCCGTGACCCGTCGCGGCGTCTTCTCGCTTCCCATCAATCTTCTCACCATCAACCAGTTTTTCGGTAAAAATTTCCGCCCTTCCGAAGCTGAAGCCTTTGTCAATACTCTGGGTGACCAAACGATTGAAAAGCCGGAAAATTTCGAGCAACAAGCCCTCAAAATGCTTGGTCGAGAGCTTTATGAGGCATTCTTCGAAGGCTACACCATCAAACAATGGGGTTGCCATCCCAGAGAACTGCCAGCCTCAATCCTCAAGCGCCTGCCGATCCGCTTCAACTACGATGACAATTACTACCAAAAAAGATTTCAAGGCATCCCTGAGCAAGGTTACACGGAAATTGTGCGTCGTATCTTGGACCACCCCAATATCAAAATTAGAATTAATCAACTCTTCGATCCCTCGCAGCCGAACTGGCCCGGTGATAACCGCCCGGACTGGTTGATCTACACCGGCCCACTTGATGCCTTCTTTGCTCATTCCGAAGGTCGCTTGGCCTACAGAACGGTTCATTTCGAGAAAATTGAAACCGACTCGGCGGACTACCAAGGAAATGCCGTAGTGAACTTCACGGAATCCAGCGTGCCTTGGACGCGCATCCACGAACACAAGCATTTCACACCTTGGGAAAACCATCAGAAAACAATCGCATTCCGCGAGTTCAGCAAAGAAACCTCGCCCAGCGACATACCCTATTACCCCAAGCGATTATCCGCAGATATCGCGATTTTGAAGCGTTACCGCGCACTCGCCGAATCCCCCGCAGCTACCGCTAAAACCGGTGTCTCAGTCTCCTTCCTTGGAAGGCTCTCAACCTACCGTTACATGGACATGGAAACCGTCATCGGCGAAGCATTAGAATTCTGCGATTCGATCACCGAGAACCAACTCCACGAAGGTCGATTGCCCGCATTTCACAACCAAGAACCTTAATATAACCAACTCAGTCAATTCTTCACCAATGATTTCCTTGCATCCCAGTGCAGTAACCGACGCCCTACACGCTCCCCTTGCAATAGTCGTTCCTATCTACAACGAGGCCGCAACAATCGAATCCGTAGTAAGTTCATGGATGCAGGTTCTCGATACAACGGGGGCCCGTTTTCAGTTCATTCTCATCAACGACGGCTCCACCGATTCGACCAGCTCCGTGTTACAGGAACTGGAATCGCAGCATCCGCAAAAAATTATTGTTGTGGACAAGCCAAATTCAGGCCACGGCCGCAGTTGCAGGGTTGGCTACTCAGCGGCCGCCGCTGCGACCTGTGTGGATTGGGTGCTCCAGATCGATTCCGATGGACAATGCGACCCTTCGTATTTTCCAGAATTCTGGCGCCGAAAGGAATCCGCAGATTGCGTATTCGGCCGCCGTATTATTAGGGACGATGGTTTAGCCCGATCGCTCACATCCAAGTTTTGCAAATTAGGTGCCACTTTTCTTGGCGGGAAAGACATGGTGGATCCCAATGTCCCATATCGCCTCATGCGCAAGGAGGTTCTGGCTTCAGCATTGACTTTAATCCCAACATCATTTGACATACACAATGTTGCCATTACCTTTGTGCTTAAGAAAAAACCTGGGCTCCGATGGGACTATGTTCCTATCCGCTTCCTCTCACGCCAAGGCGGAACAAACAGTATTAACTTGCTTAATGTCGCGCATTTAGGCGTTTCCATGCTTTTTGACTTAGCCAAGCTAAAAGAGAAAATCCGATGAGGTTGGCCAATCCAAGCCGTTGAACTGGTGCAACAGCTTGCAGAACTACCAAAGTGAATACCGCTGAGAAATTCCAGAACTGCAATTTTATACAGGCAGCCGCGCTTGTTTTTGTTGCACTTATCGGAGTGATTGCGATATCCAACCAATCCCTCTGGATTGATGAAGGCAATAGCGCCATGAAGGCGATCCAGCCAAGTTTCATGCTTTTCTGGGAAAAAATGAAAGAACTCCGCGGTTCCGATTTGCAGATGCCGCTTTACATGGGCCTATTGTGGTTATGGGAGAAGATGTTGGGACATAGTGAGTATGCCTTGCGCGCCTTAAACATTCCTTTCTTCACTTTGAGCGCGGCCGTTCTTCTTTATCTGTGTGACGCCGAGCGCCACCTCAAATTGGCTTTTGTTGTCCTAATGTGTTTTTCACCTATACTTTGGGTGTATCTCGATGAAGCCAGGCCATATATTTTTCAGTTTTTTGGAGCGACCTCCATTCTCGTAGCACTGTGGAATCAGGCAAAGAAGCCTCATCTTAACAAAAACTTAGCCGTCTTCTGCATAGGAGCTCTGGCGCTCTGTGGATCCAGCCTTACAGGTGTTATTTTTACTTTTTGGTTCGGGCTGGCTTTTCTTTTCATTCTCATTCGCCAACATGCCTGGCGCAGCATTTTTAGCTCAAAGCAGAATCCACTCATTTTGGCACTGACAAGCATTGGCATGTGTGGCTTAGGAATGTATTATTTCTGGACTCTCAGCCAAGGTGCCCGCGCGTCGGGAGTGGGCAAAACAGACCTGCTCAGCATAGGATTCTGCCTTTATGAATTGCTCGGCTTCAGTGGTCTGGGCCCGGATCGTTTGAGCCTACGCGAGCACGGCATCACTTCGCTGAAGCCGTTCGTTTTGCCTCTCACCTCTCTGGTAATAGCCCTCACAGCCTTTGGGCTTTTAAGCGCGCTTTATATCACGAAAAGCTCTCGAATGCATCGCACAAAAATTTTCATTTTCGCTGCGGTATTTTGTGGAGCCGTGTCCATGGTAGCCGTTGGCTACATCGCACATTTCCGAGTGCTGGGCCGCCACTTGATGCCAATCCTTCCGTTCGTTCTTTTGCTTGTGAGCCTTGGCTTTCTGCACTTATGGCAATCCGACAAAAAACTAAGCCGAGCGGTCGTTTTAACCATCTGCCTGCTGCTCATTCTCTCCAGCCTGTCAACCAGATTCAGCCCACGCTTCGCAAAAGACGACTACCGCACCGCTGCGCAGATCGCCAAATCCAGCCATGAAGATGGGAAAACAATCTGGTGGGCTGCCGACACGGCCACGGCTAACTATTATGGGTTAGAATTCAGTAAAAAAGTGATAAATGTCATCGGACTATCAGCCGAGGAACTACACAGTCTTCCAATTCCAGATATCGCTCTTGTCTCCAAAAAAGATATTTATGATCCGCAAAATGCAATTTCTTTATTCTTAAGTGAGCAAAGCTATGCAAAAAAATATGCTGCTGCGTTTAGTATTTATCAAAAGTCTGCATTTTGAAGAATGAATTTTAGTGAGCTTCATTTTTGGACAAGTTTGCTCGGCGTGCTCTTGCCCATTTTACTCATTCGGCCATTTTTTATCAGGCTGACTGCTAAAAATCCCAACGCAGTTTCGCTATACGATCGCTCAAGCCTTCTACTCATTGGGCTTTTTTTGCTTGGTTGTGCTAATTTATGGACTCTCATTATCTTTCTAAGCGTCAAATTTATAACATACTTTGGCCTTGCTTTCATCTTGCAGCAAAAAAATCGAAACAAAAATCTGTTTTTATTCTTTTTGGTTCCCATTCAACTGGCGCCGCTAATTTATTACAAATATGCAGATTTTATTGCTAATGGAATATTAGGCTTGGGAATAGGTTCATTTTCCAATATGCTCATACCTATTGGATTGTCATTCTATAGTTTCCAAGCAATTAGCTTTGTTATTGATACAGTGATTCACAAAGAGCCGCTACCTCGGTTCTTAAATTTCATGAATTTCGCGAGTTTCTTTCCACAAATTGTTGCCGGTCCCATTGAGCGTCGTCAGGATTTGCTGCCGCAAATGGAGAGCTTTCGATTCCGATGGAATGCGGCGGCTATTGATCAAGGCGTGCCTTGGATTGTAATAGGGCTCTTCTTCAAAATTTGTTTGAGCGATAATCTGGCCCTCTACTTTGATCCGAGTTCAACCACCAATCCTTTTTCTATTTGGTTAAATAACATCATTTTCGGGTTCCGCATTTACTATGACTTTGCCGGCTATAGTTTTGTTGCGCTTGGAATTGCCCGGTGCTTCGGGATAAGTCTCACCCTAAATTTCGCCAGCCCCTACCTTTCAACAAACGCTCAAGAATTTTGGCGGCGCTGGCACATCAGTTTAAGCACATGGTTTCGTGACTATGTGTATTTACCACTGGGTGGAAGCCGCACAAAAGTTTGGTTCCTAAGCATTATTCTCGTTTTTGTCGTATCCGGCATCTGGCATGGGGCAGGTTGGAATTTCATATTGTGGGGTCTTCTTTGGGCCATATTTTTAGTGATCTTCCATCTCTGTCGGCGAGCACGCCTCCCCCCCCTATTGGGCTGGGGCATAACGATGCTGGCAGCGTTGTTCGGCTGGCTTTGTTTTTATGAAACCCGAACAGATGTTCTATTATATAAATTAGCCACCACCCTAAATCCATTCAACTACACTTTTTCTCATTTGAAGATGGCCATTTCCTCGGTCGATTCCACAGAGTTATTCGTGCTCGGAGTATTTATCTTGCTTTCCATCGCCACCCTTTTTGTCGAGTGGCTCTCCCTCCGCAACACTGGAGAACCCTACTCTTACTTGAAAAAGCCACCTGTTCTCTGTGTGTTGGTTATTCTCACGGTTCTCTTAAGCGTCGCAAAGAAAAACGACTTCCTCTACTTCGCTTTTTGAATGCAAGAGCTCACCATGTCTTTGCACAATCCATCCATTTGACTGCCATGCAAATCCCGAGACTTGCGGTGCTTTTACTAGCTCTCGCAATCCTAACTGGCATCGCCGGGGCCTGCTACACCTTTTGGGTGAACCCAGAAATCCAGTTTTGGAAAGGCGCGGCTCAAAAAAAGCTCGCGTGGTGTGAAAAAATGCGCGCAAAGCACGGCTATGTCATTGGTGTCGTGGGAGGGTCAAGCACGACATTTGGGATTGATGCCGCTTGGATCGAGAAAAATCACGCCCTCCCGGTTGCCAACTTCGGTCTTGGAGCAGGAGCCGGCGCTGATGCCTGCGCTGGTTTTGGGCTTGCTGCTCTTCGGCGAGGGGATACACTCATCGCCAGCGTGGAGCCGGGACTTCTTACGGATGATGCAGAAACCACGACAGCCATGGGCACCCAATTAGCCTACGCCTTCGGCCTACCGCAAATGGTGGATTGGGACAACAAGCGCCCGCTCCATGAGCAGGCCGCCGATATCTTTTCTCTACAACCCGGAGGGCGCAATCTAGTTACAATGACTGGCAAGCTCCTCTTTCACATGCCACTCTACAGATACGATTTAAAAGACGCACAACCCGGAGGACTCCAAGTCACTGCAGACAGGCGACCCTTTGATCAATATTCGAAAACCGATCAAGAACCAACAGAAATGACTCTCTCTGCCAGCGGGCGAGAATTTCTTAAAAAATTAAAGAAAACCGCAGACTCGCGCGGAATTAAAATTTATTATCTCCTCCCATGGGTTTATTCGCATCCCAACCAAGCGTCTCAAGCACGCGAAATCCACTCCCGCTTTTTGGACCAAGTCGAACAATTCCTCCCCGTCCTCCGAGAGGACAACAATGGCATTCACGAACTTCGCGATGACTTTGCAGATACCGCCATGCATCTTACTGCAGGAGGCGCCAGAAAGCGTTCAGAAGTATTGTTCAAGCTCTTATTAAAAAATCAGTAAAAGCTATTTCTTGAATTTTAAAGTTTTTACATTTTGAAGAATAAATATTTGCGAGCTTCATTTCTGGTTGGTTTAGTTCTCTGTAGTTTTGCCAATTTTTCTTAACTTGGGCCTGTGCCGCAAACTTTACCTTGGATTTATCGTATCGAAGCGATGAAATCTGCTCGTCTACATTGCTGACAACTATTTATTCATTTTTCCTGAAAAACCTTCTGGCTATAGATATCATCACACTAGCTCTCCTATACACGCTCCGAATTCTCGCCGGAGCCGCCGCCTGCGAAATTACACCCTCCAACTGGCTACTGGTCTTTTCATTTTTTACCTTCTTCTCGCTTGCGATCGGCAAGTGGTTTTCGGAGATGGTGCTATTAGGAAACTCCATCAGTTTGCAACGCGCCTACACTCCGCAGCATTCGCTACCCTTGTTAGCTCTTGGCGCAGCCGCTTCGATAGTAGCAATGTTTATTCCAGCTCTTTATGTGAGAGATCCGCAAGCCGGCATCTACTCAAATCCTGAGATTCTTCTCTTTCTGCTGCCGGTCTTGGGCGCCTGGTTTACAAGATTCTGGTTAATTGCCGCAGAAGGCAAAATTCTGTCCGACCCAGTGTTATTTGCAGCAAAAGACAAATTTAGTTGGGCCTGCGCCGCAATCTTTGTTTGCGTTGGGTTTCTTGCGTCAAAGATAGGAAATTAAAGCTCCATATTTAATCAAAAACCGTATTTTAAAATAATTATGCTCGCGATAGCGCCACGGCCAACAATTATGGGTTAGAATTCAGTGAAAAAGTTATAAATGTCGTGAGCCTATCCGCAGAGGAACTCCACAGTCTTCCTGTTCCAGATATCGCTCTTGTCTCCAAAAAAGATATTTATGATCCGCAAAATGCAATTTCTTTATTCTTAAGTGAGCAAAGCTATGCAAAAAAATATGCTGCTGCGTTTAGTATTTATCAAAAGTCTGCATTTTGAAGAATGAATTTTAGTGAGCTTCATTTTTGGTCAAGTTTGCTGGGCGTGCTTGCCCATTTTACTCATTCGGCCATTTTTTATCCGGCTGAATGCTAAAAATCCTAAAGCGGTTGCGCTATATGATCGCTCAAGCCTTCTACTCATTGGGCTTTTTTTGCTTGGTTGCGCTAATTTCCACAAAACGCTCGAAAGTATTATCCAGGTTCTTATTGCAAAACCAGTAAAATTAAAAGTTATTTGCTTCTTTTAATTTTAAGAACCCTCTAAAATATTTAATTGTTTTTTATTTTAGATTAACTTATAAAAACAGTAAACATTTTTTAATGTCACGCTCGAGGCATTTTATTTCGGGATTGTTATCTAGTTATGCAGCGTTAGGCATAAATATATTTTATACACTCGCTTCAGTTCCAATTGCTTTAAAATATTTATCAACAGATGAGTTCGGTGTTTGGGTTCTTACAGCAACGATTGGTGGGTATTATGTCTTAATTGATTTAGGAATGGGCCCCGCTCTTGCGAGGCTACTAATAGACTATAAAGATTTGCGATCCAACGGCCGCTATGGAAGCATGATCCAAACGAGTTTTGCTGTCGGAGCTGTGCAGGGTATTGTCGTGCTTGCTATTGGCCTATTTGTTGCATGGAAACTGCCAGCTTGGTTAGGTATTTCAAGCGAACTTTCTCGCGACTTTTCCTATTTACTTGCAGCTCAGGCATTATTGGTAAGTTTTGGCTTCCCGCTACGGATATTTAGTCAGATTCTTTATGCTTGGCAGCGCATTGACTTAACCCACTACGCACAATGCGCTTCATTGCTATCAAGCTTTAGCCTTTTATGGATAGGTTTTCACTATGGTTGGGGTCTCTGGAGTCTGCTGGCAGCAAACGCTCTCGGTTGGATAATTTCAGTAGGATTGAATTTATTTTTCTGTAGTTTTTTTAAAATGATTCCCAAAGCTTCTGAATGGGGAAAACCCACTTGGAAGCAATTTCAAGAGATGTTTCATTATGGTCTTGATGTGTTTCTGATTGCGATTGGAACCCAGATGATTGGATCGAGTCAGGCGGTAATGATCGCCCGCACACTTGGCGTAGAAGCGGCTGCCGTATGGTCTGTTTCAACGCGTGCATTTACATTAATTTGTCAACTGGTATGGAGAGTTTGGACATCCGCGATGCCAGCATTAGCTGAGATGAGTGAACGAGGAGAGTTTGAGCAACTATGGCGCCGATACGCTACACTGTTTAAATCATCAAATGCACTGGCCATTGGCGCTGCTATCTTGTTTGGAACACTTAATGATCGTTTTGTTGAAATCTGGTCAGGTGGTCGCATAAACTGGTCAGCGGAAAATAATTGGCTATTAGGATTGTGGTTGATTGTGCTCAATCAACAAGGTTGTCACAACAACCTTATTATGACATTTAAAAAAATTCGCTCGCTTAAATTTGTCTACTTTTTAGAAGGTGCAGTATTTATTTTTCTTGGCTGGAATGTCCTGCACAAATTTAGTTTTGGGGGAATGTTGATCTCTTCAATTGTCTGCACCACCTTTTTTACGCTTGCATACGGCACTTGGCGGATAGGCCAAATTTCTGGTCTGAATTGGCGGACCTTGCTTTTTGGTTGGCAGATTCGAGCTGTAATTTTTGGCGGACTACTGCTGGTCTCTGCTCTGGCGATTAACCCGCCCCTAGTTATGATTTCAGGTTTTCCCGGATTGGTTGTAGCCAGCGCCACAATGGCGCTATTGGCGGCTTTTCTTCTTTGGTTTGTGGGACTGCCGCGCGAACTTGTTGAAGAGATGAAACTCAAGTTTGTCGGAAAATTCAGGTCCTTTTCAGGGATTTAATCTCAGCGCGCCGGGTTGTCCCAACTGCCTTGAATTAGACTGCCATTACACTTCATTTCAATTTAAATTTATGAATGCGGCGCATAAGGCGCCCAATAAACGAAAATGACAACCTTGGTGCCCCTAAAATAGGCATAGATTGAATAGTCTCCGGCCAAACAGGCGTTTTTTTATAATCAACAATCGTTTGAAACATATCAAAATACTGGCTTGCCATTCGCGAAGAACTAAATTTTTGAGAGATCGACTCTCTCGCCGCTTGCGATAAATTTTCTAAGACTAACCTGTTTTCGTGAAGATAAGCAACGACTTCAGCGTAAGCATCGGGATTATCCCGCTGCACACGGAACCCATTATTTTTTTGAATTACTTCTTGGATAAGGCATGGAATATCACCGCATATAGGAACAAGACCTATCGCCATAGATTCCAACAATGTCTGTGGCCCACCCTCATGAATTGATGCTAGCAGGTAAACATCATTCTTCGAAATAAGAAGAGGTAACTTTTCATGTGAAACAGGAGAAGAAAAAATGACTTGCCCCGTTTTTTGCTCATTGGCGAGCGCTTCTTCTAAAAATCCCTTTTCCGGACCAGATCCATGTATCGTAAAGCAGAAAGGAATCTTTCGGCGATTAAGAGCGGATACAATTTTAGGAAAAATCCGCACCCCTTTTGCTGTGTCTTCTAGACGCCCATAGTAGATAATTCTCAGTGGTTCGCTTAAATTAGGTCTACGAATGGGTGTTGATTTTAAAAAGGGAACACCGTGTTTAATACAACGGCATTTTAAGTAAGGAGCGACTCGCGCGATATCATCCAATAAATAACTTGACACCACCACCATCTGGTCCAATGTCGGTCCGTATCTTGCCGCAAATAGCTCTGGACGGCCGGTTCGGTCATGTATGACCCCAATTTTTGCAATACCTGGCGGAATATAACGAAGAAACTCAAATGCATCTGCGCCTAAAATTGCAACAACGACATCTGGGGCGAATTTTCTTACCTCTTTATAAACTTGCTTCAAACGATCTTCGTAAATGTAGCGTTTATTATCGCAAAGGTAGGCTTCAATATCTTCCGCTAAAAATTGCTCTTCTAACGGGTGATCGTTTGTAAAGCTAAAAACTTTTGATTCGCATCCCAAATCACGCAGGGCCACTGCGAGATAAAGCATGTATGTTGTTGTTCCTCCCAGCGGAAGACCACCACTAATAAAAGAAATTCGCATTAAAAACTTAAAAGACACTAGCAACTCGGTGCGCTAAATCTCAAAATTGCATTATCGGGGGCAGGTGTCGCAAGAAAAAATTGAAAAAAGTTTCGAATGCGTAGAGGATCCTGCTCTGCTAACAGAATACGACATCTACTTATTTTGTTCGGATTACGAAGGATTGCCACTTTCAATGCTGAAGGCTATGGGCACAGGTCGCGTTCCTATTGTTAGTGATTTACAAAGCAGAATTCCTGAAATCGCAAATTATACGGACTGCATTCGAGTTCTGTTCTCCGAACCGGATGCCTATGTGGCGGCGCTTGTGCGACTCTCAAGTGACAGATTAAAACTTGCAGAAATGTCCAAAAATGCGATGCAAACTGTAAATCAAGAATATTCAACCTCGGCCATGGGAAAGCGCTGGAAGAAAGTTTTTAAAGAGCATAAAAAACCAACTAAGCCCGATTGCAGCAAACCCTGCACCGCCGATGCCCCACCACAAATTCGTAAACTTTAGCGTTTTCACCGTCTTCTCAGACCCTTTCGGAGACTTGTAACAATAGCATGCATGTAATATTTAACGATATAAAAAAAAATAAAAACAATCTTCCCAGATGAAACCTCTTAAGGCACTTTTCGCTGGCATGGGAAGTTGGTATCTGAACCATACTGCCCGAGAGTTCCAAACAATGGGCTCGCTTGGCGGTTACTGGGTTGGAAATGCGAATCGATCAGGGATTCATACAACGCTTTATAAAAGAATTTGGTGGTATCATCTCGCTCAGAAGCCATTTTACCATCTTCCTTTTGCAGATCTCGAAGAACGCATGCGTTGGCATAACTTGCCACTTTACGATGCATGGATGAGCCACCAGACTTTACCCGAAGAAGTAAATATAGTTCAAGGTCCAATGGGATCCTGTGAGGCTCTATTCAAACTTGCGGAACGATCTGGGCGAAGAATATTAAAGGTTTTTGATGCCCCCAATAGTCATCCGACGACGTTGTTTGGTTACTGGCAAAGAGAGTGCGACTTATTTTGTCCAAACTATGTTGTCCCACCAAGGCAGGGGGTTCGCTCACGGATTGTAAGGGAAATTGAATCGGCTGATTTGGTTTTGTGTCCAAGCAACTTTGTGAGAGACACAATGATTCAAAACGGAATTCCAGAGGAAAAGTGTTTTATATCACATTTTGGCGTGGATACTAAAATTTTTCAAAAGCGCACTAAACTGCCAGAAAATCCCAGGTTCATCTGTGTAGGATCTCTCACCGTGAGAAAGGGGCATCAATATCTTTTTCGCGCTTTTAAAAAAGTTAAATCTGTTTTACCGAATGCTGAACTTGTTTGTGTTGGGGGAATTAGGCCAGATTTTAAAATTGAGGTTAAAAAATGGCAGGGAACTTTTGAACATTATCCAAGCGTCTCACATACTAGACTTGCTGAGATGCTCACAGAATGCACCGCGTTCGTTTTTCCATCTCTCGAAGAGGGATTTGCAAGAGTTTTATCAGAAGCAATGGCTGCGGCTCTGCCTATCTTGGCAAGTTATGAGAGCGGTGCCAGCACGGTAATAACAGACGGTATTGATGGCATCATTCTCAAACCTCGTGATGTTGATGCCATGGCAAGTGCCATGATCCTTGTCGCTAAAAATCGTGAGCTCAATACTGCTCTTGGCGATGCCTCCTACAAAGTTGGCGCCAAGTCTAATACATGGGCGAATTACGCCCAACGCCTACATATCGAGTATCAAAGGAGACTCGCCGAACCGACATGGAATCAATTATGAATGCAGATTGAATCCGTTCATCATTTTATTGCATGAAATCTAAACACCTACCATACACAATAAACCCATCATTGAATCGATTTCATTACTATGAAACCTACTGGAAAATCTGTGGACTTGGACTGATCGACAAAAACTTCGCTCCAAATGATGTAGGTTCAATTCTGGATTTTGGCTGCGGGCGCGGCGAAGTCATTGATATATATCAAAAAAGAGGATTTAATGTTGTGGGAACAGATGCAGATGAAGAGTGTGTGCGGATGAGCTCAAAACACGGGCAAGCTGTTCTTCTAAATGTCAATGATCCAGTAGGGCAGTTTGGAGAGAAGTCTTTTGACGCAGTTGTATGTTACCATGTCTTGGAGCATGTGCCATCCCCATTGCAGACTATTCGAGTATTATCAAAAATTGCGAGAAAAGCAGTCATTATTGCGGTCCCTAATCTTCAAACGCTGACACGTCTTTTTCGCAAAAAAATCGATCTTTCTTCAGTCAACGAGGGCCACCTTCAATCATGGGACCACCAGCACTTGTTGAATCTCAGCGAGCGCCACGGAAACCTAAAACTTATCGAATGGGGATTTGATGCCACAGTTCTTCCAATCTTCAATCGTTTTGGTCTCAAATTTTTTGGGCAAGCTGGACTAATCTATCTTGAAACAAAGGTTTTCACTAAATTATTCCCTTACCATGGTATCAGCGTTTTAGGCATTTTTAAGCCAGTTTCATAAGTATCTGAAGAAGAAAATTTAAAAGCTTCCAGCCAGAATCCTAAATGTTGCGCCCAAATAGCCCTAAAACGATTTGCGTCTTTGCAGAGTTCCCTCTGAGCGCTATCTCTCATGGAGAGAGCGGTCGCGGGGCAGGCCAAGCGGCGACATGGCTTCCTCAGCTTGCACAGTCGTGGGCTTCGTGTGCGGATTTCAAAATTCATTGGGGCGTCTTTGATAAGGCCGCAAATAATGAAGAGACCATCACTTGTTTAAATCAGACATTCCACCGCATTCCCACCAAGAGCCTTAGTGCAAGTTTATTGCTTGGGCGATGGCCACATCGTCTATGCGCATCAAGACTAATCAGGAAAATTAAAGCTGATATAATTCATTGCTGGGGCACCGAAAACCTCAATAGTTCTGCGTTGCTTGCTTTCCAAGGGCCATCAATCCTATCGATGCAAGGAATTGTCTCTCCTTATCTAAAAACAGGAGACCTGAACACCTGGCAGTGGAAAATGTTTCGGCACTACGAAAGAAAATCTCTTCGCTTGGCCACTATTGTGACAAGCGAGTCTCAGTGGGGACTGGATCGCGTTGCTGAAATTCCTATCGAAAAAAACTTTTGAAATGATTGATATCGTATATGAGAGGCAATGGTCATCGCTAAGCAATTTAGTGCAGGTCCTGATCAACTTGAATAAAATGGGAACCCTATATGGGGGCTTTCCAAAATGGCGCTACATAAACGCTGGAATACCAAGGGAAATTTTACAAACAAATCCAACCGCAAGTCTTGCGAATTTTGTAATCTCAAAAATCGGTTTGCCTGCATCACTCATGTTGGATGAACCGAAGATAATAGGAAACTGGGTGGCAAAATTTAGCGATTTGTCTGAAACTTTAATTGTCAATGGAACGGCGTATCGTTTTTTATTTCCTAAACTTAAGGACTCAGCTCGAAAACTCATTCTGGAAAGAGGCTCAATGCATCCATGTGAGTTTTTTAGATTGAACCAGAAAGCCCGAAAAGAAGCAGGCTATTCTTATACAGATAAGATACCTGCGTCGATAGTAGATGAAATTGAAAAAACTGCCTTAGCTGATTTTGTTATTGCGGGCAGTCAAATGGTGCGCCAGTCCTATGTAGACCATGGTTATCCAGTGAACCGAATTTTTGACTGCAGCTATGGAATTGATGCAGAAAAATATTCATATATTCAAAGAAAAATTCCAAAGGCTCGGCCAATAAGAATAGGAATTATGGGCGTTGTGGGATTTAGAAAAGGGCTTCTGCGACTTTTAAAAATAGGCTCTTGGGCTCGCAGAAAAGGTCACAATGTAGAAATTCATTTTGCCGGTCCGATTAGTGATATTGAAGCGCATGACCTTCTACAAAAGACTGACGCTAAATATTACCTTCACGGAGTTCTTAAGGGGAGCGCTCAAATTCAATTCCTTGAAAATTGTGATCTCTACGCGATTCCTTCGTATGAGGAAGGATTACCTTTTTCATTGCTTGAGGCAATGAGCACAGGTTTATTAGCAATAGTAAGTAATGACACCGGTGCCCGCGAAGTTGTCGAACATAATAGAAGCGGGTTTATCCTGCAATCGTTCTCCGACGATGAATTTGATAGTATTTTACAGCCTCTCTTCAGTTCACCTGAAAGAATAATAGATATGGGAAAGTATGCCAGAAAAAGAATTACTAGCGAGTATTCATATCAGAATTATTTTTCTCGTATTAACCATGCATTAGATTTTATGAATGTGTAGCAAATCATTAATTTTATGAAATTCTTCAAGATGCTAATAAAAAAATGTATTTATCAATACTATGGACTAATGCCAGAAATCAAAATTCCGTATGAAACTGTTAATCCAGGGGAGCAGGCATGGTATTTCAAAAAAGGCTCTTTAACTCAGAATTCCATCGTATACTCTTTCGGTTTAGCAGATAATATAGATTTTGACATTAATATAATAAAAAGTTACAATGTAAATGTTTTCGGGTTTGACCCAACCCCATCATCAATTAAGTTTATTTCCAGTTTGGAAATTCCTAAGCAATTTTATCACTTCCCATTAGCGATTGCAGACTATGATGGCGAGCTGGATTTTATTATACCAAGGGATTCTAATATATCTGGATTTTCGAAAAATCTACACAAAAATAGCCAAGATGAATTTACAGAGATTAAAGTATCGTGCTGTAGTTTATCATCAATAATGAACAAGCTCGGGCATGACAAAATAGATCTCCTAAAAATGGATATAGAAGGAATGGAATACAAAGTTATTGATCAATTAGTTATGGAACATTTTGATATCCAACAAATCTTAGTTGAATTTCACCATAGATTTTCGGGAATCGGTTTACATAAAACGCTTTTAGCAGTTCGAAAATTGAGAAGTTCAGGATTCAAACTTTTTCATGTTTCACCTTGGTGTGAGGAATATGCATTCATTAAAGAATAAAACAAAGGTTGTAATGACCGTTGCTTGCGCTAATGACCTCAGTGGCGCGTCAATGCGAGATTTAACGCGCGCATCTCCCGTAGTGCATCCTGCTATAGATAACTTATTAGAAGGATTATCAGGCTGTCCTGAATTGGATATTGAGGTTGTATTTGGTAAAAAATATATCAGCGCAAATGATTGTCGAAAGGAGGGGAATATTTTATATACACCCGTGTTTTATACTCCTCTTCCCTTCCCAGGTATGGGTTGGTCTTACCTTGCAAGGTATCAGGCAATCAAAAAATATATAAAGTCTGTTAAGCCAGATATAGTTCATGCACAAGGCACTGAGAGAGAGTCTGGTATTGTTGCTGCTTTTTCAAAATCTCCATCATTGCTAACCCTTCATGGAAATTTTCGGGAAATTTCTAAAATTCTTCTATCTCCATTACTAAGCTACAACACTGTTAATGCTTGGCTTGAATCAATTGCAATCAAAAAGTGCACTTCTATCCTTTGCATTTCAAAATATACCGAAGACTCTGTAAAATCTCTCAACAAAAATACTCATCTCTTACCAAACGCTGTTTCCAGTGTTTTTTTTAACATTGTTAAAAAAACAGTTCCCTGCAGAGTCGTTTGTGTAGCGTCTATTTCAAGAAGAAAAAATCAAATCTCTCTTTTAAAATCTTGCGATCAAATAGCGGCGCTAATACCAAACTTTAATTTGCATTTTTGGGGAGATTGTAACACTTCCGATCCGTATGCTGTAGATTTTTTACAGCAAATTAAAAGTCGAAACTGGGCTCAATATTGTGGAATGGCTTCATCAACACAGATGCAAAATATTCTTGCCGAAGCTCAGTTGATGGTGCTGCCATCAATCGAAGATAATTGTCCAGTTGCTTTATTAGAGGCAATGGCTGCAAGCCTGCCAATTCTGTCCACATCTGTCGGTGGGATTCCGGATTTAATTAAAGAAGGGGTGAACGGATTTTTAGTAAAGCCCGCAGAAATGGACAAAATGGCTCAGCATATTTTTAGTCTTTTGGGTTCGGATTCCATAGCAACCGAAATGGGTTTAAGATCTAGGGAAATAGCTAAAAAATACTATTCCCCAGAATATATTGCGCAAAAACATCTTAAGATTTATTCTGATCTTGCTGGCAAGTCGTTTTTTAAATAGGCAGATAAGGATCTGTTAGCTAAGTTCAGCATTGCTAAATGTGAGATGGATTGAACCATATCATCCCCTAAAGACCCATAGATGAAAATAAAACCTAAAGGGCTGTAGATAACACCTAAGCCTAAAAATAAAGCAAATGTAAAAAATGGGGTTCCTTTAGATTTTAAAATAATTGAGTAGGCATACTTAGCATTTGCAAAAAGTAGTGAGACGAATAAAATAAGTCCCACCACGCCAACAAACCTAATTGCAGAAACAGGGCCGCTGTGATAGCCTCCAGTTACTAAGAAGTAATCTTGCAGACCTGCGCTTGTATCCATTCGAAAAGCAGCCAGTGTGGTCTGCGCGCGGAGTTCAGTTGGGTCAAATCCAAATCCATCGCCCAAGACTTTGTTTTTAATATATCGATCGCTCGTCAAGGCCAGCTGCCACATGTCCAAGCGCCAATCGACCGAGCCCTTGGCATCGACACTGGCTCTGGAATCCCAAGATATGGGAATGAAAGAGAGCGCCCTCTGGGCTGCCAAAGGGACTGAGAGCCCGGCTGTTTGGAGCACGACAATCATCACCACTCCCGCTAATCCAGCCGCTACAAGCGGGACAATATGCCGCACGCCTCCGCGAATAAAACTGGCCAGCGCTATCGCAAAAAGCCAACCGATTAAGTTACTTCGGAATCCTGATAACAAAACAGCGACCAGCGAGGCAAAGAAAAATAAAGAAAAGAAGATATTTTGGAAGAATATGAGCTTAAAAATGTTGGCATAGGATACAGCAGCGCGGCCAACTTCCACTCCAAACCCAGCCAAGTATTGGTGCCTCTCGACTCGGCCAGTGTCCACGGGTTGCATCGGATTGGCTTCACTGCCAGGCATGAATCCTGAATAGAGCGTAGCCAATCGGAATCCCAAACCTGGTGCAAAAAATCCCACTAATCCGCTGAAGGCGTTTACTACAGACCCCAGACACATGAGAGCAGGCAAAATCTTCGCGAGCTTCGGCTTGATCGTGACATGCTGGAGAACCCAAAATCCGCAACATGCCAGCAGGATGGCAAAATAAGGTCGGCCCCCAATCAGGTTGGATCTGATAAAATCTACGCCTACGGGATTTCGAGCGAACACCGTAGCAAGATAGAGTAAATTACAAATCAGGAGTTTGTCACACCAATTCAAGCGAGGAAACTTGGGTATGACCTTCAGAGCCTTAAACAAAACAAACAGCCCGAAACAAAAGGCGACAGACATTTCGGCAATCGATGCCGGTAGCCTGCCTCCACCAATTGTCCCGCCCAATCCCGAGCAGATGGGAATGAGAAGCCACGCATTTTGCTTGAGACCCAAGGCGCCAATCGCGAGAGCAGCGATACCCACATACATTCCCAGACGGCTGAAATTGTTCTCCGCCACATTGCGGCCTACGACAATGGCAAAAAGCAAGGCTGCAGCCATCACAACCCCAAGGAAGATTTTGTTTTTATTCATTCGGCGTGCGGTTCTAGAACTGGGCAATCATGATGCAAACTGGCATAGGCTGAAGCGGTGCAGGCTTCAAGAAGATTTCTGACAATTTTCCCTCGAAACACTGTAGCGGCTGTCTCTGGCTGCGGATGACCCGAAAGCATTTTGACCACAGAGGACACAGAGAGCACAGAGAGTGAGTTGTTCCCATTTCAGCAACGAACAGGCGGTGCGCGGTTGGAAGGGAAATATGAACCACAATCGAGCATCAGGGCGGATGCGAGAACCGAAGGCTTGGGCAAGCCGAAGGAAGAGCAACTGAAAGTTGGCCCCTGGGGGGCGATGCATCGGGGGCGATGCAAGTCAAAGAGCAACCCATGGTTGGCCCGAAGGGCGAAAGAGCGGGAGCGATTGAGTCAAATGGCACGGATGGGCACGGATAAAGAGGGGCTTGGATGCAGTCGCCGGGCGAATGGGGCGGAGAAACAACAAACCTCCTGCAAGCGAGCTTGCGCGAGTTTCGATTTTTCTCCGCCAATCCCGCTTCGCGGGGGTCATCCATGCCGCCCAAGCAATCTGTGAATAGGCACTCCCCAATCTTCCCTGACCCGGGGTTGCCAATAAACCCATTCTTACCATCCATGTTTATCAGTGCAATCGGTGGTTATAAAAAATTCCCCCCAATGATTTTGCTGTCCATGATTTTGCCAACAATCATTCTGCCATAACTTGTCTTGAATCCTGAATTTAGTATCGTTACACCTACCTTTCGCCAACTTGATTGGTTGCGGTTGTGTATCGCCAGCGTGCGGGATCAAGTCTTGCACTCGGCTCTCTCCATCGAGCACATTATCCAAGATGCCGGAACGCCAGGCATCGAGGAACTGGCTCGTGAACTCGGCGCGGAGTTTTACCGTGACGGTCAGCTGATTTTCCATGCCAAAGAATGTGGCTTAGGCGTCCAGCCTGCGATCCTTCAATCCGCTTCCGACCAGGCAGCCAACTATTCCCTCAAAATTTTCAGCGAGAAGGATGCCGGAATGTATGATGCCATTAATCGTGGCCTTGCGCGATCTGCTGGGGAGATTTGTGCATGGCTGAATTCTGATGAGCAATATCTGCCCGAGACTCTTTCCAAAGTGGAGGAGATTTTTCAGCAGCAAACAAAGCTGGATGTCTTGCTAGGTGACGCGATTTTGCTTAATTCCTCCTTGGAGCCCATTTGCTATAGGAGAATTATGGTTCCCGGCCTTTGGCATACGCGCTTGGCCCATCTGCACTCGCTGAGTTGCGCCATGTTTTTTAAAAAATCGGCCCTACCGCATCCCTCATTGGATCCGCGCTGGAAAGTTATCAGTGATGCAGTCTTGATGGAGCATTTTTTGCTAAATAGAAAAAACATCCACGCCTGCCGATTACCATTAGCAGCCTATGCGTTCACCGGACAAAATCTCAGTGCGGACAAAAATTGCAACGAACTGATGCAATGGTGGGCGGAAACGCGTTGGCCTCCGCGAGCGCTTAATCCACTCGTTATTCTACACAATCGGTTGCAGCGATTCCTCGCTGGAGCCTATCAAAATTTTCAACTGAATACAAAAATCCATACTTCTTCTGGATATAAATCCCTGATAGGAAGCGTTTCAGGCCTATGGCCGAGTTAATTCCCAAGATCGTTGCGGTTGCTCAAACGCCCCCGCCTTTTCATGGGCAAGCGGTAATGAACCAACTCCTCTTGGAAGGCGACTACTCCAAAGTCAAGTTCCACCACGTGCGAATGGCATTTTCGGATGATATCCAGGAGGTTGGCACATTTCGGTGGAAAAAGATTCTTCACTTGGTCCAAGTATTTTTTAACATTCTGATCGCACGATTTCGCACGGGCTCTCCAATACTTTACTACCCACCGGCCAGTCCGAATGTAGTGCCATTTCTGCGTGATTGTGTGCTACTCATTGGCACGCGCTGGCTTTTTAAGAAAATAGTTTTTCATTTTCACGCGAGCGGTTTGAAAGGATTCTATGAGCGTCTTCCTTGGCCCCTCCAAAAAGCTTTCTGGCTGGCTTACGGAAATCCTGCGCTTTCCATTTCAATTTCCAGTTTTGCGAAAGCTGATGCAGAGTTTTTTGATTCTCATGTCATTTCTATCATACCAAACGGCATTCCCGAGCCTGACATAGTAAAAAAACTCCATCGCTCATCAACAGAACATGCGCCCGAATTTCTTTTTTGCGGAATGGTTAGCGAAGAAAAAGGCGTTGGCATCCTCTTGGAAGCTTGTGCCTACTTAAAAGAAAAAGGGGTTCATTTCAGCTGCAAAATCGTAGGAAAAGCCGCCTCAGAGGTGGAGGAAAAGCAATTCAAAGACTTTATTCAAAACCATCAGCTTGAAGAAATCGTTGAGTTCACTGGCCCGCTTTATGACGACAATAAATGGGAGGCTTATTCTTGCGCGGATGTATTCTGTTTCCCCACATTTTACTCAGCGGAAACATTCCCTTTAGTGGCGATTGAAGCCATGATGTGCAGCTTGCCAGTTGTTGCCACCGATTGGCGCGGCCTCCCGGATATCGTGGCGGACGGAGAAACCGGCTTCCTTGTCCCTCCAAAGGATGCCAAATCCATCGCTGAACGCTTGGAAAACCTCATTTTAGATCCAGATTTGCGAAGGACAATGGGCGCCGCCGGTCGGCGGCGATATGAAGAGAATTTTACTGTTGAAAAATTCCGAAATAGTATGGAAGAGGCCCTGTCTGCGGTGAGTGAAAGCTAATTCCAGCAGGATTGACCACAGAGGGCACAGAAAGCACAGAGGAAAAAAGCGCGGCGGGTGCTGAAAAGCTATTCCAAAGAACTACAATCTCCGGGTTTCAAGTCGCCGGTTTCAGGTTTCCAGTTTCCCTCACCCCCAATTGCGTTAATTTTGTTAATTTTGTCTAAAAATCTCCTCCTATTTTTTTTGCAAATCCTGCGTCAAAAAAATTCCGCCAAAACATGTCTTAAAATAAGCAGTTTTATTGCTATTTTCAAAACATGAAAAGACATCTTCTCTCATCCCTTCGAGCAACTGATCGGCCGCGTATCGACAACCGAAGAGATGGAGGCCTGGCTTGCGGAGAAGCGGATTGCGATAGAAAATCCCGCGAATTCGGAAGAGGTCATCATTTCGCAGGTGGGCTGGGAGCTTTATGAGAAGTTTTTCAAAGGCTATACACTCAAGCAATGGCGGAGACATCCGAGAGAGCTGGATGCCAGCGTGTGCGGGCGAATCCCGCTTCGCACGAACCGCGACGATCGCTATCTGAGCGATGAATTTCAGGCCATTCCCAAGCAAGGATATACCAAACTCTTTGAGAACATGATCCGCGCTTGCGGCGACAAGCTGGACCTGCGCTTGAACACCTCCTACCGCGATATTCTTCCGCAAGTGAAATTTAACCACCTCGTCTTCACTGGGCCGATTGATGAATTCTTCGACTTCCAACTCGGCCGCTTGCCCTACCGATCGCTCCGCTTCGAGGCGGAATCCTTCACGCCTAAGGCGTTGATTTCAAAGCCCCCTCAGCCATCGCATGCCGCTTTTCCTGTTCCCCCTCAACATTATCAACCGGCGATGCAGGTGAATTATCCCGGGGAGGAGCCATTTACACGAATTGTCGAAATCAAGCATGCCACAGGGCAGGATTGCCCGAACACCACGATCGTTCGCGAATACCCTGATGACTTTGGCCCCGGTAAGGAGCCCTACTATCCGATCCCTGCACCGGATTCATCGGCCCTCTACAAAAAATACAAGGCTCTTGCCGACCAAGCTTCGCTGAAGCCAGACGCCTATTTGCCAAAAGACTGCGGATGCACCGGCATTTCCTTCATCGGCCGCCTGGCGACCTACCGCTACTATAATATGGATCAAGTCGTGGGCATGGCGCTGAAAGAGTTTGAGGATGTAAGGAAAGATTCTCAAGGGTGATCGAATTTCAGCCTTCAAGTGTCAGCTTTCCGTTTTTTTCCTCAAAAATTCTGTCAATTCTGTTCATTCTGTCTAAAAAATGTTAAAACAACTCAAAGAAGCCCTTCGCGATGTGGGCGTTGGTTTTTTTCGGCTCATCGGCTCCGAAATTCGCGACTGCCGAACGGGCAAGCCGCTCGGACGGGGTTTGATTTTTTATTGGGGCGGGCGAGTGCATTTGTTGGGCTGCGATTGCGCCGTCGTGCCGCTGCCCATAGCTCAGAAGCGTCTGACCTATTGGAAGCAGTCTATCGGCTTTACTGCGCATCCGGAGGTGGATTTTTCTTCTGCGAGCCCCGTATCCGCAGCGCCAGGCGAGCCCAAGAGCGTCCTCCTCGTGCTTCTCGATCATCGCGATCCGGAATCAGTCGAAAAAACGATATTTCTTTGGACAAAAGCCGGTTTTCATCGGGAAAGTCTCTTACTTGCTTATGGTGGAAGCCAAGATGCGTTTCAAAAAATCTCGCATTCACAGAAATTTCTTCTCACCGAATCGAAGCACAAAACCTACGACCACCAGCGGGAGCGGCAGAGCTATCGTGAGATTTTTTCCCGCACCACGAACTGGCTCCAGGGACGATCCTTCACGCATATTCTTTTTCAGGAATACGACCACCTCCCGATGATTGCCGATTTACCTGCACGCATGCTGCGCTGCCTCGCTGCGGAAAACGCGGACATTCTCGCATACCACTTGGGACGGGTGGATGCCTCTACGAACCCGCATTGGCTGTCCACGGTCACGGATACTTACGAAGAAAAGGTGGCCCTATCCCTGCTTGGAACTGGTCACTTCTGGAGACGGGAGGCGTGGGAATCCGTTGCTGCAGACAACACGCTTGCGAATTGGTATTTAGAACTTGACCTGCCCACCACAGCACACCGTTTGGGCTATAGACTCCGGGAAATCCCATCACAAGGAAAATTTGTGCAAAATTTGGAAATAAACCGCCCATCTCCAACAGACGCAATGGCCTCGGGCGCTTGGTCACTCCATCCCGTAAAAGATGCCCAAACTTTTGCAATTGTCGAAAAGCATCTCAATATGCAACACTCCTATTCTACCTGTGAATAACTTTCTCGATCCGATTCGCTCACACGCTTCCGACCGCCAGCTTGTTGCGCTCGGATTGGCTTGGATCGTGCCCTTCTTGCTCTTTGCCTTGATCCCCTACTCACAAGGTTATGGTCCAGTCAATGAGTCGGCTTTCAAACAGTTTATTAATATTTCAAAGGGCAGCGGGGATTGGGGGCACTGCCTTCTAGTTTTGCCAGCTGCCTTCCTGATTTTTGTTCATTGCCTCTACCAAAAGCCACTCCCGACGCCCACTTCCTCTTGGATTGGTCTGGTGTTCGTGATTTTAGCGTATGGGTTTTTCTGGGTGGGCTACCGCATGGGAACCCACTACATCGGATTCTTTGCCTTTCAAGGAATGGTCATCGGAACAATTTGGTTCCTCCTGGGTTGGAGAACGGTTTTATTTTTTGGCTTTCCGCTGACCTTCCTCGTCTTCGCCTGGCCGGTGCCATTTTTGGACAACTACATAGCCTTCCCGCTCCGCGTGATGATGTCACATGCGGCGGTTTTTTCGTTGGATTTCATTGGTATTGATGTAGTGCGGAATGGGACCGGGATTCTTTCGGCGCCGGAGCCGTTGCTGGGAATTCCGGCGGGGAAAAAGTTTGCGGTAGATGTGGCGGATCCGTGTTCTGGCATTCGGTCGCTTTTTTCGCTGATGATGGCGAGCGCGCTTTATGGACACATAGCCATGAAAAACTGGTGGCAGAAGTGGATTCTTTTCATCTGCTCAGCGCCATTGGCGATTGCCGGAAATCTTGCGCGTATTCTCATGCTGACGATTGGCACGATTGTGTTCGGGCCGGAGTTTGCGATTGGGAAAAATGCGCTCAGCGAGCCTTCCTGGTTCCACATGGCGGCCGGTTACTTGGTGTTCTTCGTCGCCTTGGGCGGCATGGTTGGGATTGCAAAAATCCTGCTGAACGCCTCAGCCATTCGGGAATTCCTGACGCAAGGCATGAGATCACTGCTCCACTCCACGCCAAAGCAGCGGACTTCTCCTGGGGCGCTTCGGCCCCCGCCGCCGCCTTCGAGTTCCATACAAAAAAAGACCGAGGACGACTACTGACTCGCCCGACCCGCCTTTCACCCCCAGCAGAAAAAAGACCACCCGACACGGTGGTCTTTTTTTGCTTTTCAGGACTGCGTCTCCAGCCCGCTCTGCAAGCGGGCACCTGCAAAGATCTCAATTTCCTTCTCTGCGCGAGAGCGCCTGCATAGAGTGTCCGCCTGTGGCCCATTCGCCTGATACCATTATTCGCAATTACGAGCCCCGCGACCGTGCGGCGGTGCGGCGGCTTTGTTGCGAGACGGGTTTTCTTGGCAAACCGATCGATCCGGTTTTCGAGGACCGGGAGCTCTTCGCCGATTATCTCACCGCCTATTACACCGATGTGGAGCCGGAGGCGGCATTCGTGCTCGAGCAGGACGGCGTGGTCAAAGGCTACCTCCTCGGCTCCCGGCGTCCGCTGCGCCACCAGTGGTATGGCTTTTTCCAAAACCTCCGCCTCTTCGGAATCGGAATGCTCCGCTACCGTGGCTACAATGAAGCCACGCGCGGCTTCATCCGCTGGATTCTCAAAAATTCCTGGCGCGAAGTCCCAGCCGCGCCGCGCCGCACGGCGCACTTCCATTTCAATGTCCTCCCCGAAGCGCAAAAACTCGCCACCACCCAGGCCATGACGAACAAGTATTTCGACTTCCTCCGCGCGCATGGCGAGAAGGAAGTCTTCGGCCAGGTCGTGACCTTTGAGTCCCGGCGCGGTGCGAAGCTTTTCGAGCGATTCGGATTCCGCGTCGTCGAGAAACGCGAAATCACCAAATACAGGGACAAACACCCCGAGCCGGTCTATCTCATGACCGTCATCAAAAACCTCGCCCTACCCGATTCCCGCACGGTCGCGGGTCGTTAGAATCCGTCAAAAAACAATACAGGCTGCGCAGGATTTTTCCCGCAAAGACCAATTTTTTGGACGATCGTCCAAATTTTTTGTCAAACGCTCACCGCCTGCGTTCTTGGCCTGGATTCCAAATTCAACCTCCTGCTTTTGCAAAAAAGACACCCCTTCAAAAAAAAGTGCTTTCTTCAGAAATCCTGCACTTCTTTTTCCAGGAGTAACTTATAAACTGCCGCGACCAAAAATTTGGACGATCGTCCAAATTTTTGGTCGTTACGGACATGGATATTCCTGGTCATTGCGAGTTTGGGCGTCGAGGGAATTCGAGGGTTGAGATCGTTGGCGAAGCGGAGATGCGGCGCCTGAGCGCCGAGCGATGCGTTGGGAAAAATTCGGATGGAAAATTTTGTTTCCAATCCGCTTCGACGGTGGTCTTCTGTGCCCTCCAGCATGAGCACAAAACGATTTGAAAATCAGGTCGCCGTCGTCACCGGAGCAGGTCGCGGCATCGGCGAAGCCATCGCAAAACGCCTCGCCGCCGAAGGCGCGAAAGTCGCCGTCGTCAGCCGCACAGAATCAAACTCAGCCCGCACGGCCGATGCCATCAACGCCATCACGCCAGGTGCAGCCAAGCCCTACGCGGTGGATGTCGCCGACTTCGATGCCGTGCAGAAGACGGGCGATCAAATCCTGGCCGACTTCGGTCGTTGCGACATTCTGGTGAACAATGCCGGTATCACCCGCGACACGCTCGCCATGCGCATGTCGAGCGACGATTGGGATGTCGTGCTCCAGACCAATCTCAAAGGCGCCTTCAATTTCACCCGCGCCATCCTGCGCGCCATGGTCAAGCAACGCTCCGGCCGCATCATCAATATCAGCTCCGTGAGCGGACTCATGGGACTCGCCGGCCAGGCCAACTACGCTGCCAGCAAAGCCGGCCTCATTGGCATGACCAAGAGCATTGCCCGCGAAATCGCCAGCCGTGGCATCACAGTCAATGTCGTCGCTCCGGGCTTCATCGAGACCGACATGACCTCCGTGCTCAACGAAGAAGTCCGCAAAGGCGCTCTGGCGCAGATCCCGGTCGCTCGATTTGGCGCGACGGATGACATCGCCGCCGCCGTGAGCTTCCTCGCCAGCGCCGAAGCCTCCTACATCAGCGGCCAAGTGCTCGCGGTGGATGGCGGCATGAGCATGTAAAAAGCAGCCTCCCTCCATGACCATCTACTTCCTGCGCCACGCCGAAGCCGAGGATCTGGCCGAGTCGGACTTCGACCGCAAACTCACGCCCAAAGGGCTGCAGCAGGCGGCGAAGGTTGGGAAATTCTGCGCAAGTCATGGACTCGAGCCAGCCGTTATTCTCAGCAGTCCCGTGACCCGCGCCAGGCAGACAGCGGAGATCGTCGCTGAAACGCTCGGGCGCGAAGTCGCCATCGAAAGCTGGCTCGCCTGCGGGATGGAAACCTCCACCCTACTCGCACGCCTCGCGCCACACGCTGCCAGCGACTCTGTCTTGCTCGTCGGTCACGAACCCGATTTCAGCACAACCATCGGCGAGCTTTTGGGAACTCCCGAACCAGCCGCCGTGCTGGTGAAAAAAGCCTCCCTCACCGCCATCGACGCGCCATGGCTCGAGCCCGGCGCCGGCCAGCTCCAGTTCTCCATCCCCTGCCGCCTGATGTGAATCAATCCAGTCCCATGAAAGCCCTGTTCCTCACCAACGAATATCCACCCCACATCTACGGCGGCGCCGGAGTGCATGTCGAATACCTCAGCCGCGAACTCGCCAAGCTCATGCCTGTGGATGTCCGCTGCTTCGGCGACCAAAACACCTCCGCCGGCCAGCTGGCCGCGCATGGATTCGGCCTCGATACCGCCCGTTGGACCTCTCCGAAACAACTCCAGTCGGTCTTCGGTGCCCTCCAGCGTTGCCTCGATTTCAACACCACCAACATCGACGCCGGTGTCGTGCATTGCCACACATGGTATGCCCACTTCGGCGGCATCCTCGCCAAGCTGAACTACGGCATTCCCCTCGTCATCACCGTCCACTCGCTCGAGCCGCTCCGGCCTTGGAAACGCGAGCAACTCGGCGGCGGCTATGATTTCACCTGCTGGCTTGAGCGCACAGCCCTCGAAATGGCTGACGCCGTCATCGCAGTCTCTGAAGGCACCCGCCGCGATGTGGAAAAGCTTTTCCAGATCGACCCCGCCCGCCTCCACATCATTTACAACGGCATCGACCCCGCCGAATACCAGGCCGTCACAACCCACGGCGTGCTCGACCGCTTCGGTATCGACCCCACCAAACCCTACGTCCTCTTTCTCGGTCGCATCACCCGCCAGAAAGGCATCATCCACCTCGTCAACGCCATCAAGCACCTCGACCCCGGCTTCCAGATCGTCCTCTGCGCCGGCGCACCCGACACACCCGAGATCGCAGCCGAAATGAAAGCCGCCGTCGGCCAAGCCCAAAGCCAACGCGACGGCATCATCTGGATCGACCAGATGCTCGACAACAAATCCAAGATCGAACTCTACAGCCACGCAGGCGTCTTCGTCTGCCCCTCGATCTACGAGCCCTTCGGCATCATCAACCTCGAAGCCATGGCCTGCGGACGCGCCGTCGTGGCCAGCGCCGTCGGCGGTATCCCCGAAGTCGTCGTCCATGGCGAAACCGGCTACCTCATCCCCGTCGAGCAAATGACGGAGAGCCCGTTCGAACCGGTCAACCCCAAAAAATTCTCCCGCGACCTCGCCACTCGCATCAACGAAATCATGGCCGACCCCGCCAAACAAAAAGCCTTCGGCAACGCCGGACGCCAACGCGCCATCGACACCTTCTCCTGGGCATCCATCGCCAAACAAACCAAAGCCCTCTACGAAACCCTCGCAGCATCGTAATTTTGGGGGGGGCATCGTCTCGCATGCCCCAAGCTTCAGCCGCGAAGCGGCGTTCGGCGTGAGGGGAACGGGACGGCGTGGTAGTGGAGCGGTTCAGTCTTGGGTCAAGCCGGAGGCTGACCCTCCAAAAGTCGGCGCGCTTCTTATTGGTCTTCGTAGAAACCGAAGTAGCGGCGGGCGTTGTGGTAGCTGATGTCCTCCACCATTTTTCCAACGAGCGAAAGATCGTTGGGCAAGCGTCCGCGCTCGATGTCGTCCCCGAGGATGTTGCAGAGCAACCGGCGGAAGTATTCGTGGCGCGTGTAGGAAAGGAATGAACGGCTGTCGGTGAGCATCCCGACGAATTGGCTCAGCAAGCCGAGTTGCGAGAGGCTTTCGATCTGGCGCGTCATACCGTCGAGTTGATCGAGGAACCACCATCCGCTGCCGAACTGGATTTTGCCTGCCGTGATGCCATCCTGGAAATTCCCGAGCATCGTGGCGACGAGTTCGTTGTCGCGGGGGTTGAGGTTGTAGATGATCGTCTTGGGCAGGCTGCCCGCGAAGTCGAGCCGGTCGAGGTGTTTGGCCAAAGCCGCCGCCACGGGCAGATCGCCGATGGAATCGAATCCACAATCCGCGCCGAGCATTTTTTTCATGCGCGTGTTATTGTTTCGGATGGCTCCGTAGTGGATCTGCATCGTCCATCCTTTTGCCGCATCCATCACGGCGAGTTCGTGGAGAAGGTAGGATTTGTAACGCAGCGCTTCATGCGGCGTCACGGCGTCACCCACCCGCGCCTTGGCGAAGATCGAGGCCGCTTCGCTCTCTGTGCAATCTTCGGCCCAAACGGTATCCACGCCCCGGTCGGAGAGACGGCATCCACGGGAGGCGAAGAAATCATGCCGGTTTCGCAAGGCCTGCATGAGATCGGAGAGTGTGCCGATGCTTAACCCCGAGGCTTTTTCCAGCGCTTCAAGCCATGTGGCGAAGGCAGCAGGTTGGTCAATGAGGAGTGCCTTGTCGGGACGCCAGGTCGGGCGCACTTGGATATCAAACGACGCATCGGCGGTGATAGAGGCATGGTGCTCCAACGAATCCACCGGATCGTCAGTTGTGCAGACGACCTCGACCTTGGATTTTTTCATCAAGCCCCGGCAGGAAAAATCCGGCTGCGCGAGAAGCGAGTTGCAATGGTCGTAGATGTCGCGTGCGGTTTCGGGATTGAGCAGGCTATCGCTCACTCCAAAGTAGCGCGCGAGTTCGATATGCGACCAATGGTAGAGCGGATTGCGCAGCAATTTCGGCATGGTGGCGGCGTATTGCTCGAACTTTTCCCAAGGCGTTGCATCACCGGTGCAGAAGCGCTCGTTGACTCCCGCCGTGCGCATCGCCCGCCATTTGTAGTGGTCGCCGCCAAGCCAGAGCGTGGCCATGTTGTCCCAGCGAATATCGTCCGCAATCTCCTTGGGAGGCAGATGGCAGTGATAGTCGATGATCGGCAAATCGGCCGCGTGGCAGTGGTAAAGCTCGCGCGCGGCGGGGGAGTCGAGGAGGAAGTCTTCGTGGATGAACGGGCGTGATTTCATAACAGATCAGCAAAACAGCGGCTCGATGTGCTTCTTGAGCAGGTTGTCGCGAACCCTGCGTCCGACGATACCGCGGTTGGTCTTCAAGGCATCGGTGTAGCGCGCACCCATGCCGGCGGCAACTTTGAACGAGACATGGATGAACTGCCGGAACTGAAGGTTGTATTTCGGGCAAGTGGCATCGTGGTTGAGCGCTTCGACATAGTCCCGGGAAGTCCAGCTGCGAACGGTTTCAATCGATGGCAGCTTCGGGATTTCAATGTCCACAACAGGCGCATAGGGCTTGATGAGTTCCTCGGCCTGCGGAAGTGCGGCGGCGTAGATGTCCTTCGCGATTTCCAATCCCTCGCCTCCGGATTCCGCCAAACCCGCCACCTCTTCGAGCCAAGTCGTGCCGGCGGTTTTCAAATGAAGCCCCGCGTTGTGACGCGCAACCAGACGGCGGATGATCGGGTAGAGCGAGAATTTGTCGCTGCCGGAATGGACGCTGATTTTGAGCGTGTCGGGCAAACCGAATTCACGAACCGCATAGGCCAGCACGGCCAGATCGGCATCGAACTCGCGCTCGAAGGCCGCGATGTCGCCGACATAGTCCACACCCTTGTTGAAGCGTCCGGTGAACTTCGGCGCGATGGTTTGAGCGGGAATTCCTTCGTCGGCGATCATAGCCAGAATGATTAACAACTCGCCCGGCGTCTGCGGAGCGTCGGTTTCATCCACCGAGACCTCGACAGCAAAAGAGTCCGCCGGTTTCGCGGCGGCGATATGACGATAGATGCGGCCTGCCTCCTGCATGGCCCAGAGAAATTTTCCCGCCGTGCGCTCCAGATCAGCGCGGGTGATTTCCAGCGGCGCATCGAGCAAGGGGAGACGATGCGAGCCAACCAGGCCGGCGCGCTTTTCGAGAAACGCTGCCATGCTCTCCGGGCTTGCGGGCTTGCCGGAATAATCCGCCACATCGAGCGTGAAGAAATCACTCGCCGCGAGGAATCCATCCACCGTGTGCAGGTTGATGTGATCGGCATCCACAAAGTAAGGCGCGGTCCAGTTCAATGCCTTCACGGCGGCATCCGCTTCGGCGCGGAGACCCTCGGGTTTTGTGCCAATAAGCGTATGCTCACGATTCGACTTGTTCCAAACCGGGTGCAGCGGCACGCCGCGTTCTGCAGCGGATTGCACGGCGGAAAGCTGAGCCTCGCCTTGATGGGCAAAACGGTCACCCATGCCGATGGTGAATCTCGGGAGTTTTTTCATAGTGGAGTTTTGAGAGTTGGGGACTTCGATAGAGACTGCAAATAGCCGTGTAATTCTCATTGGTTCAGCGCATCATAGAAACACAAAAGCGATAGCCATTCTCCTACGAGTGACATAAACTGCTACTGTGCCGAACCCCATTTCCAAAGTGACCGTCCACCCCCCGCCTGGCCGGCCGAGTTGGGGCGGGCAAGGGAATCTCCCGCTCATTTACCTTGGCTGGGGGCGCCGGGATTTTGCGAAAAATCCCCTCCCTGTTCACTACGACCGTGGCACAAACTACTTCATTCTGGTCAGCGGCGAGATTGTGCTATCCGTCGGCAACGAGCAAAAGGTCGTTCAAGGACCAAACGCCATACTGATCGACTCCGACTGCCGCTTTGGCATCACTCAGAAACGGCGCGAGACGGTTAGCATCCTCGTTTGGGTATGGAAGGATCGTCCCCAGCTCCCTGAACTCGAAATTACCGAGGGCGCATCGCGCACACTCGACTTGCGCGACTCCTCACTCGATGCGCTCAAGGAACTGCACTCCCGCTGCCGCAAGGAGATTGCCGTCTCGGACAGCGCCCTGCCATTTACCCTCAACGCGCTGCGCCAACTCGTAGAAGTCGAAATCCTGCGAGCCACGCGCACGGCAGCCGCCACCGGCGACTTGCGGTGGGAGTTGGCCCACTCCTGGATGATGAACAACCTTTCCATCCACACGCCCGTGCCTTCACTCTGCGACTACTTGGGAATGTCGCCCAGCGCCCTGCACCGTTTTTTCCGTAGTCAGGCAGGACTCTCCCCCGGCGCCTATTTTCGAAATCTCAAATGGCAGGAAGCCCGTCGTCTCGTTGAGAACGAAGGCTGGCAAGTCAAAGCTGCCGCCTACCACCTCGGATATCGGCATCCCAACGACCTCAGCAGAGCGTTGTTGGCGCATCGATGAGATTTCCGCGCGGTAGCGCGATTCGATAACTGGGAGGGTTCATCGTCCTCGCATGACCCAAGTTTCAGCTGCGAAGCGGCGTTTTTGTTTGCACGGCGTAATGGGAACGAGACGGTGCGATAACGAAACTGTTCAGTCTTGGGTCAAGCCGGAGGTTGACCCTCCAAGGGGTTGCGCGAAGCAGCGTCTTTAATTGTCGGGCGAGGTGTGATTGATTGTCGGGCGATGAATTTACCTTCTTCGCTGCGTTCTCCGATGGCTGCTTATGTGATGCCGTTTTTCGTTTTCATGGGCGGGTTGATGTTGGTCTCGCTCGTCAAAAATCCCGCTGCGGATTCGCTCTGGTTGCGCAGTCCGGAGTATTGGATTTATCCGCTTCAGACGGCGCTTTGCGCGGGGGTTTTGGTTTTTTATTGGAGGCAGTATGATTTCGCAAAGCGCGGGGGGATAGGATTGGCGTTGGCTGCGGGGGTCGTGGTGCTGGGTCTGTGGATCGCTCCTCAGGCTTTTCTGGGAGCGGGGGCGCGAGTGGATGGATTCGATCCCACCGTGTTCGGCGAGGGTTCGGCGCTTTACTGGATGACTGTCGCGGCACGCTTTGCACGATTGGTTGTTGTTGTTCCTTTGGTGGAGGAAATTTTTTGGCGCGGGTTTTTGATGCGTTACTTGATTCGGGAGGATTTCACCTCTCTGCCGGTGGGGGCTTTTCAATGGAAATCCTTCGCTGCGGTGGCCGTGTGTTTCATGCTGGTGCATGGCATGGCGGATTGGCCTGCGGCGTTGCTTTGCGGGGTGATCTACAATTTCGTGGCGATGCGGACAGGGAGTCTCGCGGCCTGCGTGCTCGCGCACGGGGTGACAAACCTCGGGCTGGGCGTTTACATTATGGCGACGCGGCAGTGGGGATTTTGGTAATTTTATGAATATCGGACTGGCTCAGATTAATTCGACGGTGGGGGACTTGGCGGAAAATGCGCGCCGCATTGTCGAGGCTTGCCGCTCGCTGGAAGCGCGGGGAGCGGATGTCATTCTCACGCCGGAATTGGTTCTCACAGGCTACCCGCCGCAGGATTTGCTCTTCCAATCAAACTTTGTGCCGATGAGCCTGCAGGCGCTCGAGGAGATTCATCGGGAGGTCGGCTCGGCGGCATGGATCATCGGTTGCGTGCAAAAAAATCCCACGACTTCGGGACGACCTTTTTATAATGCGGCTGCGATTCTGGAGCGGGGCCGCGCGATTCGCTGGGTTTATAAGACGCTTCTGCCGACATACGATGTCTTCAACGAGAGCCGGTATTTCGAGCCTTGTAAAAATCCAACGCCTGTCGAGATACATGGCCAACTTTTCGGCATCACGATCTGCGAAGACATTTGGACACCGGATTTCCTACACCGCTCGTTGTATTCGAGTGATCCCGTGGAAACGCTTGTCGCCGCCGGAGCCAAGGCGATTTTGAATTTAAGCGCCTCGCCATTCCAACTCGGCAAGCCATCGCAACGCGAAACCATGATCAAAAACCAAGCGCGTCGCCATGGCGTTCCCTTTTACTACTGCAATGCTGTCGGAGGAAACGACGAGCTGGTCTTTGATGGCCACTCGCTGGCCATCAGCGCGGAAGGAGCAGTCGAAATGCGTCTGCCTGGTTTCGAGGAAAGCGCGCGGCTTTTTTCGGAGGGCTATATAACGCCTGATTCGAATCGCCTTGATGACTTGCGTCGCGCGTTGGTGTTGGGTGTGCGCGACTATGCCAGAAAGTGTGGTTTTCGCTCGGCGGTGTTGGGCTTGAGTGGCGGCATCGACAGCGCTGTCGTCGCCTGCCTCGCCGTCGAAGCGCTTGGTGCAGACAAAGTCACCGGTGTCGCAATGCCATCCCCTTTTTCCTCATCGCATAGTGTGGAGGACGCTCTCTCTCTGGCCAAAAACCTCGACATCAAATGTCTCACGATACCCATTGGCGAAAGTTTCGAGGTTTTCAAAAAACAAATGAAACCGGTCTTTGATGATCTGCCAGAGGATGCCACGGAAGAAAACATGCAAGCGCGCTTGCGTGGTCTCACGCTCATGTCGCTTTCGAATAAATTCGGCCACCTCCTGCTCACGACCGGCAACAAAAGTGAACTCGCTGTAGGATATTGCACGCTCTACGGCGATATGGCCGGTGGACTTGCAGCGATCTCGGATGTGCCAAAAACCCTCGTTTACGAACTGGCGGAACATTTGAACCGCGTCCGGGAAATCATCCCTCGCCGCACCATCGACAAACCACCCAGCGCGGAGCTCCGCCCTGATCAGACAGATCAGGACACCCTCCCGCCTTATGATGTCCTCGATGGCATTCTCAAATTATATGTGGAGGAAAACTTGGGCGCTGATGAGATTGTGTCAGCAGGTTTCGATGCCGAAACCGTCCGCTGGGTGACGCGCAAGGTGGATTTTAACGAATACAAACGCGAACAAGCCGCTCCGGGACTCAAGATGACGAGTCGTGCTTTTGGCATGGGACGACGCATGCCAATCGCGCAGAAATTTTTCCCCAAATGAGCGGCTCCAAGGCTTTGTTAAAGATGTCAACAGCCTGTGAACAACTTGTGAATCCCTGCCAGCAAGATCGAACAACTGGCGGAAAAATCCGAGTTTTTCAGAGTCGCTCTTTTTCATTCACAGGTTTTACACAGGCTCAAAAATGCGTGGAACGCCCACTGGGAGCGTGAAGAACAAACTTCTGCCCGCTTGTTCACACCAATAAGAAGAAGAGTATTTCTAAAAAATTATTTCTTCTTTATTAGAAGATGTGAACAACCTCTCTCTCTTTCGCGAGGCTTCTGGACTGGCAATCTCGCTTTGCAGCGAATGTTTGACCTGTTAGAAACGCGTTTCGTTTATCTTAACCATCATGTCTCAAGGTCCTGTTTCGCAATTCATCGATCTCCACTATCGCCATTTCAACGCCGCCGCACTCAAGGATGCTGCTGAAGCCTACACCCATCACTTGGACCAGGGCGGAATCATGCTCATGACGCTTGCCGGTGCCATGAGCACGGCCGAGTTGGGAATTTCCCTTGCGGAGATGATTCGTCAGGGAAAAGTTCATGGCATCGTTTGCACGGGAGCGAACCTGGAGGAGGACATTTTCAATCTGGTGGCGCATGATTTTTACGAGCGCATTCCGAACTATCGCGATCTAACTCCAGCTGATGAGCAGGCGCTGCTCGCCCGCCACATGAATCGCGTCACGGATACCTGCATTCCTGAAATGGAAGCCATGCGCCGTATTGAGGATGTGATTCTCAAGGAGTGGATGGCCGCCGATGCCAAAGGAGAGCGTCTTTTCCCGCATGAGTTCTTCTGGCGGATTCTTGATTCGCCCGATCTTCAAAAGAGCTTTCAGATCGATCCCAAGAACAGCTGGATGATCGCAGCCAAGGAGAAAAACCTCCCCATGTTCGTTCCTGGTTGGGAGGATTCAACGCTCGGCAACATGTATGCCGGCCATTGCATCGAAGGGGATGTGAAAAATGTTCACACGGTCCGCTCTGGCATCGAATACATGATGTCGCTGGCTGAATGGTATGCGCCGACGAGCCACAAAACGCCCATCGGCTTCTTCCAAATCGGCGGCGGCATCGCAGGCGATTTCCCGATTTGTGTGGTGCCGATGCTTCACCAGGACCTCCGCCGCACGGATGTGCCGCTCTGGGGTTATTTCTGCCAGATCAGCGATTCCACAACGAGTTACGGAAGCTATTCTGGCGCTGTTCCCAACGAGAAAATCACATGGGGCAAACTCGGCGAAAAAACCCCGAAATTTATCATCGAATCAGATGCAACAATTGTTGCTCCACTAATTTTCGCTAAAATTCTTGGGTGGTAGCGCAGAGGGAAATTAACCACAACCGAGCACCGTGGCAGACGGGAGGTAGAGCAAACGAAGGGTGGCCCCGAAGGGGCGAGACGAGCGGGAGCGAGCGAGTCAAAGAACACAGAGAAAAACCTAGGGTCGGCTTGCCGCGCTTTGCGGGCAGGAGTCACGCTACAAGCAAGCAGGGATAGGTCACTAGGGAATTTAGGAATACTGTCTTGTCTCTCCACGATGCTCGTGCTATTCTCACAATATGACACTCACGGAACTTCCTCAGGTCCAATCGCTGTCGGCGCGCGAGAAGTTGGAATTGGTTGACGAGATATGGAGAAGCCTATCTACCAGTCCAGATTATTTGGAAGTAACCCAAGAAGAAAAAGATATATTGGATAGTCGCTGGGAGGGGTTTCTTAGTAACTCGAACTCTGCACTTTCAATTGATGTGTTCAAGAGCAAAATCAATGCGATTCGCGCATGAGGGAGATTCGCATCCTTCCTGCAGTATTGCAGGATATTGCGGAGGCTGCAGCATGGTATGACGAGAAAAAGTATCCGGGTCTCGGAAATCGTTTTCTCGATACTTTTTATGCGTCGCTTTTGCACATTCAGCAAGACGGAGAGATTTACTGTGCCGCCTATCAAGACTTCCGCAAGATACTGATCCGTCCTTTTCCATACTCAGTTTACTATCGCCTTCACTCCAACATATGGATTGTTACCCTTGTTATGCATGCTGCCAGAAAGCCTTCTACGGCACGGGAGCTTTTACGCGGCAGAAAATAGTTCAACAGGCCGGTTGACTTAATCTACTCGTGCAGTATTGGCTTGCGTTATGCCTCCAGCATTCGCTTTGCGAAGGTGCTGAGCTACACGAATCAGGCTCAGCGCATGAACAACGGTGTTTGCAAAAAAAATCCAGAGCAAAAATACTTCAAACTTAAAACCTCTTCCATGCACATCCTCGACATTCTTAAACCCGGAAAACCGACCGTATCTTTCGAGTTTTTCCCACCGAAGACCGCCGAGGCTCAGCAAGCTCTCTACGACACAATTCGCGAGCTGGAAAAAATCCACCCGAACTTTGTCAGCGTAACCTACGGCGCTGGCGGTTCGACCCGCGAACTCACGCATGATCTGGTTCTTCGGCTGAAGACCACCACGACGCTGGACCCGGTGCCGCATCTGACTTGTGTGGGCCACACACGCGAAGAGATCTCGGCGATTCTCGAGCGTTATGCGGCGGCGGGAGTGAGCAATATCCTTGCTCTCCGGGGCGATCCACCGCGTGACAAGCCGGACTACGACCATTCGCAGGACACATTTCCGCAGGCAGTGGATCTGGTGCGTTTCGTGAAAAATTTCAGCGGACACCCCGATCCGCGCGGCTTTGGCATTGGGGTTGCGGGGTTTCCCGAGGGGCACCCTGCCACACCGAATCGCTTGCTGGAAATGGACTACCTCAAGGCGAAGGTGGATGCCGGAGCGGATTACATCTGCACCCAGCTTTTTTTCGACAACCACGATTTCTACGACTTCCGCGAGCGGTGTGCGTTGGCTGGCATCAATGTCCCGATCATTGCGGGCATCATGCCTGTGACCAGCCAGTCTTCGATGCGCCGAATGGCTGAACTTGCCGGCGGCGCCCGTTTTCCCGCGCGGCTTGTGAAAGCCCTGCAACGCGCAGGCGAGTCCAGCGAGGCATTCCGGCAGATCGGCCTGCACTATGCCACCGAGCAATGCGCAGATCTTCTCGATCAAGGCGTCGCTGGCATCCATCTCTATACGCTGAATCAATCCACCGCCACGCGTGAGATTTGTCAGCGGCTTGGAATTCTCTAAACCCTGCGCCCATGGCTGAAAAACCAGACGCCATCGCTAAAAAAGAGGCCCGCCTCCTCGGCATTCTTTCCTCCGACATTCTCGAGCTCGAACCGGATTTCAAATGCACAGACGACCTCTTCGAAGCCGGCTTGGATTCCATGTCGATCATGCGCCTTCTCATCCATGTCGAAACCGCTTTCGGATGCCGCATTCCCGTATCGCAGGTGAACAGGGAGAATTTCTCCACCGTGCAGAAAATAGCCGCGCTCATTCCGGCAGAGTAAGTCCGTGAGTTCCCCGGAAAAATTCGACATTCTGGTCGTGGGTGGTGGCACGGCTGGGATCGCTGCCGCCGTGTCCGCGGCGCGGACTGGCGCGAAGACGCTCCTCGTCGAGAGGCGCAGTGCCCTTGGCGGCATGGCCTCCAATGCGCTTGTTCACACGCTCTGCGGGCTTTACCTCCTGAGAAATGACGACACCCAACCGCTGGCCTATGGCAACGAGGGCTTCCCGCGAGAGTTTGCCGAGAGTCTCATCCAAGCGGGTGCCGCATCCGGCCCGGTGCGAATGGGAAAACTCGATGTCCTTCCGCACCACCCCGCCGCCCTCGCTGCGGTGGCGGATGAACTGACGCGCAGAACTCCAAACCTGACCGTTCTTCTCCATACCGATCTCAACAGGATCGAAGCCGCTGCAGGTAAAATCGAAGTCGCGCATCTCCATTCGCGTGGGAGTATTTTTCCAGTCGAAGTGAAGTCCCTCATCGATGCCTCGGGGGATGCCGAAGCTGCTGCGCTTGCGGGTGCTGATTTTGAGTGTGCGCCAACCGATCGCTTGCAACGCCCGGCCTACATTTTCGGAATTTCCGGCGCCGACGAAAACGTTCTCGCTGGTGATGCCCGCCTCAGGCTTGCGCATCTCCTAAGCGGCGCTGTCGCATCAAAACATCTCTCCCCCGAAGCGCTGGGCGTTGCTTTTCGTTACGGGATAAGCCGAAGCGAAGTCTGGGCGACAATCGATCTGCAGGCTGATCCCTACGACCCCTGTTTGCCGGAGTGTCTCACGCGCGTGGAGGCCAGCGGACGCCGTGTTTCATTTGAAATCATGCGTTATCTGCAGGTTCACGCCGAGGGGTTCGAAAAGGCCCGCATCAGTTGCATACCCGCGCAGGCCGGCATTCGGGAGAGCCGCCGCGTGAGCGGTTTGGCGTGCCTCACGGAGGAGGACATTATCCAAGGCAGGTCAGTTGAAATTCCCGCCGCCATGGCCTGTTGGCCACTTGAGCTGCGAGAGAACGCCAAGGGTCCGCGTTTCCTGTTTCCTGTTGAGAACCGTCCCGCTGGTATTTCGCCAGATTGCCTGCGTTCACGAACCTTTGAGAATCTCTTCGTCGCCGGTCGTTGCATTTCCTGCACGCACGAGGCACAGGCATCGATCCGCGTCACCGGCACATGTCTCGCCACGGGGGAGGCCGCAGGCAAAGCGGCAGCCGCACTTTGAGATGAACATCGCCGAGGAGATTTTCAAAAAAGCCGATCCCGCTGCGGTGGCCATTTTCCAAGATGGACAGGAAACGACCTACGCCGCCCTCGATGAAAAAAGTGCCCGTCTCATGCGGCAGCTGCGCCCGCTGATCGAATCCCTGCCTTGTCCGCGAGTCGGCTTGGAATGTCCCGATGGAGCGGATTACATCGCGCACGCTCTCGGCATTTTGCGGGCGGGCGGATGCTTTGTCCCCATAGCGCCAGAGCTTTCCGTCTCGGAGCGCCAGCGGTTGATTGAGGAGGTTCGCTTGGATGTCATCGTGAAACAAACCGCATCCGACGGCATGCTGCTCGAGTCGCTAGCCCATGCATCCCCGTCTCCTGACTGGATCAAGCACCTTGCTGAAATCGACCCCGCCTTCATTCGATTCACTTCCGGCACCACTGGCCATGCCAAAGGCATCACGCTTTCCCACAAAACCCTTCTGGGCCGCATCACAGCTGCAAACGAGGGCCTCCGCATCACGCCCGCCGACCGCATTCTCTGGGTGCTCCCCATGTCCCATCATTTCGCTGTCTCGATCATGCTCTACCTCTGGAACAGCGCCGGTATTGTTTTTCCGGCATCGAATCTGCCGGGCGATCTTCTTGAGGCTTCGAAACGAACTGGCGCCACGGTTCTGTATGCGGCGCCTTTTCATTACGAGATGCTCTCCGGTTGCGAGGCCACCGACGCCGTTCACTGGCGGCTCGCCGTCTCCACCACAGCGCCTTTGGCTGCATCCACCGCCGAAAGGTTTTCAAAAAAGTTCGGCATCTATCCATCACAAGCGCTCGGCATCATCGAAGTAGGCCTGCCGTGTCTCAATTTCCCCGCACCCGCGCGGCGACCCACATCGATCGGCCGTCCGCAAGCCTCTTTTCAAGCCAAGCTTCAGGATTCACAGCTTCTCCTGCGTGGCCCTGGATGCCTCGATGCGTATCTGTCGCCTTGGCAACCACGCCCCGAAATCCTTGATGACGAGGGATGGTTTGCCACTGGCGATATCGCTGAAATCGACGACGAAGGTTTCATAACACTCCTTGGCCGCACCAGCACGGCGATCTCGATTGGAGGTATGAAATTTTTCCCCGATGAGGTGGAAGCCGTTCTCAACACCCACCCTGCTGTTCAACTCAGTCGCGTCGTGGCACGGTCGCATCCGGATTTCGGCATGGTTCCCGTTGCGGAGGTCGTATTGGTCTCAGGCGCTCCCGCCCCGCCCCGCCTCGAACTCCTCAAGCTCTGCCGCCGCGAATTGTCCGCCCACAAAGTTCCTATCGAGATTCGTTTTGTGGACCACATTCCTCAAACTCCAAGTGGAAAAATCAAACGCCAATGAAACGCCTGCGCCTTCTTGTTTTACTCCTTCTTGTTTCACCGCTGCATGCCGAGGATACGGATAAAATCCTCCGCGAGTGGATTGCCAAACAGGCTGCCATCCGCTCGCTCCGTGCGGATTTTACTCAAACCCGCCGACTGCCTGCGCTTCGGATTCCGCTCAAAAAGTCCGGCACGGTTTGGTTTGGCGCGGACGGACGCTTTCGCTGGCAAGTCGGCGATCCTGTGGAGTTGCTCGTGGTGAAATCCCCGAACGACTTCCTCGTCATTGAACCCAAAAAATCCCTCGCACGCAGGCTGTCGGCCTCTTCCGCTGCGAGCCGCGTGTTTCAGGAATTGCCTGTGCCATTCGCCGTCTCGCTCGATGAATTTCAGCGCCGTTTCGAAGTCCTTTCCTTAGAGAATGCTGCCGGACAGGTGGACCTCCTTCTCCGTCCCAAGGATCCCCGCCTCGCCGAAGGCATGAAATCCCTGCGCATCCGCTTTGATTCATCCACTGGAGCCGTCTCCCTTTTTGAAATGGTCTTTCGCGACGGCAGCGAAGTCTCCACGGAATTCACCCTCATCGAGCGAAATCCCAAGCTCGCGCCCGACCTCTTCCTGCCTGATCTGTCCGGCCTTAAAATCGAAGACCCTGCCTGAGCCCCCTCCAAAGTTTTCATTCGCATGGAAGGAAGTCCTGTGCTGTCATCGTGATCCACAGATCAAAGATGAACCTCTTTTACTCACGATGAGTGATCGTTCGAAGCCTGTGGCCGCCCGGTTTTGGGGCTATGTTCGCCGCTACAAGGGCCTGCTTGGCGTCTCCGCTGTTGGAAACCTGATTACGGTATCGATTGCAACAATGGCGCCGCTTTTCATGAAGCTCGTCATTGATGAGGCGATTCCCGGCCGCAATGTGCCGTTCCTCGCTGGCATTGTGGTCGCCTTTCTCATCCTCGAAGGCGTTCGCTATCTCGTGGGCTACGGTCACAACTACTTGCTCTTTTATACCGGCCAGCGGGTGGTCTTCGACATCCGCCGAGCCTTGTTCCACCACCTTCAGATGCTGCATCTCTCGTTTTACGAAACCCAGCGCACGGCGAGTCTCGTGAACCGCGTTGTCCACGATGCCACCGCTGTGCAGCAGTTCATCAACACGGCGCTCACGACCATTTCCAACAGCTTGGTCTCCCTCGCCCTGGCGATGACGATCATGTTTTTCCTGAACTGGAAAATGGCTCTCTTCTGCACGGCGAGCCTGCCTGTTTATTTTGCCGTGATCCACCTGTATCGCCGCGGGCTCCACACGCGCTCCCACGATGTGCAGGAGCGCCAGTCCGCTTTGGCAGGCACGCTGGGAGAGACATTCACTGGCATCAAGGTTGTGAAATGTTTTGCGCAGGAGGATCATGAACGCCGGCGTTTCATCCAGCGCATTCGCGAAAATTTCCCTCACGAGCTGGAGTTGTCCCTCATGGGCACCCGCATGTGGCTCTTCTTGGCTGGAATCTTTGCCGTTGTCTATGGATCCGTGCTCCTCTGGGGCGGCAGCAATGTGATGTATGGTGCCATGTCGCTCGGCTCATTCGTGGCTTTTACCAGCTACCTCATGATGCTCTTCGGCCCGTTGCAAAATCTCTCCAGCCTTATTCAAATCAGCACCAGCGCTCGCACCGGCTTCGAGCGCATTCTCAGCCTTCACGACATAAGGCCGAATATCACGGAAATCCCGAATCCCATCGAACTGCCCTCTCTTCGCGGAGCGGTGGATTTCGACCATGTGAGTTTTTCCTACGACCGCGGTGTTGCCGTGAACGACTTCAGCCTGAGTGTTCCTGCGGGTGAGATCATCGCTCTCGTTGGCCCGAGCGGCAGCGGCAAGTCCACTCTCATAAGCCTTCTCACCCGGTTCTACGATCCCTCCTCGGGAACGATCCGCATCGATGGCCATGATTTGCGCACGCTGGACTACGGCATCTATCGCCAGCAGATCGGCATCGTCCTCCAGGACAACTTCCTCTTTTCGGGCTCGATTGATGAAAACATTCGCTATGGGCGGCCTGATGCGACCGAGGACGAGGTGCGCCGCGCCGCCGAGTTGGCGAATGCGTGGGAATTCATCGCCAAGATGGACGGCGGGCTCAAAGCTCAGGTGGGTCAAGGCGGCGCGACGCTTTCCGGCGGACAACGCCAGCGCATAGCCATCGCGCGCTGCTTGTTGAAAGACCCCCGGATTTTGATTTTCGACGAGGCCACCAGCGCGCTCGACAATGAAAGCGAGGCGCTTGTGCAGCGATCCCTCGACACGCTTATGGAAGGCCGCACGGTGTTCATCGTTGCCCATCGTCTCAGCACGATCCGCCGCGCCAATCGCATCGCCGTGATGGAGTCCGGCCGCCTCGCGCAGTTGGGAACACATCAGGAGCTGATCGCGGTAGAGGGTCCGTATCGCAATCTTCAGAAACTCTCTGTCGTTGCTGCACAAGCAGCGGCTTGAAGGTTTTCCTATGTCCGCCTTTTCCTCATCGATCCAAGTGCGTCTTCGCCGCATGCGGATGCTCATTTTTGCAGCCGCGTTTTTGATTGTTCCTCTGATTGCCGCGATTGTGTTGTTGCTGCCGGTGGATGAAAAAGTCCCCGCCACGGGTGTGGTGAGAGCGCAGGACGATGTTCATGTTTTTTCCCCGCAAGACGGACTCCTCGCCGCGATTCGTTGTCCGGAGGGCACGGCCGTCAAAAAGGGGGATATTCTGTTCGAATTGGACTCGATTCTTTACACGCAGCGCTCGGCTTCTGCCGCAGCCTCGCTGGCGGAGGCGGAAGCCACGCTTCGCTTGAAAGAGGCCCAACTCCAAAAGACGAGCGGACTGCCGTTGCCAAAGGAATTCTGGCATGTGCCCGAGGAACTCAAGCAGGCGAACGAGCGCCTCGCCCTCGCGGAGCGAGAATGCGATCGCTACGAAACGCTCTCCAAAACCGGTGGCGCGAGCCGGCAGGACTACGACCGCTCGCTCGCCCAGCGCGAAGTGGCGCGGGGTGAGGTGGAGAAAATTCAGGAAAAGCTCGATGTTCTCAGCCGTGGCTACCGCGAGCAGGTTATCGCCGAAGCAGAAGCAGAGACCGCCGCTGCCAAAGCCGTCGTGGGCCGCTGGAAAGTCGAGAGGGACAATGCCGCCGCCATGGTCGAGCGCTGTCTCATTCGGGCGCCGGAGGATGGAATCATCACTCTCGTGGAGAAACGCCGCCCGGGGATGTCCGTGGACGCCGGTGAAAAACTCGCCCACATCTCGCGCGGGCCGGCGAACCGCGTCAAAATCTTCCTCGCCGAGGAAAAGATCATCCGCGTCGCCCCGGGCCAACAAGTCATCATGCGCCCCCTCTCCATCCCTTGGTTCAAATACGGTCACGCCCATGGAATCCTGCGCAATGTTTCCACCGAGCCTTCGTTCCCGGAAAGTGTTCCCGGCGGCGTGCGGCGTTATGAGGCCACGGTGGATGTCACAGAATCCCCTGTAGCTTTGGCAATTGGTTCCACAGTGGATGCCGATGTGATCCTGCGCCGCAGGCCCATGTGGCAACTGCTACTTCCTGCTGTGTTCGACCGGGAATAGGGAATGCGGCGGCGCGCCTAAGACTGGAGGGATTCGCCAAGGTAGGCCGAACGAACGGCGGGGTTTGAGCGCAAGTTTTCTGCGGTGTCCTGAAGGATGACGCGGCCCGTCTCCAGAACATAGCCGTGGCTGGCGATGCGCAGGGCGAGGTTGGCGTTTTGTTCCACCAAGAGGATGGTCAGGCCCAGCTCGCGGTTGATTTCCACAATGCGGGAAAAAATGGTTTGGACGAGGAGCGGGGCGATGCCAAGCGAGGGCTCGTTGAGGAGAAGGCATTTCGGCTTCGACATCAGGGCTCGCGCGATGGCGAGCATCTGCTGTTCACCGCCGCTCAGTGTTCCGGCGGCTTGCTGGAGGCGTTCCTTTAACCTCGGGAAGAGAGTAAATATGCGATCCAGGTCGGAGGCGATGGCATTCCGGTCGCGCCGCAGGTGCGCCCCCATGTGCAAATTCTCAAGCACGGTGAGATTCGAGAAAACCATGCGTCCCTCGGGTGAGTGCGCGATGCCGAGGGCCACAATCTCGTGGGCGGGTTTGTTCGTGATATCGCGTCCCTCGAAGAAAACCGAGCCGCCTGTGACCTTGGCTATGCCGGAAATCGCGCGAAGGGTGCTGGATTTTCCAGCTCCGTTGCCGCCGATGAGCGTGACGATGCTCCCGGCTGGGACTTGGAGAGCAATGCCGTGCAGTGCGGCGATGCCGCCGTAGCTGACTTGGAGGTCCCGAATCTCAAGCATGGTGTGTCTCCTCTCCGAGATAGGCTTCGATGACCTTGGAATCGCGCTGAATCGCTTCCGGCGTGCCCTCGGCGATTTTCTGGCCATGGTCGAGGACAACGATGCGCTGGCAAACACCCATCACGACGCGCATGTCGTGTTCCACCAAAAGCACGGCGATGCGGAATTTTTCCTGAACAAAGCGGATAAGCTCCATGAGGCGCACCTTTTCGGTGGGATTCATGCCTGCGGCCGGTTCGTCGAGCAGGAGCAATCGCGGTCCAGTGGCGAGGGCGCGCACGATTTCCAACCGCCGCCGGTCGCCGTAGGGGAGGTCGTTTGCCTGGCGTGCGGCGTCTTCTTTGAGGCCAAAAATATCCAGAAGGTCGAGAACCTCTCCGCGAATGCGGTCCTCTTCAGCGCGAAACGCAGGGCCTCGTGTGAGCGAGTGGATGATGCCGTGGCGGAGGCGGCCATTCATGGCTGTGCGGACATTGTCGAAAACGGTCAGCGAACTGAAGAGGCGGATGTTTTGGAAAGTGCGGGCGATACCAAGCGCCGTGATGCGGTGGGCTTTCTTATCGTGGAGCGAAACCCCGTCGAAGAGCACCTCGCCGCTCGTGGGCTTGTAAACGCCAGTGATGATATTGAAAACCGTTGTCTTTCCAGCGCCATTCGGTCCGATCAGGCCGACCATTTCTTCCGGCGCGATGTGAAAATCCAAATCTCCGACTGCGCGAAGTCCGCTGAATTGCATGGTCACCCGCTCGAGTTTCAACAGCTCGCTCATCCTTGCGGGGCCTTTCTTTTTTTACGCTGAAAGTTTCCCAGCAGACCCTTCGGACGCACGATCATTAAAACAATGAGCAGGAGTGCAAAAACGATCATCCGGTATTGTTCGAAATCGCGCAGGAGTTCGTTCAGTAAAGTCAGCAAAACTGCTGCAGCAGCAACGCCCGGCGTGCTTCCCATTCCACCAAGGATAACCATCACCACGACATCCACCGATTTCAGGAAATTGAAACCTTCCGGCGCGATGTAGCTGATGAAATGGGCATAGAGTCCACCTGCCAGGCCTGCGAAGAATGCGCTGATCACAAAAGCAGCGACCTTGTATTTCGTGGTGTTTATGCCCATGGCCTCGGTGGCGATTTCGTCATCCCGCACGGCGATGAAGCCCCGTCCGTAGGTCGAATTCACAAGGCTTGCCACCACATAGATGCAGATGGTCGCGATGCCGAAGGTCCAAAGCAGATTGGTGTAAGGCGGGATTCCTTCGAGGCCACGGGCGCCTCCAAGCGCATCGGTGTTTTGAATGACCACGCGGATGATTTCTCCGAAGCCGAGCGTGACGATGGCGAGGTAATCGCCGCGCAGTCGCAGCGATGGCACGCCGACCAGGAAGCCGCAGAAGGCTGCAAAGACGCCGCCCGCAAGAAGGGCGCCCAGAAAAGCCGCCTGGGATTGCCATTCCGGCGCCTTCGCGAGAATCGGGGCGAGGGAAAGCGTGATGATGCTCGATGTGTAGGCTCCGGCAGCCATGAAGCCTGCGTGGCCCAGCGAGAACTGGCCGGTGTGGCCATTCACCAGATTCAGACTTACTGCCAGGATGATGTTGATTCCGGCCAGAACGAGGATGTTCACGGCGTAATCATCGAGCTGCGGAGCCATGGCATAGAGGGCGGCACTGGCGATCAAACCGGCGGCGAGAGCAATATGGGCGGCGTGCTTTTTCACGGCATCAGACCTTCTCGCGCTCGGATTTTCCAAGGAGTCCGGCTGGTTTGAACATCAGAATCAAAATTAAAATCACAAATGCAACGGCATCGCGGAATCCGGGCGGGATGCCGATGTTTTTGCTGTATCCGACGACGAGGGTTTCCACGAGGCCGATAATCACACCGCCCAGCGCGGCACCGGCGATACTTCCTATTCCGCCAAGCACGGCTGCCACGAAGGCTTTGATGCCAGGCAGTATGCCCATGAAGGGATCGATGGCCTGGTAAAGCATGGCAAAGAAAATGCCGGCGGCTGCCGCCAGAGCGGATCCCAGGCCGAAGGTGAAGGAAATGACGGCGTTGGTGTTCACGCCCATGAGCGATGCGGCGGTCGGGTTGTTGGAAAGCGCTCGCATCGCCAGACCCATGCGCGTTTTTTGGACAATGAAACGCAGCGAAACCAGAAGTAAAATCGTCACCGCAAGCACAACGATCTGCTCGGTCGTGATGGAAACCGTTCCTGCCAGATCGTGGGTTTCGTTTTTGATCAGTTGAGGGAAACCCTTCGGGGCCGCTCCAAAGAGGAGTTGCGCGCCGTAGGAAAGCAGCAGCGAGACGCCGATGGCTGTGATGAGCACTGTAAGTCGCGAGCGTTCCCGGAGCGGCTTGTAGGCGAGTTTTTCAATCACGACGCCAAGAGCTGCACAAATCGCCATGGAAAGCAGGAGCACGACCAGAGCGGACAGGAACTCCGGCATCCACTGGAAAAAAGGCTTCAGCCACCGGTGCACATACAACCCCGCGAAGGCGCCGATCATGAACACATCGCCATGCGCGAAGTTGATAAACCGCAATACGCCGTAAACCATCGTGTATCCGAGCGCGATGAGGGCGTAGATCGCGCCCAGCGAGAGGCCGTTGATGAGTTGCTGTGTGAGGTTGGCCCAGTCCACGGGGAGTCGGGATCAGGGAGCCACGGTTTCGACGAAGCGGAATTTTCCGTCCTGGATCTGGAGAATCACGGCGGACTTGCTCGCATTCCGGTTGGCGTCGAGCGTGATGTTACCCGTCACGGCCGGGAAACCGCTCGTGGAGGCGATTGCGTCGCGCAGGGCGGCTGACTCCGTCGTTCCAGCGCGTTTCATGGCGTCGAAGAGGAGCATGGTGGCATCATAGGCCAGCGCCGACATGGCATCGGGGCTCTCAATGTATTTGGCTTTGTATTTTGAAAGGAAGTTCTGCACGGCTGGCGACTTGTCCTCGGCTGAAAAATGGTTGGAGAAAAAATTCCCCTCCATCGAATCCCCTGCCACTTCGACGAGGGATGGCGAGTCCCACCCGTCGCCGCCGAGCAGCGGGACTTTGATGTCCAACTCGCGGGCCTGGCTGGCGATGAGGCCGGCCTCGTTGTAGTAGCCTGCCACGAGGATGGCCTCGGGATTGGCGCTGCGGATCGAAGTGAGCTGGGCTTTGAAATCCTTGTCGCCCGAGCTGTAGCTCTGCTCGCTCACAATGGTGCCGCCATTTTTTGTGAAGTAGTCTTTGAAGAAATCCGTGAGTCCCACGGCGTAGTCCTGCTTCACATCCGTGAGGATGGCCGCCTTTTTCCAACCGCGCTGGAGCATGAACTTCGCGAGGACGGAGCCTTGGAACGGATCGATGAAACACACGCGGAAAATGTAGTCTCCGGTCTCCGTGACCTTGGGATTCGTTGAGGCGGGCGAGATCATGGGGATTTTGTTTTGCTGGCAGATGGGGGCGGCTTCCAGAGAACGGGAGGAAGCGACCTCGCCAATGATGGCGACTGGTTTTTCGCGTGAGATCATCCGCCGCACGACTGTCGCCGCCTCGCCGGCTTTGGATTGGTCGTCTTCAGTGACCAGACGCACCTTTTTGCCCAGCACGCCGCCGTTGGCATTCATCTCGTCCACCGCCATGCGAACGCCTTTGTGCGCGGACTGCCCGAAGCTCGCAGTTGCGCCCGTGAGTGAGGCGAACTCGCCGATCACGATCTCGTTGGGATTTCCCTCTGCATCCTTCTTTTTACAGCCTGCAAAAAACAAACCGCAAAGCAGGGTTGCCACGAGGGCGGTGGAATGAAGGGGGCGTAAATCTACGAGTGAAAAAAAGTTCCGAGTCATCGGGTTCACAAACTGGAAAATGCGCCCCAAAGAATCAAGTTCCATATCAGGTGGAATCCTGAAATGTGCGTTCCCCCTCGACGCAGGACGCGCTGCGGTTGATAAAAAGGCCCTCCTTCTTCATGGCCGCCGACATGCCTTCCACTTTCATGAAACAATTGTCCCGCTGGCGGTTTGTTTTGATCGCCGTGATCCTCGTGGCGACTGTTGCCGGGCTGGCCCGCATCCGGGTGGATGCCAATGTTCTTGATCTCTTGCCGCAGGATCTTGTCCCGGTGAAGGGGCTCAAGGTTTTTCTGGGTCATTTCGGACAGCCGCGTGAGTTGATCGTGATGGTTGAGGGCAAGGATGCTGCCTCGGCAGGCGATCTGGCCAATTCTTTGGCTGGCGAACTTCGCTCCTCGCCTGATCTCCTAGTTCACAGCGCGCCTCCTTGGGCCTCGGACCCTCGCGAGCTTGTCCCTCTCGCCGCTTATGCGCTGCTCAATCAGGCTCCGGATAAATTTCAGGCGACACTGGAAAATTTAGCACCTGCGAGTGCGGGCGAGCGCGCTGCGGCTGCAGTCGAACGCCTTTCTACCACCATGGCTCCGGAGGAAATCGCCCGCCTTGCCTATGATCCACTGAATTTGCTTTCGGCGCTCCCGTCTTCCGCCGCGCCGGATATGGCAAACCGCGAGTTTTCCTCGGAGGATGGCCGAACCCGCCTTCTTTATGTGAACCCCGTCTCGTCGGACCCGCCAAGGGACTGGGTGCTGCGAGCGACTGATCGGATTCGTGAGTGGCAATCCGCATCGCCCGAGCACATGGACGCCCAGGTGGGATGGACAGGCGAGCCGGCATTTGTGCATGAAATATCAAGCGCCATGGAGCGGGACATGCGTGGATCGTCCATTTCTTCGCTCGCCTTCGCTGCGCTCATCTTCTTTCTCGCCTATCGGCGCCTGCGGCCGCTTTGGGGATTGCTTTTTTATGTCTGCTGCAGCTTTGCCATCGCGCTTGGCCTCACGGCGCTGATCTTTCCAGGGCTTTCAATTATCAGTGTCGGCTTCGCTGCCATCTTGGCCGGGCTGACCGTGGATTACGGCTTCATTCTCTACCAACGGCGCATCGAGCATGGAGGCACTCTTCAGGAACTCCGCGCGGCGACAACCCCCGGCATCCTTGCTGGAGCGTCAACCACAGCGGCGGCCTTTCTCAGCCTGAATCTTTCAGGCCTGCCGGGCATTGCCCAGCTCGGCACAACCGTTGCAATCGGCGTGATGGCTGGCGCTTTGCTCATGATTTTTTTCTATGCGAGCGATCTTCAAAAAATGCCGCTTCCCGCGCCGCACCACTCACGCCCTATCGATCCGGGTTTGCTCGGTTTGGGGAAGACCTTTTCGCTCGCCCTCCTTGTGATCTCCGTGGGCGCCTTGGCGCTGCTCGGTTTTCCCCGCTGGACGACTGACACAAATTCCATGCGACCTCGCGCGAGCGTTGCCTACCCGACACTGGATCGCCTCAGCCTCGCGCTGGGCAACAATCACGATGTCCTCAACATCATCGCAGCAGGGGAATCCGAATCGATTGTTTCCGAAAAACTCGCCCATTCCCGCGCAGCCCTTGAGCAGGCGCGGAAAGACGGCCTTATTTCCAGCTTCGACCTTCCCGATGCCCTGTTGCCACATGCGGAGTTTTTAAAAACGAACCTTTCTTCGGCCTCCGTGCCTATTGCTGATAGTAAGGCCCTCTGCTCGTTGCTCAGCGACGCCGGCTTTTCCGAATCTGGCACTTTTCTTACCGCTGGCATTCTTGATCAATGGCAAGGCTGGCAGTCATCGGCCTCTCCTTCCTTGCGCGGGAATGCGTCTTTCGACTGGATCGCCAGACGAACCATGAGTTTCCTCGGCCCCGACTTTGCAGCGTGCGGTGTCGCCGTCGAATCTGACCAAAACCCCTCCGCTGTCTCTGAACTCATCGACACGCTGGCCGCACAGGACATCTTCATGACGGGATGGCACAAACTCGGCGACGCCCTCGCGAAGCATGCCCTTGGACACGGCTTATTGGCTGGCGCGGCATTTCTCGCCGTGCTTGGCGCAGCCTTGTTTCTCTCGCTGCGTAGTTTTCGGGATACGCTGCTCGTATTGGGCATCACAAGCCTCAGCCTTCTGGCAATGACCGGCCTGATGCGCCTTTGTTCGCTGGAGTGGAATTTTCTGAACCTCTGCTCGGTCACCCTCACCATCGGCGCCGGGGTCGACTACAGCATTCATATGATTTTCGCCCTGCGGCAAAACGGAGGCAATCACGGCGCTGCTCTGCGTGAAGTCGGAAAAGCCCTCGGGCTCTGCGCGGCCACCACCGTCGCGGGCTTTGGCTCTTTGGCCGCCGCGCAGACCACTGGCTTGGCATCTCTTGGTATTAACTGTGCTCTTGGCGTGGCATTGAATGCCCTGTTCGCCCTGTTCCTCCTGCCAGTGCTCTGGCGTTTTTTGATGCGCCGCCCTGCCCGGGAGTGATGTAAATCTTGAGATCCGTAAGCGCAGAGACAGGCTGGGCTTTACAATCGTTCCTGTGCTGTTAGGTTTCCCTCTCGATTGCGGGGCGTAGCTTAGCTTGGTAGAGCGCCTGGTTTGGGACCAGGAGGTCGGAGGTTCAAATCCTCTCGCCCCGATTTCTTCCCGCTTATTCGAGCGTGTCGTCCAATGCGGCGAGCAGAGTTGCGATCGATTCGCGTGTTTCGTCGCCCATATTCGAGATGCGGAAGGTTTTTCCTTTGAGTTTGCCGTAGCCGCCATCGATGACGAAGCGGTGTTTCTCACGGAGGCGTTTGATCCAAGCCGCGACATCGATCTCACGGTTGTTTTTTACGCAGGTCAGGGAGAGCGAGCGGCGGCCTTCGGGTGCGAAGAACTCGAATCCACGGGCGGAGAGCCACTCGTGCACCTGTGCGTTCAGCGCGGCGTGGCGGGCGTGGCGGGTTTCGACGCCCTCGCTGAAAATGTCATCCAGCTTGGATTCGAGCGCATAGATCAACGAAATGGCCGGTGTGCTGGGCGTCATGTCCTGTTCTTGGTTTTTGGCGAATTCCACAAAGTCGAAATAGTATCCGCGGTCTTTGATCGACTCGGCGCGTTTCATCGCACGCTCGGAGACGGCGAAGAGCGCCAGGCCGGGAGGCATAGCCAGCGCTTTCTGGCTGCCTGTGAGCAACACATCGATGCCGAGTTCGTCCATCGGAATCGGCTGTGTGGAAAAAGAGGACACGCTGTCCACGATGAACATCACTTCGGGGAACTCGCGGAGCACGGCTGCGATCTCGGGAAGCGGATTGCGCACGCCGCAGGAGGTTTCGTTGTGGATAAGAGTGAAGGTATCGAATCCGCCTTCGGAGAGTTTCGCGCGGATAATGTCAGGCTCGATGGACTGACCCCACTCGACTTGCAGCGCCGCCGCCTCTTTGCCACAGCGTTTGCTGACATCAAACCACTTGTCGGAAAACGCGCCGCACATGCCGTTGAGGACTTTTTTTGCCGTGAGATTCCGGATTGCGCCTTCCATGACACCCCATGCCGACGAGGTGGAGAGAAAGACTGGGCGCTGGGTGCCGAAGAGGGTTTGCAGGCGTGGCTGGATGCCGCCGTAGAGTTTTTTAAACTCCGATCCGCGGTGGCCGATCATCGGCGTGCACATGGCGCGGAAGGTTTTTTCGGAGACTTCGATCGGACCCGGAATGAAGAGCTTGATGTGTGACATGGCAAAAAAGTGAAGCGCCCATGTTACGGCCGACACGAGGCCGATGACGAAGAAATTTTGCAATCCAGCACGCCTGACGCCAAGATTCTCGCATTCCCAATGGCCGCAAAAAAAACCTCATCAGCGATTCATTTCATCAGCGGCTCGGATGACGCCGCCGTCAAGCGCGCCGCCTCTGAACTCGCCGCCACGCTGGCTCCAGGCGCAGATGCGTTTGGTTTGGAGATCATCGATGGGGCAGTGGAAACGGTTGATGCCTCCATCGCCCGCACCCGGGAGACCATGCAATCCCTCGCCACCATGCCGTTTTTGGGCGGCACGAAACTGGTCTGGTTGAAGAGCGCGACCTTTCTTGCCGACAGCGTCGCCGGCCGTTCGGAAAATGTCACCACGGTCGTCGAGCAGCTTTGCGACCTGCTCGATGAAGGTTTGCCTGATGGCGTCACTTTTCTTCTCAGCGCGCCGGGTGCGGACAAGCGCCGCTCTGCCTATAAGCGCCTCTCGAAAGCCGGGAGCACTACTTTGCACGACAAGCCCACTCTGGGCTTCGGCGCGGGCGAGGAGGAGATCATCACCTGGACCATGCAGCAGGTGCGTGCCCGAGGGTTGAAAATCTCGGCCGACGCCGTCGAGGTCCTCGCCGCCCGCGTCGGGCTTGATTCCGCGCAACTCCACAGCGAACTCGATAAAATCGAAACCGCCTTCGGTCCCGGCCACCCCGTTGGCGAGCGCGATGTGCGCGACCTCGTCCCGGCGACACGCGAGAGCGGCGTCTTTGATATCGGCAACGCCATCTCCGCCCGAAACCTCCCGCTCGCCCTCGAAACGCTTGAGCAACTTTTTTACCAAGGCGAAAAAGGTGTCGGCATCCTGCTGGCATCCATCGTCCCGACCGTTCGAAATCTTCTCCTCGCGAAAAACCTGCTCATCCGCCACAAGCTCCGCCCCCCCGCCGAGGCCCAGTATTTCTCAGGGACACTTGCAAAACTCCCAGCCGAAGAAACAGATTTTCTCCCCCGCAAAAAGGACGGCTCCCTCAACGCCTATGGTCTCGGCATTGCCGCCAAAAGCTCCGTCCACTACTCGCTCGAAGAACTCCAGCGCGCCTTCCACGCCTGCGCCGACGCCAATCTCCAACTCATCACCAGCCAAGGCGCGGAGGATGTCGTCCTGACACGACTCCTCATCGGCTTCATGGGCAGACCTGCAGTGTAAGAAAAGCGGGCGCGGTTTGGGTTGGTTAAAACTGGCAACCGAAAGTCTCCTTCCGCATTTCTGTCCTGCGAGCCCTGTCATGCTGTCTCAAATTTCGCAGGACTTCTTTTGCTCCTTTGCGAAATGACCCTCATCTCATTGCAAATCTCTTCCGACGAATTCTGTTCAAAACAAAACTCCGGCACAGATTGGAATCCGTGCCGGAGTGGTTTGGCTGGAGTTTAGTTTGTCCTGAGTTCTAAGGCGTTCTGCTATAGATGAACGCTCTTCGCAGGAACGAGCCTACTTGGCAGAAGTTTTTTTACCTTTTGCTTTGGATTTACCTGCCAGCAAGGTGGCTGCTTTGGAATTCCTGAAAATGAATTTACTGAACTTGGAAAGATTGACTTTCCCGTTAGACGCTTTCACTCCGGTTGGTGCCAAGTTCAAAGCTTTAGACAAGTTTGATTTGGATACACCCAAGATAGCTGCCGTGTCTGTCAGGCTACGTTTAGGTGCAGACCCTGGTGCCGCCAATGCGGTTTGAATTCTGCTGCTAACAATGGCTTTGACTTCAGCTACGGTTGAACCAGAAGTGATGGAGGCGGGTGTCGTAGGACTGGAAGACACCGAATTTGTGGTGGTGCCAATGCCGCTTTTTAATCCTTCAATGTATTCCTGCAATGGAGTATTTCCTCCACTGTAAACTGTAAGACCCCATAATGTTAAACTGTCGTTGAATCCATCGCCACTTGTAAGAGCATCTTGGATGGTTCCGTTCATCCCATTGCCAAACGCTGTTACTAAATTTTGGGCAACAGTGGCGCGGTTTGCATATGTCAAATTACTATCGCCTGCCAGGGCCAATAGACCTCCCGCAATAAAATCCTGCGTGTTGTTGGGATCACCATCTTGAGCAAAGGGAGTCCAAATCTTAATGTTACTGACAAGCTGAGGATTATTCGTCGTATACGTTGACCCAAGGGCGGTTAGGATTGAATTTGCGATGCCTGTCATGCTTGCATCATTATTTTCTGAGGCATTGATAAAATTCATGAGGCGAATCGGCATGCGGCAAGAATCGGAATCGTAAACAGTGCTAGTTCTCGAAGCCAATACATTACTGTAGGACGATGCAAATGTAAGGTTAACATAAGTAGGTCCACTCAGAAAGGTATTATATTTGGAAGCTTGTATATCTGTTCCTGTGGGGGGTTGAGTCGTCCAAGTGGTGCGCGGATCAGCACTTCCAAAATCAAAGACTGCCTTCCACGCCTCTTTTGTGTATGAGATAGCTGATTGCCAAAATGTGGCGCTATCATAAGTTGAGAATAACTGGTATGCACGAATATCAGAATAGTCGGGGTGCCAACTATAAATACCGCCCGAGGCGGCTTGATCAGAACCATCTGTGAGGATAAACTGATTTGCTGTAGGGCTGGCGGAAGTTGCAAAGTCTCTCGTGCGGATGGCTTGAATATAATTCGTGGCCATTTGCTTGTATGTTAAGCTACTGCCTTGTGTTGGACTATTTGTCCATCCGTAGACGGTGAAGGCCTTGTCAGCATAGATATATGCCAAAGCAATATTAATATCAGCATCACTTGCAGAGCTTTCACCAGATTGCAAAACAAACGTTCCATTCGAAGTTTGAGTCCAAGTCCAAGGCAATAATCCCGTGCTGACATTACCCGGCGTTACTCCCGAAAGGATACCAGCCTGCACAGTTGCGGAAAGGCGATCGAAGGTAGCTTGGTCATTATAAAGCGCGGCTACTATCATTGCATAGCCCATTGTCTCGCTAACTAGATTAATATTTTGCTCTGTATCCTTATTGAAAATACCAAGACCATTCGAAACAGAAGTGCTGCCCATTTGTGTTACGCTAACCCAAAAGTTTGCAGTGGATGGATTACAGTAGGCCTGATAATAACTGTAATATGTGGAAGAGGAAGCATCTGTTGGATAAGTCGTGGCCGCCTGGCTACTGAAAACTGCAGACAATATAAGACTGCAGGTGATGATGATTTTTTTCATTCGTTGTGTTGGTGTTGTATTTGTCGCCCTCAAGTTGGAGTAACTTTGGAGGCTTAAAGCATTGTTAAACAATTCCTCCTTTCGTCCATCGCCATTCGGCGAATCCGGCAAAAAACTCGTTGAATAGGGTATTTCAAAACCCTATGTCGCGTTGACCTGCGACTCGAGAGGCATCAGCATGGCAGAGTGTTCGACGCCTTCCGCAAGAGATACTTCTATCAGCCCACATTCCTGCAGCTCAATTTTTTGGCATGGTGCGGCATTGCGGTCATTTTGTTTTGGGTCCGGTGGGTCATTTATAAAGACCTGTCGAGAGCACTCGTGATCACGGTTGGAGCGGATACGCTGGGTTTTTTTCTGACCTGCGCTTTGCGGCATTTCTACCGCAAGACGGCGCTGCCCTTCCCTCGCGACATCCGGATCATATTGCAAGTCGCCTTGCTTTCTGTGCTTGGCGCGATGATTCAGGCCGAGAGCGTTCAGGCGTTTGTGGATTTCATGAATTGGCACGGCGTGAACAGGTCGCATGGCGAGCGCCTGCTTCTTTTTACCGCCGGGCATTTGATTCTCTATCTCGCTTGGTCATTCGGCTATTTTTGGCTAAAGGCGGAAAGGCACGCCCGCCAGAAAAGCCAACACGCCGCTCTCGCGAAGACGGATGCCCAGAAGTCGGAACTCCAGTTGCTCCGCTACCAGTTGGATCCCCATTTTTTGTTTAACACGCTGAATGGGATCGCGAGCGAGATCCCGATCAACCCCGATGCCGCCGTGCAGATGGTGGGCGAACTTTCCTCCTACCTGCGCTACTCTCTCGATCACCGCAGCCACTTGCTCACGCCCCTGGCCGTGGAGCTCGATACCACGAATGCCTATCTGAAAATTCAAGTGGCACGCTTCGGTGATCGCTTCCAGTGTTCCATCACCGCCGCGCCAGCCGCCCGCGAAGTTCTTGTGCCGAGCTTTCTCCTCCAGCCGCTCGTTGAGAATGCGTTCAAGCACGGTTTCCATCACGCCCCTGCGCCTTGGAATTTGCAGATAGCGGCTGAGATTCACGGCGAACGGTTGAAGATCGAAATCCGCAACAACGGGAATCTTTTGAACTATGAGGACGGAGATGGTCCAGGCATGGGCCTCGAGGTAATCCGCCGCCTCCTCGAGATTCACTATCCGGGCCGCCACCGTTTTCAAATTCAGGAATCGGAAGGCTGGGTCATTGCAACTCTGGAATTGGAGGGCATACCATGCTGCGTGTAGCCGTGATCGACGACGAACGCCTGGCGCGCCAAGGCATCCGACACTTGCTTGCCGCATATTCCCGCTTGCAGGTCATCGGTGAAGCCGACTCGAAGGAATCGGCCCTCGCTTTGATCCGGCAGGAAAAACCCGATGGCATTTTTTTGGATGTGCACATGCCCGGCGGCACGGGCTTTGATTTGCTACAGGCGCTGGATGCATCGCCAAAAGTCGTGATCGTCACGGCCCACGCCGAGCATGCCATCCAGGCCTTCGACATTGAAGCGGTTGACTATCTGCTCAAGCCCGTCAAACCACCCCGCTTCGCACAAGCCGTGCAGCGCCTACAGGCCGCCTGCACTCCCGCGCTGCCCTCTGATCCAGGGCCCACCTTCTCTCCCGAAGATCACATCTGCCTCCGCACTCCCCAGCGAACCATCACAGTCCCAGTGCGTGACCTACTCGTTCTGCAAGCGGAGGGCGACTTCACGCGCATTTACCTGAAAAACTCCCTGCCTCTCCTGATCTGCGTGCCCCTCGGGCAATACGAAAAACTCCTGCCCTCACCGCCCTTTACCCGGCTTGACCGCTCCCTCATTGTTAACCTTCAAGCGCCTCTCCACCTCCATCGCAAATCCCGCGATGAAGCCTCCCTCATTCTCAACAATCTGAACCAAGAAGTCCCCCTCGGCCGCACCGCCCAACAACGCCTCCGCGACGCCCTCAAGCCAGGTGGCAACACCGCACCGGTCCAACTTTGAGCATCGATGAACTGAAGTTTGCGCAGAACAATATCCTACAAACCCGCGAAAAGGGCGGGTTCGCTTTGAGCAGTTGAACCAGCTATGCGGCTACCATTTCATCATGGGCAACGGATTGAGCGGATGCCGCATGAATTGCCCGCAGGCAAGCCTCACGAGGTTTTTGTGAAAGCCGAGATTGGGAAATGCGGCTTGGACGGATTTCACATCGGCACGGCATAGCGTGAAGCGGCGCACGCCCTGTGTGGCATCCACCCAGTCGCCTTTGCGAAAGACTTCAACCAGCGGGAACCGGCTGTCGGTCGCAGAGCGGAATTTGTGGTGCAGGTTAATCATCTCCGAGATTTCATCGGTCCAACCCGTTTTGCCGGAGCGCCGCAAATACTCTTGAGCCAGCGCGATCGACGGCTCCAGATAGTCCACGACATCCCCCGGCCACATGCCAAGGTCGTGAAAACAGGCGGCGATGATCAGCTTCTCCTCGTCGTCGCCGTGACACTCATGAAACGCGAAGCAAAAATTCAAGACTCGGTAAACATGGTTCTTGTAGGGCTCGAACTGCGCGCCGATCACTTCCGCCCGCTCGGCGAGGATGCTCTCCAAAAGCGGAATGTTTTTATGAATTTTCACGCCAAGCGCGCCTTCGCGTCGGCGGCGAGGTTTTTCCAGAGGCTCGCGAGCGAGGCTGTAATGGATTCGCGCGCGGCGGCGACTTCGGCGGGGGTGAAGGATTTTCCGGCTTCGGGAGTCTGCGCGGCGAACATGTAGTATTTGATTTTTGGCTCGGTGCCCGAAGGACGCACGGCTACGCGGCGGCGGTCGGCGAGCGTAATCATGAGCATGGCCTCGGCGGGAATGCGGTCGCCTTCGATATCGTGAATCGTGTCGGTGGCAAAATTCAAGATGCCGGTGACCTTGGCGCCGTCGATTTCGGCGGGCGGGTTCGCAGCGTAGGATGCGACAAGCTTTTTGATTTGAGCCGCGCCTTCGGCGCCATCCATCGTCAGCGATTCACCGCGCTCGAGGTAAACTCCAAACTCGGCGAAGATGCGGTCGAGAAGGCCAACAAGCGTGAGGCCCTGAGATTTCGCGTAGGCGGCGGCCTCGGCGATGAGGACGGCGGCGGAGTTGCCATCCTTGTCCCTCACAAAATCCGATGCGCTGTAGCCGTAGCTCTCCTCGCCGCCGAAGACATAGAAGCTTGAGTGTTCGAGGCGCAGGCGGCGCGTCTCCTTCTCGGAGAGGGCGGTGTAATCCGGACGCAAACTCGCAGGAATGGCGGCCTCGTATTTGCCAAGTTTCTGGCCGATGTATTTGAAACCGGTGAGCGTCTCCACACAGCGCAGGCCGAATTTTTCCGCAATCGCTTTCTGAAGATCTGTGGTGACGAATGTCTTGATGATCACGCCGCGCGAGCGGTTTGAGTCATTGAGAATTCCGAATTCAAAAAACCGCGTCGCCCTATACCAGGCGAGGATCGAGCCGATCTGGTTGCCGCTGATGAGGTGCATTTTGCCTTCCGCATCCCGCGCGGCAATGCCCATGCGGTCGTCATCTGGGTCGGTGGCGATGACAAGGTCCGCGCCAGTGCGGTCGGCCTGCGCGATCGCCATCGAGAGCGCTTCGGCATTTTCAGGATTCGGCGACTTCACAGTAGGGAAGCGTCCATCGGGAATTTCCTGCTCGGCCACGCCGTCGCATTGGAAGCCCAACCGTTTGAGCATGGGTTTGATGATGACCGCGCCGACGCCGTGAAGCGGGGTGTAAACGATCTTGAGAGAGTTCTCGCGGCGGATCAGCTCGGGGTCGATCGGCAAGGTGGCAAGCCGCTCCATGTAGGCCTCGTCAATGTCCGCGCCCATCGGAATGACGCGTCCGCGCTCGCTCTCCGCGACCGTCGTGAAGCTTTCAGACTCCACGGCATTGACGCGGTCGATGATCGCCGAGGCGTGTGGCTCGGTGACCTGACAACCGTCTTCGAAGTAAACTTTGTAGCCGTTGTATTCCGGCGGATTGTGGCTCGCGGTGAGGTTGATGCCCGCTTGGGCCTTCACATGGCGCACGGCAAAGGACAACTCCGGCGTGGAACGGGGTCCCTCGAAAAGGTAGGCGTTGCAGCCCAGATCGGTGATGATTTTTGCGGCCAACTCGGCGAACTCGCGCGAAAAAAACCGCGTGTCATGGCAGAGGCAGACGGCAGGTTTTCCCGCGCGGCCGCTCTGGGCGAAATACTCCTTCACATAGTGCACAAGCCCCTGAGTCGCGCGGCTGATGTTGTAGGTATTCATCGCATTCGTGCCCACGCAGGCGAACTCCGGACGCCCGAGCGGCTGGGGATTTCCCCGTTCCACTGAAGTCACCACCGCGCCAATCGTCTTGCCGCGCAGCCCACCCGTTCCAAACGCCAGCGTGCGAAAAAAGCGGTTGTCCAACTCGCCCCAATTGCCGGCACCCACCAACTCCGCCACCGACGCCTGATCCACCGGCGAGGCGCTTTTCGAAAGCAGGCTCTCGATATTTTTTGCGGACTCGGAAAGAAGTTTTCCATCAGCAGCGGCTTGGCGGATCGTGGAGAGGAGAGTGTTCATGCGCGAAGAATTAGCACGGGGCAAAGGCGTATGTAAATCCCGGAACTAACCTTTGCGCGTGCAGATTTGTGCCATATTCGAAGATGATGCTTCAAACCTTGTGAGTGACAACTTCTGACTTGCCCCAAGATTGCTTGGCTCGGAATACACAGGGCTTCGTTCCTCCGCAAGCCACTTGCTTATTTCCTGAAAATACTTCAAAATCATAGCAAAATATTTTCGCAAAGCAACTTAACGCTACGCTCCAGCACTTGGCGGCTTTGGGTTAGCAGGAGTGCGGGGTCGTCCCAGTAGATGTCGTGGTATCGGTTGCGGCGTGGAAGCCACTGGCGCAGGCCTTTCCAGTCGCGTTGTCTCAGGCAGCGCAGGAAATCCGCCGAAAAGTAATGGGCTTCGATATCGCAGCCTGGCCGTTGAGTTTTGGGGGAAGTGGAGGTCGCGCTGTCCTTCCACTCGGCAGCGATCTGGGAAAATGAAACCCCACAGGCTTTTCCGAAACGCAAACCGGAGGTTGCTCGCGGATGGAACTCCACCACATACGGCTTGCCGCTGTTTTTTTCGCGTATCCAATCGAATCCGCAAAACCCTTCAAAGCGTGTTTTCTGGGCGAGGCACTCCACGATCGGCGCGAGATCTGCTTCAAAGCGGAAAAGCCTCGCAGTGGATGGACCAAAGCGCTGGTCTGTTTTGGCAATAGTTTTCGAGGCCAGCCAGCCTTTCACCGCTCCTCGCGAGCAAAACATTTCGACGACGCCCATTTGACCTTCAACAAACCTCTGGGCGAGTAGCGGGAAAGTCAGGTCGGCACGAGGCTTCGTGCTCATCGGCATAACAGAAACACCCTCCCCTCCACTGCCATTCATCGGCTTCACAATAACTGTCCCATTGACGGCTGTGGCGAAGGCTTTCAGTTCACTCACCGTGCCGCAAACCTTACTCTCTGGAATCGGAAACCCCCACGCGTTGGCGGCTTTGATGAGGCCGCCCTTGTCTTGAAAAAGATCCCGCACGAACGGATCGTCAAGGCCAGGCTGCCAATTGCGAATCCATTCGTGTTCGGGTTGGTGCGCGAGATGTCGAACCACGCTCTCCTTGGCAATGATGAGTTTGTCCCAAGTGCCCGCCTTTCCCATGTGTCGATGCAGGTAGTCGATTTGCTCCTCGATCGACTCGAGTGTCGTTACATTCTCGAGGTAACGGCTGCGCCGGATGCTATCACCCGCCACGCAAAGCGCATCGACCCCGTATCCTGCCTCTCGCAGAATAGGGGGCAGACGAAAGGCCAAGTAGAGACCTTCATCAGGGACAAGCAATACGCGCTGTTGCATGGAAAGCACCCTCATATAATGGCTCATTGTCGCCGAATCGAGGAAATTCCTGCAGTAAATGCCGAGGTCTCCTCGGCCCAACGTTGCGCCCCATGTTCCACGTGGAACAACGCGCGGAATGGCATTGCGGCTGACAGCGAGGTTGCTTAGTGTGAGCCCATGCTTCATGTCGTGCTTGTCGAGCCGGAGATTCCACCGAACACAGGAAATATTGCGCGTTTGTGTCTCGCAGCCGGAGCGCGATTGCATCTGGTCGAGCCGCTGGGATTCTCGCTGGATGAAAAAGCGCTTCGCCGCGCGGGGATGGATTACTGGCACCTCTGCGATGTGAAACGCTGGGCATCCCTAGCGGAACTCCAAGCTTCTGAGCCGTCGGAGCGATACTTCTATTTCACCACAAAGGCATCGAAGGTGTATTGGGATGAAGCATTCCAAGACGGGGATTTCTTGGTTTTCGGAAGGGAATCGCGCGGCTTGCCCGAGTCGCTGCTGCGGGAAAATGCGGAGGCCTGTTTGACGATACCCATGCAACCCGACGCGCGGAGCCTGAACCTGGCGACATCGGTGGGTATTGCGCTTTATGAAGCCAAGCGGCAGATTGCTGGCATGAAGTAGACCGAATCGAGAAGAATTAACCTCGGAGGACACAGAGAGCATAGAGAGTGAATGTATTGCTCCGAATCGCGGGGGATTATTTTGTCCGAGCCATCGCATTCAGAAACGGTAGAATTTTCACGGCCATAAAAAGATAGCAGCCAGATAAATCGAGGGATCTATGAAAATTCGGCGATGACAACCGAATTTTCACCGATGTGATCAAGGATAACGAATGAATGCGTCCTATTCGGATGTCCAATCATTGAGCATTTGAACCACGATTTTCTCGAATAAACACGAATGATACCAGCAAGGAGAGTCTGCAGCGAAGCTGCTCGCCATACGTGAAAATTCGTTCTATTCGTGGTAAAATTTACGGACGCCCCCCGTGCCAAGCCATCGCAGAAACTGGCCCTGGATTGCTTGAAAATGGACCGCCTGGACATCATTTACCTCGGCTCCGCAAGCTACCCGCTTGCAGAAAAGGTCCATGTCACCGGACTCGAAAAGGCGGCGGAATTTTTCAAGGGCTTGAAACTTGACAAGCCTAGGGTCTGGGAGATTCAGTGAAATTGTTCCATGTGGAACAATTGGTCTGAAGTGGATGTTCCATGCAGGCGGTTTTTTTGGAAATGGGCTGAAAAAAACAGGACTCTAAAATGGCGTTAAACGCGTTTTTATTCGATAAGAAGGTAGTGATAGCGGAAGGGTGGGGCGGGCGGCAGAATCACGGTTTTTGAGAAAATGCGGAGGGGTGGGGTTTGGGTAAAATCGGAGAACGCCTAAAAAAGGGAACGCAGTTTGCCTGGGGGAGCGGAGTAATTCCGTGAACAGAGTTGACAGAATGATGCATTCCAAATTGGCAGGGCGTGGTCGGGGCGATTTTTGGCGGGGTGATTTCTGGGAGTGTGTCGGTAGTTTCCGAGTTGGTATTAGGGTCAAGCCGGAGGTCGACCCTCCCAAGGACAGCTCGCTGACGCGCGGCGTCTCTATTGGCGCCGGGGAGATGGCGAAATCATTTTATTGGAATGGGAAGGTGGCGAGCGGGGGCACTTACAGCGACAAGAATTTTGTGTTTCAGAATTATCCATTTGTTTTCAATTGCTTATGATTTCGATTGCGCAATCGCGATGTGCGAAATGATTTGGAGAAAGTTTTCAAGGAAATCATTTGACAATTTATGAATGGGAACTTAATTCTGCGCGAGTCAGCGGGGATTTCCGTCTGAAGGGGATGGATGTCCGTTGCCGACTCCAACACCTTTATGCAATCGGTTCTCGATACACCCGTTTTGGTTCTCAACCGCCTTTGGCAGGCGGTGAATACATGCAGTGCCCGCCGCGCGTTCACTTTGCTTTATCAGGGTCACGCGCAGGTGGTTTCCGCAGAGGGCGGTCAGGGTTTTTTGACCCATGATTTCAAGAGTTGGCAGGATTTTTCGCGGACAAATCCGGACCCGGATATGGCGAAAACGGTTTCGATGCGCATTCGGGTGCCGCGAGTGATTGTGCTGCTGCTCTTCGAGCGTTTGCCTAAGAAGGAAGTGAAGTTCACACGCCACAATGTTTTTGAGAGGGACAACAATACTTGTCAGTATTGTAACAAGGTTTTCCCACGCGAGATGCTGAACTTGGACCACATCATGCCGAGGGATCGCGGCGGGCAGACGAATTGGGAAAACATTGTTTGCTCGTGCATTCCTTGCAACACGCGCAAGGGAAACCGGCTCCCGCACGAGGCCGGCATGGCACTCGTTCGAAAGCCCAAGCGCCCGCGCTGGAGGCCGTTCGTGAACATTTCGGTATCGAGTCACCCGCACGAGAGTTGGCGTCACTTCCTTGACATCGCGTATTGGAATGTCGAGCTGGGCGATGGTTGATTGCGCCAGGTTTTTTCAGGCGGACAGGGCCTCGAAAAAAAATAAAAAAACTCCTTGTGCGTGCCGGGAGAATGTGAGACTTTGAAGTTGTTCTGGGGGGAACAGCAGGCCGTCGTGACACTCGTCGCGGCGGCCTGCAACTTTTATAGGGTCTGAAGATTAGGCAAATTCTCAGGCTGCGTGCGTCTCTCCGAGTTGCGGGAGCATTTCTTCAAAGAGCCGCGCAGCCGCTTGCAGAGCGGCTTCGAAGTCGATTTGCTTGCCGCTTTCGCGCTCGAGGCTTGTCATTTCCACGCCTGTGAGCCCGCAGGGTGTGATGCTTGCGAAGGCGGCGGTGGAGCTGGCCAGGATATTGATGGCGAAGCCGTGCATGGAAATCCATTTGCGAACGCCGACGCCAAGGGAGGCGAGTTTTCGTTCCCCGACCCACACGCCGGTGAGGCCTTCGCGGCGTTGGGCGCTGACGCCGAAGCCAGCGGAAAAGCGGATGAGAAATTCTTCGAGAAAGCGGAGGTAGAGGTGCAGGTCGCGGCCGCGCGTGTTGAGGTCGAGGATGGGATAGCCGGTGAGCTGGCCGGGGCCGTGGTAGGTCGCCTGCCCGCCGCGATTGGTCTCGAAAACGGCGTGCGGGAGGGCCTCGCGGAGGCTCGAGCGGTCGCGCGTGCGGCCGATGGTGTAGACAGGCTCGTGCTCGAGGAGGATGAGGGTTTCGTCCGCTTCACCGCTTTGCACCTGCCCGACGAGCAGCTCCTGGAGGGCAAGCGCGGCCTCAAAGGTGAGTCGACCGGGAAGGAGGATTTTCATCGGCGGCGAAGTGCGGCGGGGGCCGAGAATTTGGTGGTTTGAAAATGGGTGAAGCCCACAGCAATGGCATCCGCTGCGTCGGCTGGCGGTGTGAGCGTGAGGCCAAGAAGCGTGCGAACCATGAAGGCGACTTGTGTTTTTTGCGCGGCACCGGTGCCCACAACAGCCTGCTTGACGCGGCGCGGGGCGTATTCGTGGATGGGCAATCCGCGCTGCGCGGCGGCCAGCAGAACGGCTCCACGGGCGGATCCCAGCGTGATCGCCGTCGGGAAGCTCTGCACATAGATCACACTCTCGACCGCCATGGCTGTGGGCTGGAAGCGCGCCATGGCATCCGTGAGGCGCGTGTGGATTTCCAACAAGCAACCGGAAATCGTGAGCTTCGGGGAATTTTTTATGACATCGAAATGCAGACAACGCACCTTGCCAGCCGCGCGCTGGAGAACGGCATAGCCGGTTCCGCGCAGCGAGGGATCGACCGCAAGCAGGATTTCATCGGCATCCATTCAGGTAAAAAATCAAAAGTTGCGGAAGGTCATGGTGCCTGCGGCCGGCACGAATTCATCGGGCTTCTCGCCGTTCTTGAGATACGCCACGGTCTTGTCGCCCTCGACGGGGAGTGTGACTTGGCCGGGGCCAACGAAGCCCGGTGGACGCGCCGATAGGCTGTAGAGAATATTCAGCATGCCGCCGGGTTGAAGATTGGAAGCGGTTCGCTGAACCCTGAGGATGCGTGCAGTCACTTCGATATCCTGCTGCCCCGTCTCGGCGCCGGGCTTGATGTCGACACGCAGAATTTCGACGGTCAAATACTCCGGCGCGGCGGCCTGCATTTGCTCGTAGGCCGAAGGCGGGAGCTCGGCGTGCAGGCTGGCGAGAAAAAACACGGCTGCAAAGGCGGTCAGAATCTGGCGCATGGGAATCTTCTGGCCATCGCAAGCGGGATGCGCAAGCGAATCCGTGCGGACAAATCTTTCGGATGCCGCGCCGTATGCGGTGTGATAAGACATCGCCGCGCGCCGCTCATGAAAAAATATCTCCTTCCGATCCTGCAAGCGGCGGTCACTCTTTTCATTTTTGCGAAGCTTTTTGGGGATGCTTCCTTGAGGGAGAATGCCGCGCGGGCGTTGGCAGCAGCGGATTTCGCCTGGCTCGTTGGTGCGGCCTGCGCGGCGGCCCTGAGCGAGATTCTCTGCGCAACGAGATGGTGGGTGATCCTGAAGGCTTTCGGCTTGCAAGTGCGCTGGCGCGACGCGGTGGCCTTTTCGGCAGTTGGACTTTTTTACTCCCTTGGACTGCCCGGCTCGGCGGGAGGTGATGCAGTGCGAACGCTGTATTTGATGCGTCTCTTCCCGGACAAAAAAATGGCGTCCGCCTTCTCGGTTCTTGCTGACCGCTTGTGCGGACTGGCCGCGCTGGTGCTCTTCATGGCGGCGACGCTTGCATGGAACCACCAGACATTTCTGGCGGGCGAACTCGGGCGCGGCATTGTGCTCTCGGCGGCTTCGCTCCTTGGTGGCGCCATTCTCCTTCTCGGTCTGTGGTGGATGACGACGATTCCCTCTTTGCGGGATTTTGTGAAGCGGCGGCATCCGCGTTTCAGCCCGCACCTTTTGGAATCGGGTGCGATTTTTCAGCAAATGGCGCAACGCCCGGGAGCGGTGCTGACCGGTTGCGCGCTCGCCTTGGCAGCGCTGGCAGCGCACTTCCTGGGATATTTTTTCAGTGCCAAGGCGTTTGGCTCGTCACTCGGAATCGGAAGTCTTTTTTCGATCATGCCGATTGTGGACACGCTCACCATGTTGCCGGTGGCTCTTTACGGGCTCGGACTGCGCGAGGCGTTGTTCAATGTCCTTCTCGGAACTTTTTTTGGAACGCCCTCGGCAACGGCAACACTTATCTCGCTGGGTGGATTTGGAGCGCAAGCCGTGGTCGCGCTCCTTGGTGCTGCTTTTCTGCCCTTCATCAAATTTCTCAGCCTCGGGGACACCGACAAAAAGTGAGCGCGAACATCGTGGTTGGAATTTGTCCGGGAATCGACTAAAGGTGATTTGTGCAGCCGCTCCGATCAAAACGCCGCAAGAACCCCGAGGTTTGGCACAAGGCCAACCGCATGATGATTGCCCTTATCATTGCAGGATTTGCAGCCGTGGCTGTCGCCGCGTTCTATCCGGAAATCCTCCGCCACCGTTCGCTCTCCAACCAACTCGCCGAGGAAAAAGGCCTCCTCGCCGACGAGCAACTCACAAAGGCCCGCCGCGAGCGCGAGGTGCACCTCCTCAAAACCGACAGCGAATATGTCGAAATCATCGCCCGTGATCGGATCGGGGTCATGAAAGAAGGCGAGACGATATACCGCTTGGATTCGTCGGCGCCCACAACTCAGAAAACGGGCACAAACTGATTGCCGCCCGCGGCGTTGTTTCGAGAATTAAGTTTAAAGCGGCAGCATGCGGTTGTAGGGTCTTCGGCTCAATGAACGAAGAACTTCAGAATTTGGACACCTCCGCGATCAAAGGCCGCCTGGCCTCGTTGCGGAGGTTTCTTTGACTTGCCGGCCCTGACCCAAAAACTCTCTGAAATCGAGGCACGCATGGCCGAGCCGGATTTCTGGGACAACCGCGAACGCGCTCAGCGCGATGTCGCCGAGGTATCCTCGCTGCGCTCGAAGATTCAACCCATGCAGGCGCTGGAGTCCCGCGCTGCCGACCTCGATGTGCTGCGTGAACTCGCAATGGAAGAGCCGCCGGAGAATCAAGCCGCCGCTGCCGCCGAAGTGATGGCAGAATTTTCCGCGATCCAAAAAGACCTCGATAAATTCGAGATCACGGCCCTGCTGTCGGGGCCCTACGACAACTGTCCCGCCTTCCTTTCCATCAATGCCGGAGCAGGCGGCACCGAGTCTTGCGATTGGGCCGACATGCTGCTGCGCATGTATCAGCGCTGGATGGAACGCCGCGGACTCGAGTGCGCCATCACAGACATCCAACTCGGCGACGAGGCGGGCATCAAATCCGCCACGCTGCGCGTCACAGGTGAAAACGCCTACGGCTACCTGCAGACCGAGCGCGGAGTCCACCGCCTCGTGCGCATCTCGCCCTTCGACTCCAACAAGCGCCGCCACACTTCGTTTGCCGGGGTCGATGCCGTGCCGGAGATCGAAGATGTGCCGGTCGAAGTCAACGAGGCGGACATCAAGCTCGACACCTTCCGCGCCGGCGGCAAGGGGGGGCAGAATGTGAACAAGGTCGAAACCGCCGTGCGCCTCACTCACATCCCGTCCGGCATCGTCGTGGCCTGCCAGGCCGAGCGCAGTCAGGGCCGGAACCGCGAACTCGCTCTCCAACTCCTCAAGGCGAAACTTTTCCAAATCGAAAGCGACAAAAAACGCGCCGAGGTGGACCGCCAATACGGGGAGAAAGGCGATGTCGCCTGGGGAAATCAAATCCGCAGCTATGTCTTCCAGCCGTATCAGATGGTCAAAGATCTCCGCACCGGCGTGAAAACCGGCGACATCCAAGCGGTGATGGATGGCGACATCGACGCCTTCATCGAAGGTAAACTCCGCGGCCTCACCTACAAAAAAGGCGAGGCCGACGAGGATGAGGATTAAGCGCGCTGATTAAAAAACCAGGCCAGCTGTGAAACCGAGCACGGCAGCATTTTGCACGGCGGCGGATCCGGTTCCATTCGGGTGGCTGAAGTATTGAGCAAAGGGTTGGATGTAGGACCAGCCGTTGATCTGGAAACGATACCCGCCTTCGATCACCGCCGTGTAGCCGTCCACCGTCGGGCTGACATTGCCTTGATAGGCCCCGTAGCCGAGCGAGATCATGATCAAGTCCTCGTCACGGTGCGGGATGAGACCGGTGTAAACGAGTCCGCTCTGGAAGTAGAAGGGATAAATATTTTTGACCGCATATCCGGGAGCGAAGCTAAGGAGGTTGAAGGTGTTCAGGCCTTGCTTGGAGAGTTTCGGGGCGGATGGCTGCACGGATGATTTGAAAGATTTTCCACTCGCAACGGATTTGCCGTCACCCCGGGGAGCGGGAGCCTCTTCAGCAGAAGGTTCGCGGTAGAGCATCTGGTCGGCTTGGAAATAGAACCCGTATTGGCCGGCGTCGTTGGTGCCATTCCATGAGCGCGTCTTATTGGCAGGCGTGCCGTAGAAGTAGCCACCGAACGCGTATTTGCCGGGCAGTTTGGCTTCGCCGATACTTGGCGTGTAGCCTGTTTCGCCCATGTAGAAGAGGCCATTCTGGTTTGTCGCGGGGCCGTATCCTTGGAAGGCCAGACCGTGGTTCGTCGAGGCGGTGGCCTGCGGGAAGGACATGAAGAGACCATTTTTCACATAGACGGATTCGTGCAGTTGAACTTTGAGCGTGCCGCCCCATGTCGAGAAGCTGGACGAGAAGGGAATGTTGCCACCGATGCCTTTGGCGCTGTTCACGGCATTGTTGAGGAACAGCTTCGAGAGAGGCTGGTCGACGAATTCCTTTTGTGCCTGGAGCCAGCCTCCACGGAAGACCACCATGTCTTTGATCGGCAGAATACCCTTGGTTCCGATCTCCGCGCCGAACGACAGAACGCGGAATTGCGTGCCAGATTGCCAGTTGGAGGGGTTGAACATGGACTGCGCCTCAACGAAATTGTTGGGGTTCGAATCCTTGGTCGAGTCGCGGTAGCGGAAGCTCGAGAAGGCCAACACGCCTTCAAGGTTTTCGTTTTTCAGGAGCTTTCCGAAATTGATCTCGTTGCCGAAGTTGATCTGCTGATCCCAAAATCCGCGCGCGCCTTTTTCGCTATCAACGACGCCGAAGAACGCGCCTTGGTAGTTGCCGTTGAAGGAAACGCCCTCCGTCGCCAGTTTCCGGCGCAGGTCAAAGCCGAAATTGCCGCCGCCGCCGAGCATGTATTTGCCATTCCACCAATCGTTGAACGGGTTCGAGCGGTCGTCGTCGGGCGCTGGCATTCGCTCTCCACCAATCGTTCCCGAAGTGCCCGAAAGAATCTGGCCGTCTTTGATTTCGACGGGCCCTTTGAGCAGCAAGGGATGCCAGCCTAGGCCGTGTGAGGTTGTGGTTTCTTGATCGGCGGCAAATGCGCCCGTTGCGGAGGTGATGACAAATGCCGCTGCACAGGCAATGGCTTTGTGTGGCAAGCAGGAGAGGTGTTTCATGGCAGCGGGAGCCTGCCGGTAGGCGCCGGTTGGAGAATACGTTTTGTGTTAAATTTTCGTAACTTCAGCAATGTGCATAATTGTAATGCGCCCCCGCCCGAGCAAACAGCCAGCACTCGACAACACCCCCACCTGCATTATTGTGCCCTTGCGATGAAATTCGAAGACTGGCCTGAAGAGTGGCAGGAGTGGGCAAAGCTCACCCCGCTGGAGCGCTTCCGGGAAAGCGAGAAAATCTTCGCCAACTATTTAGCCATGGGAGGTAGCCTTGATCCCGACCCCGATCCGACAAGTCCTTTCTACGATCCAGAAACATCAGGTTCAGGCGCTGCTTATGGGCGGCCAGGCCTGCGTGTTCTACGGCGCAGCCCAGTTTAGCAAAGATGTCGACTTTTTGATCCTCGCGAAGGAGGAGAATTTTGAAGGTCTGCATGCCGCGCTTGGCGAGCTGAATGCTGTCAGGATAGCCATTCCCCGCTTTGACCCGCGCGTCTTGGATCGAGGCCACGCCGTCCACTACCGTTGCAAGGCGACCGGTGTCGAAGGTCTTCGGGTGGATGTCATGACAAAGCTCCGCGACCTGCCGGATTTTTCCGTGCTTTGGAACAGAAGAACGACGATCACCGAATCGAACGGAGAGGAAATCCACCTGCTTTCCGTTCCTGACCTCGTCAATGCGAAGAAAACCCAGCGCCTAAAGGATTGGCCCATGATCAGCGCGTTGGTGGAGGGACATTATGAACAACACGCCGGCGAGCCCAATCCCCATCGAATCGAGTTCTGGCTTCGGGAATCGCGCGTAGCAGATCGCCTCCTCGACCTCGCCGTCCGCTTCCCAAGCGAAGCCGCCGCCACGGCAACTGACCGCCCGCTCCTCGCGCTCGCCATCACACCCAACCTGCCCCGTCTCCGCGAGGCGCTCGATGCCGAGGTGCGCGCCGAGCAGGAGAAGGACCGCATTTATTGGGAACCCCTCAAGCGCGAAATGGAAGAATTCCGCCGCGCCGAGCGGGCCGCTTCGTAGCGGAATCGTCACGGGATTGTCTCTTGCCATCAGCCGCCAGAGCGGCTTTTCTGGCAGTCTCAAAAACGAATCCCATATGAATTTAGACACCGCTACTCTCGAAATCGCCGCCCGCGACGCACGCGGATTGGCCATGGACGCCGTCACGAAATGCAAATCCGGCCACCTCGGCCTCCCGCTTGGCGCGGCGGACATCGGAGCCGTTCTCTTCGGAGTCTCCATGAGCTTCAATCCCGATGAGCCCCGCTGGCTGAACCGCGACCGCTTCATCCTCTCCGCAGGCCACGGCAGCATGTTCCTCTACAGCTGGCTGCATCTTGCTGGCTACGCCGTTTCGATGGATGAGGTGAAAAATTTCCGCCAACTTGGCAGCATCACTCCCGGCCATCCGGAGTTTCACGAAACCCCCGGCGTCGAGGCCACCACTGGCCCGCTCGGCCAAGGCGTTTCGAACGCCGTCGGTTATGCCATCTCAGCTAAAATGTGCGAAGCCCGCTTCAACACATCCGCGCACAGCATTTTCAACCACCATGTCATCGCCCTCGCCGGTGATGGCTGCCTCCAGGAAGGCGTGGCGATGGAAGCCAGCGCGCTCGCAGGCCACCTCGGCCTCGACAACCTGATCCTCATTTACGATTCCAACAATGTGACGCTCGATGCCATGGGCCCCGTCACACAGAGCGAGGACACCGCCGCGCGCTACGCCGCCATCGGCTGGGATGTCCACCAGATCGATGGACACAACCTCCACGAGATCGCTGAGGCCATTGAAAAGGCCAAATCCGCCACCAGCGGCAAGCCGCAGTTCATCATCGCCAAGACCCTCATCGGAAAAGGCATTCCTGAGGTCAGCGGCACGAACAAAGCCCACGGCGAGGCCGGCGTGAAATTCGTCACCGAATCCCGCAAGGCGCTGGGTCTGCCAGAGGAGACCTTCTTCGTCGCCCCCGAGACCAAAGCCTATTTCGAAAAACGCAAAGCTACCCTCAAGGCCGAATACGCCGCCTGGGAAAAATCCTACGCCGCCTGGCGCTCCGCAAACGCCGATCTGGCCAAGGAAATCGATGATGCCGTCGCGGGAAAAACTCCGAACCTCCTCGATGTCATCCCGCCGTTTGATCCAGCCGTCAACATTGCAACCCGTAAAGCCGGCAGCGATGTTCTGCAGCCGATCTGCGCCGCCATGCCGCTCGTCACCAGCGGCAGCGCCGACCTGCACGGCTCCACGCTGAACTACATCAAGGACGGCGGCGACTTCAACCGCACCAACCACGCGGGGCGCAATCTGCACTTCGGCATCCGCGAACACGCCATGTGCGGCATCATGAACGGCATGGCCTACGACGGTATCTTCCGCGCCAGTGGTGCGACCTTCCTCGTTTTCAGCGATTACGGCCGTCCATCGATCCGTCTCGCCGCGCTGTCTCATCTCCCGACCGTTTATATTTTCACTCACGACTCCGTAGGCGTTGGAGAAGACGGCCCGACACACGAGCCTGTCGAGACCGTCGCCGCCCTACGCGCGATTCCAGGCCTCGATGTCATCCGTCCCGCCGACCCCGAGGAAACCGCCGGCGCCTTCGCCGCAGCCTTCCAGAAGACCAACGGCCCGACGATGCTCGTGCTTTCTCGCCAGAATCTGCCCACGCAAAACACCATCCCCGTCGCCACGCGCCGCGAAGGTGCCTTCCAAGGCGGCTACATCGCTAAAAAAGAAACCGCCGCGCTGGAATTTATCCTCCTCGCCAGCGGTAGCGAACTCCAACATGCCATGAATGCCGCTGCCGAACTCGGAGCCGGTGCCCGCGTCGTCTCGATGCCTTGTTTCGAGCGCTTCGAAGCCCAGAGCGCGGAATACAAGGAATCAGTGCTCCCAAAATCCTGCCGCAAACGCGTTTCGATCGAAGCCGGCATTTCCGACCCGTGGTTCCGATATGTCGGCCTCGACGGCAAAACCGTAGCCATCGACCGCTTCGGCCTCAGCGCCCCGGGTAACATCGTCATGGAAAAACTCGGCATCACAGCCGCCCATGTCGTCGCCTCAGCAAAAAGCCTGTAATCTTTCACCACAGAGGACACAGAGAGCACAGAGTTTGTAAAGCCGGGCAGGCTAGAAGATTTTTTCTTCACCTCCGTGCCCTCCGTGCTCGCCGTTGTTCAATCCTTCATTCATGCCGTCAAAGTTTGATCCCGAGGAAATCCGTCGCAAGTCCGAGGAGCTGGAATCCGCCAGCCTGCGCGAGGTTTTGTCCTGGGCATGGGAGAAATTCGGCACACGCGCCGCGATCGGCACCAGCTTTCAAGGTGCCGGTCTCGTCGTCATGAACGAAGCCTTCTCAAACGGCTTGATTTTTCCCGTCTTCACAATCGACACCGGCCTCCTCTTCCCCGAAACACTCGACTTGAAGGCCTCTGTCGAGAAACGCTTCGGTATCACCATCGAGCCGCTCGGCCCCGAGCAAACCGTGGAGGAACAATCCGCCGAACTCGGCCCCGAGCTCTGGAAAAACAAGCCCGACCTCTGCTGCTCCCTCCGCAAAGTCATTCCCCTACAAAAAAAACTCTCCACGCTCGATGTCTGGATCACCGGAGTCCGCCGCCAACAAAACGACGCGCGCGAAAAAACCAAAATCGTCGAACTCTACCACTTCGATGTCCTCCGCGACCTCTACATCGTGAAGCTGAATCCCATGGCCGCCTGGACCCGCGACCAAGTCCAAGACTACATCAAAAAACACGACCTCCCCGTGAACGCCCTCACCGCCCGTGGCTACCGCTCCATCGGCTGCCAACCCTGCACCCGCCCCACCGCCAGCGGCGAAAACGAACGCGCCGGCCGCTGGACCGGCTTCGACAAAAGCGAATGCGGCATCCACACCTTCCTCGGCAGTAATATTTGAGTTCTTATTGGACTTTCCCAATCGGTCGAAGATGCCAGACCCGAAAACTGGAGACTGGGTGAAATCCAACGCTCGATTGGAAGGAATCTCGGAAGCGGTGTCTTGAGCTTTTCACGAACGAACTGAATTCTTCGGAGAACAACCGTTCCTTGGCAGTAAGGCTCCAAGTAGCCGGAGGTCGATCCTCCAAGGGTCTCGCGTTGCCGCGCGGGTTTGTAGCGGCTGTCTATGACTGCCGAATCGGAGCCACCCACGGCACTCATAGAGACGCCGCCACAGCAACCGCGCGACAGCGCGCTCGTGCCTACAGGGTAGGGTCGGCGCGCCGCCGCTGACCCATTTGCGCGGCGGAGCCGCCATTGCATTCGCAAGAAACCGGACCGATGTAGTCCGCCGACTCCATTTTGGCTAAAAAGAAGACTTTCCGGATAGATTCCATGTTGTGTCTGCCCCGACCTTTCCAGCCAAGCCGTTGTTTGCCGCAAAGCCTTCTTCGATTTCAGTCATCGAAGTCCGCAGCCGGGGGTCCCTTGAGCTTGCGCTCGAGCAATCGCCTGTGCTTGGTGATGCGGCCGTTCACGCGTTTGCGCCAAAGGCGAAAACTGGAGGGCTTCAACTCTCTGCGCATGACCGCTATGACATCCCGCTCAACAAAGCCTGTGCGCTTCTCAATTTCCTCGAAACTTGTTCTGTCCTCCCAAGCCAACCGCACAATACGGGAGATCTGCTCGGGCAAAAGTGCGGTCTTCATGAGACAATTCGGATAAAAGATTGGTAGTTCAAAAGGCTCATTCTTTTTGTCATTGAGACGCCGAATAGGGAATATGTGCGTTTGTGGTCAACCGTAGCTTTTGAGCAAATCTTTACGAATACCCAGCCCGGCCAGATGCTCGGAAAGAGGCAATTTTTTGAACCACACTGTCCAAACAATCCAATGCCACAAGTGGCGTGCATTTGGACAAATCGTCGCACAGCAATTGAAGGATTTCCTCCGCGACTTCCCCGTGAACGCCCTCATCGCACGCAGCTACCGCTCCATCGGCTGCCAACCCTGCACCCGCCCCACCGCCAGCGGCGAAAACGAACGCGCCGGCCGCTGGACTGCCTTCGACAAAAGCGAGTGCGGCATCCACACCTTCCTCGGCAGTAATATTTGAGGTTCGCGGCAAGAGAGGTGCACAGGCGTCTTCCCTGTGAATGACATAGTTGATGCAGTCCAAAAAATGCCTGACTAAAGATAATGAGCGTCTGCAAGGCCGGGACTGCCGTGCGGCCTTTTTCGGAGCGCAGCAGCGCCGCCCAGCACCAAGCGTTCGGCATTTTCCACAAGGTGTTGGGAGAACCAAACGCGATGTAGAGGCTCTCCACAGAACGACGGATCGGCAGGGGAATCTCGAGAGGGCTGTGGGTTATAAGGCTCATGAGGCTGTTTGACGCTGGCCTTCGTTATCCCCTATTCTTCGATCATGCCCCGCCGAGCGTTGAAGGCATCCGGAAAGGACGGCCCTTATTTTGATCCCCATACCGGTTCCGGAGTTTTGCTGGGCGGTGTCGAGGTTCCCACTCTGAGGGTTCATGAATGCGGTGCCAAGGTGGTGGACAGGCACTGGATTCACCATGGCGTGCGCAGTCCGTTCTGGAGGGCTTACTACAATCCCGACAAGGGCGCTGCGGTGTGCGTCGCGGGAAAATGGATTCCGCTTGATCCATCGCATGTGGTGATCGTTCCCGAGGACACCCTCTTCGATTGCAAATGCCAGGAACCCACTCGTCATTTCTGGGTTCACTTTTCCTATCCCCTTACGGGCGACCCGCCGCCCGTGTGGTCTGGAAAACTGAATGCATCCGAGCAGGCGCTCTGGCACTCTTTGTATGAACTCACAAATAAAAATTCCCATCCCCACAGGCTTCGCCACGCCTGTACCGGAGCGCTGTTGCAAGAGTTCGGGAAAATGGAGGCGTCCCTCCCTCCTGCCCGCTCGGAAAAGTTGAGGCGGATTCATGCGTGGATGGAAAACGGAATTCGCACACCGCCCTCGCTGGACGAAATGGCCTCCCATGCCGCCATGTCGCGCCGTTCTTTTTTGCGTTGGTTCCTAAGCGAAACCGGCGAAACTCCGGTGGCCTACCTGCGGCGACTCCGGATCCGCGAGGCCTGCCGCCTGCTGCGCTTCGGAAACCAATCGGTGGATGAGATCGCGGAGGCGACCGGCTTTGCCAACCGCTACCACTTCACGCGCGCGTTCAACTCCGTGACCGGCATGGGACCCGCCGCATTCCGCCGCGCGAGCCCGGCGCCTTGAAAAAACAATTGGCACGATCCGATACATCATGGGCACTGGCCGACATAGCGTGTTGAAGTCTTTTGAATAGGCTCAGCACCATGAACAGTGAACCCACCAACGAACGCGGCGCCCAGCGCCTGAGCCTCGAACAACTCCAGAAATGGGAAGCCTTGAAATACGGCATGTTCATCCACTACGGCATGAGCACCTACACCGCCTCGGAACTTCCCGATGGCAGCCATCCCTCCTCGCTCTACGCGCCCGACAAGCTCGATGTGGATCAGTGGGTCTCGGTGGCCCGCGACGCCGGAATGAAGTATGCCGTGCTCACCACCAAGCATGTCGCCGGTCACTGCCTCTGGCCGACAAAGCACAACGACTACCATGTCGGCACCAGCGGCAACAAAACCGATGTCGTCGAAGCCTTCGTGAATGCCTGTGAAAAACGCGGCGTGCTGCCGGGCTTCTATTACTGCTCGTGGGACAACCACAACAAATTCGGTTCACGGACCTATTCCGACACCGCCGCCGATGAGCGCGCCTTGTATCCCGAGCGCGTATCCTTGGCCTTCACCACCCGCGAGTATCAGGATTTTCAAACCGCGCAGATCGAGGAACTCCTGACCAGCTACGGCAAGGTCGCCGAAGTGTGGATCGATATTCCCGTCGTTCTACCGCGCTTCTACCGCCAGGAACTCTACAATCAAATTTCCCGCCTCCAGCCAGAGGCGGTGGTCATGATGAACAACGGCATCAGCGACGGATCGAACTACCCGATCGACAAAGCCTGGCCAGCCGACATCATCGCCATCGAACGCTTCCTGCCCAACAGCCACACCGGCCATGTGAAATGGCGCACGATTGAAGGCAAAAAATATTACATGCCAGGCGAAGTCTGCGATCCGATCGGCCGCGAATGGTTCTTCACCGAGGAAGATGTCCCCCGCAGCGACGAGGAGTTACTCGGCATGTATCTGGTCAGCATCAGCCGCGGCACCAACCTCCTTCTCGATGTCGGCCCCGACAAGCACGGCCTGATCCCGCAGAAATATGTTGGCGCCTTGCAACGCCTCCGTGCCAATCTTGATCGTCTCGGTATCGCCTGAGAATCAACCTCCACCCGCAAATCCCATGAAACGCTACGGCTCCATGATCCGGCTCCGCCCGGAAAAATATGAGGAATACAAAAGGCTGCACGCCGCCGCTTGGCCCGAAATCCTCGCAAAAATAACCGAGTGCGGAATTCGCAACTACTCGATCTACCACAAGGACGGATTCCTCTTTTCCTACTTCGAGTATGTCGGAAACGACTTCGATGCCGACATGGCCCTGATAGCGGCCGACCCGCGCACGCAAGAATGGTGGGCCGTCTGCAAGCCCTGCCAGGAACCGCTTGAATCCCGCCAACCCGGCGAGTGGTGGGCCGACATGGAAGAACTCTTCCACCACGATTAGCCCCCCGCATTCCAGAGCAGACCCTGTCTAACTTTTCGTCCTGCCCCCGCTCTTTTTTATCTCAGAATACGGCGGAGAGTTTCACGCCCTTCATGGAGAGCCGCCAGGAAGGCGGAATGGAGCATGGTTTTTCTCGTGAACCGGGAGAGGTTGTAGATGCCAATAGGGAGGCATCCATTCCCCGCAACCCAAGCCTTGGTGGGACTGCCAGCAAGAGCCGAAAAGACGAGTGCAAATAGGGACCGCAGGCGCGGTCTTCATGAGACGATTCGGATAAAAAATTGGCAGTTCAAAAGGCTCATTCTTTTTGTCACTGAGACGCCGAATAGGGAATATGTGCGTTTGTGGACAACCGTAGCTTTTGAGCAAATCTTTACGAATACCCAGCCCGGCCAGATGCTCGGAAAGAGGCAAATTTTGAAACACACTGTCCAAACAATCCGATGCCACAAGGGGAGTGTATTTGGACAAATCGCCGCACAGCAATTGAAGGATTTCCTCCGCGACTTCTCTGTGAACGCCCTCACCGCACGCAGCTACCGCCCCACCGCCTGCGGCGAAAACGAACGCGCAGGCCGCTGGACCGGCTTCGACAAAAGCATCAGAAAACGGCTTTAGCCGCCTTTGAGCGTTGACCGAATAAGCCCTTGAGCCTACAAGCGCGTCCCTATGCTATCTGCTTCCTTGGTGAAAAAGTGGGCCGTCTTTGCTTCTCTTGCTATCGTCGCCTCGGCTCATGCCGCGGACCAAAAAAAGCCGAATATCTTGATCATCTGGGGTGACGACATCGGCCAATTCAATGTCAGCGCCATCAATCGCGGGATGATGGGCTATAAAACGCCGAACATTGACAGCGTTGCCTCCGAGGGGGCGCTTTTCACCGATTGGTATGGTCAGCAATCCTGCACCGCTGGCCGAGCAGCTTTCATTACCGGCCAGTCACCCATCCGAACAGGTCTCACGAAAGTGGGCCTCCCTGGCACGCCGGAAGGAATGAAGAAAGAAGACCCTACGATAGCCACGCTTCTCAAGGCCAAGGGCTACATGACCGGTCAGTTTGGAAAAAACCACCTTGGCGACCGTGATGACATGCTGCCGACCAGCCATGGATTTGAGGAGTTTTTTGGCAACCTCTACCACCTCAATGCGGAGGAGGAGCCTGAAAATCCCGACTACCCGAAAAATCCCGAGTTCAAAAAGAAATTCGGTCCCCGTGGAGTTATCCACAGCTTTGCCGATGGCCGGATCAAGGACACGGGACCACTCACCAAGAAGCGCATGGAGACCATCGATGAGGAGGTTACCGAGAAGGCGATCGACTTCATGGAGCGTGCCGCAAAGGCGGACAAGCCGTTTTTTCTTTGGTGGAACTCCACCCGCATGCACATCTTCACCCACCTCAAAAAGGAATCCGAGGGCAAGACGGGCCTCGGGATTTACGCCGATGGCATGGTCGAGCACGACGGCCAAGTCGGCCAGATTCTCGCCAAGCTCAAAGAACTTGGCTTGGATGACAACACGATCGTCATGTATTCCACCGACAATGGCGCCGAGGCATTCACTTGGCCTGATGGAGGGTCCACCATGTTCCGTGGCGAGAAAAACACCCAGTGGGAGGGCGGATATCGCGTGCCCACCTTCATTCGCTGGCCTGGAGTGATCAAGCCCGGCACGGTGATCAATGAAATTGGCGCCCACGAGGATATGCTCCCAACCCTCCTGGCCGCTGCAGGCGATCCCAATGTAAAGGATGACCTGCTCACGGGGCTCAAGGTTGGCACCTCGACCTACAAAGTGCACCTCGACGGCTACAATCTTCTGCCCGCGCTCAAAGGCGAAGACGCCTGGCCTCGCAGGGAGTTTATTTATTGGACGGATGATGGCAGCGTGGCCGCCCTGCGCTACGAGAACTGGAAAATCACTTTTCTCAAGCAAAACGCCCACGGCATGAATGTGTGGCTCCAACCTTTTGAGGAACTGCGCGCACCAATGGTCACCAACCTTCGCATGGATCCCTTCGAACTCGCTCCCGACATCGGCATGGGTTACCAGCGCTGGTATTTGGACCACATGTTTATCATTGCCCCAGCCGCGAGCTATGTTGGAAATTGGCTGCAGAGTTTTCGCGAATTCCCGCCGCGTCAAAAACCGGGCAGCTTCAATCTCGACCGGGTGATGGAGTCAGTAACGAAGGTCAACCAGTAGCCGGTTTCGAATCCGTTTTTGTCCAACCCAGCCAACTCCTGTCAAAAATAGGCTTCCCGCTCCGCGTGTCGTCCAGAATTAGTGACAAAAGATTCATCCATCGCTTGTGAACCTTAACCGCCTCGCACTTTATCTTTGCGTCCTCTCCACGCTTGTCGGCATCTGCTGGGCAGACGACCCGCTTCCCTCTTGGACTGACGCGCCTTCCAAAAAAGCGATCATTGCTTTTGTGGAGAATGTGACGAACAAGGATTCGAGCGGCTTTGTTCCAGTTGCCGAGCGCATAGCGGTTTTTGACAATGACGGCACCCTCTGGCCGGAAAACCCGCTTCCTTTTCAAATTGCATTTTCGATCGATGAATTGAGGCGCCAACTTCCTGAGCACCCCGAGTGGAAGGATGACAAGTTCATCCAATCCGCACTCGCTGGTGACATCGCACCGCTTCTTGCGGACCATTACAAAGGACTCTTTCACCTCGTCGCCGTGACAGGTTCTGGCATGACGATCACAGCCTTTGCCGCCCGTGTGAGGGACTGGCTGGCCACCGTGAAACACCCCAAATTTGCGAAACCTTACGACCAATTGACCTATCAACCCATGCAGGAAGTGCTGGCCTACCTTCGCTCCAATGGGTTCAAGACATTCCTCGTCTCGGGCGGCGGATCCGATTTTATGAGGGTCTTCAGCGAGCGGGTTTATGGCATCGTGCCCGAGCAGGTCTTAGGATCACATGCCGCCGTGGTCTATGAACTGAGGACAGACGGCCCTGTTCTTCTCAAGACGATGAACAGCCTTTTCGTGGATGACGGGCCAGGCAAGCCTGAAGCCATTCACCAATTTATCGGCCGTCGGCCGATCGCCTGCTTTGGAAATAGCGATGGCGACAAGGCCATGCTGGAATACACCACTATCGCCAACCCGCATCCCTCCCTCGGCGTGATCGTTCACCACACAGATTCAGAGCGCGAATACGCCTACGACGCTCATCCCAAGAGCAGTGGAAAACTGGTCGCTGCACTGGCAGATGCTCCCAAACGCAATTGGATCATCGTGGATATGAAAACCGACTGGCGCACAATTTTTGCCGACTGAAGTTTCACACGAAACACTTGCTGCCCCTCGCGCAGCATCTTGCAGCCGAAGGATACGAAGCGCCCAGCAGTCTGTCTGGGTTAAAAAACTGAAGCTCAAATTCCGAATCGCCCATTTTTAAAAACCGGGCTTTGCCTATCGCTTTCAATATTCAACCGGAGCAGCATCTTTCGCGCAGCGGAAGCCGACATGGCTGCTACCAGTATCCGGCGGCGTGCCACGCCTCGCCGAGGGGCGATAGCTTTCACAGTAATCCGGATGGCATAGAAACGATCCCCCTTTGGTGACACGGCGCTCCACTCCAGGAACCGTAGGCGGCGAAGGGTCGCCTGGAATGACTCTTTCGCCTTGCGTGGTTTTAGGGCCGGAAGGATCGCAGCAGATCTCGCCGCTCTGTGAGCGCTCGGCAAAGGCATCGGCACGATAAATGTCGCTGCACCAGTTCCACACATTGCCGCCCATGTCGTATAGCCCGTAGCCATTCGCGGGAAAGGAACCGACCGGCGAAGTTCCTGCGAATCCGTCCGAGGACTCGTTGAGGTATGGAAATTGACCGGTCCAGCGATTCAGCATGAAGCGCCCGCCGGGCCGTTCCTCGTTGCCCCAAGCGTAGCGTTGTCCCTCCTTACCTCCAACCGCCGCAAATTCCCACTCCGCCTCGGTGGGAAGGCGCTTCCCGGCCCATGCAGCGTAGGCATTCGCATCCTCCCAAGCGATGTGGACTACCGGATAATTCTCCCTGCCCGCAATGCTGCTGCCGGGGCCTTCGGGATGTGACCACGACGCGCCATGCGTCCATCGCCACCATGCGGATAGATCGCGTAAATCCACCGGGCCCTTGGTCGGTTGAAAAACCAAAGACCCAGGCGCAAGCACCTCTGCGGGCGGTTTGGGCGTGCCCGGTGGGACTTGCTTTTTCATTTCTTCCCAATCCACAGCACGCTCGGCGAGGGTGACATAGCCGGTTGCTTTCACGAATTTTGAAAACTCGGCATTCGTAACCGGATGGATGTCCAAAAAGAATGGCTTCACCTTTACGCGATGCGCCGGCCGCTCATTGGGAAACGCATACTCGGCATCAGAGCCCATCACGAATTCGCCGCCCGGAATCAAAACCATGCCATCTGTTTGTGGCGTAGGCTGGCATCCAACAAAAAGAAACGCTCCCAGTGTCAGGATCAGTGGGAGCGTATTCAAAGCAGTTAATTTTAACGAATCGGTCCGAGGACTTGAGGGATCGTGACGATGCCTCGTTTGGTGAATTCATCCACAGCTCGTGCAGAGAGGACTCCGTCGGTCTCGAGAGCGACGGATTTCACATTGGAATCGTCCTGCGCCATCTTGCGAAGCGTGCTCGCGCGGGATTCAGTCGGTTCCATCCAAAGTATGAGATCGCCTGCGACAGGGGCGACCAGGACGCCCTGGGAATCCAGAGCTGCAAGAACACCCGCTTCTTCCCGAAACGACACAAGGGCTGCGGAATCTTGGTGGTGCTTACGCAAAATGTGCGCGACTTGCATGAAGTCGAGAGCTTGCTCCGGCGTGATGGCTTTCGATGCGAGGCGAAGAAACGGATCGGGATTTCGGCCGATATCTTGCAGTTCGGTGGTGAGAATTGTCTTCTGCCAAGGTGAGAAGGCGGTGGCGGAAAGAAACCTTTCCACTTCGGCGGGAGTGGCTCCGAGGGCTGTGAGCGCAGCGCGGTTTTTGATGCTCATTTCCTGCGGCGTGGATTCGATGAGCGTGCGCTGGAGTGTTTGGTTCACATTCACCACGGAAATCGCGGTGCCCACTCCCCCGCTGAGCAAGAAGCCGGAGAGGTCGACCACAAGCGCGCCGCCTGCCATGGCTCGTGCGGTGGCATCCAACTTTTCCTGCAGGAGGACATCTCTCGAATAAGGTGTCACTCCAAGCTGAACGGCCAGCGCGGATTTTTTGCGCGAAACACCAAGAACCGCTTCGGCTCCGGAGCGTGGATTCGCTTTGCCCTCGGCAGTGTTTTTGACAGCGTCGCCGACTCGCCCCAGAAGGCGGGCAGCGCCTTGGGGAAGGCGTTGAACCGTGCCGAGGGGATCTTTTGCGGCTTCCTTCACACTCTCGACCTTCTCGGCCCCCGCTTTGACGAGTGCCTTTCCGAACTCCTCGGATCCATCAAGCGCATCGAGTGCCGTGATCGCTTGGATCTCGCTGGTGCGAACAGCAAGGCTTTGCGTGCCTGTGACGGATTCGGCGCCATTGGGGCCTTGAAGCGTGTAGGTGAGATGCAGGCCGTCCGGATGCGCGGCAGGAGCAATGGTGTAAAGCGAGCTGCTCAGCTTTGCGGCGGGAACGAAATCGGCCACAGAGACCGGCTGAAGCACCTCATAAGTTGCAGGCTGGGGTTCCATCTGCGCCAGGAGCGTGGTCAGGCTGATTGAGAAGGAAAGAACGAGTCGTCTCATGGGATGTGGCGTTGCGAGAAGCTAAAAACTACTCGGAAAAAATCCGTCGCCAGTCTTTTTTCATATCAACAACGATCCACCCTCGATCCCCTGCTTCGGCCAGAGCTGCGACAAGTTGGCCGGTGCTTTTGGGCTTCGCGTCGTAGGCGTATTCGCGCTCGGCATCGGTGTGGTGGACGATCAGCCCGAGGGAGGGACGGGGATTGCTGATGGTGATGTATTCCAGCATTTGCTTGTCACCATCGCTGTTGCCGAATGCAGCGATGGGGCGGCGGCCAATAAATTGATGAATGCCGACAGGCTTGCCCGATTTGTCATCAATGAAGAGGTCGTCCATTGTTTTCACCAGCACGGGCCCGGAATCCCTTAATTCAAAAACGGCCCGGGTATTGGAGCCGACGACCTGCTCGGGCGGAATGCCGTAGGTTTTTTCCGTAAAGACCCGCAGGAAATCCGCCCCGCCACCAGAAACGATGAAGGTTTTGAATCCGTTGGCGCGGAGAAATTCCAACACTTCCAGCATGGGCTGGTAGGCAAGTTGATCGTAGGGGCGCTTGAACCTCGGGTGCCGTGCGGTGGAAAACCAAGCGCGCACGCGGGCGGCAAAGTCCTCCGTGGTCATTCCAGACCCAACGAGTTCGATGATGCGGGAAAGGCCCTTGTAATGATCTGCGAGCAATGCCGGCACATCACCAGCAAGCGCGGCTTGCACAGCGGAATCGTCTTTCCACGAGGGCTCCTCGGGCAGGCGGCGGCGCAATTCGTCGAGCGTGAAGGCAAGTTGGAACGGCACCGGGTTCTCAGGCCAGAGCGCTCCGTCGTTATCGAAAACAGCGATCCGCTCTGGCAGAGGAACGAAATCCTTGGAATCCGGGTCGGTGGTTTTTTCGACGAAGTCGAGGATGGCTTGCTTAGCCGCGCCCGAGTTCCAAGAGGGAAGGGGGTCGGCCAAAGCAAGAGACGGCAGAGTCCACGCGAGAAGCAGGGCGAGGATATGTGGCGTGAGTTTCATTTCATGAGGATGGCTTGGATTTCGGCGTCATCGGAGCCCTGTTCGACTTTCAATTGTGCCAGCGCAAACTTTGGGAAGACAAAGAAATAAAAGGCCATCAATCGACACGGCTTTCGAATCGAAAAATCGAGCAACCTAAATTATTGGGCAACGCTGGTGACCGACTCCATCACGCGGTCGAGATTGAAGCTGCCGGGCTTCTGGCGCGGCGGGAACTCACGGAAACTCTGCAGCCAAATGCCCACATAGCTCGCAGCTGGGGCAATGACGAACATGTGATCCAAATACCAACGCTGGTAGCCCATGCCGATGTCCGGGGCGAGCTCGAAGGGATCCATGCGAAGGTTGGTGACCATCGGTGCGCGCAGTTCCTCAAAGGGCTGGAGCCACACATCCATGCCGTGGGCATTTTGCTTGAGGAAGGTGATTTTCCAATTTTCGTATCGCAGCGCCGCTACGCTTCCATCATCCGTCCAATAAATGAACTCCTTGCGAGGCCAAGCTGCTTCTCCCATGAGCGTGGGCAGGAGATTGTAGCCATCAAGGTGCACTTTGTAGGTGCTGTTACCCACTTTTGCCCCTTTGAGCAGATTTTCCTTCACGGTCGTGTCACCTGCCGCAGCAAGAAGCGTTGGCAACATGTCTTCATGTGCGCCGATCTCATTGATCACAGTGCCTGGCTTGATCACACCGGGCCAGCGGATGAAAGTCGGCACGCGATAACCGCCCTCCCACTGCGTATTTTTCTCACCACGGAACATGGTTGAGCCGCCATCAGGCCAAGTAAATGCCTCCGCGCCGTTGTCGGTGGAATACATAACGATCGTATTTTCATCCAAGCCGAGCTCCTTGAGTTTCGCGAGCAACTCGCCGACTTGTCCATCGTGCTCGACCATTCCGTCGGCGTAAATGCCAAGACCTGTTTTGCCATCGGACTCTTCTTTGAGATGCGTGAAGATGTGCATGCGCGTGGAATTCCACCAGAGGAAAAACGGCTTGTCCTCCTCCTTGGCGCGCTCCAGGAAATCAATAGCCTTTTCCGTCACCTCCTCGTCGATGGTCTCCATGCGCTTTTTCGTGAGAGGCCCAGTGTCCTTGATACGACCATCTGCGAAGCTATGAATCACGCCGCGCGGGCCGAATTTCTTTTTGAATTCCGGGTTCTTTGGATAATCGGGGTTCTCCGGCTCTTCCTCGGCGTTTAGGTGGTAAAGATTTCCAAAAAATTCATCAAAACCGTGACTGGTCGGCAACATATCGTCTCGATCACCGAGATGGTTTTTTCCGAATTGGCCGGTGACATAACCTTGAGCCTTGAGAAGTGTCGCGATGGTTGGATCCTCTTTTTTCATGCCCTCCGGTGTGCCGGGGAGACCGACTTTGGTCAGGCCGGTGCGAATAGGGGACTGGCCGGTAATGAAAGCCGCGCGCCCCGCAGTGCAGGATTGTTGGCCATACCAGTCGGTGAAATACGCGCCCCCGTTGGCAATGCTGTCGATGTTCGGAGTGCGATAACCCATCATACCACGATTGATCGCACTGATGTTGAACTGGCCGATGTCGTCGCCCCAGATGACGAGGATATTGGGTTTTTTTTGCTTCGTTGCCGCATGCGCCGAGGCTGTGGCGAGAACAACGCCCAAGATGGCGAGAACAATTCGCGCAGGAGAGGATGAGATCTTCATTACGGGCTTCTTTATTAAATTACATGGGAGAAAGACAGCATTCTTTCAAACGGGCGTGCTGTGATCACTTGTAAGCAACCGGAATTCGCCGAACCCCACCCGTCAACAAGGCCCTGCTTCGTCAAGCGCGGCTGCAAGCGGTCCAGCAGGGCCTACGAACCCGATTGTTCAACTCCTGCAATCGGCAGACATGAGCAATCCCGAAGAGCGCGAGAAGGTCGTGGCTCAGATGACCCAAATCGAAGAGAACCGCATGGATGCCGTGCTGGAAAAAACCGGTGAATGATTGGAACTCCGCCGCCCCGCGAAACTACGCCACACCAGTCACGCTCCGTCATAACAACTCCTCCCCATGCAACTTGGCCCAATCGTAAACCGGGAGGGACATCCTCCGGCATGTCCCATTTTTCTCGATGCGCGTAGCCACCTCATCGATGACCAACCACACCCTGCGCCTGCGCAACCGAGGCGGTCGCGCCCCCCTCTTTCGCGGGGTGAACACCCCAGCCATAAAAAACGAGCGCCCGCCTTGGAAGTGCTATGCTGAAGCATGAAAACAAAGACCGATCGATTGATTGTTTGCGGCACGGATTTTTCTGAAAATTCCACTGAGGGCGTTGCCGCTGCCGCAGCCATGGCCGGGCGGTTTCACAAGCCGCTCACGCTTTTGCATGTGGCAGACCAATTCAATGCGCACTGCGATACGAAGGCGGAGGCAACCCGATACCTGCAGCCTGCCCGCGAGAAGTTGAAACACGCTATCGAATCCGCAGCTTCAAGCCTGGAGCGCGTGAGCGGGGAGGTTTTGCACGGCCAATATGCCGAGGATGCCCTGGTCGATTTCGCAGCCAAAAATCCCGTGGATTTGCTGGTGGTTTCAGCTGTGAGCAAAACGGCGTATGATCGCTGGACGCTCGGCAGTGTCTCCGAAGAAATCTCGGAAGCCGCTCCCGTGCCCACGCTCACTGTGCGCTCGGCCAAACCTTTCGAGGCATGGGCGCGCGGCGAGCGGGCGTTGAGGGTTTTTGTCGCGGCGGATTTCTCGACTTCTTCGGAAGCCGCCTTGCACTGGGTCGGCAAATTGCGGGAGATCGGTCCGTGTGAAGTGGTGCTGGGGCATGTGAACTCTCCGTATCGCGAAGAAAAGCGCCTCGGCCTTTGCGACTCACAGGAATCAAATGAAAACCAGCCCACCGTCCAGGCGATACTTGAGCGGGATTTACGGGAAAAAGGCTCGGCGATTCCCGGTTTGGAACCCTTTGAAATTTTGGTGCGCGCCAGCGAGGGAAAAGCCGATCTCCAGATTGTGAATCTCGCTATCAAAAACCAGGCCGACCTCCTCGTGGTCGGCACACATCAACGCCAAGGCCTGAAGCGCTTGGCCAATGGATCGTTCTCCAGCGGCATTCTACGGCATGCTCCGATGAGTGTTGTCTGCGTGCCAAAGGCTCTGGAATCCTCTCCGGCCTTGCATCCATGCCGCCGTGTGCTGGTCGCGACAGACCTGAAACCAAGTGGCACGCATGCTCTCTCCTACGCCTACTCTGTAGTCGATCAAGATGGCACCGTGTGCATCGCCCATGTCTGCAAACCTTCCGAAACCACCAAAAGAGCCCGGCAAATCGCCGAGTGCACGGAGCAATTGCGCGCGCAAATCCCCGACGCTCCCGGCGTTTCCTCCGTCAACTCCGAGATTCGCGTCGTTGAAAATTCCCATCTCGTCGAAGCGATCTGCCAAGCTGCGGAGTCGTTCAACGCCGACCTCGTCTGCATCGGAGCGCACACGAGGCCAGGAGCGGCCGCCCGCCTAGCCGGGTCGGTCGCCCTAGGTGTCCTCCAAAAATGTGAACGCCCCGTTCTCGTGGTCTGGCCAGCCCGCGATTCTTAAGCCCGACCGCGAACCGGGCGTGTTGTCGGTCAGCGGCCGAGGTATTTGTCGCGGCCGGCGACGAGGGCTTCGATTTTGCGGTCGGCGATGGAGCGTTTGAGCATCCAGAATCCGCAGTCGGGGTGCACCCAGCGGACGCGGCCGGGTCCGGCTTTTTTGACGGCGCGGTCGATGCGGGATGCGACTTCGTCGGCTGTTTCGACATGGTTCACTTTGATGTCGATGACGCCGAGGCCTAGTTTGATGCGTGGGTCGATGTCTTTGAGCACATCGAGGTCGGTTTCCGGGCGGTGGGCGAGTTCCAGCACGAGGTGGTCGGTGTGCAGGCCGTTGAGGAAATTCAGCAAGTGCTTCCATTCTCCTTTTTGGATGGTCTGGCCGCCGTAGTTGCCAAAGCAGAAATGCACGGCCTTTTCGACCTTCACCTGGTCGAGGATGCGGTTGATGGCCGCCTGCGCGACGGGCGCGCCTTCGGGGCTGCCGGGGATGTTGGCTTCATCGACTTGCACACAGGCGCAGTGGAGATCGGCGACTTGGGCTGCGAGGACATCGGCGATGGCCATGGTGAGCGCTTCGAAGTTGCCGTAGTGGTTGTCGAGGAGCGTGCGGGCCAGCATGTAGGGGCTGGTGAGTGTGAATTTGAAAGCGCCGCCGGCGACGGATGCCGAGCGGGCGCAATCTTCGGCGAGGTCGAGCACACCTTCGGTGATCGGTCCGCGCACGACGCCGGCGGGTTTGCGGCGGAAGCTCATTTCCTGTTTTGCCCGGAAGGCTTTGGCATCGGTCAATCCCACGGCGGTGGAGATGCCTCCCATGCGGGAGATGAAATACTCGATCATTCCGTTGGTATCGGGATGGTTCACATCGAAGCGGTAAAGCTCGCCGTCGGTGGGCAGGTCGATGCCGGCGCGTTGCTGGGTGGAAATGACGACGGATGTGGCGTCGAGAACCGCTTGTTCGCTGGGCAGCGCAGCGAGCCAGTCGATCGGCGAGTAGGAGCCGACGGTCGTGGTGAGGATTTCTGGAGTGGATGGGATGGTTTGGTTTGTCATGGTTTTTTTGGGGTGGGTGTTTGGAAGTTGTGGTTAAACGGCCTCGGCTTGCTTGGCCGAACGCATGAGCCATTGGCGGTGGGTTTTCTGGAAGGTGTTGGCGAGCGTATCGCCGGGCGTCACCAGCACGCCCCAGCCACCTTTCACGGGGTTCACCGGCACCTCGTGCGGGATTTGGTTTTCACACATTTCGCGGTCTTCATTGAGAACGGCCGTGGCGAATTCGACTTGGGATTCTGGCGCGGGACCACGGAAGCCGGGCGAGATGGCGAGGGCCCAGAAGACATTGCATTCCTCGCGTGAAATCGGGCTGGGGATGTGCACCAGCACGCGTTCGTCGCCGTCGGCGAAGCTTTGGCGGATGGTGGTGAAGTTCGGCAAATAGCAACGCTGGCGGCGTCGGTGGGCCTCCTGGAGTTTGCCGGGCTGCTCGTGCGGACTCTCAAGCGCGGGGAATGGGGCATCCATGAGGAATCCGTCCTCATACTCCTCGATCTTCATGGGTGGAATGATGGGATTTGCCGCCACGCCCAGCGTCGTGCTGTGGGCAAAGGCGAAATGCGACATATCGAGGTAGTTTTCGACTTCCCTGCGGTAGCCGGACTGGAAGCGCATCGGCGGGGCAACGATGTAGGTCCAGTCGGGATTTTCAAACTCGGGCACTTCGGGCAGCGGGGCGGATTCATGCTCGGAGAGGCGCACCCAGATCATGCCGTAGCGCTCTTGAACGGGGAAATTCTGCAGATGCGAAAGCTGGAGCTTGTTGGCGGGAGGATTCACCAGAGACGGAATGTCCTGACACTCGCCAGCGCTGTTGAAGCGCCAGCCGTGATATCCACACTGCAGGCGACCATTGCAAATATGGCTCTTGCTGAGGTCGTAGCCTTTGTGAGGACACGCATTCCGCGCGGCGAGTAGAGAGCCGTCTGGAAAACGGGCGATGACGAGGGACTCTCCCAAGAGCGTGGCGCCGGTGACTTTTCCCGCAGGAAGGTCGGCGGAGTTTATCACAGGCTGCCAAGTGGTGCGGAGGACTTGAAACGGCAATTCTTCGGAGAGAGGGGTGGATTCGGTGGCCATGGAGTGGACAGGGTTGAAGCACCAGCGTGTCGGAGGGCGTTCGCGGGCACGAGAAAATGTCATTTGCAGATTGGGCAAAATATTAGAAAAAACATCCGTGGCGAAATCCCGAAAAAATCTCACCAACCGCCCGGTTGAACCTGTTTTTGGAGCAAATGGAGTGGCTGTCATTGAGAGCTACCACAGCACAAGGTTTTTCATGGATTGGCGCAAGGACGCCTTCCCGAAATGGATTCTCATCTTCGAGGGGCAAGGAGCCATTCATCTGCAAGACAGAACCCATGAACTTCGGGCGCCGGTGCTGATTTCCGTTCCCGAAGGAGCCGAGCATCGCTTGGAGGATAATCCTGCCGATCCGCTCACACTCTACGCGCTCTGTCTGCGGCGAAAGGTTTTTCCCTCACAGGATTTGCTCGATGCGGTGTTCGGAAACAGCCGCATCATCGAAGACGGTCTATTTGTCGATCAGGCATTCAGTGCCCTGCGTCGCATTGTTTTTGAATCCCGGCAAGGTGGCATCGGATCGCAGGAATTGAGCCTGAGTCTGGCCATGCAGTTGATGGTCGGCGCAGCACGACTCACCGAGCAAACCAGCACCACCCGCACAGCCGAAGCGAGAATTCTGGCCTACGGCCGGGAGTTGGAGCAGTCCTTCTGGATCGACGAACGAATGGATTCCGTCACTGCCCGCATGGGCATAAGCCGCCGCTCATTCTCTGGTCACTTTCGAAAACTCTTTGGCAAATCTTGGTTGGACCACATCCACGACCTGCGCATCCACCACGCCGCACGCCTGCTCAAAGAAAGCGCCCTGCCGATCAAAACCATCGCCTTCGAGTGCGGATACCAGGATATCTCGCATTTCTACCGGCGATTCAGCCTGCAAATGAAAATGTCCCCGCAAAACTGGCGGAAGGCCGCAGCACCAACGCCTCCCAAATCCGCCGCATAAATCTAAACAAATGCGTCACCACACGAAAGAGGGGAGCGCGACCGTCCCGGTTGCGCAGCTGCAGAGTTTCGCGCGGCAGCGCGCCACCATGGGAGGGTCCATCCTTTGCCTTGCTCGCGCCCTGCTCGCTGCGCCCTTCGGGCCATTGGCGATGTGCTTCCTTCGCACTTCCCAGTGCTTCGGTTGGCATGACCCATTATTCAGCCGCGCAGAGGCGTCTCAAGCAAGTGTAGCCATCACGCAAGGCGAGGTTGGTCATTGATGAGGTTGCCAAGCTGATCGAGAGAAATGGGACATGCCTGAGGATGTTCCTCCAAGACAAACGAGTGCGCTACCGCGCGGGGGTTCGTGCGAAGCCCCTCTGCGAAAATCGGTCAGCGACGACGCGCAAAGTATACCTTTTGAGCTAAAAACAACTTGCCCTTGCGCTCGGCAGGTTTTTTATTAAACACACCCTTGTTTTAAACATGTTTTATCGAAAAGCGACCGTTCACTTAACGAGCTGGCTGAAGAAATCCCGGCGCAAGCCGTTAGTTTTGCGTGGGGCCAGGCAAGTGGGCAAGTCCACTTTGGTTCGAGAATTTGCCAAGTCGGCCGGACTCGAGCTTCTGGAAGTGAACGTGGAGAGACATCCCGTTTTAGATTCGGTGTTCAGGACTCTGGATGTGGTGCGAATTTGTCGGGAGATCGAGGGTTTGTTGGGGCGCCGTATCAACGCGGCGAACTCGCTTTTGTTTCTTGATGAAATCCAAGCGACGCCGCATGCCTTGGCGGCCCTGCGTTACTTTCATGAGGAAATGCCAGAGTTGCCGGTGGTGGCGGCGGGTTCTCTTCTGGAGTTCACTCTGGCGGATCACGAATTTTCGATGCCGGTCGGCCGGGTGGAATATCTTCATCTCGGACCGGTTGGTTTTTCGGAGTTCCTGAGCGCGGCGGATTCGGGGTTGGTTCCTTATTTGGAAGCGGCGGGGCGTTTTGAGGACATACCGGACACGGCCCATGCGCGTTTGGTGGAGCGGCTCAGGGAGTATCTCTTTGTGGGAGGAATGCCCGAGGCGGTGAGGGAAGTCCTTGAGAGCGGTTCGTTGACGGGTGTGTGGGAGGTCCAGCGCTCGATTGTGGAAACCTATCAAGATGACTTTGCGAAGTATGCGAGGAGGGAGGCGTTGGTGAGACTGCATGGGGTCTTTCAGCGAATTCCCGGGAACATTGGGCGCAAGATCAAATATGTGAATCTCTCGAGGGAGGACTTGTCGCGGGATACGAAGGCGTGCGTGGACCTCCTAGTCCGCGCGCAGGTTTGTCACCGGGTGGTGGCATCGCATTGCTCGGGATTGCCGCTCGCTGCCGGAGAGAACATGAAGGCCTTCAAACTTGTTTCCATGGATGTGGGCATTGTGAATTTTCTGTCTGGAGGTCGCTGGGAAAGCCTTTCTCAAGCCACCGCGCAGTCGCTTGTGAACGAAGGGGCATTGGCGGAGCAGTTCGCCGGACAGCATCTGGCTTTTCTCGATCCGGGCAAACCGGCGCTCCACTACTGGCTCCGCGAGGGAAAAGCCGAAAACGCCGAGGTGGACTATGTGGTTGCTGCGAACGGACAAATCCTGCCAGTCGAGGTGAAGGCGGGGGCGGCTGGTTCGCTCAAATCCCTGCATCAATTCTGCCACGAAAAAAATTGCCCCACTGCTCTGCGCTTCGATCTCAACAAGCCCAGCCGTTTTCCAGTGGTTTTCAAAGCCCGTGAGGGGAACGCCACGGCGGATGTTCGTTTTGAACTCCTCTCCCTCCCGCTTTACGCCGTGGAAGCCGTCGGCGGGGAATATTTTTCAACGATCCTCTGACGCGAGATTGGTCATCGATGAGGTTGCCATGCTGATCGAGAGAAATGGGACATGCCAGAGGATGTCCCTCCAAGGCAAACGAGGGCGCTGCCGCGCGGTTCACACTTCGAGGCGAAGCCTTGCGCGTGGTTGTTTCACAGCCATGGTGTTCAAAGTTTGACTGGCTTGGGGTTCTGTTTTTTGAACAATCTGCTTCGTGAACCAGGCCAAACCGTTCTTTTACCTTCTGGCAGGCGTCTTGCTCGCGCTTCTGCCTGTGCAGGCGCAGCAGGTCACATCGCCGATCACGGTGCCTTTGCATTTCACGGAGACGGGCGCGGGAACCTACAAGCTCGGCATCTATGCGGGGATCGGCGCCGGGGGAAAGCCAGCATTGTTCGAGTTCGATACGGGAGGCGCCGGTCTTTATGCGGCCTACGCTTCCGCAAATGTGTCGCGCTCGGATTGGTGGGGCTCCGGCGTTGTTTCGCAGAACCAGACAGTCCATGTCGTTTATGACAGCGGGAACACCTACAACGGCACGCTCGTTTCGGCGCCGGTCTCCCTCTTTTCCGCTCATCATAGCACCGCACCGCTGGTGACTCTGGCCCCCGCCCTCCTCGGGCAAATGGATCACATCACCAAAGTGAACCAGAACAACGACAATATCACCCCGCTCTGGGGGCCACATGGCGAACTGAATGGTGAACCGCCTGTGGACGGAGTATTCTATGGCGATTTCGGAATGGCCCCAAAATATTCCCAGCAGGGGATCACAAACTTGATCGCGCAAATGACCTACTCGTCGAATATCACGGCGGGGTTCCGCGTGAGCGTGAACTATGCCACCCAAACCGCTTCGTTACGGATCGGGCTCACACCGCAGGATTTGGCAGACGCCGGGAATTTACTTTTGCCCATGAACCAGGACACCACGGCAAACGGCACCCTGACTCCCAATTCGAACCTGAGATTTTTCAGCGAGCAGCTTTTCAACGCCACCATAAGCATTTCCGGCAACAATGGAACACTGAGCAGCTCAGGCACGGGGATAACTCCAGATACTGGCGCGTCCACCACTCTACACAATACCCAAAACAGCACCCAGGCGCAGGACTACGCCAACCTGATTGCCTGGAAGGACAACATTCCGAATTCGACGGGCGACCTGATAAACGGGTTGAACTTTTCCCTCAGCGCCATGAACACCTCGAACGAAACGGTGGAGTTTTTCAATTTCCAGACGAACGGGGTCGTCGATGGCGGAAATGTCGCTGTGCAGGACAACCGGTCAAAAACGCTTTTTTATCTGAACACCGGCCTCTCGCTCTTTTACCAATACGATGCGATTTACGATCTTCAAAACGGCGTTTTCGGACTTGCCGCTGTGCCCGAGCCTTCCGCAGGCGGCCTGCTTCTTCTCGCCGCCGCCGCTGGATTCATGCTGCGCTGGATATTCCGCCCGAAACACGGGCCATGAGGGCGATGCGGAGATTTAGCGGCATCCTTTTCGGCTTGGCTGCCGTTGTTGCGCTGGCGCACCCGTTTGTGCTGCGCGCATCGGCCGATCCGTATCTTGGCTATGCAGGCTTTGAAAATTTCTACATCCTGCCGTATGCGAACAATCCGGGCTTTGGAGCAAATCCCGCCCCCTCGGATCCGAAAATCCAGCTCTCCTTCAGCGGGAACACATTCGATGTCAATTTGGATACCGGCTCGCGTGCTCTCTATGTGGCGGTCGATGCGCTTGCGGGCGGAAGCATTTCCCCCGCCTCAGCGCTCTACAGCGGACAGGTTTATTTGAATAGCAGCGCCCGCGTGTATCTCGGCACCTGGTATGAACAAGTCGTCTCGTTTCCCCAAGCCATCTCCAGCAATCCCTCCCTGGCTCCGGCATCCGCCGCCATGCCGGTGCTCGTCGTAGACACATTGTCCTGTTCCACCACGCCTCCGCCAGGCACTTCCACAGCAGCGACCACCTTTTCCACCCTCGTCGAAAACGGTGTTGCCACACTCACCAACGGGGCGACCCGCAGTTTCTCCAACCACACGCTCCAGCTCAACGGTGGAGAGGCCGTTTCCTATCTCCAAAACCCCGGCATCTGAGGCCAGTGATGAATTTTGGAGTAGGCTTCGACCGCACTGGCCGCGGCACATCGCCGAACAACAACGCCCACAACCAGCAATACAACGCATTCTTCAACCTCGCCGCCATGGCGGATGGATCCATGCTCCCCGGATTCATTATCCAAAAAGACCAGGTTCAACTCGGCCTGACCGCCAACACCACAGGCTTCGCCTACACAAACCTCCTGCCGACAGGCTACGGCCAGCCGGCATCCGGAATCGTGCCTGATTGGCAGGCTCCCACGGGCACTTTGGTTTATGGAGGAGAGGAATCGGGCACAGGCCAGATCGTCGTCGATATCGGGATCAACTCCGGCATCCTCACCCTCCCCGGACAACCACAAACCGGAACGGCCATCTTCACGTCCGAAAAAACCCTCACCGTCAACCTCCTGAATTCCGGCGGAGCTGTGAGCTATGTCATCAATGGCGAGCCCGAGAACTACCTCGACCCGACCTCCACGAGTTGGTTCGCCCCGCTGCCCGGCGATTTTTCCGAGAACCAACCGCCGCTGCAGGACCATTTCTTCAACACCGGAAGAAATGTCATCAACGCGTTCGACTTCCTCTACGACGGACTCCACAGCTACGCCGGATTGAAGCCCAACGGGCTTGCGATAGTATCGGCGGACATTCAATTCGCACCGGGTTTTTATCTCAATCCCGTCCCGGAACCCCGCGCCTTGATGCCCATGGCAACTGTCGTGCTCGCGCTCTTGTGGGTCCGTTCCCTCCGCAGAAAGTAAAAGAACTTCCTCCTCTTGGCTCAGCGCCGCTTTTTTCGAGAAATATGAATTGACAACTTTTTATCACATGCCAGTAGGTGCGATGTTGCCATGAAATCCAAAGGCTTTCGCTCAAACGCCATCATTGGCTTGTTGATTTTCCTTGGCCGTCTCGGCGCAGTTCGCAGCCGCGTCGCATTTACAATATGTGCGATGATTTTTCCGGCAGCACCATCGTTCGCCCAACTTTACAATGTCACCAACGGCAACGCGACCGGTGCGAACTCGCTCGCGGCGGCCATACAGGCTGCAAACGCCTGGACCGGCCCCATGCCGTTCACTATCGATATCCTCTACACCGGCACGATCCGCCCGGCGGCGCAAATGGTCATCGGCCTCAACCCCGCGAACACGGCCGGGCTGGTGCTAAATGGAAACGGAAACACCATCATCAACATGTCGCAGGCGAACGGCGGCGCGGGAGACCGCGCGTTTTTCGTCGCTGGTGGAAATGTCACGCTCCAAAACCTGACGATCGCCCACGGCAGGGCGGTCGGGGGAAACGGCAGCTACGGCGCGGGCGGCGGCGCGGGACTTGGCGGCGGAATTTTTGTTGCGAACAACTCCTACATCACCGGCGCTCCGCAGATCTCCACAAACCTCGTTCTCAATGATGTGTTTTTTCAAAACAATCTGGCTGCCGGGGGCGCTGGCTCCGAGGGCGGTGGGGAAATCGAGGGCGGGGCCTATGGCGGAGGAGGAGGCATGGGAGGCAATGGCGGGGCATCTTATGGCAATAATGGTTTTTGGGGTCGGATCACCGGTGGCGGTGGTGGCGGTGGATTCGGATTCGGGGCCGACGGCGGTTCCGGAAATTCTGGAAACGGTGCCGCCGGGGCTCTTGTGGTGACGACCGAAGGTGGCGGAGGAGGCGGGGAAAGCGGCAGTGGCAGCGGCGGCGCTTTCGGTGGAGGAGGCGGTGGCGGAAACCCGGGATATATTGAAGACGGTGGCGGCGGTGGCGGTGGAGCCCGGGGAGCGGGAGCCGTTGGATCGACGGGCGCCGCAGGTGGATTTGGCGGAGGCGGTGGCGGTGGTGGCTGGACCAACGAAAATGGAGGCCATGGCGGATTCGGTGGAGGCGGCGGAGCTGGTGGAAGCTCCCCTGGCTCCGGAGGTTTCGGCGGCGGAGGCGGCGCGGGATTAGGGATGTCCTCGGCGGTTGGAAACGGCGGTTTCGGCGGAGGAAACGGTGCGGCCTATTCCGGCACCGTCCTCGGCGGCGGCGGACTCGGCGCAGGCGGCGGGCTTTTTGCCATGAACGGAACCACCGTGCGAATCACCAGCAGTTCCTCAAACCCGCTTTTCACGAACAACACCGTCCAGCCCGGGACCAGCGGCGAATCCAGTGGCTCGGCCATTGGGTCGAACATTTTCCTTGGCGGGAATGTGGTGTTCGCCCCGCAGGCCGGGACCACCATGCCCGTCTCCGGCCTCGGCGGAGGCGCGTTCACAAGCGATCCCGACAACCCCGATGCCAGCGGCGGCATCACCATCCAAGGCGCGGGCACGGTCCTCCTATCCGGCACGAATACGAACTCCGGCGCAACCATCATGACCTCGGGAACGCTCGCCGTTTCGCAAAGCAGCGCGATCAACAACAACTCCCCGATGATCCTGAACGGTGGCACGCTACAATTCCAGGGAGCGATCAACGGAGCCGCCCAGTCCCTGAGCATCACGGTGCCTTCGGTGTTCGATTTCGGTGGAAACATGAATTCATCTTTCAGTTTTTCCACGCTTGCCGCTGCCGCACCGCTGGCCGTATGGAATTATGTGCCGGTGATCGGAGCTATGAATTTGCTGAGCGGCAACTACACGGGCTCTCTCTCGAATATCACTTTCTACAGCGATGCCGGGCAGACCTCGCTCGGGCGAGCCTATTTGAGCGGCACCATCCTGTCGCCAAACACAATAATTGCTTCCAACGGGGCGCAGCTGGAGGCCGCCGTGGGTTTTGTGAACGCGCTTCCGGTCGCATCGACGATTTCAATTGCCCAAAACGCCACGATCCAGCCGGACTCCCAGCTTTTTATTGGACTTAACGCCGCAAACACCGAGGGGCTCGTTATCCAAGGAAACAATGCCACGATCGACATGTCCCAGGCTAATGGCGGCGCGGGCGACCGGGCGTTTTTTGTGGCTTCGGGCAATGTCACGCTGGCCGACATGACCATCGCCAACGGCAAGGCGATCGGTGGCAACGGTGTGAACGGCGGCGGTGGCGGCGCGGGGCTTGGCGGCGGCATCTTCGTCGGCAACATGACGCAGCAGCAGGTGGCTGGTTACACACAGCCCGCGAATGTCACGCTCATGGATGTGGATTTCCAAAACAACCGCGCTGCGGGCGGCAACGGGGTTCCCTCTCAATACACCTCCGGCGGCGGCGGGGGAATGGGCGGCAACGGTGGGACGATGAATTCGGACGGTTCTCGCGGTGCGGTCGGCGGCGGTGGCGGCGGCGGCTTTGGTTTCGGGGCCGACGGGGGGTCCAATTCCGCAGGGTTGCCGGGCGCCTTCGCGGGTGGAGCTCCGGGCGGTGACAGTATGGCGACATCGAGTCCCAACCCGGGTGGCGCAAATGGCGGAGGAGGAGGAGGAAATCTGGCTGAATTGTTCGGACCCGACACAGACACGGAGGCTTGGACTTCCGGAGGAGGAGGAGGCGTTGGTGGCAAGACGATCCGCCATTGGTATTCCTCGAACCAAAGGGCGGATGGCGGTTTCGGCGGCGGCGGCGCAGGCACTGGGATCGACAATTACGGCGGTAACGGTGGTTTCGGCGGCGGGGGAGGAGCCGCGCCCTATGAAATGTCAAATGGCGCAGCAGGTTTCGGCGGCAATGGCGGTTTTGGCGGCGGGGGGGGGTTGGGGCTCGAGGGCGGCCAGATCACGCCGGGCACTGCCGGAGCTGGGGGATTCGGGGCGGGCGGGGGATACTTGATCGCCCCGGACCAGCCGACGCCGCAGCCACCGCTCGGCTACAATGTCTCCGGCGGCGGGGGGCTGGGCGCGGGCGGTGCGATCTTCGTCATGGGCGGTGCGAGCCTGACGGTTGTGAATGGTTCCTTCAACGGCAATACCGTGGCCAACGGAACCGGATTTGTCGATGGGTCGGCTTACGGGCCGGATGCCTTCCTCGGCAGCAATATCACTTTCCAAGTCGATGCGGAGAAAACCGTGGCCTTGGGGAACCTCGGCGGCGCCGGGAACTTGTCCGATACAAATGTTGCCCGCCACGCCTCCGATCCGAATGCCAACGGGGGCATCTCCAAAACGGGCCAGGGGACCCTAGCCCTTTACGGAGCGAACTACTACACCGGCGCGACCGTGGTGAATGCGGGCACGCTTGCTTTTGGGGTGGGAGCTTCGGAGAACGGCACGGCTCGCGTGGTGGTCGGGCAAAACCCCGGCGACAACGCGGTCCTCGTCCTTGGCGGAAATTCCTCGCTCATGCTCGGCGGGTTCAATGCCACAAGCGGGTCGGATTTGCCTGTGGTCATCGCGCAAGGCAGCGGCTCCACCGGTTCGATCACCATCGGTTCAGGAGCCGGCTCGGGCGGGGCTTTCATTGGCGCAAGGGTTTTCCAGGGCGGCAACGGATCGGCATCGCTGGCCTTCACACAGGACTACGCGGCCGGCAGCGGCAGCGACCCCGTTTATCCCTTCTACACCACGCTTGTCGGCAACCTGTCCCTCTCGCAAAGCGGGAACGGCACCACACTCCTCAATCCGCTTTACGGCCCGAACTCCTTCACCGGCGCGGTCGTAGCAGATTCCGGCACCCTGGCCACCACGTCGAACAATAACCTCGGGAGCCTCTCCGCCGTGGCGGTCGCTGCCGGGGCCACGCTCCAGTTAGGCGGCAACGAAACGGTGGCCTCGCTCGGCGGCGCGGGCTCGGTGGTGCTCGCCCAAGCCGGGCTCACGATTTCCGGAGACATTCCGCAGATGGCTTTCAGCGGTTCGATTTCGGGAAACGGGAGCCTCGCCAAAAACGGGACCGGCAACCTCGCGCTAGGTGGCAACATCACCTTCGCGGGATCGATTTCCGTAAATTCAGGGACTTTGCAAATGGGGCCCGGCGCCATCCTCTCGGGGAACAGTTCCCTCAACATCAACGGGGGTGTTTTCGACATCAACGGCGGGACTGCCACCATCAACGGGGGAACGCTCAACGGGGGCCAGATCACCAACAGTGCGGGCGGCGGGACCATGAACCTGGAGGGCATCCTCGCCACAACCAGCGGGACGGTCTCGGTGGGCCTTGCCGGTGGCTTGGCGGGCGGCATCCGAAAGTCCGGCAGCGGCACCACCACGCTCGCGGGGAACAATTCCGCAAGCCTGGCCGGGATCACCGTCTCCTCGGGCACACTGCAAATCGGCGATGGGGGCACCTCGGGCACATTGACCTCGGATGACTACTTGGAACTCAACGGCACACTCGCCTTCAACCGCTCCGATACCTACATGGTTTCTGTGGGCACCATCTTCGGCGGCGGCGAAATCGTCCAGAGCGGCTCGGGCACGCTTCGCCTCGAAGCTTTCAGCCTCGGAGTGTCGGCACTCGTCGTGGAAGCCGGTTCGATGGTGGTCGATTCACAGGATGCGGAGCCCAGCATCCTCAGCCAACCCTCGTTGGAAGTCGCCGCGGGTGCCAGCTTCACCCTCAAAACACACACAACCACATTCTCCAGCCTCGCAGGGGGCGGGTCGATCACGCTGGATGGCGCTTCGCTGGTCCACAACAACGCAGCCAATGCCACATTCTCAGGCACAATCAATGGATCCGGAGGCTTTACGCAAAACGGAACAGCCACCACCATGCTGGCTGGAAACTTAACTTATACCGGGCCGACACAGATTAATTCCGGCACGCTTTTGATCAATGGGTCGCTGGGGGCCTCGAGTTCAGTGGGCGTCGCAGCCGGAGCTACTCTCGGAGGCAATGGAACCATCGGCGGGCCGTTGGCCGTGCAGGGAACGGTCTCGCCGGGAGTCGGCATCGAGTCCCTCGCCGTTGGCCGAGTCACCTTCGATGCCACTTCGACATTCGATTTCCAGACCGATTCCTCTGCCGCGTCCGCTGTCGCGGCCGACCTGCTGGTCGTAACGGTTGGTATCAACATCGTAGACGGGGCGGCTATCGCGTTTTCCGACCTTTCACAGACACCCGCCGCATTTGCGCCGGGCACCATTCTCACGCTCGTGAACTACGGCGGAGACTGGAATGGCGGCTGTTTCTCCCTCAATGGCACTTCGCTCACTCAAGGCAGCCAGTTCACCACCGGTGGAACCATGTGGGCGATTGATTACTCGGCCACCACAGGCGGCTTGAATTTCCAGTCGGACCAGATCACGGGGCGATTCATCAATATGACGGCTGTTCCCGAGCCCTCCACCTACGCGCTCTTGGCGCTCGGCGCTCTCGTGTGGGCAGTCTTGGCCAGACGGAGCGGGAATAGTAGTCGGCTCTAACGCAACAAAGCCACAACCGTGCCGACGATAGTTCCGTAAAGCATGTGGGCTCCGAGTTGGGCGAGGCCGGTGGAGGGGCCGCGGTCGTGGTAGCGGGGCTCTGGGTGGTGTTCCATGATCAAAATCGACACCAGCAACATGGCTATGACGCCGTGGATGCTGCCGAGCAGCAAGCCTGTGAGGGCGTTGAATGGGAGCGAAGACAGACTCAGAAATGCGGAGTAAACGAATGCGAAGCCGATACCCATGGCGATATGGATGGCCAAGCCCACGGGAAACGCGAACGGCTTGCCCGAGCCGACAACCAAGGATCCTCCAGCTTGTATGACATCCACATGAACGCGGCCCAGCCAGCGGGGAAGCAGAAGGAAAAATGTCATGGCCACAGTCCCGGCAAGACCTGCCGACAGCAACAATAGGGAAGTTTTCATGGTTCAAGATCGGCTGGAGCGAGGCTTTTCAAAATGGGGTGATTGCCCATCGATAGGATTCATTTGAGGAGCCCTAGAACCGCAGCTGAGGGCAGTCTGAGGGAAAGACCCCATTGGCGGGCGTAGGGCCGCGTGCCCATGTTTGCAGCGCAGAAACCACCACAATGAAAACCCTAAAATCTCTCACCCTCACTGCATCCCTATGCGTGCTCTTCATGTCATCCGCCTTCGCTCTTCCGCCATGGAAAGGCGGGCCGGCGTTGGAAACCATCCAAAAGAAATCCGATGTCGAGAAGCTCGGCCCGAAATCCCAACTCGTCCTTGTCTGCAAGTCGTCGAATACCATTACGATCATTGATATCAAAGACGAGAAACAGGCCCGGAAATTGTGCGCTGACGGGGCGATGATCGAGTGCAAGGACTGTCACAAACACTACAAAGTCGTCTGGAAAAATCCGACAGGGAAGAGCGGCGGACCTGAACTCAAAATGGATATCGTCAACGCCAAAGGCGAATCGTGCATGTTTCTTGCCAGGTTGAAATAGTCCGTATCTGAAAAATCGTCCCTCTGGCGGCGCAGTCGCTCGCTGCCGGAGGCGAGTTTTTCATTTCCAATCGGTTTTGAAGGTGCAGGCTATGGCCAACAAAATCGACCATGCGCATTGCCATATCTGGATCCCATTCCTTGGGGAAATCGACTGTTGTCAACGAATGGGTTGCAAAAAATCCTGCCTTCCTTCGCGAGGAGGAGCCCTACCGTGCGCTGGGGCTTTATGGACCCTATGAGATTCTCTTCCGCGATGCCTCCACGAAGCTGCACAACGGCATTCAGATGTATTACAACATCAGTCGGATTCATCGGTATGGCGAATGGACGGATGATGTGATTTTCGACCGCGCGCCTGTGGATTATATCGCTTATTCCCAATACACGGCGGACCAAGGCAGCACGGATATCGATGCCGCTTTTGTGGAGTCGATGGTTCCTGCCGTGAGGGAATCACTCGATCATCTCGACATTCTGGCCTTTGTGCCGAAATCCGATGCGTGGCCGGTAGAGATGGAGGCGGATGGCATTCGGCCGGTCGATCATGCTTATCGCGATGAGGTGGATGCGATTTTCAAACAAATTTATCGAGAGGGTCGGTTTCAGGTTTTGCCGGAGCGGAATGGACCGCTTTTGGTGGAGTTGTGGGGTCCGAGGGAGCAGCGCTTGGATCAATTGCAGGCGGCGATGGACGAAGTGCAATCTGCGAAGATGGCAGCGCGATGAGAAACTGCCTCACGGACGAAATGTTGAGCGGGCCGGCGGCGGATTTGTATCGCCAGCTGGTGCCGGGAGTTCCCATGCGCGATCGCTGGGTGGCGGAGATTCGGGAATTGTGGGGAAAGAAAGACCATCCCAGCCTGAATGATTTCCCTGAGGTCGAAGTCTCGGACATCAGTCTGCCTTCGCTTGATGCCGGGATCGATGTGCCAGTGACACTTTGCAAGCCACCCGGAGCCTCTCCGCGGGCTTTTGTCTATTTGCATGGTGGCGGATGGATCGCGCCCGCTTCGGGAAAACACATCGGCTGGGCCAAGCGCGTGGCGGCCTTGTCTGGACAGACCGTGGCGGCCGTGCATTACCGGCTGGCTCCGGAGGATAGATACCCGTGCGCTCTGCATGATTGCGCCGGCGTTTTTTTCGCCATGAAAAAAATGTTCGCCGGCGAGATCACGGTGGGTGGCGACTCGGCAGGCGCCAATCTGGCTGCGGCGCTCTGGTTTTTTTGCAGTGGCCGAGGCGAGCCTCTGCCAGACAAGTTGATGCTGAACTGCGGTGTGTTGGATCTCGAACTCGAGAAACACGCCTCCATGAGACGCTCGGGGAAAGATCATCCCTACAATGGCCTCGAACTTCTCGCTTTCCAACGCGCCATTTATGCTCCCGATCAGGAACTGTGGACGGATCCCTGCGCAAGTCCGGCGCATGGCGATCTGGGGAGCCTTCCTGCAACCCTCGTGATCGTCGGAGAAGATGACACGCTCTGTGACGATGGTGTGGATTTCGCGAAGCGTGCCCGCAGTGCAGGCGCCGCGGTGCAACTCCATATCGGCGGGAAAATGCCGCATGGCTTCCATATGCAACACGGGCTCGTTCCTGAAGCCGCTGCTGCCGCCGAGCAAGTGATCCTGAATTTTTTAAAAACCTCCTCGCTGCCTTGATCCGCGCGGGATTCGGATGTTTAATAAAGCATGACGACTGCTCTCCGACTCGCTCTGGGGCTTGCTTTTTTACTCATGGCGGCTCGGCCTGCCGAGGCGCAGGTTTACGAGGGCAAGGTGCTGGTGAAGGCCAGTCTGCTTGCCGACACCTCGGCCATCGTGCCGGGGCAGGCGTTCCAAGTCGGCGTGCTGCTGGAAATGGCTCCGCGCTGGCATACCTATTGGCAATACAGCGGGGACGCAGGTCTCCCCACGAGCATCGACTGGGAGTTGCCGCCGGGCTTCACGGCGGGGCCGATCCAGTGGCCCGTGCCGCAGAAAAAAACCGAGCCCGGGGATATCCAGGTTTACGCTTACGGTGGTCGAGTGCTGCTCCTGACGAGTATCACTCCAGCTTCGACTGTCTCAGGAAATGTCACGCTGCGTGCGGATGTCTCGTGGCTTGTCTGCGAGGAAATTTGTGTGCCGGGCGGGGCGGAACTCGAGTTGACCCTGCCGGTCGCGAAGTCTGCGGAGCCAGCCAATGCCTCGCTCTTCGAGGAGTTCCGCTCGCAGTTGCCCTTGAGTTCCCGGCCTCCATTCGAGCTGACTTGGAAGCGGACGGGGGATGTCCTCTCGTTGCAGGTGCAGGGAGTGCCGCAGGGGACGCCGCTCGAGCTTTTTCCTCTGCCTGCTGAAAACCAAATCGTGCGGCATCCCGTCTTTTCACCGCCTGACACGCTCAGCATCAAGGCGGGCAGTCCATTCAGCGGTGTGCTTTCGGTCGGGGAAGGTTCCTCGCGGCGGGCATGGCTTGTCTCGGACTCGGCTGCGAGCGCGGCTCCAGCAGACGAGGCCGCGACCCTCTCGCTGGCGCTGGCGCTTTTTTACGGATTTCTGGGCGGTCTGATTTTGAATCTCATGCCGTGTGTGCTACCGGTAATTTCGCTGAAAATTTTCGGCTTCATCAAACAGGCTGGCGATTCGCGCCGCAGCATTCTGCTGCATGGGCTGGCATTTGCGGGTGGGATTTTTGTTTGGTTTCTTGGGCTGGGAGCGGTGATCGTCGCGCTCAAATCCGGCGGTGGTGAGGTGACCTGGGCGTTTCAATTTCAAAATCCCTGGTTCAATGTGGTGATCGGCTCCGTGGTATTTGTCTTCGCGCTGAACCTGGCGGGCGTTTTTGAATTTGTCCTGCCGGGTCGGGCTTCGAATGCGATGGAATCCGCCGGCTCGAGCGAGGGGTTGGCTGGTTCGTTTTTTCAAGGTGTTTTCGCTACGCTTCTGGCCACGCCTTGCACGGCTCCCTTTCTCGGCAGCGCCTTGGGATTTGCTTTCAGCCAGTCGGCGCTGGTGATTTTCGCGATGTTCGCAGCCGTGGCCTCTGGCATGGCGCTGCCATACTTCCTGTTGAGCGCGAGCCCGGGATGGCTGAAATTTCTCCCGCGCCCGGGCGCTTGGATGGAGCGGTTGAAGCAATTCATGGCTTTTCCGCTCTTCGCGACGCTGGTCTGGATTCTTTCGATCCTCGGTGGACAGCGTGGCATTGACGGAGTCGTATGGTTTTGCGCGTTTCTTCTCTGCCTTGGCTTCGCTTGCTGGCTTCTGGGCTCGTTCTGCGGTCCGCTTGTCTCGATGCCCAGACGAGCGGTGGTCTTGGCGTTCATCGCCTGCACCCTTGCAGGCGGTGGATGGTATTTTCTCGGAAAAAAATTCGCCCAAGTTGGTCGGGCGGCCCCGGACCGCTTCGAGTGGGTGCCATTTTCCGAGGCGCGCGTTCAATCCGAGCTGGCTGCCGGGCGTTCGGTCTTTGTGGATTTCACCGCCGACTGGTGCATCACCTGTAAATTCAACGAACGCACGGCGATCGATACCCCTGCTATTCGCGCGATTCTGAAGGAAAAGAATATCACGCCGGTCAAAGCCGATTGGACGAATGCCAACCCTGAAATAACCCGCGCGCTCAAAGGCTTCGGACGGGTGGGCGTGCCCCTTTATGTCCTCTACTCCGCATCCAACCCCACGGAGCCTGTGATTCTTCCCGAAATCCTGACCGAAGGTATCCTCGCCGAGGCGCTGAAAAAAGCGCCTTGAGGTGTCTCTGGCGACGGGGATTTCCTTCGAGCGCGGCTATTTTTTCCGGCCTGATTTTCGGAGAACGCCGGGAAGCCAGGTCCACACAATCTGGGTCGAAACCGCGTAGTTCCACACGGCGCCTACGAGTGCTCCCGCTGCTCCTGAAAACCACCAGGGAATATTTTGATCAAAAAGATATTCTGCGGATTGCACATTCACAATGGCACCCATTCCGCAAATGACCATATAGGACACCAGGCCGGGCAGTAGCAGGCCGCCTTTGAGGCGCTGCTGGCGGAAGGTCACGGAGTTGTTCACCAGGAAATTCGAGGCCATTGCAACGAGCGTGGCCAAAATCTGCGCCGTGATAAATGGAACGGACGCCAACTTGTGCAAAACGCCCAGTGTCGCAAGATGAAGCACCAAGCCGCTCAATCCGGCCAATACATAAAGCACAAAGCGAACCGGAACAAATCGACCGAAAATTTTATCCGCCAGAAGGTAAAGATATTCAAACGCCACCACGATATCGAGTTTGCTCTCGCCGTGCTGGCGGGTGCGGAACTCATACGGAAACTCCCTCACGCGAAGCGGGCGACCCGCCGAAAGCACGATGTCGAGGAGGATTTTGAACCCCTTGCCGGTCATCTGACGCACAGTTTCCTCAAAAATATTGCGCCGAATCGCAAAAAAACCGCTCATCGGGTCGGTCAGCTCCGTCTTACGAACGATGGAGCCGATCCGCGTCGCAAACCGGCTCACAAAAACCCGCGATTTTGACCAATCCCCGGTTCCCCCGCCCTTTCCAGTATAACGACTTCCAACAGCCAACTCCAAAGCGGAATCCTCCTCAAAAGCCCGCAACATCGCCGGAAGAATCGTTTCGTCATGCTGCAAGTCGCAATCCATCACGGCAAAAACATCCGCCGCACTCGAAGCCATCCCCTCCAAACAGGCCGACGCCAATCCCCGCCGCCCGATCCGCCGAATAAACCGCACGCGCGGCTTCGCACGAGCCAGTTCCATCAAAACCTCCCGCGAACCATCCTGTGAATCATCATCAACGAAAACAATTTCCCAATCATCCCTGGGAAGGAGTTTCTCAAGCCGCTCGACAACAAGCGGGATGTTGTCGCGTTCGTTATAGGCTGGGATGATGATCGAGTATTTCACACTTTCACTTTTCAAGCATTGGCCTGCGTTTTTGTAGTGAATTGGATTTGTAAACTCTCATACAGCCAAGGAAAAAAGAGTGAGACACCTGCAGCAAGAATTAGAGAATGTTGTGCAGAAAGAAGGTAAAGGTAGCGATCAATATCGAACGAATGAACCATTGCTACAGATAGAACTGTTCCAACGCAGGTCGTCCAGAAGATGCCGAATATCTTCAATGCATGCTGTAAATCAGAATTTTTATGATGAGATTTGGCTAATAAAGAGAATGCAAGTGCCGCTGGCCAAGCAAGCATCATAAGGGAGAGAAAGACTGGGCCGGCACCTCGGAAAAGAAACTTGTTTGTTGATGGGCCAAAGTTCAAGTCCCTCTTTCCTAGGGCAATATAATCCAAAGTTTTGCTGCGAACCTTCTGATAACTAGTTTGCAATGTCGTTTCCACTTCAGGAAGTTTGTAAAAATCCATGGATTTGATGCTTCTATCAAATTTATTGTTCAAGTTCCAACCTCTTCGGTATAGCGTTTTTGATAAATCACCGAAGGCGGCGGGAAGTTGTTTGACAACTTTTACAAAAATAAGATGCGGATAGTTTAAAGCAGATTTGATGTAGAGTTGCATGAGAAAAGAGCGTTTTTCTTCAGCGGAATTTACATTCGGTATAGATGCCAAAGCATCAGAATGATACATTAAGTAGTCTGGATCATGATCCAAGATGGAGTAACTCGTTTTAGGTAGGTTTTTACTTTCCTCAAGTCTGCGATCCCAGTTTTGCAAAAAGGCGATTTCCGTCTCGCTGAGTTTACCTTTTTGCATCTCTGCATTGAGATACTTCGACACGATGGGAGCATGTATTGTAACCAAAGTGGAGGGCAAAAATGTGCGCGAAGAATTATCTTTAATCCAGCCAGTCCATTTTGGAACCAAGCTTAGCCAGACAAAAATCATTGCTATGCCGAATGCGAGTGGAAGGACTTGACGTGGTAGGCAGGTCAGACGGAATGGAGTTATGAAGCCGAAAAGAGTAAGCCCTATTGGAACCGCTCCGGCGAATCCCCAACTGGGTTTGGCACTGATACAGATAACCCCGACTAATATTGCTAAACCTCCGGCTAGGCTAGACCCAATGGTAGAATTCTCCTTCCATCTAAGTCTTGCGTAAACTACGCAGAGAAATGTCTGAACAAGGGACAATAGAGGAAAAATGCCTTCTGGGCGAATCATTTCCTCGCTTACAATGGCATTTGAATTCCAAAGGTAGAGCGCTAAAAACAAGAGTCCAACGAATTGTATAGCTAAGGCGTTTCGCCAGCCCGCTGGAAGCCACTTCAACCATTCCCTCCAAATGGCCCACCAAACTACTCCAGAGAAAACACCTAGAATGTGCTGAATGGTTGGAATAGCAAAAAAACTACCTGTGGTTTCAAGTATCCATTTAATAAAGAGAGGGTAGGCGATCCCTCGTCCATGTGTTTGCTGAAGGCCGTGGCCAGCCAAGTCTCTCAAAGCTGGGTTGAGATAGCCCCATGTATCAGGATCTGATATTGGAATTCCTGGGCATTTTGAGCGAAACCATGTCGCCAAGATGAAAATGGCGAAAAGCAAACACCATACTAGAGGTGAATTTTTCGATGTTAGAAATGATTTCACCGATTCCATCCTCTTCATCGGATCATGCGTCTGAGCAGGTTGTGGGTTTCGTTATGGTATTTGAGTTGCGTGTGCAGAAGAAGTGCTATTGCAGCACTTATCGCAGAAAGCACGGCGAGGCCCGTGGCTAGAATCGCCAGAGGGACTTTATAGACATATTGGTAATTGATATAGTCCAAGACGGGTGCGATCCCAGCAGCGAGACTGGCAAGACCAAAAAGGAGCGCAAACATTCCAAAAAACAGTCCGGGGCGATAGCTGCGGCAGATTGATGCAAATGTCCATAAGACAATCATTCCATCGCGATAGGTATTGAGCTTCGATTTGCTACCTTCCGGACGGCTACCATAGGGGACATCGCGTTCTTCGACTTTGTATCCTTTCGATAGGGCTTGAAGTGTCATTTCGACTTCGATTTCAAATCCACCAGCTCGCAAAGGTATAGTTTTTGCGAAAGATCTGTTAAAGATCCGGTAGCCGCTGAAAACATCCTGAATTGGGCTGCCGAATGCGGCTCCAATCAAGCCGCATACCATGCGATTGCCGAATTGGTGCATCGGGCGATAGGCCTTGCCGAGTTCTTCGCGTGGAGTAACTCTTTTCCCCACCATCATATCCACGCCATTCTCTATCGCATCGGAAAGAAGCATCTGTGCATGAGAAGCAGGATAGGTTGCATCTCCATCTACCATTATAAACCAATCAGCATCAATAGAGTCGAACATCTGTTGAACCACGAACCCCTTGCCTTTGCGGGGAGAAGGCACTACCTGCGCCCCTGCTTCGCGGGCTTTAGCAGAGGTCGCATCTGTGCTACGATTGTCGAAAACATAGATGCTTGCCATGGGCAGGTGCTCTTTGAAGTCACTGACTACTTTGGCAACAGTCAGTTCCTCATTGTAGCATGGTATGAGAACGGCAATTTGTGGTTTGATTTGATCTTGCATTTTTATTTTTTGAGAAAATATGCCGGCGTCAGCGGATCTGGCACTGGCAGTCCTTGCAGTGATGCCATGTCGGCGTCGACCATGATTTTTACGAGTTCCGGGAAGCGGACTTTGGGCTCCCAGTTGAGTTGTTTTTTGGCTTTTGCGGGATTGCCGATGAGGAGGTCGACTTCGGCGGGGCGTTCGTAGCGGGAGTCGTATTTGACATGGTCCTTCCAGTCGAGGTTCACGCGGGCGAAGGCGTGTTCGACGAATTCCTGGACGGTGTGTGTTTCGTTTGTGGCGATCACATAGTCGTCCGGTTGATCCTGCTGGAGCATGAGCCACATGGCTTCGACATATTCGGGGGCGTAACCCCAGTCTCGCTTGGCGTCGAGGTTGCCGAGGTAGAGGTGCTGCTGCTTGCCGAGCTTGATGGCGGCGGCGGCGCGGGAGATTTTGCGAGTGACGAATGTCTCGCCGCGGCGGGGGCTTTCGTGGTTGAAGAGGATTCCGTTCGAGGCGTGCATGCCGTAGCCTTCGCGGTAGTTCACGGTGATCCAATAGGCATACATCTTCGCCGCGCCGTAGGGGCTGCGTGGCCAGAAGGGTGTTGTTTCGGTCTGCGGCACGGCCTGCACCTTGCCGAACATCTCGCTGCTGGAGGCCTGGTAAAATCTCGCATTCACACCCGCTTCCCGCATGGCTTCTAAAATGCGTGTGGTGCCGATGCCGGTGACATCGCCGGTGTATTCTGGAATGTCAAAACTCACGCGCACATGGCTTTGCGCGCCGAGATGATACACCTCGTCCGGCTTCAGGTCGTAGATGAGTTTCACCAGATTCACTCCATCCGCCAAGTCGCCGTAGTGGAGAAAAAGCCTCACGCCGTTGACATGCGGATCCGAGTAAATGTGGTCAATGCGTGCAGTGTTGAAGGTGCTCGCCCGGCGGATGATGCCATGGACTTCGTAGCCTTTGTTGATAAGGAGGTCAGCGAGGTAGCTACCGTCTTGTCCTGTGATGCCGGTGATGAGGGCTTTTTTCATGAGATGGGGATTATTTTAACAAGGCCTTCTAGACCACATGTCACTTGTCCATTGGCAAACTGATTCGCGCACGCAAAAACTCAAGCCTCCATTGCAAACTCACCCAATGCCGAGCACGAAGCGCATGTAGAAAAACAACAGCGGCGCCGTGAAAAGAATGCTGTCGATCAAGTCGAGCGTTCCGCCGATGCCCGGCAGCATGGCGCTCGAGTCTTTGGTGTGAGCGCCGCGCTTCACCACCGATTCCGCCAGATCGCCGACCACCGCTGCAAACCCGAGCAAAAGCCCGAGCACGGTGAGGTCGCCAAAACGAAACGCCGAGAGCTTTTCCGGCATGAGCGCATACATCCAGTAGCTACAAAGCAGCGACGAGATGAGCGCGCCTGCAAAACCCTCCCAAGTTTTTTTCGGGCTGATGTGCGGCGCGAAGGGTCGCCGGCCAAAGAGACTGCCGAAGACATACGCCCCCATGTCGCTGAATTTGGTCACCGCGACGAGATAGAGCACATAGTATTGCCCGCTTGTCAGTCCGCTCTCCAGACGAGGGGTCAGGTAAATGATTTTTGTGAGAAAGCTGAAAAGCCAGGGAATGTAAAAAAGCCCGAAAACCGTGTAGCTCATCGCCCGCAGCGGATCGTTTTCCGCGCCGCGAAACATCTGCCGCGTAAAAATCGTCAGGAGAAAAAGCACCAGCACAAGCAACTCGAAGTCGTGGCTGTTTTCCGGTCCCTCCGACCGCACGATGAGAAATCCCCCCACCAGCAACACCGCCGCGCAGATGAGGCCCGTGAGCGTGAAGACGCTGATCCCGTCGTGCTCGAGCATGTGGTAATATTCCCACAACGCCCGCAGCGCCATGAAGGACAGCAGCGAGAAGAAGCCGATATCCCACCCAGCGAAAACAGTCGCCAACATCAGCGCCCAAAGCACCAGCGTGCTCGTGAGTCTGGAAAAAAATGTCAACCGCCCCGGCGTCATTGCAGCCACTCTGTCCGAGTCGGCGGCGTTTCGCAATGCGGGAAGAAAGAAGTTGCGGTGAGCGCGTAGGGCTTTTCCCCCTTTCCAATTCCCATTCGCCCCCTTAGATGTCTCGCTCACCTTTTTTCGCCATGTTCAGTTGGATCCTTAAAAAAATCGTCGGCTCAAAAAACCAGCGCGAGTTGCGCCGCATGATGCCGATCGTAAAACAAATCAACGAAATCGAGGCAGGCCTCCAATCCTTGTCCGACGAGGCTCTGCGGGCGAAGACGCAGGAGTGGAAGGAGCGGCTGTCGAAAATTTCCGATTCCGACAAACTCGCTGCCGAGTTGGACGCGATCCTGCCCGAGGCCTTTGCTGTGGTAAAAAATGGCGCGCGCCGACTCTGCGGACGCGAATTCATGGTGTGCGGATATCCCCTCACATGGAACATGATTCATTTCGATGTGCAGCTCATCGGCGGCATGGTGCTGCATCGCGGCCGCATCGCGGAAATGGCCACCGGCGAAGGCAAGACGCTCGTCGGCACGCTTGCTGTTTACCTGAACGCCCTCTCCGGTCGTGGCGTCCATGTCGTGACGGTGAACGATTACCTCGCTCAGCGCGATGCGGAGTGGATGGGACAGCTCTACACTTTCCTCGGACTCACCGTCGGCATTATTCAAAACGACCAGATGCCGCAGCTCCGGCGCGAGCAATACCAGTGCGACATCACCTACGGCACAAACAGCGAGTTCGGCTTCGATTACCTCCGCGACAACGGCATGGCCACCAGCCGCGAGCAGCAAGTGCAGCGCGGGCACTACTTCGCCATCGTCGATGAAGTGGATTCGATCCTCATCGACGAAGCCCGCACGCCGCTCATCATCAGCGGCCCGGCCACCGTTTCGACTCACCAATACGACCGCTTCAAGCCGCTCGTGGAGCAGCTCATCCGCAAGCAGACCATGCTTTGCAACCGTCTCGCCACCGAGGTCAAGGAACTCGCCGACGGCGGCAAACCAGCTGAGGCAGGCCGCACCCTTTTCAAGCTCAAGCTCGGCCAACCACGCAGCAAGGCCCTACTCCGCCACCTCGAGGATCCTGAAATGCGCAAGCTCATGGACAAGGCGGAGCTCGAATTTTACAAGGACACCGAGGGCAAGGCGGCTCTCGTCGCGCTGAAAGAGGAGCTATTTTTCACCATCGAAGAGCGCTCCCACGAGGCCGACCTCACGGAAATGGGACGCACCTACCTGAATCCCGATGACCCGAATGCCTTCATGCTGCCGGATCTCCTCACCGAGTTCGCCGATATCGAGAACGATTCAGCTCTCACTCCCGCCCAGAAGCTGGAGAAAAAAGCCGCGCGCCAGCAGCATTGTGACGCCCAAGGCGAACGCATCCACAACATCACTCAACTCGTCAAAGCCTACTGCCTCTACGAAAAGGATGTCGAATATGTCGTCGAGGAAAACAAGGTGATCATCGTCGATACCTTCACCGGCCGAAAAATGGCCGGTCGCCGCTGGAGCGATGGACTCCACCAAGCCGTCGAGGCGAAGGAAGGCGTCCAGATCGACCGCGAGACACAAACCCTCGCGACCATCACGATCCAAAATTACTTCCGCCTCTACCACAAACTCGCCGGCATGACCGGCACCGCCGAGACCGAAGTGAGCGAGTTTCACGACATCTACCGCCTGGATGTGAATGTCATTCCCACGAACCGTTTCGTGAAACGCGTCGATGAGAACGACCGCATCTACAAAACCCGGCGCGAGAAATACAACGCCGCCATCGAGGCCATCAAAGAGGCCCACGCCAAAGGCCAGCCAGTCCTCGTCGGCACCGCGAGTGTCGAGGCCAGCGAACTCCTCGGCCGCATGCTGAAGCTTCAGAAAATTCCGCACACCGTTCTGAATGCGAAATTCCACATGCAGGAAGCCGAAATCGTTTCCCGCGCCGGCCTCAAAGGCGCCGTGACCATTTCCACCAACATGGCCGGCCGTGGCACCGACATTAAACTCGGCGAGGGCGTCGCGGAAGTTGGCGGGCTCTTCGTGCTCGGCACCGAGCGCCATGAATCCCGCCGCATCGACCGCCAGCTCCGAGGCCGCTGCGCGCGCCAAGGCGATCCCGGCCGCTCCCGCTTCTATGTGAGCTTCGAGGACGACCTCATGCGCAACTTCGGCGCCAGCGACCGAATGACCAAAATCATGGAAACCTTCGGCCTCCAAGAGGGCGAGGAACTCGAACACCCTTGGCTGAACCGCAGCGTGGAAACCGCGCAGAAACGCGTCGAGCAGCGGAATTACATGATGCGCAAACGCACCCTCGAGTTTGACGATGTCATGAACCAACAGCGCGAAGTCGTTTACGGCTACCGCAACGAGGTCATGGACGCCGAGAACCCGCGCGAGCTCATCCTTGAAGTCATCAACGAGGTCGTTCCTAAAAAAATCTCACCATTTCTCGAATCCGCCGAAGGCGAGGAGCCCGACCACGACGGACTCCTCCACTGGGTCAATACCACTTTCCCGCTCGGCCTCACCAAGGAGAAAGCCGCTCTGGACACACGCTCCATCGAGGAGAATGCGAATTTCCTCATCCAAACCATCCGCGACGCCTACGAGCGCAAGGCCTCCCTCGAAAATCCTGACGCCCTGCGCGGCCTCGAGCGCTATATCATCCTCAACGCCATCGACCGCCTCTGGCAGGAGCACCTCTACGCGATGGATGGCCTCCGTGACGCCGTCTACCTCCGCGCCTTCGGACAAAAAGATCCGCTCGTGGAATACAAAAACGACGCCTACGCGATGTTCGTTGACCTCATGGACACCATCAAAGGCGAAGTCCTTGGCAACCTCTTCCGCAGCACCACGAACCTGCAAGCCTTCGAGCAAATGCTCGCCAACATCCCGCAAATCCTCTCTCGTCCCGACTTCGCCCTCAATCCCGAAGCCGCTCTCGAAGGCCAGTCCCAGCCCTCCACGCCCGACCAACCGCCCGCTCCCAAGTTCGAACTCCCCCTCAAGCGCGAACTCCCCAAAGCCGGCCGCAACGACCCCTGCCCCTGCGGCTCAGGCAAAAAATTCAAATCCTGCTGCGGCCGCACAGCCTGATCATTCCACAACTCGCGCGGCAGCGCGCTTCGTTCCCCAAGGTAGGGATGGCGCGCCGTCGCCGTCCCACTTTCGCGGCGTGAGCCGCCTTTGCATCTTGAGAGAGCATCCTCGGCAATCCTCGCAAATTGCTGCTACACCATCCCCCCTCCGTGTCCTCCGTGCACTTTGACTCGCTCGCTCCCGCTCGGCTCGCCCTCCGGGCCAACCTCCGGTTGCTCTATCTCAAAGGTCCCACCTTTTCGATTGTGGTTAATTTTGTTGCGCCCCGTTTGAACAAACTCCACGCAAATTTGTCCAACCACATAAGCAGGCAACCCCACCCCAAACCGCTCGCCAAAAGATCAACATGAATCCTTAGAGCCCCACTCCACTCACCCCCCCCCCACAACACACTCCGGAGGTCCGTGCCATGATAACGAATGTTTTCAAATCGGTCTCATATGCGGGAATCAGCATGACTCTCACATTGACCACACCACTGGAGGTCGATACCCACACGCTCACAGTCCACACCCCCGAGCCGCCGCTCTCAGGCTACTTCAAACTCGGCACGACGAGAAATCCGGCGGGGGATGAAATCTCGATCGACAGCCACAGCCTGCTCTTCAATGGCAAGCCTTGGTTCCCAATCATGGGCGAGATCCATTTTTCCAGATATCCCCGCGCCGAGTGGCGCGAGGCTCTGGAGAAAATGAAAGACGGCGGCATCAAAATCGTTTCGACCTATGTTTTTTGGAACCACCACGAAGAGGTCGAGGGCGAGTGGCATTGGGAGGGACAAAAAGACCTGCGCGCCTTTCTCGAGACCTGCCGCGAGGTAGGTCTGCTCGCCATCGTGCGTGCCGGGCCGTGGTGCAACGGGGAAGTGCGCTATGGCGGCTTCCCCGATTGGGTCGAGAAAAGCACGCGCTGGGCCCCGCCAGCCCGCTGGGGCCTGCGCCCCGAGCACCCCGAGTATCACGAAGCCGTCAGGCGGCTCTACACCCACATCGGCGAGCAAATGAGCGGCCTGCTCTGGAAAGATGGCGGCCCCGTCGTCGGCATCCAACTCGACAACGAGTATTCAGGTCCCTCGAGCTACCTTCTCGGTCTGAAAAATCTCGCGATCGAGGTCGGCATGGATGTGCCCCTTTACACAAAAACCGGCTGGCCCCGCATGGAGGATCCCATGCCGCTGGGCGAGATGATTCCCTTCTACGGCGCCTATCCGGATGCCGCTTGGGAGGGCTCGGTCGAGAAGTCGGAGAGCCTTGTTTACAACTACATCTTCCGCAAACAGCGCATCGACGAATCGATCGCGAGTGATGTCAACACCATGCGCGGCGGGGAGGACGAGTCGAGCCGTGCGCAGTATCCCTTCCTTACAGCCGAAACCGGCGGCGGTATGTTCGTCTCCTACCATCGGCGAAACAAGGTGGAGCCCCGCGATGTTGCATCCCTCGCCCTCTGCCAAGTCGGAAGCGGCTGTGTGGGCATCGGCTATTACATGTATCACGGCGGCGAGAATCCCGAGGGACGCCTCACCCCGCTGCACAAATCGAACGAAATCGGCGATGTCTTCGACACACCCATCAAATCCTACGACTTCCAAGCACCCATCGGCCAATATGGCCAAATCCGCCCGCATTACCATTGGCTGCGGCGTTTGAATTTCTTCATGGAGGACTTCGGAGCCGAGCTGTCCCGCATGCCGGCCTTCCTCCCCGGCCGCGAGGAAATGGACTTCTCGAACCCCGCAACCCTGCGCTGGAGCGTGCGCTCGGATGGCCGCTCCGGATTTCTCTTCGTGAACAATTACCAAAGGCTCGAACACATGCCGGGCAAGCCGAACACCCAATTCCGCATCGATCTGCCCGTCGGCAGCCTCACCATTCCAAGCAAGCCCACCACGATTCCAGCGGATTCCTTTTTCCACTGGCCCTTCCATCTCGACCTCAATGGCGTGAAGCTCATCTACGCCACCGCCCAACCCATCCGCCGCACACTCGATCCTGATGGCGGCCTCACCGTCGTCTTCGCCGAGGTCCCCGGCATGAACGCCGAGTTTGCGTTCGACCCCGCGACCATCCAGGCCCCGCTCCGCCGCGAGCCGCTCATTTTCAGCGGCGTCGGCACAAGCCGCAGCCCCGCCATCCGCGTATCCGGAAAAAACGGCCGCGAAGTCCGGATCATCCTGCTCAGCGAAGCCGACTCCCTGGCTCTCGCCGCCAAAGCCAACGACGGCAACTTCGCCTTCGACACGGAACCCAAAGTGCGCTCCATCCCCGTCGTTCTGGAACTCCTTGAAAATCCCAAAGCCCTCCGCTCCTGGAAATCCAAGGATCCCGAATTTGCCCTGCCAGTCTCGCCAGGAAAAAACGATTTCCACTCCGCCGCCGTTTGGAAGGTAAAACTCCCCGCCGACTTGGACATGGCGTCAAACCCCATCCTCCGCATCCGCTATACAGGCGATGTCGCCCGCCTCACCCTCAACGGCCGCCTGCTCAACGACGACTTCTACAACGGCTCCACCTTCGAAATCGGCCTCCGCCGCCACGCCGCCGAACTCGCCACCGGTGACCTCCGCCTCGAAATCCTCCCCCTCCAAAAAGACATGCCCGTCTACTTCGAGCCCAAACACCGCCCCGAATTCAACCCCGACGGCACCGCCCTCCGCATCGACCACGCCGAAATCCAATACACCGACTCCCAAACCCCCACCCGCCTCGCAGCCAACAACCCCGCACTCTCCGGCTTCGAGTAAAAGCGCAGTGTTTTCAGGCCTGGCAAAATCATTTATTTCGGGTCAGCGCGGCGAGCGGATCGAGTGGTTTTGGCGTGAATTGTGTCTGAAAGCAATTCCGCGCCCCCCCCGTGGTTGGAAAATGGGTCAGGCGAGGACGCTGACCCTCCAAGCTGTCGACGCGCGGCGTTCCACGGGAGGGCCATCGTCCCGCATGGCCCATTTTTCAGCCGCGAAGCGGCGTTTCTGCTGGATGCGATGGCGGCGTTGCCGCACAAGTCGGACCCCGGCGGCGCGGCGCAGTGGGCGCAGTCGCCCTCTCCTTGGCTGGGGAAGACGAGGATGGCGTCGGAATCAGCGGGCGGCTTCATGGGAGGTCCTCGTCGTCCAAGTCGGGATGTTGGTCGGCGGCGTTGAGAATGAGGCGGACTTCGGTGATGAGGTGCTCGATTTGGGGGAGGATTTCGGAGGTGAGGGCGGCCGCTATGGAGGAGGTCCATTCGGTGGGTGCGAGGTGGTCTGCTGCTGCGGTTTCAATGGCGAGCAGGGCGTCGCGGAGGAAGCGTCGGGCCGTCTTGAGGCGGTGGAGTGCGTGTCCGGCGAAGAGTGGTTCCGGGGGCCAGTCTTCGGGATCGTGGATGTTGACGGCGCCGGCGAGCTTGGCGGATGCCGTGGCGATGCAGGACCAGGCTTCATTCAGGGGATGCTCCGGCGGTGAGCCTTCGGGAATCCAGCCGGCGGCTTCGGCGGCGTGGTGCATGGAGATGGCGAGATCGCGGGCTTTTTCGACAAGGGGATGGTCTTCGGATTCACCGAAGGGTGGATTATCAGCTTGGTCGTGGATGGCCTCGTTGGAGAGGGCGTTGAGTTCGTCGATGCGGGCCTCCATGGCAGCCTCCTGCTCGGGCGTGAGTGGCGGGGGTTCGGGCTCGCCGCGCTCGATGCGGAGCCTTTCGCGCTCCTCGTCCCAGATTTCGTCGAAGTCCTCGATATCGGCGTCCTCACGGAGCATTCGCGCCTCGATGCGGTCGAGGAGAAGGTTCATTCGGGCGGCTTCGGAGTCGGCCTCGGCTTCGAGTCGGCTCTGCGGTTCGTCGTCGGATTCGTCGATGGCGGGGAGTTCCACGAGGCCGTTGGCAAAGGCGGTGCCGAGGGAGTTTGCGAAATCGAGCATGGCGGACTGGTTGGCCTCATGCTGCTCGGTTTCGTTTTCGGGCGTCATGGTCCAAGCGGGCTCGGGGTCGATGGAAATTTCAAATCCAGTGGCCTCGACAACGATGCGTCCGTTGGTGTCGCCGAACCATTCGAGGTAGAGGGAATTTGCCCAGTGGTGGGGGATGGGGCGGTTCTCCCTGTGGAGGGCGGAGAGTTCCTCGAGAGGGCAGTCGAGGACCTTCACTTTGCGGGAGGCGGTGATGTCGCCGACGCGGCCGGTTTGTTTTTTAACGAGTCTGGAAGTGGCTTCGCGGGCGGGACCGGGGGATGGATTTTTGAAAACGACGCGATGGCCTGCGAGGTCGCGCCAAGGGTTGCCAACGAGGTCGAGGGTGAGTGGTTCCTTGTGGCCGACGAGGTGGAGAATGCCGGTGGTGCGGCCCGGGTGGCGGTTCTCGAGTTCGCCGTGGAGTATCTCGGTGCAGAGGCGGAGGGCCATGGGGTGGTTTAGGCTTGGCCGGACTCGATGGCGAGGGCCTGGGCTTCGGCTTCGCGGGCTGCGGCGAGGAGCGGCTCGGCTTCTTCGGGGAGATCGGCAGCGGTAAGGGCTTCGGCGGCGCGGTGTTTTTTCGCGGCGAGGGCGCGGAGTGTGGCGATGCGGGCGAGTTGCTCGGGCGTGAGAGGCGGGCGGAGGGGTTCGCCTGCAGCGGAAATGAGGGGGCGGGCGGCGCGGCTTTGGATGGTGATCATGCCGGCTGCGGCGAGATTTTTCAGGGCATCCCAAGTCGAGGCGTCGAGGATTTGGAGGGCGGGTTGGGAAGTGCGCAGCCAGGGGTTTTCGCGGCAGAGGGCTTGGATTTTATCGGTGGATGCAGGGTCGATTTTGTCGACGACGGCGAGGAGGAGCGGGGCGTCTTGGCCGGGAATCCAGGTCTCCTCGCAATGCTGGAGACGCGTGCCAAGGGCTTCGCGGGCCCGGTTGGCAAAGTGCGCGGCGGGGTCGGTAATGGGTGCAGGCGGCGCGGTTTTTTCTGAATCTGTTGGGGCGAGGATTTGCTCGAGGCGCTTGAGAAGGGAGTCTCGGCCGGTTTTGAGTTTGATATTGGCAAGGTCGGCCCCGTCGAGGACGCCTTCGGAGAGGCCGGTCTTTGCGGCGAGGGAACCGAGCATGGCGTGCTCGATGGTGTGTTCGGCGACGAGGTTGATGACGGTGACGGGGCGGAGTTGGCCTTTGCGCCAGGCGCGTGCGATGCGCTGCTCGAGCTTGGCGGGATTCCAAGGCAGGTCGCAATTGATGACGACGCTGGCGTTCTGGAGATTGAGTCCCACGCCGCCGGAGTCGGTGCTGAGGAAGAGGCGGCAGGCGGGGTCGTTGCGGAAGGCAAGAATCTCTGCGCGGCGGCGTTGTTGCGGAACAGAGCCGGTATGCCAAGCGAAGTGGACGCCGAGTTTTTTCGCGAGGTCGCGGACGAACTCGAGCATGCCGGTCCACTCGGAGAAGACGATGATTTTGACATCCGGGTCCGAGAGGAGTTCGTCGAGGATGCCGGCGAGTTCCTCGAGCTTTGGGCAGTCGCGGGAGGGGTTCTTTTTGATGAGGCAGGGCGAGTCGCAGACCATTCGCATGCAGTTGAGCGAGATCATCAGGATATCTTGCTCGCTGGGCGTGAGAGGGCGGGTTTTGGATTTGTTGACGAGGCGGCTGGCGGTGGCTTTGTGCTCGTCGTATTCGTCCTGCATGGGCTTGGTGAGGCGGACGAAGTGGTTGCGGTCCGAGCGGTCGGGGAGTTCGGTTTCGACATCGCGCTTGCGGCGGCGGAGGAGAATGGGGCGGACGCGTTCGCGGAGCCGGGCGAGGTTTTTGTAGCCGGATGGTCGACCGCGCTCGTCGAGTTCGTAATACTCGCGGTTGAAGCGGAAGAGCGGGCCGAGAAGGGCGGGGTCGAGGAAGTCGACGAGGGAGCGGAGTTCGTCGATGCGGTTTTCGATAGGTGTGCCGGTGAGGACGAAGGCGTAGCGGCTCTGGAGGCGTTTGACGGCTTGGGCGGTCTTGGTGGGCCAATTCTTGATGCGCTGGGCTTCGTCAAGGACAACAATATCGGGGCGCAGGTGGGTATTGATCTCGAGCGAGTCGGAAACGATTTGCTCGTAGTTCGCGATGGTGAAAAAGGCGGGGTCTGCGTCGCGGTAAAGCGCGGCGCGGGCGGAGCGGCCGCCGAAAACGAGGCGCAGCGGGTGGGTGGTGAATTTTTTGATCTGCTCCTCCCATTCCGTTTTGAGGGAGGCCGGTGTGACGACGAGGACGCGGCGGGCCTTGCCGAGCGAGTGTAAGAGCGCGCATGCGGCGATGGCTTGAATGGTCTTGCCGAGACCCATTTCATCGGCGAGGAGGGCTCTCTCGCGGAAGGCAAGGTGGAGCATGCCTTCGCGCTGGTAGGGAAAGAGCGGATGGAGCGTGACCTGCTCGGGATGGCGGCCGTCGCGGACACCGATCTCGTAGTCGCGGCGGGTGAGCACACAATCGCGCTCGCGGGCGCGGTGGGCGAGCCAAGCGTCGGTATCCTGCGAAATGCGCAGCCCGTGGGCGGGATTTTTTAGGAGTTTTTCGTGGAGGGATTCGGGGTCGAGGTCGGAGGTTTGGAAACCTTCGGAATCAAAGAGGCAGCGGAAGCGGGCGGGGAGTTTGTCGAGATTGCGTTCGATCCGGAGGCGGCTGGATTCGGCGTGGGGGACAAGGTCTATGCGCGGGGACGGCAGGCGCTTGGCGGCGGAGAATGCGGCGCGCTGGCGACGGGCGAGTTGGAGGAGGAGCGCCTCGATATGCTTGCAGGTGCCCAGACCATTGATGCGGAAATCCGTGCAGGTGCAGGAATACTGCGCGGCGGCGATGTCGCGGATTTCGGCATGGTAGGACATCCCACTGGCGGAGTGGATTTCGAAGTTTGAAAAGATGGACTCGACGGGGTCGAGGTTTTCGATGCGGAAGGTTTCCTCGCGGGCCCGGATGCGGCGCTTGAGAATTTCGTCTTGGTCGGAGGTTCGCCAATCACTCGCGGGAGGAAGTTCCGGGGCGGCGTGTTTTTTTGTGGAGCGCTTCATACGGGATAGGGGCGATTTTTTAGAAAGCAGCGGCGGTGCTGGAAATGAAAAAGATGCGCGGCAGGTGTCGGGCGGTGTTTGTCGAAAGGAAAAACTTTCCGCACAAGTGCGACGGCCATGCGTCATGGTGTTTGCTCTGCATTTTTCGTTTGGCTGCCGAGCTCTTGCCGGAAGGCCTCAACACAACGCTATCCCCACGTATACCCAAGAGAACGCCGACGAACCAAACTAGGGGTCAGGGTTCATTTTCTTTCATTTTTAGTTTGCGCGCGTCGCTTTCATCTGTTGGAATTCCTTCATGGCGCGAAGTATTCGACTGGAATTTGAAGGGGCTTTTTACCATGTGATGGCTCGGGGGAATCGGAAGGCGGCGATTTTTTTGGATGATCATGATCGGCGGTTTTTTTTGCAATGTTTGGCCGATGTCTGTGAAAAAACGGGTTGGAAGGTGCATGCTTGGGTGTTGATGAAAAACCATTACCACCTTTTCATTCAGACGCCCGAGGCGAACTTGGTGGAGGGGATGAAATGGCTGCAAAACACGGTGACGCGGCGGTTCAATGTGCGGCATCGCGAGTGGGGGCGGTTGTTTGGCGATCGCTACAAGGCGGTGGTGGTCGATGGGGAGAGCCCTTATTACTATGAAACGCTGTGGGATTACATTCACTTGAATCCTTGCCGTGCTGGGCTGGTCGATGTCACGCAGGGGCAGAGTGTTTTGGATTATCAGTGGAGTAGCTTGGCGGGTGGGTATGCCGTGATGCCGCATCAGAGGGCGAAGTGGTTGGCGGCGGAACAGGGGCTGGCGGTGATGGGGGTGGAGGATACGGTTGAGGGGCGGAAAAAACTGGTCGAACGCTTGGACAAGCGCGCGGCGGAGGGGCGTGAGCGGAGCGGGTTTGTGGCGGTGGATGCGGATGCCGACAAGCGGGGAAGCCATTTGCGACGGGGCTGGTATTGGGGAAAACAGGCGTTCGCGGAGAAGTTGATGAAGCTCGGCGAGGCGGCGATTGGGCGAAAGCGCAAGGCTCGCAGCTACGATGCGAGCCCTGAAAGGAAGGCTCATGGGGAGCAAAAGGCATTGGACTTGTTGGAGGAGGGATTGCGGGTGGCGGGCCTCGCCAAGGAGGAATTGGCCGGGCATCGATGCACCGAGCCGCGTAAGGTTCTGCTTGCAGGGGTGCTGTGGAAAAAGACAACAGTTTCCCAAGCGTGGATCGCCGAGCATCTGGGCATGAAAAACGCAGCCAATGTGAGCAGGGTCATCCACCGCATGGATTTATCGCGGCTTGAGAATAAGGTGTCAGAGGAGTTACGGGGGTTTGTTAGGGCGAAAATGAAAGAAAATGAACCCTGACCCCTAGTTTAAAGGTTGGCGCGTGGGTGGTGGTGCTGGGTAAGTTGGGTTATGAAACTTCAGCAGAATCAGATTTGGCACAAGGGGGATGAGTATTACCGGATCGTGCAGTTGGAGCGTTTGGAGGTTCAATATAAGACGATGACGGAACCGTTGAGCGGGCGGGGACCGCATGAGCGGGTGACGAAGAAGGAGTTTTGCCGGTTGCTGAAGGGGGCGGTTTTGGTGGAGGGGGAGGCTTTGAGCGGGCAGCAGCAGGAGCAGCAACAACAGCAGCAGCAGTAATAAAAAGGCCGGGGGCGCGCCGTGTTTGCGGAGCGCCCCCGAGGGGTTGATGGCTGTAAGCCGGATTCTGTCCAGCGGGCGGCTTGCGCCGACGGCCTGGACGGTCATTTGTCTCACACCTCGCCTTGCGGCGGGGCGGGGTCCTTGCGGACTGCGACCAATACCCGGAGGGTGTCGCCGCTTGCGCGGCGTGTTGGGCAGGCGACCCGATCCCTCCTGTTCTGTCTTGCACCGCATGGGGTTTTTCGTGCCCCCTTGCTTGCGCTCGGGGCGGTGGGCTTTTACCCCGCCTTTTCACCCTTGCCGCCCGGCTTGCGCCGGGGTGGGCGGTATGTTCTCTGTGACACTTTCCGTCGACCGGGACTTTGGCCCCGGCCCCCCGCGCATTCTACGCGGCATGCTGCCTTGTGGTGTCCGGACTTTCCTCTCCCGACTCGCCTTGCGGCGGGGCGAGAGCGACCGTCCGCCATCGGTTTTCAGCTTATTCGGGCTTGGGCGTTTTTCAAGAGGTGATCGTTTGGATTTGGATTTTGCGGAGTGGGAGATCGGTGATACGGATACGGGCATGTCGAGCACTGAGCATCTGGCGGACCGGGCGGCGAGGGCGGAAAAAATCATCGCCGCACCGGAAAATTTCAAGGTGTGCGAGGGGTGTGAATCCATCGTGACCATGCGGGTCACTTCGTGTCCGAATTGCCATGGCTACCGTTTCGATGAAGCGCCGGAGCGGGTGGTCGAGCAGGCGCGGTTGCTGGCCTCGCGTCCGCAACAGAGCGTGACGGCCGAGGATTTGTCATAGTTGGCTGGATTCCTGTGGCTGAGACGAAGAGCAAGTTTGGCGGCGCAGGGATGGCGGTTTTGGCGCTGGGCGTTGTGTTTGGGGATATCGGCACGAGTCCGTTGTATGCGTATCAGCTGGCGGTGAGCATCGCCGGAGCGGAGGCTGCGCTGGGTGTGGTGTCGCTGATTATTTGGACGCTCTTTTTAGTGGTGTGGGTGAAATATGTGATGCTGGTGATGCGGGCGGATTATCACGGTGAGGGTGGGATTTTTGCGTTGATGGCCCGGATTTTTGATGGGCGTCCGAAGCGAGCTGCGAGTCGGGGTGTGATGGCGTGTCTGCTGGTCTTTGGAGCGGCGCTGCTTTTTGGCGACGGGGCGATCACTCCGGCGGTTTCGGTGCTGAGTGCGGTGGAGGGCTTGGCGAGTGTGAATCCGGAGTGGGGCGCGTATTCGCTGCCTCTGGCTGTAGTCATTCTGGGGGGCTTTTTCTATGCCCAGCGTTTTGGCACGAGCCAGCTGGGAGGGATTTTCGGGCCGGTCATGTTGGTATGGTTCCTTGTGTTGGCCGCCATGGGTGTGGTGCAAATCAGTGCATGTCCGGAGGTGTTGCAGGCTTTGAATCCGCTGCACGGTGCGCGGATGTTAGCGACTGGTGGGTGGGGCGCATGGGCGCTGGTGGGTGCGGTCGTGCTGGCGGTGACGGGTGCGGAGGCGCTCTACGCGGATCTTGGGCACTTTGGCCGGAAGCCAATCGTGGCGGGTTGGAGGCTGGTTGTTTTTCCCTCGCTGATTTTGAATTACCTCGGGCAGGCGGCGATGGTCATGAAAACCCCAGCGAATGCGGCCGAGACGAATTTGTTTTTTCTCATGATGCCGGAGGGGCACCTGCGCGGGGCGCTTGTGGTGTTGGCCACGGCGGCGACGATCATCGCCTCGCAGGCGCTGATCAGCGGGGTGTTCTCGCTGGCCAGCCAGGCGATGGATCTCGGGTATCTGCCGAGATTCTATGTGCGGCACACAAGCGCTGAGACGCGAGGGCAGATTTACATCCCTGTTTTGAACAGTCTTTTTGGCATTGCCTGCATCATGCTGGTGTTGGGTTTTCGCACGGCGGACGCGCTCGCGGGGGCTTATGGAGTCGCGGTGACGGGAGCCATGGCTGTGACATCGGTTGCATTTTTTGTCGTGAAGTGGGCAGAGCCCGGCGTGTCGCGCATCTGGTCCGTGCTCGTTTTGATTGGCCTGTTGAGTTTGGATTTGCCGTTGTTTGGCGCGTGCCTCACAAAAATCGCCGATGGTGGCATCGTGCCTTTGGCCTTGGCTGGAGCGGTGGCGGCTGTGATGCTCACTTGGCGGAAGGGTCGGGATTTGGTGCATGGGCACTTGCTGGCAAGCCCGCTGGGAGTGCAGGAGCTGGCAGCGAGGATGGAGGTAGAGAATTTTCGCCGTGTGCCGGGAACGCAGGTTTATGTGATGCGCCAGATCGATCCGGAATTCGCGGTGGCGCGGATTCTCGAACAATACCGGCGCACGCAGGTTCTACCGGAAAATGTGGTGATTCTCTTGCTCGATGCCGGGTGGGGAAATCCTTTTGCCGAGGCTGAAAACATAACGATCAAAAAGCACTCCGCTGGTCTCTGGGAGGCGAGTGCGCGGCATGGTTACATGAACGAACCGGATGTGCCCTTGATTTTGCAAAAGTGTGCCGAGCAGACCGGCGAGGGCGGGTGGAGGACTCCTGTTTTCCACATTCTCGCGCAGGAGTTGATTGTCACTTGTTCAAACAAGCAAATGAGGCGCTGGGAAAAAAAGCTCTTTGGATTCCTGTCGCGGAATGTCCTTCCAGGCTCGGATTACCTGAACATTCCGCCTGACAGCCTCATCGTTTACAACTGGCTGCTGCGGCTTAATCCGGCAGAGGGATCTGCCGCGCGGTGATCTGCTGGTTGTTGGCTGCGGGAGTCCAGTTGGCGGCGGAGCTTTTGCCATGCGGCGGTTTCGGTATCGCTCGCCGCGCTCCAGTTTTTCGCGACTGCGAGACGCCTGGCATGTGCAAAGTCTGAGGCTGCGGCTTGATAATCCTGTGCCGCGCCGCCGTGGAGGAGAGCGAGTTTTTCGGAGATGGCGGCAGCGAGTTGGCGTTCCTTCGAGCGGTCGCGTGCGAGGGACCATGTGAAGAGTTCGAGCCTGGCTATGATTGTTGGATCGAGGTTCGAGGCGGTTTTTTCGGCGATGATGGAAAATTTTTTTTCTAAAAACGGCAGAGCCTTTTCCTCGTCGGCTTGATCCGCCGCTTCGGCGAAAGCGCGTTGAGCTTCGAGCGCGCTCCATGCCGCCGAGAGTGCGGGGATCGGCGGAATTCGGTATTGGCCGTTCAGGACACGATAAAAATCCAAGAAAGCCTGCGAGTGCTTTTCTGCTGCCGCGTGTCGCCAAATGCCTACTTGCAGCTCCGCTATCGAGGCGGCATCAAATTCGGAAAGTGAGCTGCTTCGCGGCCAAAACAAATACCCGCCCAGCGAGATGAGGACGGCGAGCAAAAATTTGAGAACGAAGCGCACAAGCGTCGGCCGCGATCAGAGGCAGAGCCTCTCATAGAGCGCGTCGAGTGGCAGCTGGAGCCCTATGAAGAACTCCCCGAACTCGGCGTATTGGGCGCTTACCTCGTCGAAGCGCATTTCATAGACGATCGCTTTGATGTCCGAGGTCGTCTTCGCAAAGAGGGTGACGAACCACTCCTCGTCGTCGAGGCCGGTCGAGCCGGTGATGAGTTGGAGAATACGGCCTGAGTAGGTGCGACCGACGCGGGCGTGGCCAGCCATGAGTTTTTTGCGTGCATCGAAATCGAGCGCATACCAGTTCTGGCCTGGGGCGCGGCGTTTGGACATCGGGTAAAGGCAGACGACAGGCCAGTCGGGGAGGTTCGGCTCGAGGCGGTCCTTGAGATATTTCGCCATGCGGGCGCTGAAGGCCTGCATCTTCTCGTCGAAGGCCGGTGTGCCGGGAGCGAGCTTTTCCTCGGTCTCGAGCGTGGCGGCGTATTCTTGGTCGCTGGTCGTGTATTCGCTGCGCTCGGTCATTGAAAGCCAGCTGAAGGTCGGCGTGAGGATGTCCGGCCCGAGGGCAGTCGCAAGGCGCTTGGCGAAGGCGTCAGCATTTTGCAGATCGGGTGTGAGCAGCATGAAGCCGAGATCGGCCTTTGGCGTGACCATGCTGAAGAGGAGGAGCTGGGTGCCGGGGGTCGCGCGGATTTCGCGAACAAGTTCGGCAAGGGCGGTCTTGGCTGCGATGCGAGCGGATTTGTTGAGGAGTTCCCAAGCGGAATACTCGACGCGGAAGAAGAGATGGAGGACATGGCGGCCCTCGGTGGGCAGGATTTCAGGTGGTGTCTGCATTTTCAGGATTTGGAAAAATTTTTGATCAGGCTCAAAAAACGGTTGCAATCCGGTGGGCGCGCAACCAATTTGCGATCTCAATTCATCAAATTAATATGGCAGACGTAGCAAACAAATACAGCGACAACGTTGAGGGAAAATTTTTCGTGGATGACCAGTGCATCGACTGCGATTTGTGCCGCGAGACCGCTCCGGCAAATTTCAAGCGCAATGACGATGGCGGTCACAGCTATGTCTACAAACAGCCGGAGACTCCCGAGGAGGAGGCTCTCTCCCAAGAAGCGATGGACGGCTGCCCGGTCGAGGCCATCGGAAACGACGGCTAAAGCCTGAACTTTTAAAAACAGGCTCCCGGCTGCAAACCGGGAGCCTTTTTTATGTCTGCAGAATCTCTCAGAGCCAAAGTCATCGCCGAGTGGCGTGGGCTGCAGGAGCCCTTCGAGCGGAAGGACCGCTGCGCGGCGGTTGGCGATGTGCTGCAAAAGCTCATGCCGAAGCTGGGTTTGGGCGAGCGTTTGAACGAGAGCGAGGTCCGCGCGGCTTGGAAGGATGTGGTGGGTGATTTCATCGCTCAACATGCTGCTCCGGCGGGCTTGAGCGGCGGTGTGCTTGGAATCCATGTTCTCCAGCCCAGCCTACGCTATGAACTTGAAAGAAACTGGAAGAGGGAAATCCTCGCCAAGCTCCAGGAGCGCTTCGGAAAAAAAGCGATCCGGGAAATCAAATTCCGCATTTCCTGACCGCACCATGCCGAAAATTTGTGCTGATTGGGGAAAAATTCATTGCCAACGCGCGGGCACATCCGCACAAGTGAAGGGGACGCAATCGAGGCGTCCCCTAACATTTTTTAAAACATGAGCGAACGACGAGTCGTCGTGACCGGCATGGGCGTTGTCAGCCCGGTTGGAAACGATCTGGAAACATTCTGGGAATCCCTTATCAAAGGACGCAGCGGCATAGGGCATTTCGAAGCCTTCGATTCGACAGCCTATGACTGTAAAATTGCCGGCGAGGTGAAGAATTTCGAGGCGGTGAAGTATTTCAAAAATCCCAAGACCGTGAAGCGCACCGACCGCTTCACGCAGTTTGCCATGGCCGGGACCAAGATGGCCCTCGAAGACTCCGGTATCGACCTTGAAACCGTGGACCGCACTCGATTTGGCGTGATGATCGGCAGCGGCATCGGAGGGCTCTACAGCATGGAGGAGGAGGCTCACCGTCTCGCGGATCGCGGTCCTTCGCGTGTGTCGCCATTCACAATTGCCATGATGATTTCGAACATGGCCAGCGGCATGGTATCGATGGAATACGACCTGCGCGGGCCGAACATGTGCATTGTCACTGCCTGTGCGACGGCGAACAACTCGCTTGGCGAGGCGTGGCGTATCATCAAATTCGGCGACGCAGATGCCTTTATTGCCGGCGGCGCCGAGGCGACAATCACGCCACTTGGTATTGCTGGTTTCGCTTCCATGAAGGCGCTGAGCTGCCGGAATGATGACCCGCAGAAGGCCTGTCGTCCGTTTGACAAGGACCGCGACGGCTTTGTTATGAGCGAAGGCGCGGGCATCGTGGTGCTCGAGGAATATGAGCACGCGAAAAAACGCGGCGCGAAGATTTATTGCGAGTTGGCTGGCTATGGTTGCACGGCGGATGCCTACCACATGACCGCTCCTATGCCTGAGGGCGAAGGCGCGGCGCGGGCCATGACCATCGCCATGCGCCATGCGAAGGTGACGCCCGACCAAGTCGATTACATCAACGCTCACGCGACATCCACCGGCCTTGGCGACATCTGCGAGACGCGCGCCATCAAGCTCGCGCTTGGCGACCATGCACGCAAAGTCGCTGTGAGTGCGACAAAATCCACCACCGGCCACCTGCTTGGAGCAGCCGGCGGGGTGGAATTGGCTGCCAGCGCGCTGGCCATAAAAAACGGTCTCATTCCGCCAACCATCAATCTCGAAAATCCCGACCCCGAGTGCGACCTCGACTGCGTGCCGAATGTTGCGCGCGAGGCGAAGCTCACTTGCGTGATGAGCAATTCCTTTGGATTCGGCGGCCACAACGCCACGATTCTTCTCAAGGCCGTTGGCTGAGGCCTGCGCGAGATCGCGGACAATACCAGAATGGTTGGTTTTCGAGCCGAATGAACGAATCCGACATTGAGGTCCGCACCTATTTTGCTAGGGGAAAGAACGCTCTCGTGGCGCGGGCGGATTTCTCGGAGCTTTATGCCTCCTGGTATTTGCACCGGCTGGATTACGGCATCGAAATACCATCCGAAGTCGAGGATCTCGGGCGCGATGCGCTGGCTGCTGTGACGCTTCACTGCGCGAGCCGTCCTTGGCGGGAGGCCTGTGCGTGGACGATCAAATTTCCAAGCCCGCGAGCGAATATTTTTGCGGCCGGCGACAACAATACTGGAACGGTCGTGGCGCGAGTGGTCACGGAGGACGCCGGGCCCATCGAGAAGGGGATGTTTTACTCGGATGTCGTGGAGGATTTGAAGCCGCCACGGCGGAGTGCGGTGGATTTCGAGGCTGGCTCGGTTTTTGACGCGGTGGAAGTTTTCTACGAACGGAGCGAGCAGCGTCCCGTGAGGTTTTTCCGGCATGATGAGGAAGATATCGCGATGGTCGCCGCGCAACCGGATTGCGATCTGGAGTGGCTGCAGGGCCTCACGACGGAGGGTGTCCGGACATTGGATCAGAGTGTCGAGTTATCGCTCCTAGAGAAACGGCAGTTCACATTCTCCTGCGGTTGCAATCAGGAGCGGTTGATGGATTTTATTGCACCTGTTTTTCGGCGCGAGGCGGACGGGCTTTTTGGCAGCGACGCCTCGCTCAAGGTCACCTGTCCGCGATGCGGTGCGCGGCATGTCCTCACACGCGAGGCCTTGGAGGCGCGCTGCACGCAGGACACGGACAACTCCAAACCAGATACTCTATGACATCCACCGGCCCCACTCTTTCCCCTGAGCAAAAAATCGGCGGCATCCTTACTCCTGTGAGCGCGATCCGCGGCGCGAATGATGTCGGCATCGGCGACACGGAAACGCTCGTCGAGCTCGCGGCTTGGGCTTCCAGAGCGGGTTTCCGGCTTGTCCAGATTTTGCCTGTCAATGAAACAGGGTCGGATCACAGCCCTTACAACATCATCAGTTCCCTCGCCTACGAGCCGGTCACGCTATCCGTCAGCCCGCACTGGTTGCCGGATGTAAGCGCGAAGGATTTTGTGCGGGTCACAAAAAAACACGATGTGGCCGCGCTGCGCGAGGGGCCGGTGCGCTACGGCGCGGTCAAGGCGCTCAAGCGCGAGCTTCTGGAGCTGGGGCATAAAAATTTCCGGAGTGCCAAGGGGAATAAGGCGCGGGTCCGAGAGTTTGAAAATTTCCAGAGTGTTGAAAGCGAATGGCTCGAACCCTATGCGTTCTTCCGCGCTCTAATTGCTTGGAACAACAACGATGAAGTCACCAGCAACTGGCCTGAAGAGCACCGCAGCCCGGAGGCCGCGCACGAGTGGTTGGCCTCGTTGGATGAAAAGCAGGCTGAGCTTTTCCACGAGAAGGTAGATTTTTTCAGCTATGTTCAATGGATCGCCCACTCTCAGTGGCGCGTTGTTCGTAGCGAATTTGACAAGCTTGGAATGGCTCTGATGGGTGACATTCCGGTCGGCGTGAGCCTCTACAGTGCAGATGTGTGGGCGGAGCCGGAGATTTTCGACATCCAGCGTTCGAGCGGTGCCCCGCCGGAGAAGGTTTTCAAAAGCGACCCCTTCACGGAGAAGTGGGGGCAGAATTGGGGGTTCCCGCTCTACAACTGGCAGGCGATGGCGAGGGATAATTTTGCATGGTGGCGTCGGCGTCTTGAAGTGACGCGTGCCGTTTTTCACCTGTTGCGTGTGGACCATGCGCTGGGATTTTTTCGCATCTACAGCTTCCCTTGGCGTCCCCAAGACAATGCGCGATTCCTCGACCTCACGCCCGAGCAGGCGAAGGAAATCACCGGCGGCTTGTTGCCAGGCTTTGTGCCCTTTGATGACAGCACGCCGGAGAACCTTGAATACAATCGCAAGCAGGGAGAGATGCTCTTCCGCATGATTCTCGAGGAGACTGGACCGCATCGCCTCATCGCCGAGGATTTGGGCGAACTCTCGCCTTATGTGAGGCCGACCTTAGAGTCGCTCGACATACCTGGTTTTAAAATCCCGCAGTGGGAGCGCGGGGCAAATGGCGCGATGATTTCCGGCGCCGATTATGCCCGCTTGAGCCTCGCCACATTTGCGACCCACGATCACCCACCGGTGAGGCAATTTTGGGAGGATTGGAATGAGATGGCGAAGATTCCAGAAACGCGGGAGCGCGTTGTCGCCGAGATGCGAGAGTTGCTCGATTTCTGCGGCCGTGCGGATATCGAAGTTCCCTGCGTTTTCACGCCGGAAATTCATGATGCACTCATCAAGGGTCTCTTCGCCTGCAATTCCTGGCTCGCTGTTCATCAGATCACAGATGTTTTTGCGCTGCGCGAGCGCTTCAATGTGCCGGGTGCAGTCGGCGACCAGAATTGGACCTGCCGGGTGCCGGGCTTCATCAAAGATTGGGCCAAGCTTTTCAAAAACGAAATCCAAACGACCTCGGCCGCCTTGCAATCGACTGGGCGTATCTGAAGGGCGCGTGTTGCACCGCTTGCGAAAAACATCCACACTTTATTCATGAGCACTGCTACAGACGCCGCCCTGCCCGACGCCGGAGGCCACTTCGGCCAATACGGCGGGATGTTTGTTCCCGAGACGCTGATGACCGCCCTACGCGAATTGGAAAACGAATACCATGCCGCGCGGAAGGATCCCGAATTTCGAAAAGAACTCGCCGCGTTGCTCGGTGATTTTTGTGGCCGTCCCACGCCGCTCTACTTCGCCGAGCGGCTCACGCAGAAGCTCGGCGGGGCAAAAATCTACCTTAAGCGCGAGGATCTACTGCACACCGGCGCCCACAAGATCAATAACGCCATTGGGCAGATCTTGCTCGCTCGCCGCATGGGCAAAACCCGCATCATTGCGGAGACCGGTGCCGGTCAGCATGGCGTCGCCACGGCGACAGCCGCCGCGCGATTTGGATTCGAGTGCACGATCTACATGGGAGCGGTGGACATGGAGCGCCAGGCCCTCAATGTCGCCCGCATGCGTTTTCTCGGAGCGAAAGTGGTCGGCGTTACCGCAGGCCAGGCCACGCTCAAGGAGGCCATCAACGAAGCCATGCGCGACTGGGTGACCAATGTCCGTAACACCCACTACATCTTGGGCAGCGCGCTTGGCTCGCATCCGTATCCCATGATCGTCCGTGATTTTCACCGCGTCATCGGCGACGAAACCCGCCGCCAAATCCTCCAGCGCGAGGAACGCCTGCCAGACCTTCTTGTCGCCTGTGTGGGAGGCGGCAGCAATGCGATCGGGTTCTTTTATCCGTTCCTCCAAGATGAATCCGTGAAGCTCACCGGCGTCGAAGCCGGCGGCGACGGCATCGTGCGCGGACGCCACGCCGCACGCTTCCAAGGCGGAAAACTGGGAGTCCTCCAAGGCACAAAAACCTGGCTCCTCGCCGACGCGGACGGCCAGATCGAACTCACCCACTCCGTTTCCGCAGGTCTCGATTACGCCGCCATCGGGCCCGAACATAGCTACTACCGCGACTCCGGTCGCATAGACTACGACTTCGCCACCGACGACGAGGCCCTCGCTGCCTTTCGTGGCCTAGCCGAAATCGAAGGCATCATCCCCGCTCTCGAAACAGCCCACGCTATCGCGCATGTCATCAAAGTCGCCCCAACGATGGCGAAGAACTCCATCCTCATCGCCAACCTCAGTGGCCGTGGTGACAAGGATGTGAGCCAAGCAGCAGAGATTTTGTTGAAGGAATGAATCCCGCTTTTGAAGACAGACAAGTCGCTCAAAAAATCCTTCAGGGGATGGGCGGGGATGAGGTTTGGGTCTTTGGTTCGCGCGCCAGGGGTGACGACCAAGAAGACAGCGATTTGGATTTGCTTGTTTTGGTTCCCGATTCCAACGAACCACGGCATGTCAGGTCGCGTCGCGCCCGGGGAATAGTGGCTGATGTTCCAAGGGCGATTGATGTTTGTGTGCTGACGCGCCAAGAATGGGAAAGGCAGGTCAATATCGTAAATACATTGCCCTTTTTAGCCCTCAATGAAGGCCGCATTCTTGCCAAACGCCATGGATGAAGTGAGAACCATTGCCCTGGAGTGGATGGCCAAAGCCAAGAGGGATCTGGAGGCGGCACAACGCATGATTGATTGCGCAGACCCTTTGCTCGATACCGGAACCTACCACTGCCAACAAGCTGCGGAAAAGGCCCTGAAAGGCTGGCTCACTTTCCGGTCTGTATCCGTAACCAAGACGCATGACTTGGTGCATTTGGTGCGTGAATGCCAAAAGTTGGATGCGGGTTTTCAGGAATTGTTTGAGATGGCAGATTTCCTCTCGCCTTTCGCTGTGGATTTTCGATACCCGGGAGATATGTTTGAACCTCCAATTGAAGAGGCGGAGCTGGCCCTCCGGGCCGCTGAAAAAATCGTTCACAGCATCTCCGAAAAAATCCACTAATTACCTGGTTCATGACATCCTTTGCACACCACCAATTTTTGCGCGGATTGCAAATCTATCATTCAAACCTCAGCGGTTGCGGCGACAAGGATGTGAGTCAGGCTGCGGAGATTCTTCTGGCGTGATGACCGAGCGTCGCGCAGATCACCGCGCGTTGAAGGTCGCTTTCCTCTTTGTTGGGATGCCTGTGGGGGGAGCGGAGGATTTTGCTCTTGGAGTTTATCCCCATCTCGCTCCCGAGGTGGACGCCCGTTTTGTATGCCTTCGTGAATTGGGGATGCTTGGCGAGGAGGCATTGGCAGCGGGTTGGCCGGTGGAATTGATGCCGCTCTTTCCCAAGAAACGCATCAGCCCGGTGGCTGTGTGGAAGTTTTCCCGTTGGCTTGATCGCGAGGGAATCGATGTGGTTCATTCACAGACTTACCATGCTCATCTTTTTGGAGTCGCGGCTGCGCGCTTGTCTGGAGCCGCAGCGATTCTTCACCAGCAAAAAACGCTCGGAGAGATGCCGCTTCGCAAGAGGGTTTTGTTCCAGCTCTGTTTGCGAGGAGCCAAAAAAATCCTCACCCTTTCTGCGCAGACGCGGGCGGAAATCAGTTCAAGATTTTCGATCCCCTCAAGTGTGATTGAAGTGGTGCCAAATGCGATTGATGACGATCTTTTTCGACCCACCGGTGACAAGCGTTTTATCAGAAAAAATCTCGGCCTCCCCGAGGATGAGATTCTCTTTGGGACGGTTGCCTCCCTGCATCCAGTGAAAAATCACAAGGCGACCCTTGAAGCACTGGCCATCTTGCGTCACCGAGGTCTTCGACCAAAAGCCGTTTTTGTGGGTGATGGCGTGGCGCGCAAAGAGCTCGAAAATTTTGCTCTGGAGCAAGGGGTCGTGGAGCAGATTGTTTTTGCCGGGCGGCGGCGACCATCGGTCCCGTGGTTTCAGGCCTTGGATTTCTTTGTGCTGCCTTCTTTTTGGGAGGGTCAGGCACTCGCGTTGCTGCAAGCGATTTCCTGCCGATTGCCAGTTATCGTGAGTCGGATCGAAGGAAACACAGCTGTCCTTGGTGAAGATCATGCCGGCTATTTCGCCCCGAATGATTCAGCCAAACTTGCGGAACTCATCGCATCCGCAACCACGGATGCAGCCAGTCGAGAGGCCCTGCTGGCAAGGAACGCCGCTATTCCGACTTGCCGTGATGCGGCTCGGCACTTGAAGCGCATCTACAGTGAAATCGCATGAAGATCGCGATTTTCACGCCAACATTTTTACCGAAGTGCTCGGGTGCCGAAATTTTTCATCACAATCTTGCGAGCCAACTTGTCGCGATGGGCCACGAACCGGTCATTGTCCTTCCGCGCTCGCTGCATCGGCGTCTTCAAGCAGAGCGCTGGAACCTCCCCTACGCGACAGTTCCTTTTCCGGCGAATGTCTGGAGCTATTTCAAATACTCCGCACCTTTTGCCTTTTGGCTGAATCGCCGTATTCTTTCCGCTCTTCATCGGAGACACGGCTTCGATGTCTGGCACACGGTGGTTCTCTCGCCGGCCGGTGTATGTTTTGCAAACTGGCAATCGCATACCGGTATCCCTGGCTTGATCCGCGCGGTGGGTGATGATGTTCAGGCGGTATCCGGCGTAAAATCCAATCCGCACATGGACAGGCTCATTCGCCACTGGATTCCCCGCGCCAGTTGTCTCGTCTCCCTCTCTCAGGACATGTCGGAGCAACTCAAAAAAATCGGTGTGCCTGTCGAAAAAATGGAGATGATTCCAAATGCGGTTGATCAGCGCCGCTTCCTATTGGCGCCCGATAAGATGGCCGCGAGGGATTTTTTTCAACTCCCGCGAGATGCCTTTCTCTTTGTCTGTGTGGCGCGGAATCATCCGCAAAAAGATTTGCTCACTTTGCTCAAGGCATTCCAGGCTCTTGCCGCTTGTTCTTCACCGGGTGCGGTCCATCTCGCAATCGTTGGTCGCGGCGTTCCCTTGTTGCAGGGACTTGTCGAGTCTATGGGCCTTAAATCTCAAGTTCATCTTTTGGAACTTACGCCGGAAGCGTCTCCGGGATTCCCTCCTGAACTCCCGCCCGGCAGGCTTGTGGAGCTTTACCGTGCGGGGGATGCGTTTGTTCTCTCATCGCAGCTTGAGGGGTTTAGTTCGGCGCTACTTGAGGCCATGGCAGCGGGGCTGCCCATTATTGCAACTTCGGCGCCAGGCATTGTGGATCAGGTGGAACATGGGCGCGAAGCGCTTCTTTCGCCTTGCGGCGAACCCAAAATGCTCGCCGAGAGCATGAGAAAAGTATCCAGCGACTCCATTCTCAAACACCAACTCGGAGCCAATGCTGCCGAGCGCGCACAGAATTTCTCATGGGAAAATGTGGCTTTGAAATACACAGGTCTCTACGAGCGCCTCATCGCCGAGAATCCACGAAATTAGATAAAGCCCATGCGAAGAATCCTTGTCATTCAAAACAAGCGAATCGGCGATGTCGTTCTCACCGCACCTGTGCTCGATGTTCTTCGTTCGACTTTCCCGAAAGCAAAGTTATCGCTGGCGATGGACAGCGCTTGCCGCGGGGTGGAAGCCCTTCTTCCTGAAATAGAGCCGCTGTATTTCTACAAACGCAGGTTGAATTTCCACTTCTGGCGGCAAATTTTTTTACGCCGTTGGGATTTGTGTCTGGAGTTCACAGGAACGGATCGCGGTGTATTGGTTGCCGGGCTTTCCATGGCGCGGATTCGTGCGACCTATGAGCGGCACGGAGCCTCAGCAGCCCGCCGCATGGCGTTTAACCGATTTATTGAATCAGATGTCAAAAATCGGCACACCGTGGATTACCATTTGGATCTCTTGAAAGGCTTGGGAATCCAAACGGAAGGGGCGCGAAGGGGTATTTCCGTATCGCCGGATCGGGTTCAAGCCATGAGGGAATTTCTCACAGGCCGTGGAGTCGGGCCCCATTTTGCCGTGATTCATCCTGGTGCTGCGCGTTCCGAAAAAATGTGGGGTGTGGACAATTGGATTCGCACGGCGGAATTTCTGAAAACCACAACCAATCTGGATGTTGTGCTGACCGGGGGTGGTCATTCAGACGAGTTGGAGCAGATTGGCAATATCCTTTCCCGATCATCGGGGCGCATCTTCTCTGTGGCAGGCGAAACCACCTTGGATACGCTTGCCGCCACACTGGCGCTGGCTCGGATTTATGTGGGCGTCGATACCGGTGCAGCGCATATGGCCGATGCGCTCGGTATTCCATGCGCAGTTCTTTTCGGGTCTACCAACCCACTTCACTGGGGACCGCGTGGCGAGCAGGGGAGGGCTGTTGGAGCATCGGGTTTTTCCAGTTCCCCCCATAATTTTCCTAAATCATCCATGCAGGAGATTCCTGTCGCCAATGTAGAGGCGGCCATCGTTTCCGCACTCTCGGGAAGTTGAGGAGATTGACACCTGCCCAGCTATACCGAAAATGACGCTCTCATCCATGAAATCACTTTCCATCGTGCTGCCTTTTTTCAACGAATCCGGCTCTGTCGAGGATGTCCTGATGGAGGTAAAAAAAGTTCTTCCTGATGCGGAAGTCATTGCGGTGGATGATGGAAGCACGGATGGAACTGGCGCAAAAATTGCCTCATTTAATGGTGTAAGGCTCGTTTCGTTTCCTCGCAATCTTGGGCAAAGCGCGGCTCTTTTCGCCGGTCTCCAAGCAGCGACCGGCGAGATTATTGCGATGATGGATGGAGATGGTCAGAATGATCCGGCAGATATTCCCCGTCTTGTCGCTGCCTTGGAGAACGCAGATGTGGCCTATGGTTTCAGGGCTGTTCGTCAAGATGATTGGAAGCGCCGCATTGCCTCGCGCTTTGCAAACGCTATTCGAAGAAAGGCGCTGGGTGATCGTGCCACGGATACCGGTTGCTCTCTTAAGGTCATTAAGCGTGAGCATGTCCAGTTGTTGATTCCTTTTAACGGTCTCCATCGATATCTACCGGCTCTTTTTGAGCGGGCAGGCCTTAAGTTTTCGGAGATTCCAGTTGGCCACCGACCCAGAAAAACCGGCGTTTCCAAATACACCATCAATGGCCGTGCGCTCCGTGGGCTCATAGATCTGGTTGGAGTGCGTTGGATTATGACACGAATGATTCTTTGGCCATTGGAGCTTAAAAAATGAGTTTTTTTTCACTATTGCACACAGAAGTTGTTTCCTTTTTTAATATTCCCCTCGGTCATTTTTGGGGTATCTCGTTGGACTCTGGTAAATTGGTAGGTTATTTAGGAGCCGTGCTTTTTTCTGCCCGTTGGCTCTTGCAGATGGGTGCCTCAAAAATATCCGGGAAGCCCGTGCTCCCACGTCTCTTTTGGTATGTGAGTATCGCTGGAAGCTTTTGCCTTCTCAGCTATTTCACTTTCGGTAAAAATGACTCCGTTGGGATACTTTCAAATCTTTTCCCTATGTCGGTGGCTGTTTACAATTTGTATTTGGATTTCAGCCATAGAAAAAATTTGAAATGACTGCAAATCAGAATCCTACTTTGTTAGTGCGCTGGCCCTTATTGGCAGCTTTTGTTTTTCTTGGGTTGAGCTTGATTTTATTCGGGCGAAATTTAGATTTTTATCTGTATGCACATCCAGATGAACCTAATAAGGCTGCGCAGATCACGAAAAACGAATACAATTTTCATCACCCGATGCTGATGATCCGAACGGCAAGAATTGTTGCCGATTTTTCCGGAAAAGCGGCAGATTTTACATTTGTGATGCTTGCTGGGCGTTGGGCAAGCGTTATTTACGCTTCATTGGCAGTGTTTCTTTTTGTTCTCATCAATGGCCGCCTCCATGGGCCGCTGGTAGCCGTGGCCACGGGGATTTTCCTGATTTCAAACCCGCACCTTTTTGACCTCGCTCATTATTTCAAGGAGGATCCTTGCCTGCTGTTTGGTGTTGCCCTTGCTCTTTTTGCCATGCTTCTTTACTCACAGAAGCCCAGAGCTTTAGGGGCTGGATTTGTTGGTTTGGCATGCGCGGTGGCACTTTCTGCAAAGTATTCCGCAGGGATAGTCCTCCCATTCGCTGTTTACCTTTTAGTGGCTTATTCTAAAAACAAACCAAGGGATTTGGCGGTTGCAGCGGCATTTTTTTGCGCGGGTGTGTTTTTAATAAATTTCCCAGCCTTTGAAGCACTTGCGAAGGCGTCTGGAAGTTTGGACCGGGAGATCGATTCTCTCACGGGCCAGTCAAAAATTTCGACGCGCAGTGTGCCGCATGGAGTCTATTCAAACATTTACTGGCAATCGGCAACGCCAGTGTTGATTGGACTACTCGCGGTGTATGCGTTCGATGTTTTCAAGAGGAGATTTCAGATTGCTCCGATGGAGCGGGTGATGATTTTTCTTCCCATCTTGTATGTTGTTGTTCTTTCCTTTCTGCCTAAAACTCACCATAGGTATTTTCTTCCAGTCGCTGTGCTGTTGGCGTGTTTGAGTGCTGTTGGCTTGAAGGATATTCTCAAAATCCGCCACGGTTTTATCGTTTTGGTTGCCTTGATTTTACTATCCGTGGCGTGGCAAGCGCCGCGTTTATTTGCGGCTGATCGAGGATTTGCCGACGATCATCGAAAGGAGCTCTTGGCATTTATCGAAAATGAAATCTCCAGCGAATCCAAGATTCTGCAAGATAAACGGGTTGAGGTTACAAAAGCCGGTGTTCGAAATCTCGAAAATCGTCCCATCCAACCTGGCGACACTCTCGAATCGTTGCGTGGAGATGGGTTTACGCATATCATTGTGAGCAGTAAACACTATGGGCGATTCTTTTTAAAAAGTTCCAAGCCCACGAAGGGAAAAGAAGAGGAGTTTGTGCAGATGAAAAACTTTTACGAGCGGCTATTCCAAGAAGGTAGGCTTATCAAGGAATGGGATATTGGAGACAATCTCTACCTCGCACCGCCTTTCAGGGTTTATTCGATTCAGCCGGAAAACAAGATAGCGCCTTAGTCGGAGAGCTTCAGGGCGTTGACGAAGCGCCTTCGAAAGGCAGCCCAAGAATATTCGGCGACTACTGTGTCACGACCATGCTCCCCTATTTCAGTGCAGCGAGAGGGGTTCTTTTGGAGCATATTTAGCAGGTTGGCAACGCCCCGCACATCGGTTCGTTCAACCAAAAACCCGTTGATGCCTTCCTTTAATGGAAAACCGCAGTCGATGGTTGCGATCGTAGCGAGCCCACAGGCAGCTCCCTCGAGAAGCGATTTAGCCATGCCTTCATTTCGAGACAGGAGAATTTGGGCCTGACATGTCGGGAGAATTTGGGCCAAGTCGGAGCGGAACCCCATCCAGCGAATATTGGATTCCCGGGTCTCCTCGACCAAGTCGGCGACATCATCGTCGACCTGTCCCATCACCAAAAGTTCGGCATTCTGCAATGCAGCCGTTTTCCAAGCTTCGACGACTTGTCGAATGCCTTTGCGCTCTCCGACGCGGCCGCAGAAGACAAGGCGGAAAAAATCCGTCCGAGCTTTTGACGAAGGCTGATAGATGTCGGTATCAACACCGCGGCCGATGACGCAAAGTTTTTCGTTCGGAATGCCGTGCCCTTGGAAGCTCGCGCGGGAATTTTCCGAAGGGAGCAAAATCGCGTTGGCCAATGCGTATTCCTCATCCATCTCCTCGCGTGAAAATGCTGGCCAGCGCGGTGCCGCACCGTCGGCGGTGGATCGACTCCAGTGCATGGAGTCGTGATTCAGATAACAGGAGGCTCCCAATTTTTTGCCGATGCGGAAACTTTGCAGCGCCCGGTCTCTCCAGCTGATAATTTTTGAATACTCTCCGCGCTTGGCGAGGCGTGCGCCCAAGGCCATGAAGAACCGTTTTTGAGCAGGGTAGTAGATGCTGCGTGGCAGCCAAGACAGGGCGTTCGCAGGCGTCCATTTCATTCCGTGGAATGTGACGCCTGGCATCCCGGGGTTTCCTCGACTGACCAGATCGACCTGCAGCCCAAGCTCGCCAAGAGCCTGCAATTGCTGTCGGACCACGGCATCAATCCCGTGTCGGGTGAGTTTTCCTTCGTAAATGTAGAGAACCTTTTCCGGCATGAGGGCGTGCTTCAATCAGGTTGCGAAGGGTTCCATTTATTGCCGCTTTCATGGCCGAAAATTCGGGAGAACCCATTGCCATAGACCCAATCTCTGTTGCCTTTCGCCAGCCATGGCATCAGCAACGAGGCCGCCGTCCAATCCGTGCGCGAGAACCAGCGGTAGTCATACATGAGGGCTTCCTTCTGCTTCTGGCGGCGCATGGCGTTTCCAATGAAAAGATGGCTTCGCGAACCTGCTACCGTTGACGGAACTTCGACTGTCTGGGTCTTCAAAAATGTCCCGAGTTCCTGGAAAAAATGTGGGAGGCCCAGGCAGAGCTCTTCATAACCGATGCCCAGAAAGGGGATTTGATTTTCAATGAGGATAGCCCGGATTTTTGAATTTCCCCTGTGCCAGCGCAATCCAGCCTCGAGGCCGATCATCCAGCCCGGTCGTGCCACATTTTTTCGGGTTCTTTTGAGATCTACCGAGGAAACAACAGCCGAACGATAATCCCGGCACAAGTGAAGGGCACGCAAATCGATTTCAGAAAAACGGGACAGCTCGGCAATCGGTTCGGCGTGCTTTGAGGAATCCACGGCCCAGGCATCCGAGCCGAACACGCATTGAAAAACGGAGAGCGCGAGTTCGTATCTTTGCCGCTGTTCAGCCCCTCTAACGGAATCAGCTTGGTCTAAAACCTGCGACCAGTATTCGCATTCCAAAACCTTGTTGCCGCAGGAACAAAACTCCTGCGCAGCTTTTTCTGGCTCTTCTGCAAGGATCGTTACCGCGCGGTCGATGCCACCCAAACCAATGATCTCGGGTTGCTGGCCAAGAATCAGGCTGGAAACGGTCGATCCCGAGTGAGGAAGGCTGGCGATATAAAGAAGTTTGTAGCGATTCACGGCGTTTTCTTGAGCCGACTGGCTCCTTGGACGCGGCATGGTCATTCTGGATTCATTGCCTGTCAACCTTCGCGAATCTTGCCGTGAGGCGAGCGGCAAAGTAGGAATCGTCTTCGTGTTTGGTAATCGTGAGAATCACAAGTTTGAAGTATTGAAGGCATTTCCTTCCACGGTGGAGGCCTTCCTGCAGCGGTGGGGCTTCGCTCTTCTGGTTCTTTTCGGGCTTCTCTACTACGGGGCTTATTGCAATACCGGCCTTGTTCTGTCAGGCGAAGGCGGGAGCAATGCGTTGCTGGCTTCAAGAATTCTCGAAGGGTGGCGGCCGATCGTTGACATGTTTGTCGGCTACAATTTGCTGTGGTTTTACCCGATCGCGGGCCTGTTCAAAATCACGGGTCCTCATATGCTCGCGATGCAGATATTTTTCATGTGTCTCAGCCTCATCACTGGCGCACTGGGGTTTCATCTTGTGAAAAAAACCACAGGCCAAGCGTGGTTGGCGCTGCTCGCTGGCGGGCTCATGATCCTTATGCCCGGCGCGATGTTCCGAAACTACATGGGATTCATTGGAACATTGGCGTCCTTCGCTTTGGTTTTTGGTTATGTAGTGTCAGCTAGCACCCATCTTCGACAGTGCCTTTGGATGGCATTTTGCGGTGCGGCTTTGAGTGTTTGCTTTCTGATTCGCATCGAGCCCTCGCTGTTGCTCTCCGTGGTGTGGATTGGGCTTGCTGTTCTGTATCCGATGGGCATTCGCGGAGAGTTTTTTGGTCGTTTGAAAGTAGTGCTTGTCGGCACGGCGCTGGCAACCATTGCTTTCGCTGTCGTGCATGCCCCCTTTGTTGTCCACGCTCATCAACGAGGGTTTGGTCGGGAATTTTTAAACCAGTATGTGCAGTTTTTTGGGCTTTTTCAGTGGGAGTTGAAGAAGGAGATTCAAAAAGCTCGTGGCGCTGTCCACCTGGAATTTGCTCATCCAGAGGGGAGTGCAACTCTCAAGGCGGGATTACCTCTTCCGGTTGCCACGGTCACAGTTGTTTCGCAGGATAGTGAAAGTGCCGGCCGCGATGGTCGCCGAGGTCGGCCGGACTTAAACGAACTGATCAAGTGGAAGGGTTCGCCGTTTTTCACGCTTTCAATTTATTTTCCTGTATTGGCATCCGCCACTTCGGCTCTTGCTGGGGCACTGCTCTTTTTATTCGGCATCGCACGGGGGCACGAGAGGGCGAGATTTTTTGGGTTGCTTCTTCTCACGACGACCGGCGTGGCATTAAGTCTTTTTCCACAGTATTTCTTTTTCCGTCCAGATAGCGTTCATCTGGCGGAGTTCATGGTGCCGTTCTATCCCGCGCTGGCCTGTGCGGCATTTGCAGGATGGTGGGTTTTTCAGAATTTCAAAGCCTCCGTTGGAAGAGTCTGTGGGCTTGTGTTGCCCATCCTCTGTGGATTGCAAGTCATTGTGGCCTTTAATTCGCTCTATGGCCGTGAAGGCTCGGGAAGCATCCGCTTGGCGCGGGGAAGGACAGCAATGTTCCATGCGCCGGGAGGCATCGACTTCCGCGTCAAGCCCGCTGAATTGAGCGACTGGGAGGGCCTGAGAGACGCCTTGCTCCGCCACTCGCAACCGGGCGATTTCCTGATCACTTACCCCTATGTGCCCCTTTTGAACATCATGGCGCAGCGGCCCTCTTATCAGTTCAAGCTCTATGTGGATAACGCCACCGAGTCGGCAAATTTTTCAGCTCACGCAATAGCGGATTTTGAAAAAAATAAACCCGCGCTCGTGGTCATCAACAATCGAGATATTAATAAGACGGAAATCTCCCGCTTCAAAAACTGGGCCGCGCCTTTTTATCAACATATTGCAAATAAATATGTATTGGCTGGAACTTACTTTGGACGCATCGAGGTGTTTGTAAGGCCGGACAGATGGATGTCTACGGAGTCCCGGCCTTAGACCTCACGACACTCGCATACGGATTTGTTTGCGGAGGATGACTCCCAAGGCGGCGAAGAGGGTGAGGGTGGAGAGGATGAGGACGCTGGTGTTGAACCAGAGGATGCCGATTTTGAGGCCGAAGTATTCTTTGACGGGGCCGAAGAAGACATTGAGGTGGCGGTTTTCGCGGTAGTCGCTTTGTTCCATTTCGGCTTTCGAGACGAGGTCGGTGATTTTTTGGTTCACATAGATTTGCTCGGCGGTGAGGCCGGTGCCGAATTTCGTGAAGCGTGAGGGTTTGAAGGGGGCGCCGTTGATAATGTCGTCGATGCGGCGGAGGGCGGCGCGGAATTGGCCGGGCGTGGCGGCTTCGAGGCCGGAGAGGAGGGCGAGGGTGTCTTTGAGGTCTTCGAGGCGTTCTTCCTGCTCGGGCGTGGCGTTTCGTTGGCGGGCGAGCTGGTTGATCATCGACTGGATTTTTTCCTGTCGGCTGGTGAGCGGGTTGAGCTTGGACTGCGCGAAGACGAGGGCTTCGTAGGACCAGCGGGTCGGCATGATTTCGCAAATGAGCGGGACCTGTAAGTCGCTCTTGGCTGGCATGGCGCTGTCCGGGTGGCGCGTCACCCACTGCTGGATCGCGTGGATGAAGTCGAGGTTGCGGTTCATTTCCTCATATTTGATGAGGGCGCCGCTGAGAATGATCTGGGGAATTAAAATGACGGGAATAATCAAAATCCCAGTCTTGCTTTGGCTCACGAGTGCAGAGATCACGAGACCAATCGCAGCGCCATTCGCCGCCGTGAGGAACATGGCTGTGAAGACGATCCAAAATCCATCGCGCAGCGAGAGCAGGGCATTTCCGATGAGTGTGAACAAGGCGCACTGGATGATGGCAAAAAAGCCGAGCGTGAGGACTTTTGCCAGGATGTAGTAGCCGAGGTTCACATTGAGATTTCGCTCCCGCATGAGCACGGAGCGGTCGTGGATGATGTCATCCACGCTGTTTGTGAGTCCCAGGAACATGGCCACGACGAGGGCCAGAAAAAGATAGGTGGGGATGTGGAAAGCCGAGGCGAAGTCGTAAACGGAACTCTCGGAATAACGCAGCACCATGCCGGTGAGGAGGGCCAGGAGGGGAGCTTCCAAGACGGTGGTGAGTAGGTTCGCCTTGTTGCGGAGTTTGCTCAGAAAGGCGCGTCGCAGGAGGATGCTGAATTGGCGGAAGTGCTCCTTCGGCCGTAGCCGCTCGCGGCGGCGCGGGTCGGACGGCGGTGTGGCGGCGATTTCTTTCGGCGGTGCTGGTTGCTGGACTTCCTTGAGCAGGCGGTGGGACTCGTATTTGTCGCGCCAGTAGTCAGGCGAGTAGCGCCGTGCAGGCACGAGTTGACCCCGGTTGTTTTCCTCCAGAATTATGTCGCCGCCGAGGTCGCGGAGCGGTGTTTCGAGAACATCAAAAATGAACTCTGGACGGGTCGTTCCGCACGACTCGCATCCGCCTGAAGAGGGAGTCGCCATCTGCCGGCTCTCCGCCTCAGCGAAGTAGCGGAGCGTTTCCTGTGGCGTTCCGAAAAAAACCAACTTGCCGCCGCGGTCGAGGACGAGCGCCTTATGAAACATCTGGAAAATCCGCGAGGTCGGTTGGTGGATTGTCACCAGAACGATCTTGTTGTGCGACATGTCACGGATGATCTCAATGATGTGCTCGGAATCCTTTGAGCTGAGGCCGCTGGTGGGTTCATCGAAAAGGAAGATGTCCGCCGGGCTGACCATATCGAGGCCGATATTTAGCCGCTTGCGTTCGCCGCCGCTGAGGATTTTCTTTTCGGCTGAGCCGACGATGGAAGTGCGGCGCTCGTTGAGGCCGAGTTCGGCGAGTTTGCTGTCGATGCGGCGGAGGCGCTCCCGGCGGCCGAGGTGCGGCGCGCGGATGGCAGCGGCATATTCCAGATTTTCTTCGATGGTCAGATGCTCGTCGAAGGCGTCGTATTGAGGAATGTAGGCTACATATTTTCTGAGGGACTCGTGGTTTTCGTAGAACGAGCGCTTGTTGAAAAGCACGCTGCCTTGGGATGGCTTGAATTGACCCGACAGAGCGCGCAGCAGTGTGCTTTTGCCGCAGCCGCTGGCCCCCATCACGCAGACCATCTCGCCGCGCTCGACCGAGAAGGAGACGCCGTCGATGGCCACTGAGTTGTTGGCAAAGCGGCAAACCAGATCGCGCACATCGAGGGTGCGGACGACATTTTTTTCCTCTTCGATCAGGCGTTCCGAGAAGTTGCAGCGGAGCACCTGGCCGGCATCGACGCGGATCGTGTCACCATCCTCGAGTGGGCAGGAATTTCGCACCGGCACGCCGCGCACAATGATCGGTCGGTCGGCTTGCAGGACCTCCATCTGGCCGACTTTGCGATCGTAGTCGCAGGAGATTTTCAGCAACACATCGCCGCCAGAGCCGGGGGCGAGAAGGATGTCGTCCTCCTCCAGTAGCCCGGGATTGTTCGAGACGAGGTATTCGCTTTTGGAGGCCTTGAGAAGGAAGCGCCCGCCGTAGGAGCGGGCCCGCAAGCGCAGGTAGTCGAGGTCGAGTTCACTGTCGTCGTGGAAAATGATTTTGTCTTCCAGCGTGGCGGTGACCTCGCGGCCGACATCGAGACGGATGCCATTGAGAACGGCATCCACATTTTTGAGCGCCTTCACGCGCACCCTCAGTCCAAAGGCGACCTGCAGGCACGAGTCGCGCGAGCGGTTTTTTTCCAGAGTGACTTCGTCTTCCTTGTCCACCGCGACGAAGATCTCCGGGAGGGTCACATTTTTCTTGGCGTTGAAGTAGAAAATGAGGTCCGCGTAGGCGAGCACGACATCATCGATAAGCACGCGCTGCCCGGGGTAGAGGCGTGCAAAGCTGCCGGGTTCCAAGGCGCGGCCCTGCACGATGAGTGTGCGTCCGCTGAGGTTTTTGACAATAACGAGGTCGCCGTAGCGATAGGTGTTCAGCCGCTCGTTGGGCGCGAAGTCGGCGAGCACGACATCATTGTTTTCCTTGAAGCCGAAGCTCACCATTTCGAGAGGCGAAGCACCTGAGCTGTAGATCGAGGTATCGGTTTTGTCGTCGGCGTTGAGTTGGTAAACGATGTCGATAGCCTGCGAGGCCATGCCGAGGCGCGACATGAATTCGTAATAGGCCACGACGGCTTCGCTTTTCAAACCCGCTCGGGCGATGAGGTCGTAGAGTTGAACCCCCAGCAGAATCTTGCGTTCGTTACTCAGGCGGCCGGCCAGACTTTGAGCCATGGCGTCGAGGTCCTGCTTTTGTTGCAGCGCATTGCGGAACAACTCGCGGAGCTCGGAGTAAACGGCATCCGGGTAGTCATAACGCAGAAAGCCGAGGCTCGAATCGATCTCCTCCTCGAGCAATTCGCCATCCACGCGGGAGAAGGCTGCGAGGACCTGGATCAGCGTCGGCAGGAGGTTTGGAGCCTCGATGACGGTGCGGGGTTTCCGTTGGATTCGGCGAAGAATGTGCCTGCACTTGGCTTGGATGCGGGCGGCGAGTCGAAGCGCTCCCTCGAGTCGGCTTTGCACGCCACCCGGGCTCGCTGGAGATGAGGCAGGTTCCACTTTGCGAGACCTTAGCGCCCGCCTCGATCCAATGCAATGCGCCGCTCCACCGGGCGTGCGGAAAATTGACACTCCCGCTCAAACCCGCTTTGCTCTGCGCCAATGATCCGCCTCACCCTGCTTTCCAGCTTGGTTCTTTTGACCCTCTTGGCAGGCTGCTCCGCCCCGGAAGGCCCTGCCACCCGCTTGCCGAAGGCCAATGTGCTGCCTCTTGCGATCGACGATTCCTACCAGTTCCGTAAAATCCTGACCTCGTCCTTCGATCCAGAGTATGTCGAGACCGAGACGAAGAATGACATGATCACCTTCGAGCGTGCCCGCCGCTCGTTTGGCGCAGTGGATTCCACCGAGATGGCCCAGCGCTACGGAAACTACTACACGATTTTCTGGCGCAATTCGACGCGGTCGGATGTGACCCTCCGCCTGGAATACCGTCAGGCTGGGCTTGGAAATTTCGTTATGGCCAAGGAGCGCTTCTATCCCGACACGGCGGGTTCGCACCGGTCGACATTCGAGGTCACGGGGGACGAGTTTTCAGAAAATGGACGCGTCACCGCTTGGCGCGCGCTACTGATCGTCGAGAACCGCATTGTCGCGCTGAGCCAGTCCTACATGTGGAGGTAGTAGCGGTTTGACATTCCGTTTCCATCGGCTTTAAATTTCAACAGCATTTGTGAGCAAATCATCATCCATCCTCGTCGGCAGTGAAAATGGCACTGTTTGGATGAAACTCGAAGGTCGCGGCACTTTTGAAAATTCAAAATGCGTGAAGGAATTTGTGCAGCGCATGATTTCCAAGGGGCACAACGATTTCGTTCTCGATCTCGAGAAGTGCGAACTCATGGACTCAACCTTCATGGGCACTTTGGCTTCCGTGGCATTCAGTCTGCGCGATCTGGAAAGCGGCCTGCTCCGGGTGGTGCGAGCGAACACCCGCAATTTCTCTCTCCTCGAAGGCCTCGGTTTGGATCACCTCTTTCAAGTCGAGCCCGAGCCCTCCCCTTCGTTGCCGCCGGCCCTTCACAAGGCTGGTATCCCAGGCTCCGCGCCAGATGAGCAAAGGCTCGCCATCCTCGAGGCCCACGAGGCTCTGATCGATGCCGATCCGCGCAATGCGGTCCGTTTTCAGGATGTCATCGAATACCTGCGCCAGGAAATTGCGGAAGGCGGGCCGGAAGGATCGCATTAATCGCTCTTGATTGCAGGGGCGGCTTTCGGGAAGGTATTCCGCTCAATCCTTCATGTGGACGATTCTCATTCCCGCTCTCGGCGTTTTGTTGCTCGCCGGAATCGTTTTTGCCGTGCTCAAAAGCCGGACCAAGGTGCGGGGGTTGGAGCGGCGGCTTCAGGAATTGCAGAAGGAAGAGGACAGGGTTTTCGATTTTCTGCACGGCATCGGGGCCGCCTTCTCGGAGGGCGTTCGCAGTTCGGAATTGCACAGGCTTATCGTGGAAAGTTCGCAGCGGATTCTGGATGCCCAGGCGGGAGCCCTTTATCTCACAAATAAAACCGACACCGCGCTCACTCCGGCATTCATCACAAGTGGATGCCCCCCGTTGGTTGAAATCCCCCATCACATTCTCACTCAAGCGGGGGCGAATCCCGCAGTGATCGAAAGTTTTCTCCAACTCCAGCCCGTGGGAAAGGATGCCGCTGGACTCCTGCCCGAGTGCTGGAAAAACGGCGCCACACGCTTGATCCCGGCGGCCAGCGATACCCAACTCCCCGCGCATTCTGCGATTCTTGGGCCGCTCGTTTACAGACACCGCACGATTGGTGTCATGGCGTTGATCAATCCCATGACGGGATCCGCCTTTGAGGAGAAGGACCTCAAGGTCTTCCGCGCCCTCGCGGAGCAGAGCGCCTTCGCTCTCTACAACGAAGCGATCTATCTCGAGGCGGGCGAAAAAAAACTCCTCGACCGCGATCTGGAAATCGCCCGCGACATCCAGCGCATCCTTCTTCCCGAGGCGGACCCCGTTTTCCCCGGCTACGAACTCAGCGCCGTGAGCCTCGCCGCCAGGCATGTGAGCGGGGATTATTTCGACTACATCCCGCTCGGGGCCGACCGGCTTGGTGTGGCCATCGCCGATGTTTCCGGCAAAGGTGTTCCGGCTTCGCTCATCATGGCCATGTGCCGCGGCGTGTTGCGCCGCGAGGCCACCGCCACAGCCGCTGCCTCGGATGTCCTCCGTCGGGTGAATTCCCAACTCTACCCCGACATCAAAGAGGACATGTTTATCAGCATGGCCTACCTCATTCTCGATGGCGCGGCGGGGCGGGTCACCCTCGCTCGTGCCGGGCACGATGCTCCATTGCTCTATCGTGCGGCCACAGGCACCGTTGAAAAACTCAGCCCCAAAGGCATGGCCCTCGGGATTGACAGCGGCGAGGTCTTCAATAGAGTTTGCGCCGATTTGAGTCTTGTGATGGAGACCGGTGACTGCATTTTGCTCTATACCGACGGTGCCACGGAAGCCATGAATCACGAGGGTCTTGAATACGGTATTGAACGCCTGATCGAAGCCCTCCGCTCGAGCGCACCGCACGGGGCTGCTGGCGTCGTCCGGCATGTCGCGGAGGATGTCAAAAACCTCACCGGCGCAGACTTCAAGCACGACGACTTCACACTCATCGCCATATCAAAAAAATGAACACTTCCAACGAATCTGATCCCCTTGACGACCAAGTGCTGGAGGCCGCTCCTGATGCGACCCCCGATGGCGAAATTGCCGAGGTGGACTTTCAGGCCGAGGCCGCCAAGCTCAAGGACCTCGCCCTCCGCGCCCGCGCCGACCTCGACAATTTTCGCAAGCGCTCGCTCCGCGAAAAAGAGGACGCCATTCGCTATGCGAACAACGGCCTGCTCGAAAAACTTCTTCCCGTCATCGATAATTTCGAACTCGGCCTCGATGCCGCCCGCAACGCGACTGATGCTGCTTCTGTCTTGCAAGGGATGTCCATGGTCCAACGTCAGCTCCAGGATTTCATCCGCAGTCAGGGACTCGAGGAAGTGCCCACCGACGGCGAGGCGTTTGATCCCAACAAGCACGACGCTGTGTCCCAGGAGTTCAGCGCAGAGGTGCCAGAAGGACAAGTGATCCGCCAGGTCCGCAAGGGCTATAAACTCAAAGACCGACTCCTCCGCGCGGCATCAGTGATTGTTTCCAAGGGCGCACAATGAGCAAAAAGCGGGACTACTACGAAGTGCTCGGCGTCGATCGCAGTATCGGCGAGGAGGATCTGAAGCGCGCCTACCGCAAGCTGGCCGTCAAATACCATCCGGACAAAAACCCCGGCGACCACGAGGCGGAGGAGAAATTCAAAGAACTCGGTGAGGCCTATGAGGCCCTCAGCGATCCGAACAAGCGCGCGGCCTACGACCGCTATGGCCATGCCGCCTTTCAAAACGGCATGGGCGGTGGCGGCGGGGGATTCCATGATCCCTTCGATCTCTTCCGCGAGGTCTTCAGCGGCGGCGGTGGCGGCGGGGTGTTTGAGCAATTTTTCGGCGGTGGCGGCGGAGTGGATTCTTCCGGACGCCAGCGCGGATCCGATCTGCGCTACGACCTGCAGATCACGCTCGAGGAGGCCGCCAAAGGCTGCGAGAAGGAAATCGAAATTCGCAAACTCGACGCCTGCGAGCCTTGCACTGGCTCCGGCGCGCAGAAAGGCAGCAAAGCAGTCACCTGCCCAACCTGCCGGGGTCGCGGCCAAGTTGTCGCCTCGCGTGGTTTTTTCCAAGTCGCGCAGACCTGCCCCGCCTGCCACGGCTCGGGGCGCATCATCGAAAAACCCTGCCCGTCCTGCCAAGGTGAGGGCCGGGTCGAAAAAACCAGCCGCGTCAAAATCAAAATCCCCGCCGGTATCGACAGCGACTCCCGCTTGCGCAGCACGGGCGGCGGCGAAGCCGGGCTTCGCGGCGGGGCCTCCGGCGACCTGTATGTGGTCGTTCATATCAAGGAGCATGAAGTTTTTACCCGCAATGGCATGGATCTCGCCTGCGAGGTTCCCATCCCCTTTACCACAGCAGCGTTGGGTGGCGAAATCCGTGTGCCGACCTTGGATGGCGCCGTGAGTCTTAAAATCCCCGCCGGCACGCAGAGCGGATCCACCTTCCGCATTCGCGGTCTCGGAATGCCCGCGCTTCAAGGCTTGGCGAAGGGTGATATCCTCACCTATGTGCAGGTCGAGGTTCCCACGCGCCTCGATTTTGGACAGCGTGAAGCCCTCGAGCGTTTCGCCGAGCTCTGCGGCGAGGAGAACAACCCGATCCACACAAGTTTCTACGACCGCATCAAGTCGTTCTTCGCCTGATGTCATGATCCTTTCCGCCGCCCAGATGCTCGAAGCGGAGAAGATCGCCTTCTCTGCCGGAGCCACGGCGGAGGGCCTCATGGAAATCGCCGGCCGCGAGGCAGCCCGCCTCGTGCGCCAGTTTCATCCGAAGCCCGGCCGATGTGTGGTGTTTTTTGGAAAAGGCCACAATGGCGGCGACGCTCTCGTCGTCGCCCGCTATCTCGCCGAGGCTGGATGGTCCATCGAACTTCAAAAAACTTTCCCCGACGCCAACCTCTCTCCGCTCACTGCGAAACAACTCGGCCGCATCTGGAAAACCCGTCTCGAAGCTGCTGGACCGCTCGTTGTTCTCGATGGCCTTCTCGGCATCGGAGCCTCCGGCGAACCCCGCGAGCCAGTCGCCACCGCGATTCGCCGCATCAATACCCTGCGTGCCACGGAAGCCGCATGGGTTCTGGCGTTGGACATCCCCAGCGGCCTCGGGTCCGAAGTCTGCGTGCAGGCAGACGCCACCGCTGTCATGGGCTTCGCCAAAATCCAACTCCTGACGGATGCCGCCACGAACTTCGTCGGCAGGTTGGCTGTGATTCCCCTGCCAGGCGTGCATGCGCCTTCGGATGCCGACACGGCCGAGGTTCTTCAATCAACCGATCTCCGCAGCCTTCTTCCTCCGCGCGGCTTCGATATGCACAAGGGCCAATGCGGCCGTGTTGCTGTGATCGCTGGCAGCCGGAAATACCCCGGCGCCGCCCGCCTCTGCTCAGCCGCCGCCGTCAAGGCTGGCGCTGGGCTGGTGACCCTCTTTGTTCCCCCAGATATCGTCCCTGTCCTTGCCGCTGCTGTCATTCCAGAGGTGATGGTCAGTCCCGTGTCCGACTTGCGTGAAATCCTCGATCAAAAATTCGATTCCGTCGCCATCGGGCCCGGGCTCGGACGCGAGCGCGACGAAATGGTCCGCGCCTTCCTTTCCGAGTGCCCTGCTCCCTGTGTCATCGACGCCGACGCGCTGAATGCCATTTCCCTCGACCCCTCCTGTCTAAAAAACAACCCCGCCCCGCGCCTCCTCACGCCGCACCCCCTCGAGATGGAGCGCCTCTTCCAGCAAAAATCCCGCACGCGCCGCCAGTGGCTCGAGGACTTTGTGGCCGAGTATCCCGTCACGCTGCTTCTCAAAGGCGCCCGCACTCTCATCGGCGAACGCGGAACCCCTTCCGCCTACAACCCCACCGGCCATCCCGGCATGGCCACCGGTGGCATGGGCGATGTCCTCACCGGCGTCGCCGCCGCACTCCTCGCCCAAGGAAAATCCCCCCTCCAATCCGCAAAACTCGCCGCCTGGCTCTGCGGTCACTCTGCCGAACTCGCTCTCCGCGACGGCCCCGCCTCGCAAGAATCCCTCACCGCCTCGGACATCCCCACCCACCTCGGCCCCGCCTTCACCCACCTCCGCGCCGGAGCCTTTTGACGAGTAGTCGTCGTAGCGGGTGAAATTTAGTCATCGTAGTGCCCTTTGGCCTGAGCTAAGATCAAGCTTTCTCCGTCAACTCGATAGATAAGCCTATGCTCCTGATCGATTCGTTTTGACCACCATCCAGAAAGCTCCCCTCTCAGGGGCTCTGGTTTTCCTGCACCTCCGAACGGATCCCGTTTGGTTTCTTCAATCAATCTCAGCAGCCGCTTGGCTACCTTGGGATTCATCTGAACCCAATATTGCAAGTCCTCGAAGGCTCGCTCCCTAAATTCCAAGCGCACGCTTCAAATCCTCCGTCGTTTCAAAGACCAAGTGCTCCGGGGTTTTGGAGGTGATGGCTTCACGAAGCCGTTTGGCATTCTTCGGTGAACCCAACAGTCGAGTGGTCGTGTCCTCGGATTGCTGCGGCTTCGCACTCGATGGGGTGAGCGTTTTGGAGAGAATAAAATCTTTGATCGTCATGCCAGCGAAGGTCGCGAGGGTTTTGATTTGCCGATGTTGCTCGGGTTCAATCTCAATCGTAAGTCTGTTCATAACCCTCAAAATCCCCAAAAACCCCAATTTTGTCAACTGATGGGCCATTTTCACAACGCCGCGCACCGACCCACCTGTAGCGGCGTGTCTATGACCGCCGAACGCAAACCAACCCGGCGTGCAGCGGCGCAAATACCCGCTCAGCGAACTCCCGAGCACAATCTGGTCGGGCAGTCACAGACAGCCGCTCGTGCGAACGCACATATATGAAATCAACCAGTGAAAGTCTGAGTCATCCCGAGACGAGCAACGGGAGAGCAGTCGGAGGCAACTGCGTCGTCGTGAGACGGGGTGGGGAGCAGCCCGAGGCGGACCTGTGGTCCCAAACAAAAGTGAACCCGATTCGGTTTGCAACAGCGGCGAGCCTGCTAGCGAGTGGCGAAGCCAGTGGCCAGAGCCATATCCGTTTCCTCTCACATTTCTCGTATAAGGGAGAGAAACGGGCTGTTGGGGATGGTTGGGGTGGGAACGCGGGGAAGGTGTCATATGGAAGCGTTGAGACCTGCGCGGGCAGGAACCCGTTTCGACGGGACCACGCAGGAGTCAGAGCCGCCATAGTAGCGAAGAAGCGGGGTAATGCCCGTGGAGCGAAGGGCGGCAGGAAGCGAAACCACATGGGCCAGCTGGACCCATTTAAAAAGCACAATCGATTGCTCAACGAGCTAAAACTGTGCGGCCAGACGAGCCTTGGGGAAGCCAAAGCCTTATTGTGGTGCGTCGGAACAGCCAGAGCTGGGGAGGGAAATCCTGCAAGTCCTCAGAGCCTCTGGTCCGGCGTCCGACGAAACTCTGGTAACAGAGGAGTCGGCAAATTCGCAACCGGAGAGCCGGATGCGGGAGATCCGCGAGTCCGGTTCGGAGGGGGGAGCGAGACAAACCAATGTCTCGTTCCTACCTCTATCAGAGTTCACTCCAATAATGCAGGCAATTTGTGAGGTTATAACTCCGATGCATATTCTCGTAAACGCCTCACTTGCATGTATTCACTAACAAGATAATTGCATTTCTCAAATAAATTTTCCGGATATTCTTGTAAAATGGGAATTCATTACCAAAATGCAAGAAATGATTGATCGTTTCTATCGGAGATTGGTGGTGGAGAAGTTGGAGAAATATCCAGCGGTTTCACTGCTCGGCCCGCGACAATGCGGCAAGACAACGCTGGCAAAAAATTTTGGCGGCAGATATTTCGACATGGAGAGTCAGGGATCGGCCCTGCGCCTGGATTCGGAGTGGGATCGCCTCATGCGGAGAGAGGAGTTGGTCGTCATTGATGAGGCCCAATGTGCGCCGGAGATTTTTCCTCGCCTGCGCAGCGCGATCGATTTCGAGCGCAAGCGCAACGGGCGCTTCCTCCTGCTCGGTTCGGTCTCACCCGCCCTCATGCAAAATGTCTCGGAATCCCTCGCCGGACGCATGGGGCTTGTTTCGATGGGGCCTCTGACATTTCCCGAGTTATCTGGACCCCTCGGAGTGGATTGTTGGGAGAGTCTCTGGTTGCGCGGCGGGTTTCCGGATGGCGGGATTCTCGACGGCACTCGCTTTCCCGATTGGCAGAAGAGTTATTTGGAGCTGTTGGCGACGCGGGATTTGCCAGAGTGGGGCTTCCCCGCGAAGCCACAGCGCACCCGTCGCCTGTTGAGTATGCTGGCGGCCGTGAATGCCCAACCCCTGAATGCCTCGGAACTCGGTTGTGCACTGGGAATCGATCACAAGACCGTCGTGGGATATTGCGATTTTTTGGAGGAGACTTTTTTGATCCGCCGCCTGCGTCCCTGGTCTGGAAACATCACCAAACGCCTTGTCAAAACGCCCCGCCTCTACTGGCGCGACAGCGGTTTGCTTCACGCCCTCTTGAATGTGCAAAACATCGAGCACCTCTACAATCAGCCGTGTGTTGGTTACAGTTGGGAAGGTTTCGTGGTCGAACAAATCCTCGCCTCGCTGGGTCTCTTTGGTTTGAGCGCCGAGCCCTATTTTTTTCGGACATCCGATGGGATCGAGGCCGACCTCCTGCTCGACTGGGCAGGGGATCGCTGGGCCATCGAGATCAAACTCACCTCCGATCCGACCAAGGCCATGATCAAGGGACTTCAAAAAGCCGCCGAACTCGTCGGAGCCTCCAAGCAGATTCTCATTTGCAAAACGGCAGAGGAAATCCGCTCGGACAGCCTACTCGTCACAAATTTGCCATCCTTTCTAAACGAACTCGCACAAGCCAAAAACCGCCCGCCACTTTAGCGGGGCTCTGCGAGCGCCAGAGCGCGGCACGATCCGGCAGTCACAGACAACCGCTACAACGGACCGGTTTGTGAAATTGCCATGACAACTTGCAAATAACATGTAATATGCAACCAATGGTTGCTAATATCTCACGGGCTTTGAGTCTTCCGCTGCACGGGACGGAGATGTTTTTTCTTTGGGGTCCGCGTCAGGCGGGCAAGAGCACTTTGCTCAAACAAACTTATCCGGGTGTGAAATGGGTGGATTTGCTTAAAGCGGATGCCTACCGGCGATTTTCTACAAACCCAGAATATTTGCGGCAGGAACTCGCTGCGGGTGGAGAGAAATTTGTGGTTATCGATGAAATCCAAAAAGTGCCTGCTCTTCTCGACGAGGTCCACTGGTTGCACGAGAACGAGGGGGTTTGTTTTGCTCTCTGCGGCTCCAGTGCGCGCAAGCTCAAGCGTGGACATGGGAATCTGCTCGGTGGGCGAGGACTGCGATATGAGTTGTTCGGGTTTTGCTCGCAGGAACTGGGAGCGAATTTCGACTTGGACCGAATGCTGAACAACGGGACATTGCCGAGGATTTATCTCTCGTCTTCGCCAAGCCGACTGCTGGACGCCTATGTTTCGCAGTATCTCAAGGAGGAAATCATGGCTGAGGGCTTGGTGAGGCATCTGCCGCCTTTTTCCCATTTTTTGGAAGCAGCAGCCTTTTCCGATGCATCGATGGTCAATTTTTCTACGATTGCGAGGGATGTGGGAGTGTCACGGGAAACGATTCGCGCCTATTTTGAAATCCTTGTCGATACGCTGGTGGGCAGAATGCTTCCTCCTTTTCGAAAACGCCCTAAGCGACGGGTCTCTCTGGCCGAAAAATTTTATTTCAGCGATGTGGGAGTGGCCAATTTGCTGGCGAAGAGGGGCAATGTGCAGCGTGGCTCGGAGGCCTATGGAAAGGCCTTTGAAAATTGGGTTTTTCACGAACTGAATTGCTACAATGCCTACGTCGGCCGTTTCGCTGCATTTTCTTATTGGCGTCTCAGCTCGGGAGCCGAAGTGGATTTTGTTGTGAATGACATGCAGTGCGCGATCGAATGCAAATCCTCTCAACGTATCCGCGACGATCATTTGAAAGGCCTTCGTGAATTGGCAAAAGACCACCCCGAGGTGAAAATGAGGATTCTTGTTGGACTCGAGCCGGGAAAGAGGCTGACGCCGGACGGCATATGGATTCTGCATGCCGAGGAATTCACAAAAATGCTTTGGAAAGGTGAAATTTTCACATGAAATACGGGTCTGCTGACGCTACTGTAGCGGCGGTCTGCGAGCGCCTGAGCGCGGCACGATACGGCAGTCACAGACAGCCGCTACAAGTGAAAGTAGGCGATTTTTTTGATGTTGGCGTCGCGCAGTCCGGCTTGCTTGGCGAAGCTCGGCCAGTTGACAACGGCATCGCGCGCTTTTTCAAAAATTTCTTCGGCGTCGTCGAGTTCCGCGCGTTTTCCGAAGGATAGGAAATCCTGCTTGGTCGGGGTTGCAGATCCGTTGACGGAGGCGACATGGATGCCTTGTCTGCCCGGGCCAGGGCTTGGAGTGATGTCGTAGGCGGGGGATTGGCTCCATTGGCCGCTGGAATCCATGAGCATGCTGAAATTTTTGGCATGGTCGTCCCGGTTTCCCGCCAGAATATTGAAGGCCGCGCGCCGCGCCAATTCACGGAGTTCCCGGCGGTCACCCGTGACCCGCAGGAGGGTGTCGGCGATGATTTCGTAGGAAAATCCCGGGGCTTGATGATGGATGTGTCTCAGGCCGGCAAGTGTGTGCAGGTGGAGTCTCGCGCGGTCCACCGGACGGTCGAATCTTCGCACAGCAAAGAGAGCCCGTTTTCCTTTCGGTGTGTTGATTTCCAACAAACGGGATTCGGGCATTCGGATGCCGGCGGCCGTTGCCATGAGCGCGTAGGCATATTCCACGCGCCCCTCCTCGCGGGAGTCCTTGTGCGTGTGCGGAACGGAGGAAAATTTGACCACCCAAGCGGAGCGTTCTTTGCCTGGAAGCAGGAAAGGTGCGCCCGTGGAATCGTCAAAATAAAGCAAGGCCTTGGGTTTCGCGCCGCCAGCGGATGCTCCCGCTTGCAAGAGGGAAAGAAGTTCCGACGGTGACGAGCTTTGCTCGGCGGCGAGCCTTGAGGCATTCCGATCGAGTGCGGCGAGATGGATGGCTTCGGCTAATTTTTCGTCATCCGAACCCATGGGGGCCTCGGGTTCATAGCCCAACGCGCCGACTGCCCGGCTTCCTGCATAGGCCAGACGCCCGAGCGGCGAGATGCCTGCCGGATCGAGCCCTGCCGCCGTCACATATCGTTCCCAAACGAGGCGTCCCCAGTGGTCAGGCAAGGTGTCCCAAAAAAGTCCGTGTAGGTTTTCAAACGCCGGCTGGTCGTGACTGGATGGCAAGGTCCCAAGCGAATGCGGCAGATGAAAGGGAGAAAGCTCGCGACCGGTTTTCAGCCAGGCCGCATCGTATTCAAAAAAGATACGCCCAGTGCGCGGATCATCGCCCAATCGACCGACCAATTGGGGTGCCGGGCCGCCGTGATAAACAACTCGAAGGATCACTGGCGCCTCCTCCCGCGTTGGCGTTGAGTCTTTGGAGCCAGTTCATCCACCGAGCGAATCGGCGTTGGCGAAAAAAGATTTTCGATTTCGCCGGTCCTGGAAAGCGCGATTGAAATGTTTACCAATCGCTCCAAAGCGATCTGTCCCGTCCGTTCAAAAAGCTGGTAGGTGGCCGGCGATAGACCCGCCCGCTCCGCAAGCTCTCCTTGAGTCCACCCTCGTTCCAACCGCAACTGCCTCACCCGTGTCGCCAAAGCGTGAGTGATTTCCTGTGCTGACCATAACATTGAATAAAATATTATGCGCTGAGTTCAAAAATTTCAATTAATCAATAAAATGATACGTTTTAAAAAATAGATGCGTCATGCCAGAGGATGACTATTTCGAATCCACAGCCCGCGCGGTAGCGCGCCGACCCACTTGGAGGGTCAGCGTCCTCGCCTGACCCATTTTTAACCCCAGCGTGCTTCCATTCCCGCAACGCACACCCCATCAACGCACCGACAAAGCATCGCCCGTAGCATTTGTTTTCACCTGTTTTTCATACCAGCGGAAGAGGCGTTTGGCGTCGCGGAAGACTTCCTCCTGGGTGCTGCCGAGGAGGACGATGAGGATTTCGCGGCCGTCGTGCTTGGCGCTGGCGACGAGGCATTTTCCGCCTTCGATGGTGAAGCCGCTTTTGAGGCCGTTGAAGTAGGCGGGGCGGTTCCAGAGGAGGATGTTGGTATTTTCAAGCAGGATGGTGCGTCCGTCGCCGTAGTTGAAGGGGATCATCTCCTGCGCGGCGAAGTGGCGGATGAGTGGAATGCGGTAGGCGTGGTAGGCGATGATGGCGGCATCCCTCGCAGTCGAGCGCTGGCCGGGCATGTCGAGGCCGTGGGGATTGAGGAAGACTGAGTGTTTTGCGCCGAGGCGTTCGGCGCGGGAGTTCATGCGCGAAATGAAATCGCCGTAGGATCCCTCGGCAGCGTTGGCGAGGGCGCTGGCGGCATCGTTGGCGCTGCTCACAAGCATGGCGCCGAGGAGGTCGAGTCGACGATGGTTTGTGCCGGCGATGAGGCCGAGTTTTGTAGGTGGCTGGAGCTGGTCCCAGATGGTGATTTGCACATCCTGCTCGAGTCCGCCCTCGGCGATGACTTCCATCGCGGTGAGGAGTTTTTGTGTGCTGGCAATGGGCAGGCGGTCATCGGCGTTTTTTTCATAGAGCGTCTTGCCGCTCTGCGCGTCGATCAGGATGGCGCTTTTGGCCCGTATGGATGGTGCGTCCATCGGTTGTTGTGCGCTTGCCAGCGGGGTGGCCACGGTGGCGGCCGGTTTGAATCCCGGCTCGACGGTGGAGTCCGGCGGCCTGAAGGCGCAGCCGTGGAGAATCGCAAAAACGAGGACGACGGTGAACGGCGTTCGGATGAAAAAAATCAGGCCGGCGCGCGTTCCTTGGTTCCCGCGTTGGCGTAAGTGGTCAATTACTGTTTTCATACATTGCCACAGGTAGGCTGTGAAACGGGCGGGGCAACCTCCGGAGCGCAAAAGCAGGCGAAGACCCCATGGAGCAGGGAAGCGGTGGCTTTTAGTTTTTGCTCCATGGAAAACAAAACTGAAAATCCCAATGAAAAACGCGGTGGCCTGCGAAATCTCCTTTTGCCCGGTCTCGCCTTTGCTTTCATCGCGGCCGTCATAGTCGTTGCCTTCTCCCTGCGCGGTTCCGCGCAGGCGGGCGGCACCGTGACACTGCTCTTTTTCGACCGCAATGGAACGGCGCTGACTCCCACCCAGGTGCGCTCGACTTCGAACAACGGCGGAGCAGGCTACAACAACGACTTTTTGCTGAACCCTGCCAACATGCGTGCCATCAGCAGCGGCCCGCTCTACACCTCGGGTTCGAACCTCGCTTTTAATATTCCGTCCCAAGCCGTGGCATTGGCTTTCAATTGGCCGACGCTTCCCGGTGGATATCAACTCTTGATTCTGGACAATGGCGGCGCCGGCTTCAGCACGGCGGCGACGATCAATTTCACCTACCAGGCCGCGTTGGATGTGAAAAAGAAGCTCGATGCGGCGCGTGCCGCGAGGCCGGACTATGTGCCGTCCGCGAAGTTCACCACGGCCTATCAGGCGGCCGCATCGCAGCTCGCCGGGGTGGATGTCTACAGCCCTGAATCGGCCAAGGGAAAAGCCGGTCAACTCGCGCTGGACAATCTCGCGGTGGCCTACGATGCGATACTCGCCGAGCACGGACCTGTCTATGCCGCCGCGAACAAGGCGACCCTGACGCCATGGATTGGATTCACGATCGACACGGTTTCGAACTACCAGGTGAATGTGGATCTGGCAGCCACACTTGCCGCGCCCTATGCGTGGATCCGCATCGTCTTCGATGCAGGCCAGGCGCCTTCGACCTACACGAACCTCGTGAACTACGCGAAGTCGAAGGGCGTGAAAGTTCTGGGCCAACCGATCGACTCCACCTACGACAAAGGCTACACGCGCGCCCAATACAAGCAGCGCTTCATCGACTACATCACCGCATTCCCGCAGATCGATGCGTGGGAGGTCGGCAACGAGGTCAATGGAAGCTGGCTGACCAGCGACATCGGCCTGCGCATTGCGGATGCCGCCGCCGAGGTGAAGGCACGCGCCCCGGGCAAGCCGACCTTTCTGACATTCTTTTGGCAAATCAACACGGACACGGTGGCTTATTCGATGTTCACCTGGATGAATGCGAACCTTCCCGCTTCAACGCGGGCGAATATCGATGTTGTGACATTTTCCCAATATCAGGAGCAGGCGCCGATGGGTGTCGCGTTCGACCAGGTCATGAAAACTCTACGGGCGGAATTTCCAACGCAGAAGATCGGTCTTGGCGAGTTGGGGTATTGGATAGCTGGCCAGCAATTCTGGTGGGCTTACAATCAGACAGATACGCTCGCCGCCAAGCGGACTGTCGCCGAGCAATACTACAATGCTGCTTTCGATTATCCCGGCAGTATCGGCGGGGTCTTCTGGTGGACATACATCCAGGATTTCAAAAGCGACACCACCATGCAGCAGATCGTGAAGACGCTTCGCGACAAGCTCCAGAGCGGTGCGCCGACGCCGACGCCGACAGCGACGCCATCACCTACGGCAACTGCAACGCCTAGCCCGACACCTACGGCCACGGCAACTCCAAGTCCAACGCCGACCGCTACTCCAACACCCAGTCCGACTGGCACACCCACGCCTGCGCCGGGCGGTATTGTTTTCAATGGATCTTGGTCCGCGATGGCCAAAATTCCTGCGACCGCGACTTACAAGGATTTCTATCAAACTGTCACCGTCACGCCCAACGCGAACCACACGGCCAGCGTCTGGGTGAAGGGCAGCGGATCCCTCGAGCTGCAGGTCTGGGCGAACGCCGCTTGGACAAGGCGGCTCGCCTCTGTGCGGATCAACGCGACCTCGACTTGGACGAAATTCACCACGCCTGTGTTCAACTCCGGCAACCGCCAGCGTGTGTATCTGAGCTTCGATACCGCCTTCAGCAACGCGGCCGGCACGATGTATTTCGACGAGGTCTTTCTGGGAACATCCGGGGGCGTCAATCGAGTCACCAACCCGGGTTTCGAAAGTGGAAACACGGGCTGGAGCAATGATGCGCCTGCCATATTCAGCATCCAGACAGGGAAATAAGCTATGCCATGTTTCAGCCGCACCGCCGAATCGCGCGGTGCGGCTTGAAACTTTCAAGCGGCAGGATACCTTCTGCCGGTCATGCCGTTTTCGCTCAGCTTACCTGACATTTCTTTTCTGAAAGGCACCGCAACCGGAGGGCGCGTATCTTGACTGCGCTTGAACGGAAGCGACTGGTCGAAGAGCGCAAAAAAAACTCCACCGCCTGGCGTGTCATCCACTGGTTGGGATCGCTGCAGTTGGCGCTCATTCTTTTGGCGACCATTGCGATCGCCTGCGCGGCGGCGACCATTGCCGAGTCGGAATTCAGCACAAAAATCGCACAGGTTTACATCTACAAGGCGCCTTGGTTCATCGTCTGGTTGGCCGTGCTCTGCATCAACCTCTTCGCGGTGACCCTCACCCGCTGGCCTTGGGAGAAAAAGCACGCCGGATTCATCATCACCCATTACGGCATCATCACGCTCCTCATCGGAGCCATGGTGGGCCTGCACACCGGGTTTGAGGGAAATGTCACCCTGCACAAGGACAAGGGGCCTGTGCGCAAGGTGACGGTGAATCGCAGCATCATTCAGGTCGAGAGCCCGAATGACTCGGCTTTGTATGTGATGCCCTTCGACGCCGCCACGGTCCGCCCAAGTGAGAAGCGTCCGCGTGTTTTCGAAGTGCCTCAGACAAACCTGCAAATCATCGCCGATGGATTCAGCGACAATCTCATCAAGGAGGAAACACTCGTTCCCTCCGAGTCTGGTGGGCCGGGCGTCATGCTTCGCTTCACCAGCCCGCGCATGGGGCAAACTCTGGAGATGCCCTTGGTGCTCGAGGGCAAGACTCCCCAGGAGCGCGATTTTTTTGGACTCGCGCGCGTGGTTTTTCAATCCGAGCTTCCTCCTCCGAAGCCGGCTGGCGGTGCCGAGACGCAGATGGTTTTTGGAAAATTCGCGCCCGTGGTTCAAGGCGAGGAGAAGGCCTCTGGCATACGGGTCATGCTGGGAGCGGATGGCCGGAAAATCACGATCGCCCCGCCTGATGTGGCGGCAGTGACCTATCTGCGGGCGGATGTTATGAAGACGCCTATCGAAGCGGGAGGTTTTTTGGTGACGGTGGAGGATTACTGGCCTGATTTCGAAATGGTGTCAGGACGCCCGACGACAAAGAGCGACCAGCCGAACAATCCCGCCGCTCTGGTGCGGATTCAGAGCGCGCAGGCCGCCGAGGGCGACTCGACACCCACGCTGGTGGCCTCTCCCGGCGAGGGAGGCATCCGCTATCAGCTTCAGCGGAGTGGTGCCACTCTTGCGGCGGGAAGCGCCAAGGCGGGCGAATCTTTTTCCACCGGTTGGGCGGATTGGCAGGTGGAGGTGCTCGGATACTATCCCGAGGCCGCCGTGCGTTCGACCATGAAGCCCGGCCCTCCATTGCCCAAGGGCGAGACGGGTGTTCCCGGTTTCCGCGCGAGGATTGTCTCTCCTGATAAAAAAGATTCCGAAACGCGTTGGGTCCCGAGCGGCGAAATCACCTCGCTTACGGATGGGTTGAATGTCGTTCGCATCGGATATGGCTTGGAATTGCGTCCGATGCCGTTTGCCATGCGGCTCTTGAATTTCGAGGTGCCGCGCTACGAGGGCACCGAAACGCCATCGAATTTCATCGCAACGGTGGAGTTCAAAGAGGATGGCACGGGTTTCACAAAAACCGGCACCGCCCGCATGAACCATCCGGCGAGCTTCCCCGGCACGCTCTTCGCAAATTTCACCGGCATCAATTACAAGTTCTCCCAAGCCGAGTGGAACCCCCGCGATCTTGGTGAAACCACTCTCCAGGTCCTCTACGACCCGGGCTGGTTGCTGAAATGGTTCGGCTCGCTGGCCATTTGTGTCGGCATCACCATCATGTTTTACTTCAAACCCAAACCCAAGGACGCATGACATCTCTCTTTCGCTTTTTTACCTTCGCCGCCGGACTTTTATTTTTCTGCAACGCCTCGCACGGGCTGGATCTCACGGGCTTGGACTCCGTGCCGATTCAAGAGGGTGGACGCAAGAAGCCATTCCTTGTTTTCGCTGACGAGGCGCTCCTGAGCCTTTCGGGAAAAAGCCGCTACATGAAGGATGGGGTGAAGATCAGCTCGACCGCGACGGTCGCCTCGCTGTGGCTCACGCCGGTCGGTTGGGAAGACCAGCCGCTCATCCTTATCGGAAATAAAAAATTCAAGGATCAGCTGGGAATCGACCCCGCGAAAAAACTCTTCACCTACCGCGAACTGGCAGGCAACGAAAAGCTCCGCGCCGCCTTGCAGGAGGTTTCCGCCATCCGCTCGAAAAATCCCAAGGCCACTCTCGATGTGCTCCAGCGCGAGGCTTCCACTGTCGGCATGAGGCTTGCGGTTTTTGAAGGGCTCGTCAGCGGACGCTCCGTCACCCTGTTGCCAACAGGCGCCGCCGCATGGAGCCCGCTGAAACCTGATGACTCCGCACTCGCCAAGCTGCGCGAGGGATTCCGCTCGAACAACCAATCCGACTTCGACGCCGGGCTTGCGGAGCTACGAGCCGAGCAGGCGCGGGAGGAGGCAAGATTCCAGGCGGATGCCAATAAGATCGCCGTGGAGGTCTTCTACCAAAGGCTCCATCCTTTCCGATGGGCTTGGATTCTCTATCTCGCTGCGGGTATCGGAATGCTCGTGGTGCCTGGAAAGCCCGGCTATCTGCTGGGCTGGGCATTCGGCCTCTGCGGCTTCATCCTTCAACTTGCCGGGTTTGTTTTCCGCATCATCATCTCCGGTCGCGCGCCCGTGACGAACATGTATGAGTCCGTCGTGTGGGTGGCTTTCGGCACGATTTTCTTCGCGCTCATTTTCGAAGCGATTTACCGCAGCCGCTATTTCCTGCTCGGTGCCGTGCCGGTCGCCGTCGCTTCGCTCATTCTTGCCGATACCCAGCCGGTGATTCTCGATCGCTCGATCCACCCGCTCGTTCCCGTTTTGGCGGACAATTTTTGGCTCACAACTCATGTGCTTACGATCACGCTCAGCTACGCCGCCTTCGCTTTAGCGCTCGGGGTCGGTCACATCATTCTCGGAAAATCCATGTTCGGCGTGAAGGCCTCGCCGGTCTTGCACAACTATCTCTACCGAACCCTTCAAATCGGCGTGCTCCTCCTCGCCATCGGCACCATCCTCGGCGCCGTGTGGGCCAACTACTCCTGGGGCCGGTTTTGGGATTGGGACCCCAAGGAAACATGGGCGCTCATCGCTCTCTTGGCTTATCTCTTTCTTCTCCATGGTCGCATCGCCGGCAGGTGGGGCGGATTTGGAATGGCCGTCGGTGCCGTGCTCGCCTTCCAATGCGTGATCATGGCCTGGTATGGAGTGAACTTCATTCTGGGCGTAGGACTTCACAGCTACGGATTTGGCACGGGCGGATTACCCGGAGCTGTGGCATTCGTGCTTTGTGAGGTCGCTTTCGTCACCATCGCCGTGCTCTGCAACAAGCGCGCGAAGAAGGCCGCCTGACCAACCGGCCGTGCGGAATGTCTGTCCGGCTACCTGCATTTTCCCTTTGACAGAAAACGCAGAAGCGCTACTTTTCCCGTCCCTGTCGGAAACAGGAGAGGACGCCAACCGCCCCTTGCAAATGCGGGAGCGGGTAGCGTCGTCGCCTTTTTCCACCGGGAAAACATAACGCAGGTCGATGTGCAAACACCGCGGCTCCGGCCGCCAAATGCCCATGTAGCTCAGTCGGTAGAGCACGTCCTTGGTAAGGACGAGGTCACCGGTTCAATCCCGGTCATGGGCTCCACCAACATCGTCCCGCACATAAAAAACCAACCGAAAAATCAAGATGGCAAAAGAACAGTTCCAGCGTAACAAACCGCACGTCAACATCGGCACGATTGGCCACGTTGACCACGGTAAAACCACACTCACAGCAGCAATCACCACCGTTTTGGCTAAAAGCGGCGGAGCTACTGCAAAAAAATATGACGAGATTGACGCCGCTCCCGAAGAGAAAGAGCGCGGCATCACGATCAACACAGCCCACGTGGAATACGAGACCGCAAATCGCCACTACGCACACGTTGATTGCCCCGGCCACGCCGACTACGTCAAAAACATGATCACCGGTGCCGCCCAGATGGACGGCGCGATCCTCGTCGTCAGCGCCGCTGACGGTCCGATGCCTCAGACCCGTGAGCACATTCTTCTCGCCCGTCAGGTCGGCGTGCCTTCGATCGTTGTTTTCATGAACAAGGTTGACATGGTTGACGACAAAGACCTCCTCGAGCTCGTCGAAATGGAAGTCCGCGAACTCCTCAGCAAATACGAGTTCCCAGGCGACACCATCCCAATCATCAAAGGCAGCGCCCTCAAGGCTCTCGAAGGTGATGCGGAATACGAAAAAGAAATCCTCGCCCTCATGGCAGCCGTGGATGAATACATCCCGCAGCCCGAGCGTCCGAAGGATCTTCCTTTCCTCATGCCCGTTGAAGACGTGTTCAACATCGAAGGTCGCGGCACCGTCGCCACCGGCCGTGTCGAACGTGGTATCCTCAAGAAAATGGAAGAAGTCGAAATCGTTGGTCTTCGCGACACCAAGAAGACAACCGTCACCGACATCGAAATGTTCCGCAAGCTCCTCGACAGCGCCGAAGCCGGCGACAATGTCGGTGTGCTTCTCCGTGGCACCAAGAAAGAAGAAATCGAACGCGGCCAGGTTATCGCCAAGCCCGGTTCGATCAAGCCCCACACCAAGTTCAAAGCCGAGGTCTATGTCCTCAGTAAAGACGAGGGTGGCCGCCACACGCCGTTCTTCACCAACTACCGCCCGCAATTCTACTTCCGCACAACTGATGTGACCGGAACTGTGAAATTGCCAGAAGGTGTTGAAATGGTGATGCCCGGTGATAACGTTTCCGTGGAAGTCGAACTCATCACTCCAATCGCGATGGAAAAAACCATCCGCTTCGCTATCCGCGAAGGCGGCCGCACCGTGGGTGCCGGACGCGTGGGTGATATCATCGCCTAACACCACAAGCGCTCGCCTTTAAAAAGCGGGCCGGAGTCAAATTCCGAAGGTCAGTAGCTCAATTGGTAGAGCAACGGTCTCCAAAACCGTCGGTTGGGGGTTCAAGTCCCTCCTGGCCTGTGGCTCCTTCTTAACAATTCAAACCCGATGTTTTCAAAAATCCGCAAGTTCACCTCCGAAGTCCGGGTGGAACTCGGCAAGGCTCAATGGCCCTGGGATCCCAATGAAAAAGGATTCCGCCGATACAAGGAACTCACAGACTCCACAGTGGTCGTATTTGTGGCCATGGTTCTCCTTGGCGGCTACATCGCATTCTTCGACTTCATTCTCATTAACGTGGTAGGTTTCCTGACCAACCCATAATCCCCCAAACGGAATTTATAAAATGGCTTTAGCCCCGAAAGATCAATGGTTTGTCGTTCATGTCCTCTCCGGACAGGAGCAGAAAGTGAAGGACAACATCGACCGCCGTATCATCACCGACGAAATGTCCGATGTCGTCTTCGAGGTCCTCATCCCGACTGAACGCGTGCAGGAAATCAAGCGGGGCAAAAAGACCGAGACGACCCGCAAGTTTTTCCCGGGCTATCTCATCGTCAACATGCACCTCCTCGATGAAAATAACCAACTGGTCGAGAAGACCTGGTATTTCATCAAAGACACCGCAGGCGTGCTTGGATTCGCCGGCACGAAAGACCGTCCGATTCCCATGCGTCCAAAGGAAGTCGAGGGCCTGCTTGCTCAAATCCGCGACCGCGAGGATACGGTCAAACCAAAAATCCATTTCGAGATCGGCGACAAAGTCAAAGTTGCCGACGGCCCGTTTCAAAACCAGAACGGACTCGTCGAGGAGATCGACCCGGAGCGCGGCAAACTCCGCGTATCGGTCAGCATTTTCGGCCGCGACACCCTCGTGGATCTCGAATACTGGCAGGTCGAAAAAGCCTAAGTTCTCTCGACTGAAATTTTCCCATCCGGCGGGAAGCAAAGTTTGCCGGAACCATAGCCCGGATTCGTCCGGACGAACCTCGCACGCGGTCGACGTGGCCGCAAGCCGCCCTCTCTTTCCTGCTTGAGGCCGGTGGCGAACCAAAACAAGGAACCATCAACCATATGTCAGCATTAAAAGAATTGATCGCCAACTCGGTCAAAAACTACCGCGAAGGAAGCATCGTCAAGGGCCATATCCTTGAGATCAGACCACGGGAATTCCTCGTGGATATCGGATACAAAAGCGAAGGCGTGATCCCCGCCTCGGAATTCGACGAACCCGAATCCGTTGAACTCGGCGACGAAGTCGAAGTTCTTCTCGAACGCCTCGAAAACGACGAGGGCATGGTCGTCCTCTCCAAAGAGAAGGCATCCCAGCGCCAGAATTGGGAAAAAATCGTCGGAGTTTTCAAGGGCGACGGCCTCATCAAAGGCAAAGTCCGCAGCGCCGTCAAAGGCGGTCTCACCGTCAACGTGGGCGTGGAGGCATTCCTCCCCGCATCCCAGATCGACATTGTGCCTCCGAAGGACCTCCAGCAGTTCGTTGGAAATACCTACGATTTCAAGATCGTCAAAATCAACGAAGACCGCAAAAATGTCGTCCTCAGCCGCCGCGAAATCATCGAGCAGGAACGCTCGGAGAAACGCCAAGCTTTCCTCGGTGGAGTCACTATCGGCGATAAAATCGTCGGCACAGTTAAAAACATCACCGACTTCGGTGCATTCATCGACCTCGACGGCATCGACGGCCTCCTCCATGTCACAGACATGTCCTGGGCACGCCTCAACCACCCGTCCGAACTCATCAAGGTCGGTCAGCAACTCACCGTTCAGGTTCTCGACATCAACAAGGACAAGGAGCGCGTCTCCCTCGGCCTCAAACAGATGCAGTCGAACCCATGGGACAAGATCGAAGAGCGCTTCCCCGTTGGTCAGAAAGTGTCCGGCAAAGTCACAAACCTCATGCCCTACGGTGCATTCGTTCAGATCGAAGACGGTGTCGAAGGTCTCATCCACGTGTCGGAACTCTCCTGGACCAAGCGCATCGCGCGTCCATCGGATGTCCTCACACTCGGCCAAGAAGTCGAAGCTCTCGTGCTCGGCGTCAACAAGGACGAGCAGAAGATCTCCCTCGGCGTTCGCCAGCTCGAACCAAATCCATGGGACGAGATCGAGCTTCGCTACATGATCGGCAAACAGGTCAAGGGCAAGGTCCGCAACATGACCGCCTACGGCGCGTTCGTGGAACTCGAGGAAGGCATCGACGGCATGATCCACGTGTCCGATCTCTCCTGGACCCGCAAGATCAATCATCCGAGCGAAATGCTCAAAAAAGGCGACGACCTCGAAGCCGTTGTCCTCGACATCGACAAGACCAACCAGCGCATCAGCCTGGGCGTCAAGCAGCTCGACCAAGATCCTTGGAAGGAAATCGACGGCCGCTTCCGCATCGGTGATCTCGTCAAGGGCACTATTACGAAACTCACCAACTTCGGTGCTTTCGTCCAACTCCAGGACGACATCGACGGCCTCGTGCACATCTCGCAGATCAGCGAAGACCGTGTCGAAAAAGTCAAGGACGTGCTCAAAGTCGGTCAGGAAGTCGAAGCCCGCGTCATCAAGGTGGACAAAGCTGAGCGCCGCATCGGTCTCTCGGTCAAAGCCGCCAACTACAGCGAGGAAGCTCTCCGCAAGGAAGCCGAAACGCTCGACACCCTGCGTCCGGGCGAAGACATGGTCGGTCTCGACCAAGCCTTCCAGTTCGCGGAAGACGAATATCGTCCCGGAGAATCGAAAAAGTAAGCCCTCGCGGCCACTTCCTTCGTATCTTACACGATGAACAAACCTGAAATCACAGCCTACCTGAAGACCCACTGCGGATGGAGCCGCGGCGTGCGTGCGGTTTTTGAAAAATATGAACTTCCCTACACGGAGAAGGACATCATTCAAAATCCGAATTACCGCTTCGAGATGGAGCAGCTGAGCGGCCAACCGCTCTCGCCCTGCGTCGTCATCAACGGCGCAATGCTCGCCGACATCAGCGGCGAAGAGGTCGAAGCCTACATGCTCCAAAATAGCATCGTCGGCGATGCCTCCAAGTCGACGAGCGTCCCGCTCAATGCCCCGTGCTCGGACGAAGAGCACGCGGCCATGGTGCAGGTCCGGTAAGCAAGAAAAACTCAACCCGAAAAGACCGCTTCGATGAAAATTCGGAGCGGTCTTTTTTTGTCTCCGCTGATACGCTCGCGAGGTTTCAAAAATGAAAAAGCGCCGCAAACCCGCACCCGCCGCTCCAGAGCCCAGATTTGTGAAGCTTTCCAGTGACAGGAGGATTATTCTCCTCGATCAGGAACCGCTCCGCGAGGAGGCGGGCCGCGCGGCGCGGAAAAAAATCGGCGAGATGGAGAAGCTCGCCAGCTCGATCGAGGAGTTTGAAAAAACCATCCTCCCTGCCTATGCGCGCTGGGAGGCGGAGACGCTCGGCCCGCTCCTGGCCGAGGAGCGCCAGCTCAACGCCAAGATCGACCACCTCGAGCATTTGCTGAGCACGGCAGGTCTGGAGGCGCTTTTCACAGGGCGTGATCCCTCCGAAATCTATGCCGACATCGCTCGCGAGCAGCAGGAATGGGAGGAGCGCCAGGCCAGCGGCGATCCTGATCGATCCCAGCCAGAACCAGAGCCGGAGCAAGACCCCGACGCCGAGAGGAAATTCACGGACGAGGAGCGCGAATTCCGCAGCTATGTCCGCTACGCCATCGGTGAAGACCCGGATTATTTAGGCAAGAGGCAATACAAAAAGCTCTTCAACGAATACCGCGAGTGGAAACAAAAACGCGAAGGCCAGGCAGCTTCCGTCTCCAGAAAAAAAGAGGACATTCCCGCCCGAGTGAAGGAACTCTACCGTGTGCTCGTCCGCCGCCTGCACCCCGACACTGGCAAATCACGCAACGATCCGAATACCCAGCGCCTCTGGCATGATCTCCAAAACGCCTACGCCGCGATGGATGTCGAGCGTCTCGAAGTTTTGCTCGCCCTGACGGATCTCCATGAAAGCGGCAGCGCGATCCGCTCCACGCTTTACCATCTCCGCAAGGTCGCAAAGGAAATGGAACGCACGGTCCGAGATTTGAAAAACCGCATCCGGGAGGCGCGCTCCTCACCCGCTTGGCAGTTTTGGCATGCGGACAATCGCCAGAAGGTCGGCACAAAGATGCGAGCCGCAGTCGAAGCCCGCATCCGCGATGCAAAAAATCACCTCGCCACTCTCGAGCGGGAAATCGACCTCTGGAAGAAAGACGCCGGAATGAGCGAGCGAAAGGCGCCGAAATCCAAAGGCCGCAAGCCAAAAGACGAGTCGAGCGATCAGGGGTTCTTCGACTTTTAAATCTCCGTGCGCTCCGGGCCACCGAGAGTTAACCCGAATTCAGCACTTGGAGAAGTTTTAGACAGAATTAACAAAATTCACAGAATGGGTTACAAAGAATGAAAGCCGACCCGAAAGATTCCTTCTACTTATCGGCAAGTTCTTCAGCTCAATTTTTGAAATTCTGTAAATTCTGTCCAATATCCGGTCTTGGGGTTAATTTTATAAGCAATGACTACCGCAGCCATCCTTATCGCCGCAGGCTCGAGCGCCCGCATGGGGTTCGACAAACTCACGGCACCACTGTGTGGTCGCTCCGTTCTCGAATGGTCGTTGCGCGCCTTTCAAGATTGCCCCGCCATCGACCGCGCCGTGCTGGTGTGCGCACCACAGCGCATTGCGGAATTCACCGCGCTCGCCGCTGCGTTTCCCAAGTTCCGCGACATCGTCGCTGGCGGAGCCGAGCGCAGCGCCTCTGTGCTCCACGGCCTCCAAGCCCTCGCGTCCAATCCACCGGATTTCGTCGCAGTCCATGATGCCGCCCGCCCGCTGGTTACTCCCGCACTCATCCAAAAAGTCCTCGCCGCCGCAGAAACCCACCGCGCCGCTTCGGCTGCGCATCCCGTGACCGATTCGCTGCACCGCGCGGATGCCAACGGAGCGCTCGCGGAAACCATTCCCCGCGCCAATCTCTTCGCAATGCAAACCCCGCAGGCCGCGCGCCACGACCTCCTCCTCGCCGCACTGGAGGCCCATCACGCTGGCGCCACCGACGAAGTCTCCGCGCTCATCGCCAATGGCATTCATCCCGTCCCCGTTCTCCACGGCGAACCCAATTTCAAGATCACCTTCCCGAGCGATCTCGAGCTGGCCGGACTTTTTCTTCAAGAACCGTGAGCGCTGAAAGCCCCATAGCCGAAACTCCGCCGCCCGCCGTTTCCGGCTTCAAACGCCTGCGCTACCAACTCGAATTTCTCGGGCTCAAATTTGTCGAGGCCTTCATTCCTCGTCTGCCCTACACCGCGCTCCAGCCGCTTGCCAATTTGCTCGGCTTCGTCTTCTTCCACCTCGATTCGCGCGGCCGCGCCGTGGCCATCGAAAATTTGCGCGTTGCATTCGGCTCCGCCCACACACCCGCCGAGCGCACCCGCATCGCGCGCAAGTCCTGCCAGAACTTCGCCCGAACGATGCTCTGTCTCTTCTGGTCGTCGAATCTGACTCCTGAAAATTACCAGAACTACATTCGCGTTGAGGGCCTCGACAACCATCCCATCCACCGCGACAAAAACTCACCAGGCGTTTATTTCCTTACCCACTTCTCCAATTTCGAGTGGATCAGCCTCGCCAGTTCCTTCGCCGTCACGCCGGGATTGGTCATTACCCAGACCTTTAAAAATCCATCGCTCGGTCCCATTTTCGACAGCCTGCGGGCCAGAGGCGGCCACACCATTATTCCCCCCTCGCGCGCTCTCATTCGCATGATCAAGCTCCTGCGCGCGGGAGGAAAAGTCGGTGCTGCCGCCGATCTCAGCATCAATCCCAAACACGGCGCCGTGCCGGTCCGCTGTTTCGGCCTTTGGACATCCATGAGCCCGATCGCCGGCATCCTCTCCGAGCGCGGCGGCGCAGGCCTCGTCCCAAGCCAGATTTTCCCTGAACCCGATGGACGCTTCCGCCTCGTCTACCATCCCCCGCTTGACCTGCCGCAGAACGCCACCCATCAACAAATCGCCCAAGCCTGTTGGGACATCATGGAACCCATGATCGCCAAAAATCCCGAACTCTGGCTCTGGAGCTACAAACAGTGGAGATACAAACCCTCCACCGCCCCCGAAGGCCAATACCCCTTCTACGCAAACGCCACAAAACGCTTCGACGAAATGTTGGAGGCACAACCTCCAGCCCCCTAAATCGCGCCTCCAACCCTGGGAGGGACAACCTCCGGCTTGTCCCAAGAATGAACTGCGAGGTAACTAAGCCGCCGCGTCCCCACCACACCGCGCGCCGACGCCGCTTCGCGGCTGAAAAGTGGGGCATGCCGGAGGACGCCCCACCCATGAGCACGACCCCGCGCCATCGATCTTGGGAGGGACAACCTCCGGCTTGTCCCAAAAATGTATCGCGAGGCAACCACGCCGCCGCGCCCCCATCACTACGCGCCAAAAACTTTTTGTTGAATCAAGCCCTCCTTTGAACGACTGCGTCACCCCATGCAAGAAGCCGGCCGCAGCTCACCCATTCACCTCCCTCCGTTTGCTGGCACCGGCGAAGCAGTCATCATTTTTCTAACCATCTGCACCAAGGAGCGCCGACCTCTTTTGGCATCCCCCGAAATGCACAATCATCTCCGCGAGGCATGGTCCGATTCATCACGCTGGCTGGTCGGTCGCTATGTGATCCTGCCTGACCACCTGCATCTCTTTTGCTCCCCTCTCGCTGACTGCGACATCCCACTCGAACGCTGGGTCGCCTTCTGGAAAAACGCCGTCGCCCGCAAATGGAAAGAATCACACGAAAACGCCGGGCCCCTCTGGCAAAGACAATTCTGGGACCAAAGACTCCGCGCCGAAGAAAGCTACAATCAAAAATGGGACTATGTGCGCAACAACCCCGTGCGCCACGGCCATTGCGAAAAAAGCGATGACTGGCCCCACCAAGGAGAGATCCACGAACTACGCATGTAACTTTGGGAGGGACAACCTCCGGCTTGTCCCAAGATTGTATCCCGTAGCAACCACACCGCCCCGTCCCCACCACGCCGTGCGCCAACGCCGCTTCGCGGCTGAAAAATGGGGCATGCCGGAGGATGCCCCTCCCATGAGCACTACCCCGCGCCAACGACTTTGGGAGGGACAACCTCCGGCTTGTCCCAAGAATGTATCGCGAGGCAACCACGCCGCCCCGTCCCCACCACGCCGTGCGCCAACGCCGCTTCGCGGCTGAAAAGTGGGGCATGCCGGAGGACGCCCCTCCCATGAGCACGAGCCCGCACCACCCTGCTCACCCCATGCCGCCTACTTCCCGCTCGCCTTCGGCAATCCCATCACGCGCTCGCCGGGCCAGATGTTATTTTTGGTGAACCATCCGCGGGGCATTTCAAGCGCGTAGGCGATGTGCGGGAAGCTGCTTGGCACCGGTCGCTCATTGAACGGTTCAAGGTCGTGAAGCTCCATGATCGCACCGTTCGGCGCCATGTAGGCGATGGTCAGGGGTAGCTCGGTATTTCGCATCCAGAAAGCAACGGGACCCGTTTGCGGCATGATGAAAAGCATGCCGGCATCGTCGGCGAGTTCCTTGCGAAACATGAGCCCCGCTGCGCGCTCGTGCTCCTCGTCGGCGATTTCTGCGCGGATCGTTTTGCCGCCGATTGAGAGCTTCGTGATTGGCAATTCAGGCTGGGCCTGTGTTTGCGCCTGGCTTGTCAAGCAGGCGGCGATCAGAAAAACCGCCATCAGGAGAGTCCTGACCCGAAAAGAAATTTCACTGAATTTATTGACAGGATGGAAAGAATTTGGAGACATACCGGACTTTCAAAAAATCATGTATTCCATCCGCAGCCTCCACGCAAACTCCCATCGCGCCAATTTTCGCGGTGTGGCATTTCTCAAGACTGCGTCAACCCAACGGATACACGGACTCAAACTTTCGATTGTGACGCTCTGATCAATGGCGAATTTTTTTCCAAAATGGACAAACTGGCTTCCGCTGAAGCTGGTCATTTGCGCCGGTGCGCTGGTCACCGCCATTGCGGGCGGGCTCACCTATTACTTCACTCCCAAATACACGCGGGTCGGCTACGAGCCGAACCAGCCCGTTCCGTTCTCGCATGTGATCCATGTGCAGCAGCTCGGCATGGATTGCCGCTACTGCCATAGCTTCGTCGAAGTCGCCTCGCACTCGAATGTCCCGACTACCCAGACCTGCATGGCCTGCCACACTCAGATCAAGGCCGACAGTCCGAAGCTCGCCGCCGTGCGCGAGAGCTGGAAGACCGGCCAGCCGGTCAACTGGGTGCGCATCCACCAAGTTCCCGACTACACCTATTTCAACCACGCCGTCCATGTGAACCGTGGCGTGAGCTGCTACAGCTGCCATGGCGCGGTGAATGAAATGAAGGTCGTCTACCAGCACGAGCCGCAGAGCATGTCCTGGTGCCTCGACTGCCACCGCGCACCTGAAAATCACCTCCGTCCGCCCTCGGAAATCTACAATATGGCTTGGAAGCCCGCTGAGGATACCACCCAGCGCGAAATCGGCCTGAAGTTTAAAGAGGAGTGGGAAGTCAACCCGCCCGTCACTTGCGGAGGTTGCCACCGATGAAGAAAAATTTGAATCACCCGGCCCCGGAGACAAACCCGCGCATCTGGCGCAGCCTTCGCGAGCGCGAGAACGATCCGGAATTCTTGAAACACCTGCAGACCGAGTTCCCTCGCGGAGCCGATGTCTATCAGGACAGTGGTCTCTCGAAGCGTGAGTTCATGAAACTCATGGGCGCCTCGATCGCCCTCGCCGGTGTGGGCTTGGCAGGTTGCCGCCGTCCAGAAGCCTACCTCGTTCCTTTCACAAAAGGCGTGGAATACGCCATTCCCGGCAAGTTCCTTTACTACGCCACCTCCATGCCAGCCCGCTACGGCGCGGTTCCGCTCATTGCCACGACGAGCGACGGACGCCCCACCAAGCTGGAAGGCAATCCGCTCCATCCCTTCAGCAATGGCGGCACGGACAGCTTCGCCCAAGCCGAGATTCTCAACCTTTACGATCCGCACCGCTCGAAGCAGATCACCGAAAAAGGCAAGGCCTCGGACGCTGCCGCTTTCGACGCTTTCATTCAATCCATCGCCAACGGCAATGGTGAGGGTCTCGCCATTCTGACCGAGGCGAAAAACTCGCCCACACGCGACCGCTTGCGTGCCGCGCTGGAAGCAAAATTCCCGAAACTCGTTTGGGCCGAATACGATCCTTTGGCTCCTGCGGCGACCATCGAGGCGAACGAAGCCTCCTTTGGCCCGAATATCCGCCTCGTCCCCGACTTCAAACGCGCCGACATCGTCCTCGCGATTGGTAGCGATTTCTTGAATCCGATCGAGACCGGCATCGGTTTCGCCCAAGGCTTCGCCGCCCGTCGCAGTCCTGATCAGGAAGGCGCCCCAATGAACCGCCTCTACGCCGTGGAGAACCACTTCACGGTCACCGGCGGCATGGCCGATCACCGCCTGCGCTGCAAAGCGTCCGAATTCGGTGAATTCACCCGCCAGTTGGCTCTTGCCGTTGCGGCTAAAACCAACGACGCGAACCTCGCAGCCGTTGCCAAGGCCTTCCCTGAGTCGAAAGCCGCCATCAATGCGGATTGGGTTAAAGAATGCGCCGCTGATCTCGCTGCGAACACCGGCCGCTCGATTGTCCTCGCTGGCCCGCTCACCCCGGCCCCGCTCCAGACGCTCGTCAACGCGATCAACAGCGCCCTCGGCAACATCGGCACCACCCTCAAGGCCGTCAAAACCGACTCCCGCGACGCCGCTTCCATCGAAGACCTCGCTGCCGCGATCAACAAGGGCAGCGTCAACAACCTATTCCTGCTCGGCGTCAATCCAGCCCAAAACGCTCCGGCCAACCTCGATTTCAACGCCCTTCTCGCTAAGGTTCCGAACACAGTTCACCTCGGCCTTTTCGAGGATGAAACGGCCAAAGCCTGCCGCTGGCATGTGCCTGCCGCCCATTTCCTGGAAACTTGGGGGGATATCCGCACTTTCGACGGCACCTACACTTCGGTGCAGCCGATGATCCTTCCGCTCTGGAATGGCGTCTCCGAAATCGAACTGCTGAATAAACTCACAGGCTCCGCAGCACCAGAAGGCCCGGCCCTCGTTCGCGCGACCTTCAATAAAGTCGCCAAAGCCGCCAGCGATGAGTCTTGGAATGCCTTCCTCCGCGATGGTTTCCTGCCGGACTCCGCTTTTGCCCCAGCCAAGGTTGCCTTCAACGCCACCACGGCCGCCGCACTCGCCAAGCAAGCCCAGCCCGCTAAAGCCGATGCCTTGGAACTCGTTTTCCTGCAAAGCCCCAGCGTGGACGATGGACGCTATGCCAACAACTCGTGGCTCGTCGAGACTCCGGATTTTGTCACCAAACTGACTTGGGACAACGCCGTGCTCGTGAGCCCCGCCACGGCCAAGAAGCTCGGCATCAAAGCCAACAACTTCAATGTCCTCGGTGATATCGCCGAGAAGATGGGCAACGATGTCAACTACGACCTCGTCGCCGACATCGTGGAAATTTCCGATGGCAAAAAAACCATCGAAGCCGCAGCGATTGTCGCTCCCGGCCACGCTGACGACTCGCTCTCGATCGCTCTCGGTTACGGACGCAAGGGCGTTTCCGCACTGATGGATGGCGTTGGTTTCGATGCCTACCCGCTTCGCACCTCCGACTCCATGCTTTTCCTGAGCGGAGTGACTCTCAAGGTCACGGACCGCGACTACCCGATGGCTCAAACCCAAGAGCATCGCAGCATGGAAGGCCGCGATCTCGTCCGTGAGGGAACGGTTGACCGCTACACTCAAGACAACGCCTTCGCTCAAAAGATGGGCATGGATAGTCACATCCCGCCAAATATTTCTCTCTACACCCATCCCGAACTGACCTCGAAGGAACAGTGGGGCATGACGGTGGATCTCAACACCTGCACGGGTTGCAACGCCTGCGTTGTTGCCTGCCAGGCTGAGAACAATGTCCCTGTTGTCGGCAAAGACCAAGTCCGCAAAAACCGCGACATGGCATGGATTCGCCTCGACCGCTACTTCGCGGGGGATGCTGATGAGCCCGAAATGCTCTCGCAAGCCGTCATGTGCCAGCATTGCGAAAATGCTCCTTGCGAGACAGTTTGCCCGGTGAACGCCACAGTTCACAGCGAAGATGGACTCAATCTCATGGCCTACAACCGCTGCATTGGAACGCGTTACTGCGCGAACAACTGCCCGTGGAAAGTTCGCCGCTTCAACTATTTCGACTACAACCAACGGCCGATCGACGAACTCTACTGGGGCCCGCTTGCCAAAAAAGGTATGGCCGACAGCCTCAAGATGGCCAAGAATCCAAATGTCACGGTTCGTATGCGTGGCGTCATGGAGAAGTGCACTTTCTGCATCCAGCGTATCGAGGAGGCCAAAATCTCCCGCCTCGTGGAAGCCGGACCGACTCCAGCCAGCGAAACACCAGTCGCTCCCTTCAAGGTTGCTTGCCAACAAGCTTGCCCGAACGACTCGCTCGTCTTTGGCGACATCGCCAATCCGAAGAGCGAAGTCTCCAAAATGCGCAAGAGCCCACGCCGCTACGAGATGTTCAAGTATCTCAATGTCACGCCGCGCGTCCTTTACTTGGCCCGTATCAAAAATCCGAATCCGAAAATGCCAGGCGCCGATCAAGTCGGAATGGCCAACGGCTCTGGCCACCACGGCGATGCCCACGGCGCAGCGCACGATTCCCACAACGCTCAACCGCCACACGGCGCAACCCACGCCCCCGGCGGCCACTAACAGCTTCCTGACCAATGTCCAACCCGACAGCTACAGCCGAACACAACGAGCCCCTCACTGCGGAGGATAAACAGCTCGTCCGTCCACCGCTCGTCCTCAATGAGCGCACCATGGGCTGGATCAGCACCTACATCAGTTCCATCGTCGAAGGGAAAACTCCCACTTGGTGGTATGTCTCCATGGCATTCACCATCCCGCTCACACTGCTCTGCTTGGCGCTCCTCGCTTACCTTATTTCCACAGGTGTAGGCGTTTGGGGAAATAACCATCCCGTCGGCTGGGCATGGGACATCACAAACTTCGTGTTCTGGATCGGTATCGGCCACGCCGGAACGCTCATCTCGGCGATTCTCTTCCTGACCCGCCAGAAGTGGCGCACCTCGATCAATCGCGCTGCCGAGGCGATGACTCTATTCGCGGTGGTCTGCGCCGGTATTTACCCCGCACTGCATGTTGGCCGCGTCTGGATGGCTTGGTTCCTCGCCCCTGTGCCAAATGCCAACGCAATCTGGCAAAACTTCCGCTCGCCTCTTTTGTGGGACGTTTTCGCGGTTTCAACCTATTTCACCGTTTCCGTTCTCTTCTGGTATACTGGCCTCATCCCCGATCTGGCCACTCTGCGTGATCGCTGCAAAACCAAGATTCGCAAATTCATCTACGGCGTCCTCGCTCTTGGATGGCGCGGCGGTAACCGCCAATGGCGCCACTACGAAATGGCCTACCTCATCCTTGCCGGCCTCTCAACTCCGCTCGTGCTCTCCGTGCACTCGGTCGTTTCCTTCGACTTCGCGACCTCGGTGGTTCCAGGCTGGCACACCACCATCTTCCCGCCATACTTCGTCGCAGGAGCTATCTTCGGTGGATTTGCGATGGTGCTGACCATCATGATTCCTGCTTGCGCGATCTACAAGCCACTGCACGATCTCGTGACTGTGAACCATGTGGACAAGATGTGCAAAATCATCCTGCTCACGGGTTCGATCGTCGGTTACGCCTACCTCATGGAGCTCTTCATCGCTTGGTATGGAGCAAATCCTTACGAGCGCGCCGCTTTCTGGTATCGTGCCTTCGGTCCCTACTGGTGGGCTTACTGGGCCATGATGTTCTGTAACGTCATTTCTCCACAGTTCTTCTGGTTCAAATACTTCCGCACACACCTCGTCTGGGTCTGGATCATCGTTCAATTCCCGAACGCCGGCATGTGGTTCGAGCGCTTCGTGATCATCGCCACCACTCTGGCCCGCGATTTCACCCCGTCCGCGTGGGGAATGTTCCATCCAACTTGGGTCGATATTTGCACTTTCGTCGGAACCTTCGGTCTCTTCGGAACCTTGTTCCTGCTCTTCATCCGATTCCTTCCAATGATCTGTATGTTCGAAGTTAAAGCAGTTCTGCCAGAAGCAGATCCGCATCACGGGGAGGCTCATCACTAATGAACGCTGTCGGCAACACATCCGCTCCGGTCTACGGCATCGCGGCCGAATTCCAATGCGCCCGCGACCTTTACAAAGCCGCTGAAAAAATCCGCGATGCTGGGTTCCAAAAATGGGATGTCTTTTCCCCATTTCCCATCCACGGCATGGACGAAGCCATGGGAATGAAACGATCGATCCTTGGCAAACTCGTCTTCCTCGGCGGTCTCACTGGCTTCCTCACAGCTGTGACTATGGAGTTCGGAACCTCGTCGTTCCTCTACCCACTCATCGTCGCAGGAAAACCAACCAACCTCTTCACTGTTCCGGCATTCTTCCCGGTCATGTTCGAGTTGACCATCCTGCTATCGGCCTTCACCGCTGTGTTCGGAATGCTCATCCTCAACGGGCTCCCGCGCTTGAACCACCAACTTTTCAACTGGGATCGCTTCAAACTCGTCACCGAAGACAAATTCTTCGTGGCCATCGAAGCCAATGACCCGAAATTCTCATCCCGCTCGGTCAGCGACTTTCTGGAGTCCCTCGGCGGAACCAACATCACCACCATCCACGGCGACTAGACGATCATGCTGAAATACTTCTTCTACACATTCGTTTTGCTGGTTGTGCTCGTGGTAAGTGTGGCCGGTTTCCGTGGTCAAAAATCGACCAAGCCGCCGTTTGAGATTTTCCCGGACATGGATCATCAGCCAAAGGTCAAGGCGCAGACTCCAAGCAGCTTTTACGCTGATGGCCGGGCAAACCGCGAACCCATCGCAGGAACAGTGCCACTCGGCTACGCCATGCCGCAGCACAAGCCAGTCGATGGATCCACTGGTGAGTCGGAGAGCCCTTACAAGCAAGTCAAGTTCTCATCTGGCGTTTCCTATTTTGACACCGGCCGCTTCGACAACAAGTGGGGCACTGGCATGCCAATGGAAGTGACGCCAGAGTTCATCGCTCGCGGTCAGGAGCGCTACGCAATTTCTTGCAAGGTCTGCCACGGAGCCACCGGCGCCGGAAACGGCATCGCCGGAAAATACGGCCTCGTTGCCATCGCCAATCTAAACCAGCAACGCATTCGTGACATGGCGGATGGAGAGATTTTTAACACGATCACCCACGGCAAGAATACCATGATGGGTTACGGCGACCGCATTCAAGTGCAAGACCGTTGGGCTATCATCGCCTACATGCGTGCACTCCAAAAATCCCAAGGCGGTGCGACGATCAATGATGTTCCAGCCACCGAACGGGCAAAATTAGAATCGCAGACAAAATGAGCGGACACGAACCATCACAACCCGGCAGCCATACCTTCGACTACAAGCATGTCGGCGGTCGTTTTCTCGGTCTCGTAGCCCTCGCGCTCGTTGCTTTCGCGGCAGTCGCCTTCGGGGCTTTCACCGATACCAAACAGTTTGCCTTCTCTTACCTCTTCGCCTTCACATTCTTCCTCACCATCTGCATGGGCGGTCTGTTCTGGACTCTTGTTCACCATGCGGTGGATGCCGAATGGAGCGTCGTGGTTCGTCGCCAGATGGAAAACATTGGCAGTCTATTGGTTGTCATGGGAATACTTTTCATCCCATTGATCTTCGTGGCTCCGAAGCTTTGGTATTGGATGACAAAACTCCCCGGCCAAGACATCCTTCTCGACGAGAAATGGCCGTATCTCACAAAAGAATTCTTCTGGATTCGTGCGGCTTTTTACTTCATTTTCTTCACCGTAGCCAGCCTCTGGCTTCGCAGAAATTCCATCAAACAAGACACTTCGGGTTCCGCGAAATACACACTTCTCAACCGCAAGATCACCTTCGGCAGCCTGCCCCTCTTCGCTGTGTGCCTCACGTTCGCCGCCATCGACTGGCTTATGGGCCTCGACTACCACTGGTTCTCGACCATGTGGGGCGTTTACATCTTCGCAGGCACCGCTTTGAGTAGCCTTTGCGTTCTGGTTCTTATCATCACAGCGCTACGCAACGCGGGATACTTCAAAAATGTGATAACCATTGAGCATTATCACATCATGGGTAAACTCATGCTGGCCTTCACGATCTTCTGGGCCTACATCGGCTTCAGCCAATACATGCTCATCTGGTATGCGAACATCCCAGAAGAAACCGTTTACTTCCTCCGCCGCAATACCGAGACCTGGCAAATCCTGAGCACGGCCCTCGTGGTGGGACACTTCTTCGTTCCCTTCCTGCTCCTCCTCTCGAATATGGGTAAAAAGAGCCCTGCATTCCTCTGTGGCATGGCGCTCTGGATTCTTGCCATGCACATGTTGGATATCTATGTCGTTGTCCTTCCGGCGCTTCACAAGGCCGGCGTTCAACTCAGCTGGCTCGACTTCGCCTGCCTGGTTGCCATCGGTTGCACACTCGCTGCGACATTCCTCAAACGCCTCGGCGACGCACCGCTTTGGCCACTGCGCGATCCACGCCTGAAAAATTCCATCGCTCTCAAAAACTGATGCAATCCGCCACCACTCATCACGAAGATTCATCCGGACAGAAAAAGCCTGTCTTCTGGATTTTTGTCGCTGCCTTCATCGGCCTCGGCCTTTTCTTCGCTTTCAATGCCCTCTTCATCGGAAAATCCACTGCGGACCTCAATCCAGAAGACCCCGCGCGCGATGCCGAACGCATCAAAAATCTCGCTGACCTCAAGGCGGAGAACGAGATCAAGCTCAACACCTACGCTTGGGTGGACCAAGCCAAGGGATCTGTCCAGATTCCGATTAGCGAGGCCATGAAGTTCGTCCTAGCCGACCTGAACGCCAAAAAGCCCGCCCCGGCCTATCCAGTGCTCGATGCCACAGGCAAACCGCTCCCTGCGACAACGCCTGCACCAAGTGCTTCAGCGGATTCAGCTGATAACCTTCCCAGCGAGCCAGTTGCCACGAGCCAGACTTCATCGAATGTCTTGGCCGCTCCCGTTGAGTCCGGCGCCACCAAACCGGCCAAAACCAAGAAACCTGCCAATCAATGAGTAACGACCAGTCCAGCCAGCCGGACACTCTCACCAGCGCCGAGCGCGCGACCCTCGATGCGTCGGTCGCCGCTCCGGTTATTCTTTTCTTCGGCACAGCCATATTCTGGTTGCTCTTCGGCTCTGTTTTTGAACTGATTAGTGCCATCAAACTCGTATGGCCCTGCTTCCTTGATGGATGCGGGCTTTTGAGCTACGGCCGCACCAGCGTGGTGTCCGTCAATGCCCTCGCTTATGGATGGGCGACACCCGCTGCGATCGGCATCGGCCTCTGGCTCACCGCCCGCCTCTGCCGCGTCCAACTCGCCCGCTACAAAAGCCTCATGGCAGCTGGCATCATTTGGAACATTGGCACATTCGTTGGTGTTGCAGGTATCTTGATTGGTGACAACACCTCCATCTCGCACCTCAATTTCCCGGGCTATTCGACCCACATCCTCCTCTTGGCATTCCTCATCATCGCCGCGTGGGCGATCGTGACCTTCAATCAGCGCCAGTCGGGACCGCTCTATGTTTCCCAGTGGTTCCTCGTAGCCGGTCTCTTCTCGTTCCCATGGCTTTTTGCCACAGCCAGCCAACTCCTCGTCTGGAAACCCGTCCAAGCCAGCGCCCAACCCGCCATCGCCGCATGGTTCGCCGGCGGTTTCTTCAACCTCTGGCTTGCACCCATGGGATTGGCCGCCGCGTTTTATCTCATTCCCAAAACAATCGGCCGCGCAATCAATAGCCACCACCTCAGTCTTTTGGCTTTCTGGTCCCTTCTGCTCTTCGGCGCATGGTCGGGGACAAGTCGCCTGATCGGTGGACCTCTTCCCGCTTGGATGGCCAGCGTAGGTGTCGCAGCTGGTGTCATGATGATCATTCCGGCTATCGCCGTTGCAATCAACCTCCACTTCACGCTGGATGGCCACTATGGTCCAATGAGTTGGAGTCCGGCCCTGCGTTTCACCATCACCGGTGTATCAATGCTCGTCTTCACTTGGACCTTCTCAGCCATCAATTCCATCCCGCTCGTGAACTCGGTCACGAACTTCTCGGACATCACACGCGGGCTGAACCTGCTTGGTTACTACGGATCTTTCAGCATGATCGCATTTGGCGCGATCTATTACATTCTCCCTCGCCTCACAGGAAAAGAATGGCCGTCATCCTGCCTCATCTCTTGGCACTTTTGGTTGGCCACGACAGGCGTGCTCCTCGGAGTCTCCGTGCTTGTGCTGGGTGGTCTCATTCAAGGCTACGCTCTTCAGGACATCGGTGTCACTTTCCGCAGCTCCATGGAGTTCGTTTACCCGTTTAGATTTATTGCCGCACTGGCCGCTTTGTTGATTGTTGGCGCCAACCTTGCTTTCGCCCTCGTATTCGCCGGCCTCCACTGGTCGCTCCGTCGTCCCGGCACAGCGCCCGCACTCATCGCTGTGCGCGAAGAAAATTCCCAAGAGCCCGTCGCGGTATGAACAAACTCACACTTCTCTTCACCGGCATCCTTCTCACCTTCGGCTCGGCCTGGGTCGGCCTCGTGGCCTACCCCGTTGCCAACCTCGGCCACTTGCAGCCTCTTCCGAACGAAGAAACGGGCGGAGTCAATCCTCCAACAGTCTCCGGTCTTGCCGTTATCGGACAAAAAGTCTACGCCGCGAATGGTTGCATGGAGTGCCACACCCAACAAGTGCGCCCGGATTCCTTCAGCACCGACATCGCCAAGCAGCTCGGCAAACGACAGACTGTTCCGCGTGATGAAATCCGTGAGCATACCCCGTTCCTCGGCGAATACCGCATCGGCCAGGATCTCTCGAACTACGGCGCACGCCAGACCGATGTGGCTGCAATTCACCGCCACCTCTACTCGCCTAAGAGCGTAACCCCTTGGTCGAATATGCCGTCCTATGGTTACCTCTACGAGTATCGCAAAATCGTGGGTCAACCCTCCGCCCACGCTATTCAAGGCCTCACTGGCTCCCGCGCTCCGAAACCCGGATACGAAATTGTTCCGACCCAGCAGGCCGAAGCCCTTGTCGCCTACCTGCTTTCCCTGAACCAAAATTACCCGCTGCCGGAATCCCCGGAGCCCACCGCCAAGTAAAACCGTGACTTCCCATACGCCATCGAACGAGCCACCAAACGGCGAAAGCCCGGCACCCAACGCTCCCGTCCTCCGCGAGGGACCAGAACCAGCGGAAAAACGCGCCCCGGTTCCCTTCTGGCTGATCATTCTCGCCGCGGTCATCATCTTTTGGGCAGGTATCCACTTGGCACTCAACAGCGGTGGCTTCCGTCCCGATGTCTACAACCCCTCGCTCGTTTCCTGGAGCGGTGGAGGAAGCGGCGGTGCAGCCGTTGCACCAGATCCCAAAGTCATCGGCAAGCGTCTCTACAGCCAAAATTGCGCCGTCTGCCACCAAGGTTCCGGCATGGGCGTCGCTGGACAATTTCCGCCCCTCGTAGCCAGCGAATGGGTCGTCGGCGGCTCCTGGATTGGCGATAACCACCTCGTCAAAATCCTCCTCGCCGGCATGCAAGGCCCCGTCCAAGTCAAGGGCAATACCTACAACAACGCCATGCCTCCATGGTCCCAGCTCAAGGACGACCAGATCGCAGCAATCCTCACCTACATCCGCACCGAGTGGGGCAATACAGCCCCGCCGATCACGGCCGACTATGTCAAGGCAGTCCGCGCCGCCAGCGCCGACCGCAAAGATCCTTGGACACAAAAAGAACTTAAAGCCATTCCCGCAGAGACAATTCCCGCAGGAGGCGCCGCCCCTGCAGCCCCGGCTCCCGCCGCAAAGCCCGCCGCCTGATTTGACCCGACTATGAACTTCCTGCTGCGAATCCTTTCCATCACCGCATTTCTCCTCGTAGGCGGCAGTATCTCCGCCCAAGCCGAGCAACGCACCTCCAATCTCTATTGGGCGCCACCAAATATCACAGTCGGTGGAGAAAAAATCGACACACTCCTCAACTTCATTTTCGTCCTAACGCTTGCTGTTTTTATCCTGACACAAGCCGTTTACATCATCTACCTCGTCCGCTACCGCCGCCGCCCGGGGCACAAGGCCCACTACAGCCACGGCAACAACACCCTCGAATTCTGGTGGACCATCATTCCAACGGCCGTCTTCCTCCTCCTCGCTGTCTGGTCCAACCGTATCTGGTTCGAACTCACCGAGTCGCCCATCGCGCCTGACGCTATCACCGTCGATATCGTGAGCTACCAGTATGGTTGGGACTTGCGCTATGCAGGAGCTGATGGCCAACTCGGTGAAGGCGATGTGAAGCGCTTCAGCGTCCAAAACAAATTCGGAGTTGATCCCGCAGACCCCGCCGGCAAAGACGACTTCACATCCACAGAGCTCGTCATCCCCGTGGGCAAACCCATCCATGTCCTCCTTCGCTCCCGCGATGTGATCCACTCCTTCTATGTGCCGTCCTTCCGTCTCTACCAAGACGCCGTTCCCGGACGCACCATCAAGTGGATGCAATTTACCACCACCCGCACGGCAGAACTCGAACTCGCCTGCAGCCAACTCTGCGGCACCGGCCACTACAACATGAAGGCCAAAATCCGCGTCGTCCCCGTCGAGGAATACGAAAAATGGTATGCCGGCAAAGCCGCCGCAGCCAAAGAAGCCGCCGCAGCACTGTAATCCGCGCGGCAGCGCATAGCTTGGGAGGGCAGCGTCCTCGCCTGACCCAAATTTCAGACACGGAAGGCCTTGCAAAACATTCATTCTTACCTTCCAAAGTATAGGTGGTCCAACGTCACTGTTGGCCACGTAAAGTATCAGGTCGAGAATGACATCGGAATTCCCCCGTAGGCAAAATTTTCAGGTAATGCCGAGTGCTTGATGCATCGTCAGCTAAAATATTGCTGAACCAACCATCGCATGCATCCACGACACTTTGTTTTGCCGAATAATCTTAAAGGCCGACAAAAAAACTTGACGCTCTCCGCACAAATATGGATTTTTGCCATCTCCCAAAATTTTTCCCCGCAATCATTCGCCATCTCTTCGTCAAACTCCCAACAAGATTCCATCAACCCACCACCATGCGCCTTATTTTTCTCTTCCTCTTCGCCATTGCTGCTGCACTTCCTTCGCTCCAAGCCCAGACGCCACTTGTTTTCACGAGCAATGCGACGCTCCCGAGTTCTCCAGCTGGTTCTCCGGCCTCGATTCCCGTTCAGATCACGGGCGGAACGCCGTCATACTCTTTCACTTTGAAGCGCGGTCAGACACTCCCGACTGGGCTCACGCTCGATCCTTCCACTGGTGTGATTTCCGGCACGCCAAGCAGTCCGTCGAGCACGGAGATTCAAGTGCAGGTCAGGGATTCAGGCGCGCCTGTTCGTTATAAAGCAAAAAACTTCATACTTTCCATTTCGGGCGATGCTCCCTCATTGCCGACTTTCAAGGTCATCGAGCCGGGTGCCCAAGTAGACAAACCATTTTCCTTCACCCTCAATGCAACGAAAGGAAAAGCGCCATACACCTTCACCACAAACTCCACTCTGCCTGCGGGTCTCACATTCAGTCCAAGCGGCACGATTTCCGGCACGCCGCTCCCATCGGCTGCGCCGCAGGCTGCGACGGATTACAGGATCGCTGTCAGAGTCACTGGCTCCAATGCGATCCCGCAGTCCTCGACACGCACCTACACGCTCACAGTCGCGCCGGCCGCACCGCCGGTCATCACCACCAAGGCGCTTCCCGATGCGGAAATGGGCGAGGAGTATTACTTCGACGACCTCGTGGTCACTGGCGGCAAGCCTCCTTACAAATTTCGCGCCGCTGCGGCATTCCCGGCAAACCTCGTTATCGCCGAGGATGGCACGATCTCCGGCATTCCAAGAGTAGCCGGCACCTATCGCCTGAGGATCAGCGCCACGGATGCCAACAACCGCACCGGCACGGCCTTTGTTTCGTTGCTTGTCTCGGATGCGCCGACACCGAAGATCACCACAGGCACAACCCTCTATTGGACGCGAAATCAAACCATCAGCACGACGCTGGCGGCGACCGCAGGCCGTGCGCCTTACAAGTGGGCAAAAACCGGAAAAAGCAGCGACCCGCTGCGCAATCTTCCAGATGGAGTAACCCTCAACCAGAACGGCACCTTCTCGGGCGCTCCGACTGTTGCAAACACATTTACTGTCCCGATCCGCGTCACCGACGATCTCGGCAAGGGCAGCACAAAAACATTCACGATCATTGTATCCAGTTCTTCGTTGGCTATCACGAGCCCGGCGGTTCTCGAGCCTGCCTTTGTGGGCGTTTCAACGGTCTTGAACCTCGCTGCTCAGGGAGGCATCGCGCCCTACACTTGGACATTGAAAAACCGTGGCACGCTTCCGAGCACGATCAACCTCAGTAGCGCCGGACGCCTGTCAGGCACGGCTAACGCCACAGGCAACTTCTCGTTCACAGCAGAAGTCGCTGATTCCCGAAACGGCACAGTCGCGAAGGCGGAAAAACAACTCACGCTTCCTGTCATCAACTACAATCTGGCCATCTCCACAACCAGCCTCCCGGCAGGCTCAGCGGGATCGAACTATCCCGCCACTTCGCTTGTGGCCACGGGCGGCAAGCCTCCCTACACTTGGTCGTTCACATCGACTCCGACACTCAGCGGTCTTTCCGCAGCCACTGGCAACCTCACAGGCAAGCCCGTCGTAGCAGGCAACTACACGCTCGCCCTCAAAGTTACCGATGCGAATTCCAGGTCTGTGACGAGCAACCTCACGCTGCGCGTCAATGAATCCACAGCCCTCGCATTTGATCCACTCACGCTGCCGAACGGCAAGGTGGCGACGACCTACAACGGCACCCTCGGCGCCAAGGGTGGATTTTCGCCATACACATTTACTCTCAAAACCGGCAGCGCATTGCCTGCGGGCCTCAAACTTGTGTCGTCCACAGGTGAGATCACAGGCAAGCCGACCACAGCGGGAAGTTACAAATTTACGATTATCCTAAAAGACTCAAAGACCCCGACAGCCAATACCATCGAGCGGGAATTCACGCTCGTTGTGGACGCTTACGGGATGTCGATCAGCGGCCCTACGACCATTGCCGGTAAGCGATACACCGCACTTATGCCGACTATCGTGAGGGAATTTGATTTCTCGAGTGGCAATCAGGGATTCGCCTCGGGCTTTGCGGATTTGCCGGCGAGTTACGATCCGGCTCTCTACGGGTTGGTGGGGGACCACCGTGATCTTCCTGCAGAGCTGGGCATCGGAAAGGGACTATTCATTTCCGGGGTGAATCGGAGCGACGACCTGTGGATGTTTTGGAAGAAAAAAATCACAGGGCTGACGCCGAATACTGTTTACCGGATTGCTCTGGATCTGGAAATGGCCTCAAATGTGCCTGCAGGTCTCGCTGGAGTCGGCGGCGCGCCGGGAGAGAGCGTGTTTGTGAAGCTCGGCGCCTCTTCCGTGGAACCGCAGGCAGTCCAGGAATCCGATGGCTGGTTGCGGATGAATCTCGACAAGGGCAATCAGTCCCAAGGTGGAGTTGACGCATTCGTCGCGGGTCATATCGCCAAAGAGGTTAGTGATACTTCAAATCAATACGCGCGCATTTCTCAAGACAACCGGGATGGTAAGGCCTCAGTCATTTCCTCGGCTGATGGATCGTTGTGGGTTTTCTTCGGAACCGATTCAGGCTTCGAGGGCATGACTTCGCTCTACTACACACGCTTGGTGGCGATTCTTGAGCCTGCCCAGTTCACGGTCACTGGCGGCACAGCGAACTACACTTGGAGCACCTCGCCGGCTCTTCCTGCGTCTCTGGCGTTGGATTCCAAAACAGGTGCCGTCTCGGGTAATCTCACCGCTGCTGTTGGCAACTACACGGTGGCCATCAAGGTCACCGATGGCAATGCCCAGTCCGCAACGAGAAACGCCACATTTACCATCACCGCGCCGGACCCCGTTGCGTGGGTGACTTCCGCCACCTTGCCTGAAGGCCAAGTCGGCGTGAGCTACACCGTAGTAGACCTCGCCGCCAGCGGTGGCAGGCCCGCTTACACCTATGCCGCCAAAACCGGCAGCCCCCTTCCATCGGGCCTTGCCCTGTCCGCAGGCAAAATCTCCGGCACGCCGCGAGTCGCTGGCACCTTCAAATTCACGCTCGTTGCAAGCGATAGCCAATCACCCGCCAAAGCCACTGCCGAGCGCGAGTTCACGCTGGTCATCAAGCCCGCCGTTCCGCTCGCCATCACAGCGCCGAACCCCATGCCTACGGCGAATGTGGGCAGTGTCTATGGCCCAGCCTCGTTCACCGCAAGCGGCGGACTTCCCCCCTACACATGGTCGGTCACGCCATCGCCTGCCGCCCCCGGCTTGACCTTCTCCGGCGGCAACCTCACCGGCACGCCGACCACAGCGGGCAACTACACATTCACTGTGCGCGTTGTTGACAGCGCCTCGGCCAATGCCACGCGCACCATCACGCTGCCAGTCGGCGCCGCGATCCCGCTCGAGTGGGTGACCGCAGCGAATCTCCCCGGTGGACAGGTCCTCACAACCTACAATGCGACCCTCGCGACCCGCGGCGGCATCGCTCCAGTCACAATCACCCGCATCAGCGGCAACCTCAGCGCAGGCCTCACGCAGAGCGGGGCGCGCATCAGCGGCACGCCGATCGTGGCGGGCAACGCCACATTCACTCTGCAGGCAAAGGATAAAAACGGCGTTACAGCCAACCGCACCTTCACGCTGCCAGTCGCGCCTTATGATCTCGCGATCTCGAGCGACTCGCCATCCTCGGTGAGCGGCTCCGTGAATGTGCCATTTGCATCCGAGCCCTTCAATGCTGAGGGCGGCGCGGATCCGTATGTTTGGTCGATTGTGGGAACCAAGCCCGCATGGTTGAGAATTGATTCCGGTAGCGGCGTCTTGAGCGGCACCTCGAACTCGACTGGCAACTGGACGGTTGTTGTTTCGGTGAAAGACGGCAAGCAACAAACCGCCAACAAATCCTGCACCATCTCGATTGGCCTCGGAGCACCTCCAGTTCTCGACGCCACCCAGCAACTCCCCGCCGGCATGGTCGGAGTCCCTTATCCAAACCCCGCCATCAGCGCCGAGGGTGGTCTCGAACCTTATCGATTCGCTGTTAAAAATGGCTCATCCCTGCCCGCTGGACTCAACCTCAACGCCACCACAGGCGTCATTTCCGGCATGCCGACTTCGGCAGGCAATACCACGGCGACGATTGTCGTGACCGGAGCCAACGGCGCCTCCGCCGAGCGCGCTTACACGATCCGCATCGATGCCTACGACCTCGCGATTCCCAGCGAGGTGCCATGGATTCTCCAAGGACAGGTTCACAAGGATTTCGGCCCTCTGCCGCTGGAAGCCACCGGCGGTCTCGAGCCTTACAAATGGAGCATGACACCCGCCTCCACCGCCAACCTCTCGTTGGATGCCACCGGCACGCTCACCGGCAAGCCTGCCACGGAAGGAAATTTCAGCGTCACCTTCAAAGTCGTCGATGCCCGAAATGCCACGGTTACAAAAAATGCCACCATCCGCATCTCGCCGACCGCACCTTTGGAGTTTGTTACTGAACCTTTGTTGCCTGCCGGTAAGGTGGCGATGCCTTACTCGACAAACCTCACAGTCACCGGCGGCAAACCGAATTATACCTATGTCCTAAAAAATGGGAGTGTGCTGCCTGCTGGACTGTCGCTGAATTCGACAACTGGTGTCATCAGTGGAACTCCACTGTTTGCAAGTGCTGGAGGTAATTCCGTTGACTACATGGTTACCACATTGGCAGGTTCTGGCAGAGAAGGTTTTTCAGATGGGCAAGGAGAGGTGGCTAGTTTCAATGCACCTACAGGCTTAGCCGTTGATTCTGTAGGTAATGTCTATGTTGCAGATAATAAAAATCATAGAATTCGCAAAATAACTCCAGGTGGTTTGGTAACCACATTTGCCGGCTCTGGTAGAGCAGAATTTTCTGATGGTGAGGGAATCAACGCAAGTTTTCGCCATCCACTTGGTATTGCTATAGATTCCAATGGCAATGCCTATGTTGCAGATGCTCTTAATCATAGAATTCGCAGAATAACGCCAAGTGGTTTAGTAACCACACTTGCAGGCTCTGGTGTTGTTAAATTTGCTGATGGTAATGGAATAGAGGCGGGATTTACCTCGATTAAAGGAATTTGTTTAGATCAATATGGCATTTTATACATAGCTGAATCATCTGGAAAAATTCGTAAAGTTACATCCTCTGGTGATGTTTCAACAATTGCTGGTTCTGGGGCAATTGGGTCTAACGATGGTCCTGCCAACACGGCTTCATTTTATTGGCCGTTTGGAATTGTTGCTGATAAAAGTGATAATTTATTTATAGCAGATGCAGCCAACAATAAAATCCGAAAACTGACATCGTCCGGAGTTGTTTCAACTCTAGCAGGGTCATCGATCGCTGGGGCGACAGATGGAACGAGTTTACAAGCTACTTTTTCATCACCTCAGGGCTTGGCCATTGATTCGGCGGGAAACCTGTATGTTGGGGATTGTGGAAATAATTTAGTTCGCCGATTGTCTTCTTTTGGAAATGTTACAACTATTGCCGGATCTGGAAATTCTACTTTTTCTGACGGTCCAGCAAAAAATGCGGGATTTTTTGCTCCGTGGGGTGTTGCTGTGGATTCAAACAATATCATTTATGTTGCTGATGTTAACAACCATCGAATTCGCAAAATAACCCCTACCACCACCGGCGGCAACAAAATCACCATCATCGCCCGCGACTCGGCCAACCCACAAAAAACTGTCGAGCGCGAATTCACGCTGCCCATCAATCCCTACGGAATGAGCGTGAACGGCACTACTGCAATTAGCGGCCTGCAATACAGCACAATAGCCCCGGTTACCTTCAATGCGCTCGGCGGCACAGCCAATTACACTTGGACTGTCAACAGCACCACTGGCCTGACAATCAACGCCACCAGCGGCGTTGTATCTGGTATGCTCACTGCCGCCCCGGGCAACTACACCATGCGTGTCAGCGTTCGCGATGGCCGCAACCAGACCGCTTCACAAAATGTAACTGTTAGCGTCAGTCCTGCGCCTCCGCTGTCGATCACTACGGAAAGCCCGCTGCCGTCTGGCACGGTAAATGGCAATTATACCCACACCTTCTTGGCCACAGGTGGGCGTCCATCCGCGCAAGGAGGCTACACATGGGCGATAGCCTCAGCGGGCAATCTGCCAGTCGGCACAAATGGATTCTCCATCAACGCCACCACAGGTCTATTTAAAGGAAAATCCGCTACTGCCCTTACGGCTAATTTCACGATTAAAGTGACCGACTCGAATGCCACAGTGGTAACTAAGCCCTTCGCGCTCACAATCGGCCCTGGCCCAAGCCCGACGCCATCACCGAGCCCGTCGCCAAGCCCGTCGCCAAGCCCGTCGCCAAGCCCGTCGCCAAGCCCGTCGCCAAGCCCGTCGCCAAGCCCGTCGCCAAGCCCAACGCCAGGTATGGTCCTTGTGCAAGGAGGAGTCTTGCCGGCGGGGTCCGAACTCGCGGGGCAAGTGGTAGCTGGATATCAAATCGGCCGCACGGAAGTTACCTGGGGAGAATGGAAATTAGTAAGAGACTGGGCTGTCGTTAATGGTTACGATCTTGCTAATGTTGGGCAAGGTCTTTCTGATAAACACCCTGTCCAGTTTGTGAATTGGTTTGATGTAATAAAGTGGTGTAATGCCAAAAGTGAAAAAGAGGGCCTCGTGCCTCCCTATCAAGTTAATGGAGTGGTTTACAAATCGGGTTATTTAGGACTCTGGGGGTCAGACATGGTTGTTTTGAACAATATTGCAAATGGCTATCAAATACCTAAAGAAGCGGAGTGGGAATGGGCAGCCAGAGGAGGAGTGTTGAGCAAAGGATACTTCTATAGTGGAGGTAACGATGCAAACGTTGTGGCATGGTTTTTTCAGAATACTGGTGGCAAGCCTCAGGAAGTAGCTTCTAAAACACCGAACGAAATTGGAATATATGACATGAGCGGAAATATGTTCGAGTGGTGCTGGGAAGGGTATTCAGGTGCGCAATATAAAAGATTGAGGGGCGGCTCTTTTCAAGAATTTCCTTTCTACACTGGCGTTTCAGTAAGACAAAACTACGCTGTTTATGCTCAAAGCCGAGATGGCGACAACACATTCCTCAATAGTGGGCCTATGGGTTTTAGATATGTCCGCAATGCCATAGGCGACATGGTTACCGTCCAAGGCGGAACTTTGCCGCAAAGCTCCCAACTCGCTGGGCAAAAAATCCAAGCCTTCCAAATCGGACGCACGGAAGTCACTTGGGGCGAATGGAAAATCGTCCGCACTTGGGCGGCAGCAAATGGCTACACTGATCTCGCGACGGTGGGCGAGGGGAGTGCCGATAACCACCCCGTCCGCAATGTGAATTGGTATGATGTTGTTAAATGGTGCAACGCCAAGAGCCAGATGGAGGGTCTCGCTCCAGTTTATACCGTAAACGGCACCACCTACAAAACAGGGGTTCAAACTCCGGAAGTTAATGCCACAGCAAATGGCTGCCGACTACCTTTCGAAGCCGAGTGGGAGTGGGTAGCTCGTGGCGGGACAAACAGCCAAGGATACTCCTATAGTGGCAGCAATGATTTAAATCTTGTAGGTTGGTATCTCAACAATTCTGAAGGGGGAACACGTCCAGTTGCTAACAAAAAACCTAATGAGTTAGGCGTTTTTGATATGACTGGAAATGTGCGAGAAATGACTATGAATAATATTCGTGGCGGTGATTTTTCCATCTGGAATCCTGCTCTTTTATCAATTAATCAACAATTTAGTATTACCTTGAATCAGAGAGACGCCTCTACAGGCTTCCGCCTCGCCCGCAACATCGGGCCGAAAATCTCGATCATTGGCACCTTGCCTGAAGCCACCCTCAACCAAGCCTACGCAGGCTACACCTTCGGCGCAGTCGGCAGCACGGGAGACAAAGCCTGGTCCATCAGCGAAGGCACCCTGCCGCCTGGCATGTCCTTCAGCGCCAACGGCACCCTCAGCGGAACCCCCACCACCGCCGGCACCTACACCTTCGTCATCCGCCTCGAATCCGGCGGCTATTGGGACGAGGTCGAGGTGGAGTTGGAAGTTGTTTCGCCGACTCTTTCAAATCTTTTGGTTAATGGAAGCTTTGAACTTCCTGATGTGTTCACCACCGCTGAAAATTCTAACGCTTGGATTACTTATGGGCCTAACTATGCGGTCGCGGGTCCAAATGGTGGATTTCAAGGGTGGAGCGTAGCTATGGGTGAGGTAGATGTAATGAGTGCCTTTCGGTTGAGCAAAACGGCGGCGGATGGAAAGCAGTTTTTGGATTTGGATGGTCGAATGGTCGGCGCGATCCAGCAGGCTGTAGCTGTAACATCTGGAGCGCGTTACACGCTGTCATTCAACTATGGCAGAAATTCCAACGCACGCATGCGCGTGGATGTTGTTTCATCCACGGGTGCAACTCTTGCGACTCAAACGATAACTGCCAATGGGACTACCAACGGGGCAGGCGGTTGGCTTGGACCTTGGGATATCGGTTCGCTGAATTTCGAAGCGAATAGCTCCTCGGTTACAATCAAATTCGTATCTCTTCAAAGCTCTGGCTCTGTCAACGGCGTAATACTCGATAATGTCCGATTGTATCCAATTACCTACTCTGAACTGGTCACCGTCCAAGGCGGGACTTTGCCTTCTGTGTCAACATTAGCCGGGCAAACAGTGGCAACCTTCCAGATCGGCAAATATGAGGTGACTTGGGACGAGTGGCAGACCGTGCGCACTTATGCGATTGCCAACGGCTATGATCTCACTGGAGTTGGAGCTGGCACTGCATCCACGCATCCGGTTCATTCAGTCAGTTGGTATGATGTGGTGAAGTGGAGCAACGCGAAAAGTCAAATGGAGGGGTTGACGCCTGTTTATACAGTGAACGGAACGACCTATAAAACGGGACAAGTTGCTCCAACTGTGAGCAGCGCTGCGAACGGATACCGGTTGCCGAGTGAGAAAGAATGGGAGTGGGCAGCAAGGGGCGGGCTCAGTAGCGGGAATTTCACCTACAGCGGAAGCAATGATGTGAATGCTGTGGCATGGTATCTCGATAACTCTGGATATGCCACTCACGCGATTGGAATCAAAGCCGCCAACGAACTCGGCATCTATGACATGAGCGGAAATGTTTGGGAGTGGTGCGAAGACACTTTCGATGGCTCCAACCGCCGCGTTCGCGGCGGGAGTTGGTTCGACTACTACGCGTATCCCGCCGCGGTGGCCTACCGGAACTACGCTAGCCCGGGCTACCGGCCCGACTACGGCGGCTTCCGACTTGTCCGTAATGCCCCATCTCATACGGGAGTAGTCTCAAATCTTGCTGGGACTGGAGTTTTTGGAGGGACTAATGGAAATAGCACCACCTCGACTTTTGATAGACCTAACGGGATAGCCATGGATGGCTCTGGAAATCTTTACATTTCTGAATATGGCGGCCATCGCATTCGCAAGATTACCCCTGCGGGAGTGGTTTCGACGCTCGCGGGATCTGGAAATGCCGCTTATGCAGATGGGTCAGGAATCTCCGCGAGTTTTAATCAACCACAGGGCCTTGATGTGGATGCTTCGGGAAATGTTTACGTGGTCGAGGCAAACAACAATAGGATTCGAAAAATCACGCCTGCCGGTGTGGTAACGACCTTGGCAGGTTCCGGAGGAACAGGATCTACAGATGGCACGGGAGTTGGTGCCACATTTAATAGGCCATTCGATCTAGTCCGTGATGGCTCTGGAAATCTTTATATTTCAGATTGCAACAACAACAAAATCCGAAAAATCACTCTATCTGGTATCGTGACGACTTTCGCAGGCTCAGGATCGCCCGGAGCCGCCAATGGCACCGGAACGGCGGCTACTTTCAATGGACCGCGTGGAATTGTGATGGATAATTCTGGAAATCTTTTTGTTGCGGATGTTTTAAGCTATAAAATCAGAAAAATTACCCCTGCTGGAGTCGTCACCACCTTTGCAGGATCTGGCACAAATGCATCGGTGGATGGCACAGGCACAGCGGCATCATTCAATGAACCCTCCGGGTTGGCTATAGATAGTTTCGGTAATCTGTATGTGGGAGAAACTGGCGGCCATAAAATCCGGAAAATTACGCCTGCCGGAGAGGTTACCACCCTTGCCGGTGCTGGAACTGTGGGCTCAACCGACGGAACAGGTGCCGCCGCGAAATTCAACGGACCCTATGGGCTTGTGGTAGATGCGAATGGAAACCTGATTGTTGCAGATACAGAAAACCACAAAATTCGCAAGGTCACGATCGTAGAGAAATAGGGAAAAGGGAGGGCCACGAAAAAGGTCAGCCTCACCTTTCACATATTTAGCAAGCCTATCTGGGGCTGAATCTTGAATTTTACCCACCCTTGTCACAGCCGTATTGAATCGTCGATAGCGCCAACCGACCCGTTGGATTCGTTGAACTGTAAGCGTTGCGCCGAGCACCACCTACCGTAGGTAGTGGAGGTGTCGTAGTCTGGAGGCTATGACATCTACAGCATCGTTATTATCAGCAGGGGAAATTCTCAAGCAGGACAGTCTGGGGCGTGTGCGCACGCCGCTTGGCAAGCGGCAGGAAATACTCGCCGCTTTTGATGGCGCGGGCATGAGTGCGGCAAGGTTTGCCGCCATGGTTGGCATCAACTACTCGACCTTTTGCAGTTGGGTTCAGGAGCGCAATCAAAAGCAGGGACAGGACTCGGCCTTGACGGGCGAGGCGGCGAAGCCGCAGGTGCAATGGATCGAAGCGGAAATTGCCTGCGGGGCGAAGCATCCCACCGCTGGCGACGGGATGGAAATCGAACTCCTTGGGGGTGGAGCGAGGCTGAGGGTCAGGGATGAGCGTGATGCGGAATTGGCGGCTGTGGTGCTGCGCGCGATGGGAGGCGAGGTATGCTGAGTTTTACGGGAGCGTTACGAGTGTTCGTGGCTTTGGAGCCTTGCGATATGCGCAAAGGATTTGACGGGCTCTCTGGCATGGTCGCAACCAAGCTCAACGAGGATTTGCAGAGTGGGGCGCTCTTTGTGTTCACCAATCGCAGCCACACACGGCTCAAAATCATTTACTGGGACGGCTCGGGCCTGTGGTTGATGGCCAAGCGTCTGGAAAAGGGAACCTTTTCCTGGCCCAAGGATACGGATGGAAAAACCAAACTCGCCCTGCGACCCGAGGCGTTGGCCATGCTCACCGACGGGATTGATTTGCGAGGCGGGCGGATGCGGGCATGGTATCAGCGTGAAGCCTGAAGTTTTCTCTTATGCAGTTGGCATGGAGCATGCTATGTATTTTATGAGTGAAGAAAGCCGGCAAAAACAACCTGGCGCAGGAGAACGAACGGCTCCGAAAGGACAATGCGCGCCTGATTGCCGAAAATAAGTCTCTTCGCCAGGAGGTGAATCTTCTGAACGAAAAGATCGATTGGCTGATGAAGAAAATGTTCGGTAGTTCGAGCGAGGCGCTCAACTCCAATCAACTCGATTTGTTTGCCGTTCTTTCCGAGACGCACGCGCCCGAGCCTGATGCCTCCTTGCTTGCGGAGGCCATGATCCCCGCCAAACCCAAAACCAAATCCCCAAGGCGCGAACGCATTCCTGAGAACCTGCCTGCGCAGGAGGTTGTGATCGACCCACCGGAGGTGCTTGCCAATCCAGAAAAATGGCGCCGGATTGGTGAAGAAATCAGCGAGAGACTGGACTTCGAGCCGGGGCGTTTTTTTCGCCGTCTTCTGGTGCGTCCCAAGTATGTGCTCATTGAGGACAAGGAGGTAGCTCCCGTGATTGCCCCTCTGCCCGAGTGCCTGCAAGAGCGTGGCATTGCTGCTCCCGGCCTGCTTGCCACCGTGGCGGTCTCCAAATACTGCGACCACCTTCCGCTCTACCGGCAGGAGATGATTTTCAAAACTCGCCACGGCGTGTCGCTGCCGCGATCGACGCTGGCGAGATGGATGGAACTCATCGCCTTTTGGTTGCAGCCCATTTACGAAATCATTCGCACCACAGTTATGGACAACAAGTATGTCCAGATCGACGAAACGCCCGTGTCTTATCTTGAGCCCGGGAATGGAAAAACCAAACAAGGCTACTTGTGGACAGCGCATGCGCCTGGACTCGATGCGGTCTTCCACTGGGAGACGGGAAGAGGCGCAGCCTGCTTGGAAAACATCGTTCCTGTAAACTTTCGTGGCGTGCTGCAATGCGACGCCTATGCGGCTTATCCTGCTTTCGCCGGCAAGCGCGAGGGTATCGAACTGGCGGGATGCTGGGCTCACGCGCGGCGGCACTTCCACGAGGCCCGCGAACATGTGCCCCTGCGTGCCAACTGGGTCCTGTATCAAATCCAAAATCTTTACCGAATCGAAGCACGCCTGCGTAAAAGTAAGGCTGGGCCTGGATTGAGAGCGGCCGTGCGAACCAGTCAAAGCGCGATGGTATTGAATCGCCTCAAGCGAGCGCTCGAAAAAATGGAGGCCTCCCAAAGGCATCTCCCATCGAGCACATTTGGAAAAGCCATCAGCTACACCCTCTCGCACTGGGAGCTTCTCACCAAGTATGTCATCAATGGCCGCATCGAAATCGACAACAACGGCGTGGAAAATGCGATTCGACCCACGGCCATCGGCAAGAAGAACTGGCTGTTTTTTGGAGACGCCGACGCGGGAAAGCGCAGTGCCGTGATCTACACGATTATCGAAAGTTGCCGGCGGCGCGGCATCGATCCGCATGAGTATCTGCGCGACGTGCTCACCCGCATCACCGAGACCACAAGCTGGCAGGTCGCAGAACTCACCCCGGGAAAGTGGGCGGACAAGAAGCTCTCGCTGAAAAAGGCGGCGTAGATGCTGTAAGTGTCGTGGCATAGGCCTACGACATTTACACCAACCCCTCAAAAAACAACGGGGTGCTTGGCGCAACGCTTACATTAGTGTAGTGTCAAAGGGGTCGGGCATTAATTCTTGACATTTGGTCAATTCGAGGAGGTCTGACCAAGCTCGGCAGGAGCGCCAACCTTCCCGTTGGCTTCGGTATGGAATTTGAAGAGTGCTCGACAATTTTTAGGAATCGCAGTATCTGGAATCCGTGCGTGTCGTTCTTGATACAAGTGTCATGGTCGCTGCAGTGCTTTCCCGTCGAGGTGCCAGCTTTGCTATTGTTGAAATGATTCCCTTGCGGCGATTTGAAGTCTGTCTCTCCATTTCCCTATACATGGAGTGGGTGGCTGTGTTGACAAGGGCAAAGAACCTTTCACCTGGCACCAGCGTGCAAACGACACTGGGCTTCTTGCGTCGACTCGCTTCTTTAGCCCGACTGCAAGATATCCACTATCTCTGGCGACCTTTTTTGCCGGATCCTGATGACGACATGGTTTTGGAACTTGCGTTCGCGGGAAGTTGTGATTTTATTGTCACCCATAACATTGATGATTTTAGGGGGTCCAAACAACTTGGCATCCCCGCAATCACTCCAAGAAGATTCCTCAAAATTCTTCAAAACCAACCATGAGCACAATTAGCATACAACTCCCTGAGGGCGTGAAAGCGGGTATCGAGAATTTGGCCAAGCGGGAGGGATTCTCCATCGAGCAATTTTTGGCTATGGCCGCTGGGGAAAAACTGGCAGTGATGTCGTCCCTCGAATATCTGCGCAAAGAGGCATCCCAGGGCAGTCGACAGGATTGGGACAACTATTTGGCCAATGTGCCCGATGTCCCTCCTCTTCCTGGCGACGAACTATAAAATCAAAGGCGTCAAAAGGGTCAGCCGAAGTTAAACGGGTAAAAGTCAAAGGGGTCTGGCATTAATTATTGACATGAAAAGGGCTGAGCTCACATATTCACATATTTCGCAAGCCTATCCAGGGCTGAATCTTGAATTTTACCCACCCTTGTCGCGGCCGTATGGAATCGTCAGGAGTCAAAGGGGTCATCAAAGGGGTCAGGCATTAATTGTTGACATTTGTTCAATTCGAGGAGAGATAACCAAGCTCTGTAGGAGCGCCAACGTCCTCGTTGGCTTTGCTGGAGTGGGAGTTATTTTTGCAGCCAAAACCTGAGGAAAGGCGCGAAGATCGGCAGTCATAGACAGCCTCTACAATTTCAGCGAAAGGGCCCCGCGCGTTGACATATTTTGCAAGCCTTGTGTCGGTCAAAGGGGGCGGGCATTAATTCTTAACATTTGTTCAATTCGAGGAGGGATAACCAAGCTCGGCAGGAGCGCCAACGTCCTCGTTGGCTTTGCCGGAGTGGGAGTTGTTTGTGCAGCCAAAACCTGAAGGAAGGCGCGAAGATCGGCAGTCATAGACAGCCGCTACAATTTCAGCGAAAGGGCCCCGTGCATTGACATATTTCCCAAGCCTATCTGTGGCTGAATCTTGAATTTTTATTCACTTTTGCCGCAGTCGTCTTGAATCGTCAGGAGCGCCAACGACGAGTTGGCTTCGTGATGCACCATGCCAAGGCATGAGCTCGGAATTCCCCCGTAGGCAAAATTTTCAGGTAATGCCGAGCGCTTGATGCATCGTCAGCTAAAACATTGCTGAACCAACCATCGCATGAATGCATGACACTTTGTTTTGCCTAATCATCTTAAAAGCCGACAAAAAATGCTTGACGCCCACTGCGCAAATATGGATTTTTGCTATCTCTCAAAATTTTTCCCCGCAATCATTCGCCATCTCTTCGTCAAACTCCCAACAAGATTCCACCAAGCTCCACCACCATGCACCTCATTTTTCTCTTCCTCTTCACCATTGCCGCTGCCCTTACCTCGGCCAACGCCCAGACTCCGCTTGCTATCACGAGCAATGCGACGCTTCCGAGTTCTCCCGCTGGCTCTCCTGCCTCGATCCCGATTCAAGTCACAGGCGGAACGCCGCCCTATACCTTCAGTTTAAAGACCGGACAAACATTGCCGAAAGACCTGCTTCTCAATAATTCCACCGGCGTCATTTCTGGCATTCCAACCGGGCCGTCCGGCAGCTCCTTTCAAATCCGTGTCAGGGATTCTGGTTCTCCTGTCAGTTCCAAGGCGAAAAACTTCAATCTCACCATTTCTGCGGACGCGCCCGCGCTGCCTGCGGTGAAATTTGATACCGGCGCCCAAGTGGACAGGTTTTATACCTTCACTTTCAATGCCACAAAAGGAAAGCCCCCTTACACATTTTCGACAACCTCCACCTTGCCTGCTGGGCTGACATTGAGCCCAAGCGGCGTCCTCTCCGGCACGCCACTGCCCTCGGCCGCGCCACAGAGCACCGCGGAATATAAAATCGTCATCCGAGTCGCCGGCTCCAATGCCGTTCCACAGTTTTCCACCCGCACCTACGTTTTTCCAGTTGCGCCGGCTGAGGCTCCGGCGATTACCACAAAGACGCTGCCCAACGCGGAAATGGGGCAGGAGTATTTCTCCGACGATCTCGTTGCCACCGGCGGCAAGCCCCCTTATCAATTCAAGGCGGCAGCGCCACTGCCTCCGAATCTCACGATCGACTCGGATGGCACGATTTCCGGCATCCCGACGACGGCGGGAGAATATCGGTTGAAGATTTCGGTCGTCGATGCCAACAACCGAAGCCGCACCGCATATGTTTCGGTGATCATATCGGACGCTCCCGCGCCAAAAATCACCACGGCATCGCCCTTGTATTGGACGCTCAATCAAACGACCGGCACGACATTGGCGGCGACAGGCGGCAAGCCTCCTTACACATGGGCTAAAATCGGCTCCAGCACCGACCCGCTGCGCAATCTCCCATCGGGAGTGACGCTCAATCAAACGACCGGCACATTTTCGGGTGTTCCTACAGCGGCAGGCACCTTCAGGGTTGCTATTCGCGCCACAGACGATCTCGGCAAGGGAGGAACAAAAACATTCTCGATCATCGTCGCGAGCGGATCGCTTGCCATCACCAGCCAGTCGCCGCTTGACGCCGCCTATGCAGGCGTTTCAGTGAATGCCACCCTCGCCGCCACAGGGGGCATCGCACCCTACACATGGAACCTGAAAAACCGCGGCACGCTGCCAAACACGATCACCCTGAGCCCTGCCGGTCGCCTCTCCGGCACGGCGAATGCCACTGGCAACTTCACCTTCACAGCAGAAGTCGCCGACTCGCGCAACGGCACAGTGGCCAAGGCGGAAAAACAACTCACGCTTCCTGTCGTCAACTACGACCTCGCCATCTCCACGACCAGTCTTAGCGCAGGCACTGCCGGGGCTAACTACACCGCGCCGCTTGCAGCTACAGGCGGCAAGCAGCCTTACAGCTGGTCGTTCACCTCCACTCCTACGCTCAGCGGCCTCTCGCCTTCCACAGGCAATCTTACTGGCAAGCCCGCCGCCGCAGGCAACTACACGCTGGTCTTGAAAGCCACCGATGCGAATTTAAGGTCAGCGAACCGCACCTTGACCTTGCGCATCAACGAGGCGGCCGCCCTCGCGTTTGATCCCCTCACGCTGCCCAATGGAAGAGTGGCCACGAGCTACAATGGCACACTCGGAGCCACGGGCGGATTTTCCCCATACACTTTCAGTCTCAAAACCGGCAGCATCCTGCCCGCAGGTCTCACCCTTGTTCCAGCCACGGGTGCCATCACCGGCAAGCCGACCACGGCGGGCACCTACAAATTCACGGTTGTCCTGAAAGACGCGAAGACGCCCCCGCCGGCCAATACCATCGAGCGCGAATTCACAATCGTTATTGACTCCTACGGAATGTCGGTCTCTGGCCCAACCACAATTGTTGGTAAGCGATACTCCGCGATCACTCCGGCCCAGTTCACGGTCCTCGGCGGCACGGCGAATTACACATGGAGCGCCACGCCCGCGCTGCCAACGACCCTCGTGCTGGGTTCCACAACCGGCCTCGTGAGCGGCAACCTTACTGCTGCTGTCGGTAACTACACAGTTGCCATCAAGGTCACCGATCGCAATGCCCAATCCATATCCCGGAATGTGACTGTCAGTATCACCGCGCCTGATCCTCTTGTTTGGGAGACACAAGCCACCCTCCCCGAGGGACAAGTGGGAGGCAACTACACGGCAGCGCTGGTCAACAGTGGCGGCAAATCCCCTTACGCCATTCCCGCTCTGAAAGCCGGCAGCACACTGCCGTCGGGCCTCACGCTCTCGGCAGGTAAGATTTCAGGCATGCCGAGAGTTGCCGGAACCTACAAGTTCACGCTCATTGGAAAAGACACGCAAGTGCCCGCTGCGACCGCCGAGCGCGAGTTCACACTCGTCATCAAACCCGCACCGCCGCTGGTCATCACAGCGCCAAACCCCATGCCTGCAGCCAATGTGGGTAGCGTCTATGGGCCTGCCTCCTTCACTGCAAGCGGTGGACTTCCACCCTACACATGGTCGGTCACGCCAACCCCGGCCGTTCCTGGCTTGACCTTCTCCGGCGGCAACCTCACCGGCAAGCCGACCACGGAGGGTAACTACACCTTTACGGTAAAGGTCGTGGACAGCACCTCCGCCAATGCCACCCGCACGATCACCCTGCCCGTGGCAGAGTTGCTCCCGCTCACATGGGTGACCCCCGAGGTCCTCGACGGCGGAATGGTTCTAAGCACTTACCCCACCGCTACCCTCACCACCCAAGGCGGATTCGCACCCGTCACGATCACCCGCATCAGCGGCAATCTCAGTGCAGGCCTCACACAGACCGGCGCGCGCATCAGCGGCACGCCAACTGTCGTCGGCAATGCCACATTCACCATGCAGGCGAAGGATAAAAATGGCGTTACAGCCAACCGCACTTTCACCCTGCCTATCGCGCCATATGATCTCGCGATCTCAGCCGACGCGCCCTCCGTTGTGAATGGCACCGCGAATGTGCCGTTCGCCTCGGAACCCTTCAACGCCGACGGCGGCGACGGCAACTACACATGGTCGATCTCGGGCACCAAACCCGCATGGTTGTCGATCAATTCCGACTCGGGCATCCTCAGCGGCACATCGAACGCCACCGGCAACTGGACGGTCACGGTCACCGTGAAAGATGGCAAGCTGCAAACCGCCAACAAGACCTGCACGATCTCGATCGTTGCCGGCGAGCCACCGGTCCTCGACGCCACCCAGCAACTCCCGAGTGGCATGGTGGGAGTGCCATATCCGAATCCCGCGATCAATGTCGAGGGCGGCATTGAGCCTTACAACTTCGTCGTAAAACCCGGCACATCGCTCCCGAGCGTTCTCTCGCTCAATGCCACCACGGGCATCATCAGCGGCACGCCGACTACCGCAGGGAATTTCACATTCACCGTCGTCGCCACCGGAGCCAATCGCGTTCCCGCCGAGCGTGCCTACACGATCCGCATCGACGCCTATGACCTCGCGGTCGATATCCCCGCCACTATCCCTGGGCAGGCAAACAAGCCTCTTATCCCCGCGATACTGGACGCCACTGGCGGCTTGGAGTCCTACACTTGGACCGTTGCGCCCGCTCTACCTGCTGGGCTCACCCTCAACGCCACCACGGGTTCGATCAAAGGCACGCCGACCACAGAGGGCAATGCCACCGTTACCTTCACCGTCAAAGATGCACGCCAACGCACAGCCACGAAGTCCACGACATTCATCATCTCTGCTGCGGATCCTGTGGAGTTCATCACCGAGGCCAACCTGCCAAGTGGCAAGGTTGCGTCGTTCTATGTTGCCGACCCCACAACCCAGCCCGTGCCGACTACCTCGACTGGCATCACGCTTGAGGGCAAGGGCGGCTTCGCTCCCTACACCTACGCTCTCAAGTCAGGCAGTTCCTTACCTTCAGGCTTGTCCCTGTCTTCAGGCAAAATTGCTGGCACGCCGACTACGGCCGGCACATTCAAGTTCACGCTTGTCATCAAGGACGCCAGAAACAACACCGCTGAGCGCGAGTTTACAATCATCGTAGCTCCTTACGGCATGGAGATTGTTTCCGACTATGCTGGAAACATCATTTCCGCCAAGGCCAACCAGCCTCTTGCCGCCAACTTCCAAGTCATCGGCGGCAAGCCAAACTACACTTGGTCGATTGCCGGCACCAAGCCAGCATGGCTCTCGGTAAACTCCGCCTCGGGCCAACTCACTGGCACACCGACCGCAGCAGGTAATACGACCATCACACTCTCAGTAAGAGATGGCGCATCCCAAAACGCCACGGCGAATCTCACTATCGCGGTTGAAGCCGCCGATCCGCTCTACATCAGCACCGCGCCAAACCTCGGCACGGTGAATATCAACACCGCCTACTCGACCACGCTCCAAGCTCTCGGCGGCAAGCCGAACTACACATGGTCGTTTGTTTCCAAGGGCAACCTGCCAACCAATGCCAGCATCTCCACCGCCGGCGTCCTCACGGCAAATTCCTCTACCGCCCTCACGGCGAATTTCACCGTGCGCGTTCAGGACACCGCCTCGCCGGCCGCCAATGCCACGCAGAACATGACGCTCACCTTCCGCAATCCGGCGACGCTCGCCGTGGCCACCGATTCGCTCCCCGAAGGTCGGGTCAACCAAGACTACTCGCACCAACTCGCCGCCACCGGTGGCACGAACCCGTTCGAGTGGGCGCTGACTAATAACAGCACGCTCCCAGCCGGGCTTGATCTCGCTCTCACCGGCTGGATCACCGGCAAACCCACCGCCGCCGGAAATACAACGCTCACCTTCCAAGTCACCGATGCCAACGGCGCGAAAGCCACGCGCCAGTTCGTGCTCGTCATTAAAGCGGCCACCTCTGGCAATGTCACCGCCAGCGGCAAGCTCTTCACCGATGTCACCGACTCGGTAAACATCCCGCAGCACTCCGTCATCGCCGTGGAGGATTTCAACAACGATGGCCGCGAGGATGTTCTCGCCAGAAATGACGACGGCACAGCCAAGCTCCTCATAGCTCAAGGCGCGTTCGACCTCCGCGACAGCACCGCTCAAGCCGGACTCACCGGAGTCACAACCGCGCTCGTTGCCGATTTCAATAACGACGGCGTCACCGACATCCTCGGAACCAATGCCCAGCGCACCGAAGCCACGCTCTACCTGAATAACGGCCAAGGCACCTTCACCAAACAAATCCTCACCGGCCTGCTCACAGGCGACCTCGCAGGCTACCGCCAAGTGAGCTACGCCGATATCGATGGCGATGGCGACCTTGACCTCGTATTCAACATCAACGCCACCAGCGGCGGCGGCATTGCAGCGGTCTTCAATCAAGCCAGCGTTTCACAGACCTCCGCTCCGCTCTTCAGCGGCAAGACCTACCTCGTCAAGACGACTTGGAAAAATCCGTCCTTCAGCATCACCGACGCCAATGGCGATGGAAAACCAGACATCCTCGCGCTGGAGACCAACAGCGCTTCGATCTCCGAATCCTACACCCCTCGCCCGGTCCGCCTTTACATGAACTCGGGCAACAGCACTGCGGATTACGCCAATCCGACAGGCGCCAAGATCCTCGCCGGTTTCACCGAGAAAACCGATAGCGGCATCACCCTTGGCTGCGAAAGCGGACCCTTCTTCTCCTGGGATATGGACAACGACGGCGACCTCGATCTCATCAACGGCGCGAAGGATTGGCCATGGGCAGGTGCCATCCCGCGCGTCTATATCAACGACGGCACTGGCAAATACGCTCAGAAGGATTCGCCAATCATCCAAGACAGGTTCTACCATTGGGGAGCCACGACCTTCGATGCCGACCTCGATGGCGACCTCGACGCCGTCTGGAGCGGAACCCATAACTTCTCCAACATGTATCCGCGCATGTGGGAAAACGGCGCCACCTACCTGAAAGCCACCTCAGGCAACGGCACATTCGACCCGACCAAGGCGTTCTTCGACTCCACCACAAATTGGGGCACCACTGCCACCTTCGCTGGTAATGGCAATCCATACGCGTCTAACAATTATAGCAACGGCTACGCCGCCGACCTCGATGGCGATGGCGACTTGGATTATGTCTACTACTGCTGGAATAACTTCGGACCCCAGCGGATGTTTAAGGTCTACCGAAACGATTCCGACCTCAAGGAAACCAACTGGCTTAAAGTGGAACTTGTCGGGTCGATCTCGCCTGCTCAGGGCACGGGTGCGCGAGTGGAAGTGCAGTTGAAGGATGTGTCGGCGAAGAAGCCGTTCCAGCTAACGGGAGCGAGCAGATATCAGGTAGTTATGGGTAACTTTACTTGGGAACAAGCTAAATTGGATGCCGAAAAGCGAGGGGGACATTTGGCTACAATAACATCTGAAGTTGAGCGACAGAATATTTATACGTTATTTCCACAGCTAAAAACAAGTATAGAGCCTTGGCTTGGAGCTACTGATAAAGACACTGAAGGGCAGTGGAAATGGGTTACTGGAGAGCCATGGGAATACACAAACTGGGCTCCTACTGAACCAAATAATGGAGCTGATAAGAATCAACATTACTTGTGGGCCTATGCGGGTGGGAAGTGGGATGATAATTGGTTGGTCGGTAATCCAAGCGGACCGACGCCAAATTCCTATCTCCTCGAATACGATCAGCCCAACACCGCCACCACTAACACCACCCTCGCCCAATACCTTGGCGCGGACACCGGCTCCGCCACAAAATCCAGCCTCACCTTCGGCCTGGCCGACAAGGCGCAGGCCGCGAAGGTCACGGTTTACTGGCCGAGCGGGTTGAAGAGCGTTCTGGAAAATGTCGCCGCCAACCAAGTCATCCAGATTCATGAGATCGATGAACTCCCGCCCGAGCGCCCGACCCAGGAAGGCGATGTCATCGCATGGGGTGCGAACCCGAATGGTGAGACCACCATTCCGACCGCACTCAATCGCGTCGTCCAGATCGCAGCGGGCGATTCCAGCTCCGCCGCACTTCGCGCTGACGGAACCGTCTCCGTCTGGGGCACAAACTGGGCCGGCCAGCGCAATGTCCCAGCCGACCTCAAGGATATCGTCCAGATCGCCGCAGGCAACAACCACTACCTTGCGCTCGATAGCCAAGGCAAAGTCACCGGCTGGGGCTGGAATACCAGCAACCAGACCGCCATACCTGCCACACTCCGCCGCGCAAAGTTCATCGCCGCAGGTTTCAATACCTCCTACGCCCTCACCGGCGATGGACGCATCCTCGCGTGGGGCGCCAACGATCAAGGCCAAGCCACCATTCCAGCCGGCCTCTCGGATGTCACCGCACTCGCCGCCGGCCGCGGACATGTGCTCGCCCTCAAAGGCGACGGCACCGTCGTCGCATGGGGCCGCAACGACATGGGCCAAGCCACCGTGCCAGCAGGTCTCACCGATGTCATCCAGATCGCCGCTGGCGACTACCACTCCGTAGCCCTCAAAGCCAACGGCACCGTCGTCGCCTGGGGAGCCAACTGGACCGCCCAAGCCACCGTGCCCGCCGGGCTAACCAATGTCGTGCAAATCTCCGCCGAGGGCGACCGCTCACTCGCCTTCAAGGCCGACAACTCCATCGTGAACTGGGGCTTCAACCCCGACAATGTCACGCCGCCGCCTGCTCCCGGCAATGTCCTCGGCATCGCCACCGGCGCGAAACACGGCCTCGCCCTCGTGCGCAAAATCCAGATCGCCGTCGATGGCGATATCCCCACCGGCACCGAAGGCAGCGGCCTCGATTTCGGCCTCACCGCCACAGGAGGCACCGGCGGCAGCTACACATGGTCGATCTCGGGTGACAAACCCGCTTGGCTCACCATCGACCCCGCCACCGGCAAAATCTCCGGCACACCCGCCGCCGCAGGCACCTACTCGTTCATCGTCCGCGCCAGCTCCGGCGGCCGTTGGGGCGAGATCGAAGTCATCCTCGAGGTCATCAAGCCCGAACTCGCCATCCTCTGGGTCGCCACCTCCGGCAGCGACACCACCGGCGACGGCACACTCGCGAAACCCTTCGCCTCCGTGCAAAAAGCGGTGGATACCTCGCGCACCGGCGGCACCATCATGGTTCAGCCCGGCAGCTACAACGGCACCGTCTCCATCGTCGGCAAATCCGTGAAGCTCCTCTCCCAATCCGGCGAAGCCCAAACCACCCTGCGCGGCGTGAAAGGCAAAACCGTTATCGAAATCGCAGGCGAGGGCACCATTATCGACGGCTTCACCATCACCGGCGGCACAGGGCGTCCGCAACCCTCCTCCTACGGGTTCGACTACTACGGCGGCGGCATCCACTGCCGCACCACCGCCATGGTAAAAAACTGCATCATCCGAGGCAACGGCGCAGGCACCCCAGGCCGCGACTCAGCCACCTTCGGCGGAGCCATCTACTCCATCGGCAGCGCGACAGACATCCTCACGGTGGAAAATTGCGTCCTCGCCGAGAACTACGCCTGGGCCAGCGGCGGCGCCACGCTCACCGAGGGCTCCAAGATCATCCTCGACCGCGTCACCGTCTACAAAAACGACAGCCGGAACTTCTTCGGCTACCAAGGCGGCGTCTCCCTCGCCAACGGCGGCAAGATGGACCTCATGAACAGCATCCTCTGGGCCAACGGCGGCGACCAGATCGGCGCCTTCGCCTATCCCTACAACCGAGGCACCGAGGCCACCGTCACCTACACGCTCTCCCAAGGCGGCGTAAAATCCGGCGGCATCGAGACCTTCACCGCAGGCACAGGCAACCTCGGCACCGATCCGAAGCTGAACAACCCGAACGCGGGCGACTACAGCCTCCAAACCGGCTCACCCGCCATCGATACCGCTAACCCCGTCCTCAAAGACCCCGACGACACCCGCGCCGACATGGGCTACCAAGCCGGCCGCCGCTCGGACAACTTCGACTCGGATAACGACGGCGTGAACGACTACCGCGAAATGTATGATGGGACAAATCCGTTTGATGCCAAATCGTTCGAACCGCTGAGCGTGGGGTTGGTGGCGCATTTTGATGGAGAGAACCTAACTGACCAAGCGGGATTGGAGTTTTTAAAATTAGATACCAAAGGCGGAGCCAAACTTGGAGCAGGTTTTATTGGCAATGGATTTAATTTGGATGGAGTGGATGATGGTTTTATACTAGATGATTATGATATTCTTAAAAATGATAGCTTCACAGTAGCAGCGTGGGTTGAATGGAAAGGGCAGTCCAGTTTGCCTCAAATGGTAGTTTTTCGAGGCGGTTACGATAGTGGAAATGACCCTTTTACCTTGTATGTAAGTAATAATGGGTCAATTAGCACGCAGATTAATCTCGGAGTGGCACCAACCAGCACCATACAAAGTGCTGAAGGTGTTATTCAAATCGGAAAATGGATGTTAGTTATTGCCACTTATAATAATGTTACGGGGGATCATGATTTATATGTCAATGGCACTTTAGTTGCACATGCGGCTGCTGGAGGCCCAATGGTCAAAAACTTACCATCTTGGGCTCAACCAGGGTGGGGGATTGGGAACCATTCTGGTAAAGTTTTTAATTATCCTTTTAACGGCTGTATTGACGATGTCAAGTTCTACAACCGCGCCTTAACCGCAGCCGAAGTCTCGCAACTCTACTCCGAGGAATCCGGCGAACCGAACATGGTCCTCGTCCAAGGCGGCACGCTTCCCGCAGGCTCCGCCTTGGCCAACCAAACCGTCTCCGCTTTCCACATCGCCCGCTTCGAAACCACTTGGGCAGAATACCGCGAGGTGGTCAAATGGGCGGTGCAGAATGGTTATGAATTCCGATTTTCGCGTGAATTTGCCACAAGTGATTCAAATCACGGTCAGGTTTTCACTGGCAGCAACTACCCTGCTTATGTCTGGACTTGGAACGATGCGGCAAAGTGGTGCAATGCGAAGAGCCAAATGGAAGGTCTGCAGCCTGCATATACCTTTAACGGAACTGTTTTTAAAACAGGGCAGCAAATTCCTGAATGGAATCCAAGCGCCAATGGATATCGTTTGCCAACCGAAGCGGAGTGGGAATGGGCGGCTCGCGGTGGTGTCCAAAGCAAGGGCTATACCTACGCCGGAAGCAATAACATCGAAGAGGTGGCATGGTATTGGAGCAACTCGCCAAACATCATGAAACCTATTGGTGGAAAACTGCCCAACGAACTCGGTCTTTATGACATGAGTGGAAACCAATGGGAATGGTGCTGGGATGCCGTAACTGGCGGTAGAGCCCGCCGCGGCGGAGCAGGCACGCCCGACCATTGCACGGTGTTTTTCAGAAACGGAATCTACCTCGATTTTCCAAGCATGGGTATCCGGTATGTCCGCAACGCCACAGGCGACATGGTCACCGTCCAAGGCGGAACCTTGCCAGCGGGTTCCGGTCTAGCCGGGCAAAAAGTCCAAGCCTTCCAAATCGGCCGCACAGAAGTCACTTGGGACGAATGGCAAACCGTCCGCACTTGGGCTGCCGCGAATGGCTACACCGATCTCGCGACGGTCGGCAACGGAACCGCCGACAACCACCCTGTGCAAATGGTGAATTGGTATGAAGTCCTCAAATGGACCAATGCCAAGAGCCAGATGGAAGGCCTCGCTCCAGTTTATACCGTAAACGGCACCACCTACAAAACTGGGGTTCAAACTCCGGAAGTCAATGCCGCAGCCAATGGCTATCGACTACCTGCAAGAATCGAGTGGGAATGGTCCGCGAGGGGAGGAGTGAGCAGCGGAAACTGCACCTACAGCGGTAGCAACGACATTAACGCCGTGGCCTGGTATGCAACCAATTCTTCCAATGCCACAAAAGTTGTTGGGACCAAAGCCGCCAACGAATTGGGAATTTATGACATGAGCGGGAATGTGTGGGAGTGGTGCTGGGATTATTACAACGCCTCAGATCGCCAGACTTACGGCGGATGCTTCAATGTAGAGGCCAACAGATGCACCGTAACAAGCCTCAACTATGTAAATCGCGATCTGCGCTGGCCCTATCTCGGCCTCCGCCTCGTCCGCAACATCGGGCCGAAAATCTTCATCAGCGGCACCTTGCCCGAGGCCACGCTGAACCAAGCCTACACAGGCTACACCTTCGGCGCAGTCAGCAGCACGGGAGACAAAGTCTGGTCCATCAGCGAAGGCACTCTGCCCCCCGGCATGTCCTTCAGCGCCAACGGCACCCTCAGCGGCACTCCAACCACCGCCGGCACCTACACCTTCGTCATCCGCCTCGAATCCGGCGGCTATTGGGATGAGCTGGAAGTCGAGTTGGAGGTTGTAAATACTGCTTTCAGCTTCAATCCTGATATGGTTGAGATTTCCTCCGCTGAACCTGTTTCTCTTGGATATCCTCTACCTGAAAAATCCGTCCTATTGCCTAATTACTTGATTGCTAAAGATGAAACTACTTTTTCTCAATGGGATTATGTTGTGAAGAAAGCAAAAGTGAAATTAAATTGGACGATTGCTGCTGGTGTGGCGGGAAGTGGCTACACGGATGTGTCTGTGCCAACGCCGCAACATCCTGTTACGCACATCACCTTTGTGGATGCAGCCTTATGGTGCAATGCCGCCAGTATCATGGCGGGTCTGGAGCCTTGTTTCTCGACCAAAGACTCCAATTCGCAGATTATCCCGCTCACACCATCTTCCTTAAATCTAGCTCAAGCTAACGGAATCGTATGGTCAAAACAAGCAAATGGATATCGATTGCCAACTGGCGATGAGTGGGAAGTTGCGGCTCGCGGAGGTTTGAAAAGCCAAGTCTACCCTTGGGGAAATACTTCCGCAAATGCGCAGAATTCAAATTGGGTAATATTCACTGGGTATCCAAATAACACAACGCCTGTCGGAACATATCCGCGAAATGGTTTTGGCCTATCTGATTGCGCTGGAAATGTTCTTGAAATAACATGGGATACAACTCTTGCCCCCGCAGATGAAGTGCCGACTGAACTACAAAACTATGTTGTCCGTGGCGGTGGCTGGCAGCAAGGGTATCAGCCAAAGATTACATTTGGTCACGCTGGGCGTCCATTCTGGGATAGTTCCGACGCGTTCGGTTTCCGTCTCGCTCGTAATGTTAATGGCAACATGGTCAATGTCCAAGGTGGGACTTTGCCAGCTGGATCCGCGCTCGCTAATCAAACCGTCTCCGCCTTCCAAATTGCCCGCTTTGAAACTACTTGGGGCGAGTGGAAGACTGTCCGCAATTGGGCCGCCGCGAACGGTTACGACATTGGTAATTCAGGCACCGGGATCACGGATGACCAACCCGCAATGTCGTTGAACTGGTATGATGTTGTGAAATGGTGTAATGCCAAGAGTCAGATTGATGGTTTAACCGCTGTTTATTCCCAAAATGGAACAACTTATAAAACAGGACAAATTATCCCAACTATTAACTCATCTGCCAATGGTTACAGGTTGCTGCGTAACATTGAGTGGGAATGGGCTGCCCGAGGTGGGGTTTTGAGCAAAAATTATACTTATAGTGGCGGCAATGATTTGAATGCTGTGGCTTGGTATCCGGGAAACCTCGGCAGTGGACCTAAAAAACCCCAGCGCGTTGGAACTAAAGCCCCAAATGAACTCGGAATCTATGACATGACAGGAAACATGTGGGAGTGGTGTTTTGATGAGGACCTGCCTGGTTTCCGAATTGGTCGCGGAGGAAGCTTTTACGAAGATGCTACAGATTATAAGATTAATACAACCAATCGCCTTTATCCGAGTATTTCATACCTCTCTACAGGCTTGCGCCTCGCCCGCAATGCTTCCGCTGGGATCGTTATCGAAGAAAGTTTTGAAACTACGCCTATCTCATCATGGAAATTGTCTGCAAACGGCGGAGGAATTTATCAAACAACGAATTCCACGGCGCAGAATGGAGCTAAATCCTTAAAACTTGGAATTGGGCAATATCAAGGTGGCCAGAACGATTCTTGGGCCTCTGCTCAATTAAGTTTTCCAAAGCCAATCACAAATGGGTCAGTAGAGATGTATATCTATACCCAATCAAACTCTCCATTCTACATTTACCCCCACCTTTTAACTGAGTCCAAAGATTGGGATGCAGGGGTTTGGATTGTTGATAGTTCCAATACAATCAGCCCAGGTTGGTTTGAAACTCTGGAATCACAGTCCACCGCTCAAAAAGTTACGGGTTGGCAGCGATTCAAATGGGTTATTGCAAATGGTAAAGTGGAACTTTGGATAGGTGATAATTTAATTGGCAAGGCGGCATATAAATCCCCTCCTGAAGGTGTTGAAGTAAGTATGACAAGTTATTTCGTAAGTAATGTGGCGACTTACATTGATAATGTCAAAGTTGAGATTAAAAATCCTTAACATCCTTTAATCAAAAGGGTCGAGCATTAAGTCTTGACATATTTCGCAAGCCTATCCGAGATTCGATTTTGAATTTTTACCAACCCTTGCTTTGGTCGTATTGAATCGTCAGGAGCGCCAATGTCCCCGTTGGCTTCGTGAAGAGCCATGCCGAGGAGGAACCTCAGCGTTCCCACGGAAAGAAAGCCGGCAGTCACAGACAGCTGCTACAAGAAAAGGTTTGGGAAAATTTCTTGTGAGATGAGACTCAATTAGTCAAAGGGGTCGGGCATGAATTATTGAGTAAGCGTTGCGCCGAGCACCACCTACCGTAGGTAGTGGAGGTGTCGTAGTCTGGAGGCTATGACATCTACAGCATCGTTATTATCAGCAGGGGAAATTCTCAAGCAGGACAGTCTGGGGCGTGTGCGCACGCCGCTTGGCAAGCGGCAGGAAATACTCGCCGCTTTTGATGGCGCGGGCATGAGTGCGGCAAGGTTTGCCGCCATGGTTGGCATCAACTACTCGACCTTTTGCAGTTGGGTTCAGGAGCGCAATCAAAAGCAGGGGAAGGATTCGGTTTTGACGGGAGCGGCGGCGAAGCCTCAGGTGCAATGGATCGAGGCGGAGATCGCCTGCGGGGCCGAGCCACGCTGTGCTGGCGACGGGATGGAACTCGAATTCCTTGGCGGTGGAGCGAGGCTGAGGGTCCGGGATGAGCGTGATGCGGAGTTGGCGGCCGTGGTGCTGCGCGCGATGGGAGGCGGGGTATGCTGAGTTTCACGGGATCGTTGCGGGTGTTCGTGGCATTGGAGCCCTGCGATATGCGCAAAGGATTTGATGGGCTCTCTGGCATGGTTGCAACCAAGCTCAACGAGGATTTGCAGAGCGGGGCGCTCTTTGTGTTCACCAATCGCAGCCACACGCGGCTCAAAATCATTTACTGGGACGGCTCGGGCCTGTGGTTGATGGCCAAGCGTCTGGAGAAGGGGACTTTTTCCTGGCCGAAGGATACGGATGGAAAAACCAAACTCGCCCTGCGAGCCGAGGCGTTGGCCATGCTCACCGACGGGGTTGATTTACGAGGCGGGCGGATGCGTCCATGGTATCAGCGCGAAGCCTAAAGGTTTTGCTTATGCAGTTGGCATAGAACATGCTATGTATTTTCCGAGTGAAGAAAACCGGCAAAAACAACCTGGCGCAGGAGAACGAAAGACTCCGAAAGGAAAATGCGCGCCTTGTTGCCGAAAACGAGCGTCTTCGTCAGGAGGTGAAGCTCCTGAATGAGAAGATCGATTGGTTGATGAAGAAAATGTTTGGGAGTTCGAGCGAGGCGCTCAACTCCAATCAGCTGGATTTGTTTGCCGTTCTTCCCGAGACGCAAGCACCCGAGCCTGACGCCTCCCTGCTTGCGGCAGCGATGATCCCCGCCAAACCAAAAACCAAATCCCCAAGGCGCGAACGCATTCCTGAGAACTTGCCTGCGGAGGAGGTTGTGATTGATCCGCCGGAGGTGCTTGCCGATCCAGAAAAATGGCGCCGTATTGGTGAGGAAATCAGCGAGCGACTCGACTTCGAGCCGGGGCGTTTTTTTCGCCGTCTTCTTGTGCGTCCGAAGTATGTGCTCATTGAGGACAAAGAGGCAGCGCCCGTGATTGCGCCGCTGCCCGAGTGCCTGCAGGATCGAGGCATCGCTGCTCCCGGCCTGCTTGCCACCGTGGCCGTCTCCAAATACTGCGACCACCTTCCGCTTTACCGGCAGGAGATGATTTTCAAAACCCGCCACGGCGTATCGTTGCCGCGATCGACGCTGGCGAGATGGATGGAACTCATCGCCTTTTGGTTGCAGCCGATTTACGAAATCATTCGCACCACAGTCATGGACAACAAGTATGTCCAGATCGATGAAACGCCCGTGTCCTATCTTGCGCCAGGGAATGGAAAAACCAAGCAAGGCTACTTGTGGACAGCGCACGCGCCTGGACTCGATGTGGTCTTCCACTGGGAGACCGGACGAGGCGCGGTCTGCTTGGAAAACATCGTTCCTGTGAACTTCCGTGGCGTGCTGCAGTGCGATGCCTATGCAGCCTATCCTGCTTTCGCCAGCACACGCGAAGGCATCGAACTGGCCGGATGCTGGGCCCACGCCCGGCGCCACTTCCACGAGGCCCGCGAACATGTGCCACTGCGCGCCAACTGGGTCCTGTATCAAATCCAAAACCTCTACCGCATCGAAGCACGCTTGCGCGAAAGCAAGGCTGGGCCTGCATTGAGAGCGGCCGTGAGAGCCAGTCAAAGCGCGATGATATTGAAGCGCCTGAAGCGGGCGCTCGAAAAAATGGAGGCCTCCAAGAGGCATCTCCCATCGAGCACATTTGGAAAAGCCATCAGCTACGCCCTCTCGCACTGGGATCTTCTCACCAAGTATGTCGCCAACGGCCGTATCGAAATCGACAACAACGGGGTGGAAAATGCGATTCGACCCACGGCCATCGGCAAGAAGAACTGGCTGTTTTTTGGAGACGCCGACGCGGGAAAGCGCAGTGCCGTGATCTACACGATTATCGAAAGTTGCCGGCGGCGCGGCATCGATCCGCATGAGTATCTGCGAGACGTGCTCGCCCGCATCACCGAGACCACAAGCTGGCAGGTAGCCGAACTCACCCCAGAAAAGTGGGCGGACAAGAAGCTCTCGCTGAAAAAGGCGGCGTAGATGCTGTAAGTGTCGTGGCATAGGCCTACGACATTTACACCAACCCCTCAAAAAACAACGGGGTGCTTGGCGCAACGCTTACACTCAATTAGTGTAGTGTCAAAGGGGTCGGGCATTAATTCTTGACATTTTTTGCAAACCTATCTGGTGCTGAGCCTTGAATTTTTACCCACCCTTGACGCAGGCATCTTGTATCGTCAGGAGCGCCAACCTCTGGAGCTCAAGGAGGTATCAAAGTCAAAGGAGTCGGGCATTAATTCTTGACATTTGGTCAATTCGAGGAGGTCTGACCAAGCTCGGCAGGAGCGCCAACCTTCCCGTTGGCTTTGCTGGAGTGGGAGTTACTTGTGCAGCCAAAACCTGAAGAAAGGCGCGAAGATCGGTAGTCATAGACAGCCTCCACAATTTCAGCGAAAGGGCCCCGCGTGTTGACATATTTTGCAAGCCTTGAGAGGTAAAAAATCTTTGTGAGGAACATAGTTTGGCAAAAAAATAAATGACAATAACCCTTCGACTGGTTAAATTAGATTTATGACCACAAAATTTACCTACTGGAGGGAGTCAAAGGGGTCGTGCATTAATTCTTGACATTTGTTCAATTTGAGGAGGGATAACCAAGCTCTGTAGGAGAGCCAACTTCCTCGTTGGCCTTGCCGGAGTGGGAGTTAATTTTTGCAGCCAAAACCTGAAGAAAGGCGCGAAGATCGGCAGTCATAGACAACCGCTACAATGTCAGCTATCAGCGAAAGGACCCCGCGCTTTAACATATTTGGCAAGCCTATCCGAGCTTCGATGTTGAATTTTTACCCACCATGGCCATATCTTTATCAAGCTCTTGCTCTGCAGCATGGGAGCTCCAACGCCCCCGTTGGATTCGTTGAACCATCATGCCGAGGAGGGCCTCAGCGTTCCCGGTAAAAATGTTTCGCTCAACTACAAGATTGTGCTATTCTGCAAAGTGTGCCAGAAATTTTTCGACATCATGGCTACAGATTTTTCTTTTTCAGTCGTGAAGCTGAAGAGCTATCCATGTGCATATTGAATCTGCTGAAAAATATGCGAAATTTTGGCTTGATCCAATTTTGTTGGCTGAATCCCATGGATATTTAAGCCGACAACTCAGAGAAATCCGTGAACTAATCCAAGAAAACGAAGATAAAATTAGGAGGAAATGGGATGAGCATGTTACTATCCACCGCCAAAGTCAAAACTGATGCAAGGGCAACAGGGGTCGAAATCGACTCCGATTCGCTCCATGTCTCGCTGGCAGATGGGAGAATTGTTTCCGCACCTCTGGAATGGTTCCCCAAACTAAGAGATGCCCAGCCGGAACAGATAGAAAACTGGCGCTTGATTGGGCCTGGTATCGGAATTCATTGGGAGAGTCTTGACGAGGACATCTCGGTCCAGAGTCTTTTGGCAATACAGTAGGCTTCTTTCCCTCATTTGTAATTTCTCAGAGTCAATCAGTCAAAGTCAGAGGGGTCGGGCATTAATTCTTGATATTTATTCAATTCGAGGAGGGATAACCAAGCGCGGCAGGAGCGCCAAAGACCCGTTGGCTTCGTTAAACCATCATGCCGAGGAGGACCTCAGCGTTCCCGGGCAAGTGGGGGGCTCGGTGTTCTGTAAACTTTCAAATCTCAAGGAAAAGTCAGCAGGATAAAGAAGCTGTAGATGCGGTCTGTGACCGCCGTGATTAAAACCACAAAAAATCTTGAAAAAGGATAACCATGAAAATACCATCCTTCCATGACAACCACTGTAACCACGAAAAACATGATTTCCATACCTGTGGAAATCGCAAGGAAGTTTGGAGTGAAGCCTGGTTTTTTATTTGACTGGTTTGAAACCACAAATCCAGATGAAATTCGGGTTCGGGTTATTCCTGATCGCATGGCGCTTTCCCGTCGTTTGAAGGGGGCCGGTCGGCGGCATGCTCCAGAGCGTGATGCGGTGGCGGAATTGATTCAAGAGCGGGTGGATTCAGAGGCATGATTTTTCTTTTGGATACATCGGCCCTTCTCGCGCATCACCGTGACGAGGTGGGATCGGATCGCGTTCAATCGCTTTTTGATAATCAGGACTGCAAAATCTTGATTTCCAGCATTTCCCTGACCGAGTTCGGTAGGCGAATGGTCGCTCTTGGTTCATCCGCCAAAGAGGTTGAACTGACTTTGGATGATTATCGCTTGCTTTTTCATGGAATTGTCTCGGTTGATGAAAAAGTGGCGCTGAAAGCATTTCAGATTGGAGGGCTTTGCTCTGAGCGAATTCCCTTGGTGGATTCCCTCATAGCTGCGGCTGCAAGTGTAAATGAAGCGACTCTGGTTCATAGAGATGGACACTTCGAGTCTATCCCGTCAACGGTGTTGAAAAATGAGAAGTTGGGAGTCGCGTGAGGTGAGCAGGCCTCCATGCGTCCATAATTTGTCAGGAGCGCCAACGTCCTCGTTGGCATTGTTGAAGCGCCCATGCCGAGGAGGATCTCGGCGGTCCGGTGATCCGGTGATCCGGTGATCCGGTGATTGCAGACCGTCTGACCGGCGGAAGCGCTCATGGTCAAGACGACCAAGAGCCTCTCGTTCGTCTGCGGAGCCTTGCTGTTTTTAAGGGTTGGCCTTCGGAGAATCGACCTTCGGGGCGGCGGGGCGGTCTAGGGCGATGAGTTCGGTGACGGTGGCGAATTTGTAGCCTTTGGATTGGAGGGTATCGAGGGCGGCGGGCATGGCGTCGATGGTGGAGGGGTGGATGTCGTGGGCGAGGATGATGGCGCCGGGGCCGGTGTTTTTGATGATGTGGCCGGAGACATGGTCGGATTTGCGGATTTTCCAGTCTTGGGGATCGACGGACCAGAGGATGACGCTCAGACCATATTCTTCGTTGAGGCGTTTGGTGAGGGCGGGGTTAATGGCACCGTAGGGTGGGCGCATGGTCACGGGGCGGACGCCTGTGGCTTTTACAATGGCTTCGGTGGTTTGGGAAATTTCGGCATCGAAGGCGGAGGGGGAGAGCTTGGTGAGTTGCGGGTGGTTCCAGCTGTGGTTGGCGATTTCGTGGCCTTCGTCGACGATGCGTTTGGCGATGTCGGGATACTCGGCGACGCATTTTCCAATAACGAAGAAGGTGGCCTTGATGTTGCGCTCTTTGAGCATGTCGAGGAGGCGGGGGGTGAGTTTGGGATGCGGGCCGTCATCGAAGGTCATGGCAACGACGGAGCCCTCGACATTGCAACTGGTGTAGGTGTGCTTTCTCGGAGCGGCTGGTGCGGGGGCTGCGGCAGGGGCGGTCATTGGAGTTTCGGGAGTGGGTGCGGGGATGATGACAGGTTGGGGCTCAACGACGGCGGCGGCTTGCGGTGGCGCGGGATGCGGCGGGAGTTGGGCTTTGGCGGGTGCGTTGGATGCGAAACAAACAACGATGGCAAATAGAACGAGAGTGGCGGCGAGGGCGAAAGCGGATCGAATCGGAAGTCTCATACGAGTGCGGGTAGGTGAAGATGGCATAGGATGTTGGAAAAAAAAGTAACTTTTGGAATTTACGTTTTGGGCTGCATGTCAGGGCTTCCACTCGAGTTTGGTTCCAGCAGGGAGGAGCCGGGCGGCGCGGAGGGCGTCCCAATTTGTGAGCCGGAAGCCGCCGATACCTTCGAGCGTTTGCATGGCGGCGGGCATGCTGGAGCCGTGGAGGCCGAAGGCTTGCGGGGTGGTCTCGCCGCCTTTGGCGAGGTTGATCCATACGACACCGGCGGGGTTGTTCGGTCCAGGTGGAAGGTATTGCTCTTGCGAGAGCACGGGGCGCACGGTGACGGGGGTGGGGTTGGGATTGATGTAAAAGGGGCTGGTCTTTTCGACTTGGACAACGCGGTCCTCTTGGAGTGTGGCGAGCCTGGGGTGTGCGATGACATCGAGGACCCGCCACTCGCCGCGACCGCGCAGGCCGGGGCGGGCGCGTCCCACGGGCATGACGGCGACGAGGCGGCTGTTGCGGGAAATTTCGAGCGTGGTGACATCGGTGATCGTGGCGGTGATTTGCTGGGATGGGTCGGTTGGTGGCTGCAAGCCGGTGGCGGGGATTTTTTCGATTTCGAATGGCTGCACATTCGGCACACGGAAGCGGGAGCCGGCTGAGGGATGGGCGCCGAGGGAGGGATTGAGTTTGCGCAGGAACGCCTCGTCGCAATGGAAGCGCTCGGCGACGAATTCCCACGGGGAGCGGTAGGCGAGGAAGTCGGCTGTGACCATTTCCTGGTAAGTGGGTGGCGGGGTGGGCGCGGGCTTGGCTTTTGGATCGGGCGTGCCGCCGGGCTCGATCACGGCTCGGACGGCCTTGGGCGGAGCGATGAAGCGGAAGTCCTCGACGCGGAGGGTGTAGGTGTTGAGCGTGTCGGGCGTGAATTCCTTGGCGCGTTGGACGACGGTCGGGTGATCGAGCGTTTCGCCCCGCGCGGTTTGGTAAAGATAGAGAACCTTGCCGAAGATCGAGTCCGGAACATCACTGATCGGGCCGGTGCCGAAGCCTTGGTTGTCCAAGAAAACGCGCAGCAGGAAGACTTCGGATTTTGCAATGTCCGAGGGCTGTGGTGTGCTGGCAGCGGATGCGGTGGGCTTGGGTGTGCTTTTGAGAAGGCGTTTTTCCTCCGGTGTGGGGATGCGCAGTTGCTGTCCGATTTGTAGGAAATCGGTTTCAAGTGCGTTGAATTCCTTCAACTGGGCGACGGTGAGTTGGAGCCTCTTGGCGATGTGGACAAGGACATCGCCTTTTTTGACGGTGTAGATGTTTTGGTCAGACGCGGCCGCAGTCGGGTTGGCGGCTTGTGAGGAAGACCGCTGCTGCAGCACGGGAACCTCGCGCGGAGGCAGGCCCCAAGCGGCCGAGGTCGGAGGGGCGACATTCCATTTCCACTTCACGGCGCGCTCGAGGCCGGGCTCGACACCCTGCGCATGGACGCGGGGACTCGCGGAGGCGAGGAGGAGAAGCGCGGTGGAAAAAATGGCGAACCGGTGAGGCATGGGATCAGGTGGAGCGTTTGGCTTTGAGAACGGCTTCGATGCGGGCGAGCGGGAGGGTGTTGATGACATCGTTTTTCGAGAGCCAGCCTTTGCGGGCGATGCCGACGCCGAATATGAGGTCCTGGAGTCCAGCGGTCGAGTGAGCATCGGGATTGATGGCGCATTTGACACCCTTTTCCTTGGCGAGCGGCCACCAGCGCCAGTCCATGTCGAGGCGGCGCGGGTTGGCATTGAGCTCGATGATCGTGCCTGTGGCGGCGGCGGCATCGAGGATGGCGGGGATGTTGACCTGATACGGCTCGCGACTGAGGAGCAGGCGGCCAGTGAGGTGGCCAAGCATGGTGACATGGGGGTTCTCCATGGCGCGGATGATGCGCTTGGTCATTTCGGCCTCAGGCATGGTGAAAGACGAGTGGACGCTCGCGACGACATAGTCGAGCGTGGCGAGGACCTCGTCCGGAAAATCCAGCGATCCATCCTTGAGGATATCGCACTCGGTGCCGGCGAAGATGCGGAAATCGTTGTCGGCGGCGTTGAGTTCCGCGATGCGGGCGACTTGCGCGGCGAGGCGTGTCTCATCGAGGCCGTTGGCTTGGAATGACGCCTTCGAGTGGTCGGCGATCCCGAGGTATTCGAGGCCCAGTTCCTTCGCGGCGGCGACCATGTCTTCGAGAGTGGCGCGGCCGTCGCTTGCGGTCGTGTGATTGTGGAATGTGCCTCGCAGGTTGCTCCACTCGATGAGGTGCGGGAGTTTGTGTTTCTCGGCGGCATCGATTTCGCCCCGGTCTTCGCGGAGTTCAGGCTCTACGGGCTCGAGATCGAGGGCGCGGTAGATGTCCGCCTCCTCATGAATCTCGGGCAGGGGTTGCTGGAGTTCGCGTCCCTCGGCGGCACTGAAGCGGTATTCGTTGAGCGACCAGCCACGGGAGAGAGCGCGGGAGCGCATGCGGACATTGTGCTCTTTGCTGCCGGTGAAATAATTCAGTGCGAATGGAAACTCAGGACCGGTCACAGCGCGGAGGTCGCACTGGATGCCGCTCTTGAGGATCACGCTGGATTTTGTGGCGCCGTGAGCGAGGACATTTTCCACAAGAGGATGGGCGGTGAAGAATGCCATGACGGCCTCTGGCTGTTTCGTGGAAACGATGAAGTCGAGGTCGCGGACGATTTCTTTTTTCCGGCGGAAGCTACCGGCGATCTGGGCGAGGTTGACATCCGGATGTCCACGCAGGTCGTCCAGGAGTCCCTCGGCAATCTGTGCGACATCGCCAAAGCGGAATTCGCCGGCGTGGCTGCGCATGTGCTCGATGCCTTTGAGGATATTTACGGCGGTCTTCTCGCCAAAACCGGGGAGGGCGGCGACCGAGCCATCCTTGCAGGCGCGCTCGAGATTCGTCACGGAGTGGACTTTCAGAGTATCCCAGAGGACTTTGATTTTTTTTGCGCCGAGGCCTTGGATGTCGAAAAGCGTGAGGATGTCGGGCGGGAATTCCTCCCGGAGGTTGTCGTAGTAGTCGAGGCGGCCGTGCGTGGAGAGTTCGGCGATCTTTTCACCCGTGGCCTTGCCGATGCCGTCAACTGCCGTGAGCCGGTCCTCGGAGATCAAGGTCTCGAGCGACTCGGAGAGGGTCTCCAGCGCACGAGCGGCGTGGGTGTAGGCGCGAACTTTGAATGGGTTCTCGCCTTTCAGCTCCAGCAGGCGGGCGATGTTTTCGAAGACATCGGCGATTTCGTCTTTGTTCATTTCAGATAGGTTTGGAGCCTGTTCCGCCAGCCGGGAAGCCACTTCGACTCGTTGCGGGCTGGCGGGGCGTTCTGAACGCGGCGGGTCAGGACGGCATCGGCGGCTCGGGCAAACTCCGGCAGAGCTTTTCCTGTAGCGGGCATGGTTTCCAGAACCTGAAGCAGGCCCCATCCTTGGCCGTTGTAGCGCTCGGCGGGGTTCACGCCTTCGCCTTTGAAATTCACATAGTCCATGAGGGCGTAGAAACCGAGCGGCTCAGCGGCGACGCGGCGGAAATTGGATTCAATTTTGGCGCGTTGTGCGGGTGGTGTGGCGGCGAGCATTTTCGGCAGCGCGGCCTCCATGCGCATCGCCGCGTATCGCGCCTGGGCGGCGACTGTTTTGGAAAGCAGCGCGCGGAGAGCTGTGAGACGTGGGCCGTCCAGGTCGGCCATGAAGGCGTCGCGTTTTTTCCACGGGCATGGACCGAGCATCCAGTCCTCGACTGGCACGCCTTGCGTTTTCAAAAACCGCGCAAGGCCTGGCCAACTCTCCTCGAAGGGGCCTGTGCGGCCGGCCGGATACCAGATGAAATGCGCGATGCCGAGGGATGGAAAGTCCTCTCCTTTGTTCCATGAGGTAAGGCCACTGACCGTGCCTGCGCATTCGTTTTTCCAAATGCGGCGGCCGATTTCGAGCGCTTGGGAATCGCTAAGCGCGGCAGTGGACGCCTGGGCGGCGAGGGATGACATCACAAATACAGCCAATAGGAATCGTCGAATCATCTGGCGATGCGTGCTCCGTCTGCGGGCGCTCAGTTGGTTTTCTTGTTTTCGGCGACGGATTTTTTCTTGGCCGCTGCAGGCGTCGGCGAGGGCGCGGGGGCTTTTTCAAGAATCGGCTTGAGCGGATCTTGCTTGCGGTATTCGCGCGGGAGTTTCGCCTGCGGACGCTCGGGGTCGTTGAGTTTGTTGAAGCGCTTCGCCTGCGGCTTGGTGAGCGGATCGTCGAAGATGTCTTTGAAGCGTGTGTCGAGTGAGAGGGCGCGGTCGTATTCCGCCAAGCCTTGGATGTAGCTGTAGTAGGCCTGGAGGAGGAATGTCTGCGACTGGAGGAGCGAGGTCTGCTGGTTCAGCACATCGAGCTGGGTGCCTGCGCCTGCATCCAAGCGTTCCTGCGCGAGGCGGAGGGCCTCCACGCCTTGGACCACGCTGGCCTCCTGGCTGTCCACGGTTTCGCGGGCCTCGAGGAGTTTTGAAATCGCCTGCTGGACTTGAAGGATGACTTCGCGCACGCCGTTGTCGTAATTGATTTTTGCCTGTTCCATGCGGGCCTTGGCGGTTTTCACATTGCCGTAGGTGAGGAGTCCATCCCAGACGGCCCAGGAGCCTTTGACTCCGAAAAACCAGCCGTTGACCATGTCGCCGAGATTGTTTGTGAGAAAGTCGCTCTCGTTTGTTTGTCTGGCGCTGGCACTGATTTGTGGCAGGTAGCCGGCGATCTGTTGGTTCACGCGCGCAGCCTCGCCGAGGATGAGCTGTCGCTGGGCCTTGAGGTCAGGGTTGCGGGTCACAGCGATGCGCACGGACTCGTCGGAGTTGAAGGTGCGCGGCTTGTAGTCGAGTTTGCCGACGATATTGAAAGGCACTTCGCTCGGGAATCCGGGCGGGTAGTCGATACCGAGCAGGCGGACGAGCCGATACATCGAAACGCGGTAGTTATTCTGCGCCTGGATGAGCGGGGGTTTCGCATTGGCAAGAGCGACTTCGGCCTGGAGGACATTGAAGCGCGGCACGGTTCCCGCCTCGTAGCGGTTTTGCTGATCTTTGAGCTGCTCGGCGAGGAGATCGACGGACTGTTGGTTGGCGATGATGAGGGCGCGATTGAGGACGACTTCGAAGAAATTGATCTTCACTTCCGAGATAACATTGTCGATCACGCCGCGCAGGCGGTAGTAGGCCTCCTGCTCGTCCGAGAGGGCCGCCCGGATGCCGGAAACCACAGCGCCGCCGTCGTAGATCAGCTGGGAGAATTCCACATTCACGCTCCAGGCCTCGTCGCTGATGTTTGCTCCGCCGAAATTGACATCGTTGATCTCACGGCTGGTATAGCCGTAGTTCGAATTCAGGGAAAGCTGAGGGATGATTCTGGAGCGGATGCTGATGAATTTTCCTGAGCTGGTGTTCAGTTCCTGCACGGCGTCCAGAATTTCGGGGTTTTGTTTGATGGCGGTCTGGATGGCGTCTTCGATTTTCAGGTCGGGAACCTTGGGATTTCTTTGCTTGGCGATGAGTTCGTTGAGGGCCTTGTAGAAATCTGTCGTGGCCATTTCCTTCGTCACTGCGGTGCGGGCGCTTTGTTGCAGGACGGGAGTCTCGGGGCCGGGAGCAAGCGGTTCGGCAGCTTGCGCAGGCACGGGTGCCGCAAGTTCACCGGAAATTTGGCTCGGCTCGGGAAGTGGCGGAGCGGCTGGCATGGCTGGAAGCGGAAGCGGCATCGTTCCGTCCGGAAGAGGCGTGCCGGACGGAGCCAGACTTTCCGAAGGAATGGGTAGGGGAGTGAATTGAGGGATTGGCGGTGGAGGAGGCAAATCCTGAAACTGAGGGCTCGGAGCGGGGGCGGGACTCTGCGCGAAAAGTGGAATCCCGGCAATAAGGAGCGAGGTGGAAAGGACGGTGAAAGATTTCGGTATCATATTGGTGGCTGCTCGAGCGCTTGAGGGTGTTATCTTAAACGATGAATCGCAGGTGAAAAGAAAATCGATTGCAGCAAGGCGTTAATTTTACGGCGGTGAATGTGTCCAACCCGCTCGAGGGATGTAGATTTTATCCTCTGTCGATGGCTGGCCGCTGACGATATCGGCGATGAGAAAAGGATGCGCCTTGAGGGCGGTCATGAGCAGGGCTCCCGTTTCTCGCCCATCTTGGACCGAGAGGTATTTCTCGCCGGGAATGACTGGCGAGGCCGATTCCGATTCGATGAGGACGAAATTTTCCGCCGTGTTCACCATGCGGATCGTGCCCGCCCAATCGACTGGCATGGCGGCAGGAGTTTTAGGTTTTTTCGGGGGGAGAATCTTGCCAAGAGCGCCCAACCATGATGCGCCGGGCGAAGGTGGTTTTTTTCCCGATGGGTTCGCGCAGGCTCCCAGCAAAAAAACCAGACCAAGAGCAATGGGGATGCGGTATTTCATTAAGGAAGCCAGGCCGGGTCGCGCGGCGGGGTTATGGCAAAAGCCGCCGCACTTGTCTCATCACGAAAAACCGCCCATTGCCCGTCCTTGCGAATAATAAGCATGCTGGAATCGGGCTGCACGAGTTCGAGAAAAGCGGTTTCTCCGGGATCGGCGTCGCTCAGATTCGCGATTTTCCAAGCCTGAGCGACCCATCCTGCCGCCTCGGGGAAGAAAAAACCCTGACTGATCATTTTCTCAAAATAACCCGACGACGAAACCGCGCCGATTTCATAAGGCCAGCCGAGTTCGTTTTTGCCGAATTGGAATCCATCCAACGCCATCTCTTGAGCGGCCCGATGGATTTCGATGGCTTTTCGGGCAAAGTCCTCCGTCGGCGTGGCATTGGAAACCGGGTTGGGGGCAGGGATGTCCGGCGGGGCTGGCGAGGGGCTTTTCCGGCACCCGCTTGAGGTCATCAAGCAGGCGATGCCAGCGCATAAAAGAATCCCGTGCCGTGCAAGTCGCATGGCTGTGATGTATCCGAACGAGTCACCGAAAAGCAAACTCCAAGCCCTGGGGCGTGGCAGGGATTTCGGGTTCAAATTAATGCCCTTGTCGCTTGACCCGACTTGGATCACTCGCCATAGTGACCGATTCCGAAGGGGAAAGCGCTGTGGCCACAGCTCGTCGCTTTCTGTTTCGGCAGAAACGATTTTATGAATTCCGAACTCATCACAATGCTGGACCTGCTGGAGCGTGAGAAGGGCATCAAACGCGATGTCCTCGTGGAAGCTATTTCCACATCCATCCTGGCGGCTTCGAAAAAAAGTTTCACCTCGGGCACCCGCGAGCTCCGCATCGAGATCAATCCTCAAAGCGGCGCCATTCGTGCCATGGCAAAGCTTATCGCGGCTGAAAAAGTCACGAGCCCGCATGAGGAGATTCTGCTTTCCAAGGCCCGCGCCATCAAGTCCGACGCCCAACCGGGCGAGGAGATCGAGGTCGAGGTGACGCCGCGCGATTTCGGCCGCATCGCCGCTCAGGCGGCCCGTCAGGCGATCAACCAGCGCCTTCGCCAGATCGAGCGGGAAATGATTTATGACGAGTTCAAGGATCGCGCCGGAGAGATTGTGACTGGCACAGTTCGACGCTTCGAGCGCTCCGATGTCATCGTCGATCTCGGGAAATTCGAAGGCGTCATGCCATCCCGCGAGCGTGTGCTCACCGAGGAATACAATGTCGGCGACCGCCTGCGCGCCTATGTGGTCGCGGTAGAGAGCGGCAATCGCGGACCGGAAATCATCCTTTCCCGCAGCCATCCGAATTTTGTGCGCCGACTTTTCGAACTCGAGGTCAGCGAGATCGCCGACCGCACGGTGGAACTAAAAGTCCTCGCCCGCGAAGCCGGTTTCCGCACGAAGGTCGCCGTTCACAGTGCCGATCCCAAGGTTGATCCAGTCGGCGCCTGTGTTGGTATGCGCGGAGCCCGTGTCAAAAACATCGTCCGCGAACTCAACAACGAGAAGGTGGACATCATTCGCTGGGATGCCGACCCGCTCAAGTTCGTGAGCGCCGCGCTCAAACCGGCGAACATCAAATCCATCACCGCCGACGAAGCGAAGAAAACCATCCAGGTTCTCGTGCCGAAGGAAGACCTCTCGGTGGCCATCGGCCGCAAGGGTCAAAACGCGCGCCTCACAGCCAAAATGTGCGGTTGGGAGGTCGATATCCAAGAAGACAAGCGCGAGGAAAAAGCCCTCAAGCACAAGACCGACGAAGCCGCCCACTCGCTTGCGGAAATTCTCGGCATCTCCGAAGAGGACGCCCTCAAACTCACAGCTGGCGGCATGAATTCCATCGAGGTCATTCAATTGGCCGGAGCGGAGGACATCGCCGAGGCGCTGGGTTCCGATATCGAAACCGGGCAGAGAATCCTCGCGGCGGCACAGGCTACACAAAAAACTCCCGCCGCCTGAGGGGTATGAAATCGTTCCCCCGGCTCGCAACTTACCATGGCAGAGAAAACCAAGAAAACATCCACAGAGGAAAAGCCGACCGCGACAAAGCGTGCGGCGGGTTCCTCGCGCTCCACGCGCACTTCGCGCTCCGCCGCTGAAACTCCGGCGCCATCTGCCACCCCAGCCCCGGAGCCAAAAGTCCAGGGACCAACCGTCGACCTGCTCGAGCCGGTTAAAAAAGTCAAAAAGACCTCCGATAAGGTTGGAATCAAGCCATTCATCAAGCCTCTCGTAGCTCCGCCTGTTTCGCAGACTCCTCCGCCGCCCGCTCCCGAGCCAGAGCCGGAACCTGCTCCCGAGGTGGCCGAACCGGCCGTCGTGGAAGCCAGCGATGAACCCGCCGCCGAGGTCTCCGGTAAAAAAGTTCTCAACATCAAGCCTCCAGTTGCTGTCAAAGTTCTTGCCGAAGAGCTTGGCCTCAAGCCGTTCCAGCTCATCAAAGACCTGATGTCGCTGCAGATTTTCGCCAACCTCAACCAGACCGTTGAGGCGGATGTCGTCGCCAAGGTTTGCGATATGCATGGCTTTGTATTCGAGCGCGAGCGCAAGGACACCTCGAAGGGACATCATAAGGTTGAAGCCAAGGTCGAGGTTCCCAAGGCTCCCGAGCCTGCCAAGATCGACGAACTCCAGCTTCGCGCCCCGATTATCACTTTCATGGGCCATGTGGACCACGGCAAAACCTCCCTTCTCGATGCCATTCGCAAAGCCCGCGTCGCAGCCGGTGAAGCCGGCGGCATCACGCAGCACATCGGCGCCTACAGCGTCGAGCGCAATGGCCACAAAATCACCTTCCTCGACACGCCCGGCCACGCCGCCTTCACCGCCATGCGCGCCCGGGGCGCCAATGTCACGGACATCGTCGTCATTGTGGTGGCAGCGGATGACGGCCTCATGCCGCAGACGCTCGAAGCGATCTCCCACGCCAAAGCCGCCAAGGTAAAAATCATGGTGGCCATCAACAAAATCGACATGCCTTCGGCGAATCCCGACCGTGTCCGCACCCAATTGCAGGAAAAAGGCCTCACTCCCGAAGATTGGGGCGGTGAAACGATCTGCATTCCGGTGAGCGCCACAAAAGGCACCGGCATAAGCGACCTTCTCGACTCCATGCTCTTGGAAGCGGAAATGCTGGAACTCAAAGCCAGCTCGTCCTTGGACGCCCGCTGCACAGTCATCGAAGCCCAAGTTGAGCAAGGCCGCGGACCGACAGCCACGGTGATCGTTCGCATGGGCACCTTGAAAGCAGGCGATGTCTTCATTTGTGGCAACCACTGGGGCAAGGTCAAACAACTCATCAACGATCTTGGAAAACCAGTCAAAGAAGCTGGTCCATCCATGCCGGTGAAAATCCTCGGATTGAGCGGGCTCCCGAATGCGGGCGACGAATTGGTCGTGATGGATTCGGAAAAATCCGCGCGCATGCTCAGTGAAGAGCGCCTGTCCGACCTTCGTGACACCAAGCTTTCCACACCGCAGCGCACCACGCTGGAAAACCTCTTTGCCAGCATCGCCTCCGAGTCGAAACCCGCGCTCAAAGCCATCGTCAAATGCGATGTGCAAGGCTCGCTCGAAGCCGTCGTGGCATCGCTCAAGGAGATTCCTCAAAAGAAAATCACCCTCGATATCATCCACAGCGCCGTCGGCCCGATCACGGAGTCCGATGTCCTTCTGGCCAGCGCGTCCAATGCCGTCATCATCGGCTTTGGCACCAAGACCGAGAACAGCGCCGCGCAAGCTGCCAAGCGCGAGGGCGTTCAGATCAAGCTCTACAGCATCATTTACGAATTGCTCGACCAGGTCCGCGAATCCATGAGCGGAATGCTCGCACCAGAACACCGCGAAGCCATCATCGGCCACGCCGAGGTCAAGCAGGTGTTCGATCTCACCAAGGGCAAGGTGGCCGGTTGCATCGTCATTGATGGCCGGATCGCCCGCAGCGCCCGTGCCCGCGTGTTGCGCCGCCGCCAGCCGATTTACGACGGCGGCATCGCCACACTCCGCCGCTTCGCCGACGAGGTGAAGGAAGTGCGCTCGGGTCTCGAGTGCGGCATCAAGCTGGGTGATTTCACGGAATACCTGCCCGAAGATATCATCGAGTGCTACACGCTCGAGAAGATCGCGCAGCAACTGTAAACTTTAATCCTAATCCCACGACCGACCGCAGGCTGAAGACCTCGTCCGGACAAACAGTGCCATGAAAAACCGACTCGTCAGGGTATGCGAAGTGCTGAAACGCGAAATCGGCGTGATCATTCGCCGGGAACTTGAGTTTGAGAATACTCTCGTGACCGTAAGCGATGTGGACATCACTCCCGACCTCAAGCAGGCCCATATTTTCATTTCCGCGCTGGGTTCCCCCGCTGGACGCCGCAAGGCGATGGAGGCCCTTGAGAACCACCGAGTGATGTTTCAAACCGAGCTATCCCGCCGCGTGCAAATGAAACACACGCCCCACCTGAATTTCCGCCTCGACGACGCCATCGAGCGCGGCACCCGGGTCATCGACATCATGGATGAGCTCGGCCTGAAGGAGGAATTGCCAAATGAAGAAAATGAACTTTGACATCATCTCAAATGCGCTTCGCGATGCCCGCACGGTGGGAGTTGCCAGCCATATCCGCCCCGACGCCGACGCGCTTGGATCGACCATTGCCTTTGCCCTCTGGCTGCGCGATTGCGGCAAGGAAGTGACCGCCTACAATGAGGAGGGTTCGACCTCGAAGTTCCACTATCTGCCGTGCCACGAGATCGTGAGCCTGCCTCCCGCCACGCCGCAGAAATTCGATGTTTTTGTCGCTCTCGATACCTCGGTAAAAAACCGCCTCGGCACGGTGAACAAAGCCATCGCCCCCGGCACGACGATCCTCAATATCGACCACCACATCAGCAACGAAAACTATGGCGATTTGAATTTCATCGATGCCTCGGCACCAGCCACTGGGCAGATCCTTTTGGAATTTTTCCAGCACGTCGGCGCACGCATTTCTGCAGAGATGGCTACCAATCTCTTTGCGGCGATATCCACCGACACCGGCTCCTTCCAATACGCCGGCACGAACGAGCGCACCTTCGCGGCCGCCTCGCATCTCATCGGCTGTGGCGTTGATGTTCCCGGCCTCTCCCGTGCGATGTATGACAGCCAGCCTCGCCGCCGCTTCGAACTTCTCCGGCACGCGCTCAACACGGCCGAGTTCCATTGCGACGACCGCATCGCCACTTTCTCCCTCCCGATGGATCTCGTGGAGAGGCTGAAGGTCCTCCCCGAGGACAACGAGGGGATCATCGACCATCTGCGCTCCATCGAAGGCGTCGAAGCCGCCGTGTTTTTCGAGGAACTTCCCGAAGGCAAGGTGCGCGTGAGCGCCCGCTCGAAATTCCCGAGGATCGATGTCTGCAAAGTCTGCAAACAATTCGAAGGCGGCGGACATGCAATGGCCGCCGGCGCTCGCGTGGATGGCACGCTCGCCCAGGTCAAAACCGATTTTTTAAAAGCTCTCTCTGATGAAATCCGGAACTGAAATTGATGGTGTCCTGCTCGTAGACAAAGCCCCCGGCATGACATCCCACGATGTCGTGGCAATAACCCGCCGTGCGCTGAACACCAAAAAAGTCGGCCACTGCGGCACGCTCGACCCGCTCGCGACGGGTCTCCTGATTATTACGATCGGCCGGGGAACAAAAATCCAGGACCTTCTCATGAGCGAGGACAAGGAGTATGTCGGCACGCTGGGCCTCGGTGAGATCACGGACAGCCAGGACTCCGACGGACAGGTCATCGAAACCCGACCGGTCCCCGATTTTACCCGCGAGCAACTGGATGCGGCGTTCGCCAAGTATCATGGCGATTTTTATCAGACGCCTCCGATGGTCAGCGCCATCAAGAAGGACGGTGTGCCACTCTACAAGCTCGCGCGTCAGGGCAAGACCGTGGAACGCGAGCCACGCTTCGTTCATGTTTACGCACACGAGATTCAATCCGTGAGAATGCCGGAAGTGGATTTCCGCGTCGTCTGCAGCAAGGGATTTTATGTCCGCACCTATGCCAATGACATCGGCATGGAGCTCGGCTGCGGAGCCCATCTCAAATCCCTGCGCCGCACGAAATCCGGACGATTCAATGTGGAAGGCGCAGTAACCATTGAAGAACTCAAGGCGGGACCGATTGAAGCCATTGCGCAGCGCGTCCTCAGCCTCCCCGCCGTTTCCCGGCTTCGCGGTGCCTAATGAAAATCCTCCGTTCCATCGAAGCCCTTGGGGAAATCGATGCGCCGGTCGTGCTGGCAGCAGGTGTCTTTGATGGCCTGCATCTCGGCCATCAGGCAGTGCTCCGCGCCGCCATAGAATCCGCCACCCGCATTGGAGGCCTTCCAGTTGCACTGACATTCGACCCCCATCCCGCTGTCATTCTGCGTCCAGACAAGGCCCCAAAACTTCTGACACCTCTGGATTTCAAGCTGGAACTCATCGAGCGCCTTGGCATCCAACACGCCCTCGTCATCACATTCGACGCCACGTTTGCTGCCATCGAAGCTGAAGACTTTGTTTTGAAGCTCTGCCACACCGCGCCGGAGCTTGCCGGCATCTGCATCGGCGAAGGCTGGCTGTTTGGCCATGGCAGACGGGGGAATGCCCGTTTGCTGCAAACACTCGGAATGAAAAACGGCTTCTTCACCAGCGCCACCGCGCCGGTCCTCATGGATGGAGAAGTCGTCAGCAGCACACGCATCCGGGAAGCCCTCGCTTCCGGCAATCTGCCTTCAGCCGCCCGCCTCCTTGGCAGGGACTTTGCCATTCGGGGCAAGGTCACACGCGGTGCCGGACTCGGTGAAAAATTGGGCTTCCCCACAGCCAATATTGCGACCGGTCATCAGCAGTATCCAACGGACGGCGTTTACGCCATCCAAGCAACATGGAAGGGCGAGACATACCACGGCGTGGCAAACATCGGGCTCCGTCCGACCGTTTCAGATGACAAGCAACGCGTGCTGGAGGTGCATCTTTTTGATTTTTCCGCCGACCTTTACGACAGCGAAATCGAAGTCGCGTTTCTTAATTATCTCCGGCCTGAGAAGAAATTTGAAAACAAGGACGCCCTCCGTGTGCAGATCCGCGAGGATGTGGGTGCGGCGCGTGAGTGGTTTCAAAACCGGACTGCCGCAGCATGAAATCGCCTTGGCATTTCGGCACCTACGACGAAATGTCCGGCCCAGATGGCCGTCCGCGCGAGGTTTACAAAGCCCTCTCCGAGCGCCTTCAAAAGACGCCTCGCGCCCAACTGCGGAGCCTCGACGAGCAGCTTGAAGCCACCATGCGCGAGATGGGTGTCACTTTCGACATCCACCGCGACCGCCCATGGGGAGCCCGCGCCTGGTTCTGCGACCTCCTGCCACAGATTTTTACCCCTGCCGAGTGGAGCCCGCTGGAAGTCGGAGTGCGCCAGCGTCTGCGGGCTTTCGAGCATTTCCTCAAGGATATCTACGGCCCCAAGCAAATCCTGCACGACGGCGTGTTGCCGGTTTCCCTTGTTCTGGGCAGCGAGTTTTTCCAGCGCCCAGCAGCCGGACTCCCATTGCCTGGGGATGCCTTTCTGCACTTGAGCGGTGTCGCGGTTTGCCGCCTGCCGGATGGAACGCTCGCCGTGAAGCACCACTATTTCAGCCACGCTTCCGGCATGTCCTACATGATCCAGAACCGTCGCGCCCTCACACGGGTCATTCCCCAATCTTTCCACGACACCGGCATCCACTCGATTTCCGATGTTCCCACCGGCATTCTGGAAATGCTGCGGTCGCATTCTTCCGAGCCGGATCCCATGGTCGTGCTGCTGACTCCCGGCCCGCTCAGTCCCGCCTATTCGGAGCATAGCTTTCTTGGCCGCCGTATGGGCATCCCGCTCGTGCAGGGCGGAGATCTGCTGGTGCTCAATGACGAGGTCTATCTGAAAACCGTATCCGGCTTGAGCAAGGTGGATGTCATCTACTCGCGACTCACCGACCGGTGGCTCGACCCCATGGTTTTCCGTCGCGACTCCATGCTCGGCGTTCCTGGGCTCATCCACTGCATCCGCAAAAAAAGCGTAGCCGTCGTCAATGCCATCGGCTCCCAGCTCTCGGACGATCGCGCCCTGCTGCCCTTCTCCTCACAAATCATCCGCTACTATCTCGGTGAGGTGCCTCTTCTACCCACGCTTCCGACCTATTGGCTGGGTGAGCACGACCAACGTGAGCTGGTGCTTGCAGACATCGAGAAATTCACAATCCGTGGGCTCTACGGCGAACGCATCTACCTTGGAGGTGATGGCCATCTCCCGTCGCAGGAAAAAATCGATGCCGTTCGCGCGGAAATCCTCAGCGACCCCTCACGCTATGTGGCGCAACCACAGGCGTGTGATGCTCAGACCATTTCCTTTCAGGATGGCGAGCGCCGGAAAAGCCGTCAGGACCACATTCTTTTCGCTCTTCGCAAAAGCGGCGGGGATATCGAAGTTTTCCCCGGTGCACTCACGCGCGTCTCGACGAAAGATTCGGAATTCACCTCCTCCGAACTTGGCGGCGGCAGTAAAGACACTTGGGTTCAAGTGGGCGTGGATAAAAAATCCGACGAGTGGGATCCCTCGCGGCAAGTGGACTCAAAAATCCCGCTCCATGGCGTGACCAGTCGCGTGGCGGAGTCCTACTACTGGCTCGGACGCTATCTGGAGCGCGCCTATGACCTCGCAGGAATGGTGAGCGTCATAGAATCCCTCGAGCTGGAGGAGCTGAATCCCACCGAGCGGATGAATTATCGTCCCGTCTGGAACCGCATCCTCCCGATGCTGGAAGGCTCGGGCGCCGCCTCCCGCCGCACGATTTCAAGCCCAGAGGGCCGCTACCGCCTCACCTTCGATCCCGCTGAACCCGGCTCGGTTATCAGCACGATTCACCGTGCCTTCAGCAACGCCGAGTCGGTGCTCGAAACCTTGAGCCTCGACGCTTGGGCCGTAATGAGCGGACTCCGCGCGCGCTTTGATGCGGTGAGTTTCCAACCCGATGCTCCCGCCGAGACGCTGGCAAACGCGAGTCGCGAATTCTGCTTGTTCGCCCGCGAGATGATTCCACGGTTTTTTGGAACGGCCAAATGCACGATGCTGGCGGACGATGGATGGAGCTTCTGCGAAATTGGGCAGCTTCTCGAGCGCGCGGCCATTACGGCAAATGCCGTCACCTCCATCGCCGGTCCGCTTCTGCAGACCTCCCGCGCAAGCCTGCGGCCGCACGCGGTCGAGATTCGCCTTTCCGCTTTTCTACGCCTCCTGAACAGCCGCGACATCTACCGCCGCGTTTACCAGATGCGCATCGAACCGCTACCTCTTCTAGAACTTCTTTGGACGAATCCCGTCGCTCCGCGCTCGGTCGTTCGCTGCCTGCAAGGCTGCGCCGCCCGCATCCGCGAAGGGGAGAATGTGCTTTCGCCCGCAACAGACAAGGCGCTTTCGACCATCGAACGCCTGATCGAATCCATCCAAACCAGCGATTGGGAGGCATTGCTCTCCAGTAAAAAATCAGGCGCGTCGAAATCCACCCTGCAGGTCCATTCAGATCGACTTCTCCAAAGCCTGCTCGGACTTCACACCGTGATCTGCGACAGCTTTCTGAATCATCAAGTGCTCATGCACCACGAAACGAAGCCTCCTTTCACCGCCTGACCATGCTGTTCAACATTGTTCACACCACGGGCTATGTTTACGCAGACACCGCCATGGAGGCTTACCTTGAAGTGCGCCTCACACCGCCTGCCAGGGCTGAACAGGATGTCCTCCGCCACCGCATCGAATTCCAGCCCGGCGCGGAGGCCTCCGACTATATCGACTATTTCGGAAACCGGACGACTTTCTACTCGATGACCTTGCGCCACCGGCAACTCAAGGTGACGAACCGTATGACCGTCCGCACGCTCCCTCGCGTCCTTCCAGAGGGCGGGCTCGCACTGACCATTGCTGAGGCCCGGCAGATTTTAAAATCCGGAACCGGTGTCTTTGATTACCTGCAACCAACCGAGGCCATACCAATTGCGAGTGAGTCCAGCGCGTGGGGGAGGGAAATCCTGCGAGAGAATCGTCCGCTGGGCGAGGCCCTCGATGAGCTAAACAAAACCATTTACCGGGAGTTCAAATACCGCTCGGGTTCGACGGAGATCGAGACGCCTCTTTCCCTCATCTGGAAAAAACGCGAAGGCGTCTGCCAAGATTTCGCCCATGTGATGATCGGCGTCCTCCGCGCCGCGCGAATTCCCTGCCGCTATGTGTGCGGCTACATCGAGTCCGAGCCAGCCGTTTCCGTCGATCCCACCCGCAAGCGCCTCGTCGGATCTCTGGCCACACATGCGTGGGTGGAGGTTTTAGTTCCCGGCATGGCCTGGGTGGCGCTTGATCCCACAAACAACCAGTGGTGCGGCGAGCAGCATGTCACAGTCGCCGTTGGCCGCGATTTCCTCGACGCCGCTCCCGTGCGGGGAACTTTCAAAGGTTCAGCCTCGCAAAAGCTGAAAGTGCATGTGAGCATGCAGCGAATTCCTGAAAAACCATGAAACTCAAAATCAAAAAGGAATCGGTCTACACCTACGAGGGCAGGGTGTCATTTTCACCACACCATGTGCGAATTTTTCCGCGCATAGACCTCTCCGTGAAGGTCGAGAGCATCCGTTTCGAAACCCAATCGGGAGCTGATGTGCAATTCCGGCAGGACCTCTTCGACAACCACATCGCCTATTGTTTCTACCCGGAGATGTCGGAGACGCTTCCCTTCCGCGTGGAACTCGATCTCGAAGTGAAGGAGAAAAACCCCTTCCACTTTCTTCTGGAGCCGCACGGCCTGCAAGTTCCGCCACAATATACCGAGGACGAACTCGCGGTTCTTGCTCCGTATCTCGCGCCGGTGGACGGATGCAAACTCCCAGCCCCTCTCGCGCCCTCCGGCCCGCGGCCCACGGTTGAGACGATTCTAAATTTCAACCACTGGATTTTTGACAACATCGAGTATGAGACGCGGCCGCAAGGCATGCCACACACCCCGGAAGAGACATTGAAAAAAGCCAGCGGATCCTGCCGGGACTTCGCCGCCCTTCTCACGGAAAGCCTTCGCCAGAACGGCGTGGCCGCGCGCCTCGTCAGTGGTTTTGTCTGGGAAGGCGATAAGCCCGAGTCCGAAAAACGCGCCTCCAGCGCGATGCACCTCTGGGTTGAAGCCTGTCTGCCCGGCGCGGGTTGGATCGGCATGGATCCGACCAACGGCGTGCTCACCGACCACCACTTCGTCGCCACGGCAGTGGGACGCCGCCATGACGATGTGGCGCCGATCAGCGGCGTTTATTACAGCGGCACACCCTGCGCCAGCAGCCTTGCCACCAGTATCTCGGTGGAGAAAATCGCGTGAGGACTTCGCCCACCCTTCACCGCACAATATCGGGAAACCAGCCGGGCCTCCCACTCGTAAACTAAAGAGCAGGCAAGTTCACATGGGCCGACCATTCGCTCACACATCATGAAATTTTTTGAAGGCTGCACGGCACTGATCACAGGAGCATCCTCCGGACTGGGGGCGGAATTCGCGCGTCAACTCGCCCCGCTCGCCTCTTGTCTTATTCTGGTGGCCCGTCGCAGAGACCGTTTGGAAGAACTCGCCTCGACGCTTCGTTCGATTCACCCCCAGCTCGATATCCGCGTCTTCGAAGCAGATCTGACCCGCTCCGACCGACGCCACGCGCTGGCCGATTGGCTCGCCAACGAAAAGCTCGATGTCAATTTCCTCATCAACAACGCAGGCCTCGGAGATCACGGGCATTTCGAATCCAGCGACTGGACCCGCGTGCAGGAGATGATCGACCTCAACATCACCGCGCTCACCCATTTGACCCATCTGCTTGTGGGACGAATGATCGTTCGCGGCCGTGCTGCCATACTCAATGTCAGCAGCGTGGCGGGATTTTTCCCTCTGCCGAACATGGCAGTTTACGCAGCCACAAAAGCGTATGTCACTAGCTTGTCGGAGGCCCTTGCCATGGAGTTGCGTCCAAGAGGCATCACCGTCACCGCCCTCTGTCCCGGACCCGTGCCGACAGAGTTTTTCGATGTCGCCACCCGGCCTGGCGAGCAGGACCAAGCGTCCCATTTTGAAACCTTCCCGGCCTTTGTAGTCTCCGCTGCCGAAGCTGTGCGCGATGGTCTTAGAGCCGTGGCCAACGACCGCGCCCGCGTCGTTCCCGGCCCGCTTCTCGCGGCGGCTGTTGCCGTAGCCCTTGTCATTCCCTTCTGTATCGTCCGCCGCGTCCTCACTGCAAAAGCCGCATCTTTTTAGAAAATCCGTCCGATGCCCACATCTACCACGAGCCACTCCGAGTCCCTCTCCTTCGCCGAGGCATTCGAACTCATCAATCCACACCTCTACACAGTCGAAGAGCGCATCCGCGCCCAAGCCAAATCGTTCGATCCCGCCGTGGAGGGTTATGTCTCCTACATCTGCGGCGCGGGCGGCAAACGCCTGCGACCCGCTCTGGCACTTCTCTCCGCCGGGGCCACGGGAAAAATCACCCCCGGCCATGTGGATCTCGCGGTGATCCTCGAGCTCATCCACATCGCAACGCTCGTTCACGATGACATCATCGACGGCGCGGAACTCCGCCGCGACCAGCCGTCCGCCAACGCCAAGTGGGGCAACTCCATCAGCGTCCTCCTCGGCGATGTGCTCTTCGCCCACGCGCTCAAGCTTTCCACAAATTTCAGCAACAGCGACATCTGCCGCCGCATTGCGGACGCCGCCTCCGAGGTTTGCTCCGGCGAGATCATCCAGACCCAGCGCCGCTTCGACCTCAAGCTGACCACGGCCGACTACTATCGCATTATCGAAATGAAGACGGCCGCCCTCTTCACCGCAGCCTGCGAGCTGGGTGCGTTCATCAGCGAGGCCAGCCCCGCTGTGATCGGATCCTTCAAAACTTTCGGCACCAAACTCGGCGTCGCCTACCAGATCTACGACGATATCCTCGACTTCGCCGGCAATGAGGAGGAGACCGGCAAAACACTTGGGACCGATCTCCAAAAAGGAAAATTCACGCTCCCCGTCCTGCTGATGCTCCAATCTGGAAAGGATGTCAGCGCCCTGCGCGACATGCTGCTCAACGATGAGGCCGGAAGCACAGCCGCCCTCGCTGCCATTCTTCAAGAGGCGGGAACGATCGAGCATGCGAAGGCGATCGCCAACAGACTCATCGCCGAAGCCGTCGAACAACTCGACGGCGTTCAGGACAACCGCTACGCACGCGGTCTGCGGGCGATCCCGGAGCACTTGCACAGCCTCCTCAAGGGGCTGTGATAATCTGGTCAGCAATCTCCTCGGCTGGATAAGTCCAGATCTCGGAGAGCGTGGGATGATAGTGCGGGACAGCCGCAAGCTCCCGCGCGGTGGCGCGGTAGCGCATCGCCATGACAACTTCGTGGATGAGCTCGGACGCCTCCGGGCCTACGACTGAGCCGCCCAGGATCTCGCCGGTTTCGCGTGATGCCGTGAGTTTCACAAGCCCGTGGGTCTCTCCCATGAGAAGGGATTTTCCATGGTCGTTGAAGGGGTATGTCGCCGTGAGAAAAGGAATCCCCGCCGCCTTCAACTCCGCCTCGGTGGCGCCGACGCTGGCAAATTGGGGATCCGAGAAGACGGCAAAAAGTTTGAGCCGGTAGTCCATGACTGGCGGTTTGCCTGAATGACGGTCCAAGTGGATGGCCGCATTGGTGGCGGCGATCTCACCCTGCTGAATGGCGATGTGGACAACTTCGAGTCCGCCGCACACATCGCCCGCCGCGAAAATGTGAGGGATCGATGTGGCCTGCGTGGCAGCGACTTTGATGCGCCCGCCATCGATCGTCAGGCCGAGCGCTTCCAGTCCGCGCAGCGCCGGCGTGCGGCCGAGGGCGTTGAGGACGCGCTGCGCATGAAGGATGTTGGTGGTGCCGTCCTTTTCGAAAACGACACGCATGCCATCGCCTTCTCTTTCGACGCGCAAAAGTTTGGTCCCCGTGTGGATCATGATTCCATCCGCCCGCATGCCTTCTTCCAAAGCAGCCGCCGCATCGAGATCGCTGCCGCGCAGAATTTGCTGGCTGCGTTGGATGATGGTCACCTCGCACCCGAAAGCCCGGCAATAAGAGGCCATCTCCAGCGCCACGGGTCCCGCCCCAAGCACAATGATCGACTTCGGAATCTCCTCCAGATCGAGGATGTCATCACTCGTCAAGCAACCCGCCTCGGCCAATCCCGGCACGGGCGGTGTCGAAATTTCGGAGCCGGTGGCGATGAGAAAAGATTTGCCCCGAAGAGTCGTTGAGGAGCCGTCCGCTGAAACAATGCGAACTTCGTTGGCATTTAAAAACTCTGCGCGTCCTCGAAAAAAATCGAACCTGCCGGATTCCAGCTGTCCCTTGCGGTAGTCGGCGAACTCCGCGATGAGTCGGCGTTTTCTGGCAACGATCGCCGAGGCATCGAAGCGGGGATTGTCACATGCCAAGCCGAACTCTTCGGAACGCATCAGAACGCGGAAGCGCCGCGCGGATTCGAGCAGCGACTTGCTCGGCATGCAGCCGCGAAGAATGCAAAGCCCGCCAACTTCGCGCCCGCCTTCGACTACAGCTACGCGAAGTCCGAGGGATGCCGCCGTTCTCGCGCCGGCATATCCTGCGCTGCCTCCTCCGATGACGACGAAATCGTATTCCATAATGCTTCTCCGCGCCTTCGCGGGCCGCTCTACATTCTTGGAATCGTGATGCCGCGCTGTCCCATATATTTCCCGGCGCGGTCTGCGTAACTCGTCTCGCAAGTTTCCTTGGATTCGAAAAACACAACCTGCGCGAGGCCCTCATTCGCATAGATGCGGGCGGGCAGCGGCGTGGTGTTTGAAATCTCCAGCGTCACATGCCCCTCCCACTCCGGCTCGAACGGCGTCACATTCACAATGATGCCGCAGCGCGCGTAGGTGGATTTGCCAACGCAGATGGTGAGCACCTCGCGCGGGATGCGGAAGTATTCCACGCTGCGGGCGAGGGCGAAGGAATTCGGCGGCACGACGCACACATCGGTTTTCATGTCCACAAAGGAGCGATCATCGAAGGCCTTCGGGTCCACCACACTTCCAAAAACATTTGTGAAAACCTTGAACTCGTTCGAAACGCGGAGGTCGTAGCCATAGCTCGAAAGCCCGTAGCTGATGACGCGCTCACCGGATTCGGTCTTCTTGATCTGACCGTCCACAAAGGGCTCGATCATACCTTGTTCAACCGCCATGCGGCGGATCCATTTGTCGGAGCAGACAGACATTACATCGAGAGGCCGGGAATTTTCATTCCGCCCGTAAGTTTGCCCATTTCATCACTGCCCAGTTTTTTCGCGTCTTCGAGCGCCTGCTTCACTGCTGTAAGGACGAGGTCTTCGAGCATCTCGACATCATTCGGATCCACAACCTGCGGGTCGATTTTGATGGCTGTCACATCCCCCGTTCCAGTGGCCGTGACCTTCACCTTGCCGCCGCCGGTGGTGGCCTCGATTGTGCGGCTGGCCAATGCGACCTGCGCTTCCGCCATGCGTTCCTGCATGCGCTGCGCTTCCTTCATCATTTTTGCGATATTCATGTTTTTTGAGTTTGTAGAGTGCCTTTAAAAATTTCGAGGGCTTTTTCGATCAGCGGGTCATTGAGAAATTCCTCCATCGGATCCACCGGCGGCGCTTCCACGACAGGCTCGGCGACTTTGGGGGCTTCGGGTTCCGGCTCAGGCTCTGGCTCGGGCGTAGCCGCTTGGAGGGCCTCATCGAATTCAAAAACGATCTTCGTCGGTTGACCCAAATCCTGAAGCAACCGGGCTTCGATGTCCTTGATGCCCTTTTCCATGAACATCGAGCTGCCAGCCTCTTGCAGCGCAGCGGGGAAACGAACGATCAAGCGACCACCTTCGAGGCGGTCGAAAACGCCCTCGCGGAACCAACCAAAACGGATCACCGAGTTCTTGGAAAACTCCGCCGCGATGTGCTCCCAGCAGATGGCGGCATCGACCGGAGCTGCGGGTTCGGGTGTCGTCGCAGGCGCGGCTTTTGGAACCACAGGCGGCGGCGTGCGAACCACAGCCGGCTTGGGAATCTCCATCTCCAACACAGGCTGCGGCTCAACTGGCGCGCTTACGACAGGCGCTGGAGGAGCAGGCTCAGGCACCGGAGCTGGACTCGGTGGCAAAACCGGTGTCGGGGCAGGCGCAGGCGTTGCCGCTATTGGAGCAACCCTTGCCGGACGCTCTGCACGCGGCGCGGGTGGCTCACCGTTGTAGAGGCCAGTCAGTGTTTCAATGACATCCGTGAGGCTGGTCTCATCCAAAAGGTGGAGGGCTTTGATGACCGCAACATCGAGCTGGAGTTTCTTATCGGCGACCCACTTCATGGCGGATTCGGCCGCGCTGAAATGATCCACCAAATCCAAAAGCTTGCCTTGCGAGATCGCACACTCGCCGCCCGTGGCTTGGCTGACCAAGAGGTCGCGCAAGTGCGACACAAGCTCCGCCGTGAGACGCGAGAGGTCTTTGCCGAGGTTCGACTGCGCTGCCACCGTGTCGAGAGCCGCGCTGGCATTTCCCGCAAACAAACTGTCCGCGAGGCTCACCACGACTTCATGCGGGGTGAAACCGAAGACATCCATGACATCAACCGCCCGAATGTGTTCGCCGCAGAAGGCGACCATCTGGTCGAGCATGCTCTCGGCATCGCGCAATCCACCTTCCGCTCCCCGCGCAATGGCATCCGCCGCGTCGCCGTCGAGTTGGATTTGCTCGTTTTCCGCGATGAACAGGAGGTGCTTTTTGATGAGTGGCGTGGGAATCCGCCGCAGGTCAAATCGTTGGCAGCGGCTGGTGATGGTGGCAGGAACCTTTTGCGCCTCGGTAGTAGCGAAGATGAATTTCACATGCGGCGGCGGTTCCTCGAGCGTTTTGAGGAGTGCGTTGAATGCGCCCGTGCTGAGCATGTGCACCTCGTCGATGAGGTAGATTTTGAACTTCCCGCGCGCGGGCGCGTAGGCCGCGCTATCGCGCAGGTCGCGGATATTTTCCACGCCGTTGTTGCTGGCTCCGTCGATTTCGATGACATCCAGACTGCGGCCCTCGGCGATTTCCAGACACGCCGGGCACTTGCCGCAAGGCTCCGAGGTGGGACCGGCTTCGCAGTTCAGGGCCTTCGCCAAAATGCGGGCGGTGGAGGTCTTGCCGATTCCGCGCGGGCCCACAAAAAGATAGGCCTGAGCAAGCCGACTGGAGTTCACCGCATTCTGAAGTGTGCGTGTGATGTGCTCCTGCCCGACGACTTCGGCGAATGTTTGCGGACGATACTTGCGGGCGAAAACTCGGTAACTCACGCGGGGACATTAAGCCCGCCCTCCCGCGTCATCCAGCACGATTTGAAAAGCCGCGCGCGGATTTGTGCGGCATTCCAAAAAACAAAATGGAAGAAGCCTCACGACTTCTTCCATTTTGGTTAAGACCTGTCCTGGGACAGGAATGTTATTTTTTCTTGGCGACTGCTTTTTTGGCAGCGGGCTTTTTAGCTGGGGCCTTTGCGGCTGGAGCTTTTTTAGCTGGAGCCTTCTTAGCTGGTGCTTTTTTGACAGGCGCTTTTTTGGCGACTGGCTTCTTGGCAACGGCTTTCTTGGCGGCTGGCTTGGCAGCGGCTGCTTTTTTAGCGACTGGCTTCTTGGCAACTGGCTTTTTAGCAGCGGGTTTTTTAGCGGCAGGTTTCTTTGCTACTGGCATTTAATATCCCCCCTTTCTCTCCGCATATGCGGGAAATTGTTTGTGAACATCATGTGAATAACTCACTCGCGCTGTGAATAAGTTTCGCGCGGAGTGTCGTCAACACCTTTTTTAAAAAATTCTTTTTTTTGTGAAAATTTCTGCGGCAGGAATTTCCGACTTACTGAGCGCAAAGGATTTTTTCGGCCTCTTCCAGAATTCCTGCAGTCTCCCAAAGGCGGCCGATTCCCTCATACCCACAGGCCAGAAGTCCCTCTTCAGGGCCGATAAATCGGGCGCCTCGTGATTTCAGACGGGCGACATTTTCCTGCGTGGCCGGATGTGCCCACATCTTGCCATTCATCGCAGGCGCGATGAGAAGGGGGGCGCGTGATGCCAGGGCAATGGATGTGAGTGCGTCATCCGCGATGCCGCATGCCAGCTTGGCGATTGTGTTCGCGGTTGCCGGAGCGATGAGAAAAAGATCAGCCGAGTCGGCCAGCGCGATGTGGCCGGGATGCCAAGATTCCTTTTCATCGAAAATTCCCGTTGTGACCGGATTGCGCGAGAGAGTCTGAAAAGTGAGCGGGGCGACAAATTCCGTGGCGTGTTTTGTCATCACCACATTCACCTTCCGCCCAGCTTGTGTGAGGCGGCTTGTCAGTTCGGCAGCCTTGTAACAGGCGATGGACCCACTAACACCGAGGATGACATTTTTTTTGTTCATGCGAAGTCCAGTTGAAGCCTACTGCTCATGTAGCGTTCTGCCCGCATGATGGCGCGGAATTTTTCAATATCCTCCTCCATCGAGCTACTGATGAGGGTATATCGATAATCGCGCCATTTTTGCATTTCACCGGAAGCGTTGTGGAGGCGAGTGGCGACCTGCTCCTCGCTTTCGGTGCCGCGCTTGCGAAGCCGCCGCGCCAGTTCATCAAGACCCGGAGGCATGATGAAAACATCCGCAAGCGCGCTTTGTATGAAAGGATCGTTGCACGCGCGGATGCTCGCCGCGCCAAGCGTGTCCACATCGAGCAAGACATCCACTCCAGCCGTGAGGTGCTTCAGCACAGTGGATTTGAGCGTTCCGTAAAAACGGCCGTGAACCTCTGCGTGCTCGAGAAAATCTCCCGCTTCAATGTGGCGCTGGAATTCCTCTTGGCTCAAAAAAAAGTAATCCTCGCCGTGAACCTCTCCGGGCCTTGGCGCGCGGGTTGTGCAGGACACGGAGTAAACAAAATCCTGCTTCTGTCGGAGCGAGCTGATGAGCGTTGTCTTGCCGGCTCCCGACGGGGCGGAGATGACGAAGAGGATGCCTTTGCGATGGATGGTGAGGCTATTCAATGTTGGCGAGTTGTTCTCGAATGCGGTCGAGTTCCGATTTCGCCTCGATGACGAGGCGCGAGATGGTGGTGTCTGCGGACTTCGAACCGAGCGTGTTAAATTCGCGGCCGAGTTCCTGCGTGAGAAATTCCAGTGTGCGGCCAACAGGGCCTTTGGCGTCGAGTTTTTCGCGGAATTGGGCGATGTGGCTCGCGGCGCGCTCCAGCTCTTCTGTGATGTCGCAACGCTCGGCGAAAATGGCCACCTCGGCTGCGAGACGGGGATCGTCCGCTGCGAGGCTCAGTCCGGCACGCCCGATGCGCTTATGGAGGGTTTCGCGATAAGAGGCAGTCACCTTGCTGGCAAGCGGTGTTGTTTTTTTGATGATGGCGGCCAAGCGGTCGGCGCTTTTGGCGAGGACTTTTTTCAGGGCAGCACCTTCGCTCGCACGCGTTGCCACGAGTCCATCCAGCGCGCGATCGAGCGCGGACATGACGACTTCGCTGGCATCGTCGATTTGCGAATCCGAGGCCTGCAGGACGCCCGGAGCAGATATGACATCCGACAGAGTAATGCCTCCCTCCAGCCCAAGTTTTTTCTGCAATTGGCGCGCCTGTTTCACAAAGGCCATGGCGCGCTCTTCATCGAAAAAACTTTGACCTCCACCTTTGGAGCAAACGAGCGAGAGATTCACCTGCACCCGACCACGCGAGACGCGCTCGAGAACCCGCTCGCGCACGGCCGGTTCAAGCCGTGAAGCGCTGCGATCCGTATGCAAGACGACTTCCGCCGTCTTGCGGTTCACTGAATGGCACTCCACAACGGCCGCCCAGGTTTTGGTCCGGGCCTCGCCTCGGCCGTGTCCTGTCATGCTTGTCATGGCGCTTTTTTATCCGTGCCCGCCTGCCGCTGTCGAGGGTGCTCCGCAGTGCCGGATTGATTTTTTCAAGGATCGGAGGATGGTGGGAGCCTCATTATGTTTTTTGACGGTCTGAAATTCTTATTCATCTGCCTCGAGGTTCTACTGATCTTCAACCTGCTCATTGTGGTCCACGAATTGGGGCACTTTTTGGCAGCCCGCTGGCGCGGTCTGGTGGTTGAGAAGTTTGCCATCTGGTTCGGAAAGCCAATCTGGAGCAAAACGATCGGCGGTGTGGAATATCGTCTCGGCTCGATCCCCGCAGGAGGCTTCGTTGCGATTCCCCAGCTTGCTCCCATGGAAGCACTCGAGGGGGAATCCGAAAACGCCCGCGATCAGCTCCCGCCGGTCAAGCCGCTGGATAAAATCATCGTCGCCGCGGCAGGTCCGCTTTTCAGCTTCGGTCTGGCTTTTGCCATGGCCTGCATCGTGTGGGTGGTTGGAAAACCGCAGAGCGAATTCGATACAACGGTCGTCGGCTATGTGAAGGATGGCGGCCCAGCAGCCGTGGCCGGACTGCGCCCAGGGGACAAAATCATCGCGGTGGATGGAAAACCGGTGAAGCACTTCCTGAGCGGCACGGACAGCGTCAAATGGCGCATCGTCCGCAGCGAAGGCGAGACGATCCCATTCACCGTTCTACGCGATGGGCAGGAAATCACCATCGACTCGAAATGGTCGAAACCCGAAACTTCCAGCTGGCGCCGCCCCGCTCTGCGCGAGGTTCAAATCGGCCCGCGTATCGTGCCGGGCGTTGGCTTTGTGGTGAAGGGCAGCCTTGCCGATAAGTCGGGTTTCAAAGCCGGAGATCTGGTGACGGATATCAACGGCGTTCCTGTTTTCAACCTGAGTGAAATGGGCCCTGTCATTGACACAAATCGCGGCAAGGATGTCGTGTTCGGAGTCGAGCGCGCTGGTGAGGACCTCAAATTGAGCATGAAACTCCCCGAAGCCACACCGGACGCCGCACCTGTGAATTTCGGCATCGAGTGGGGACGCTCTGTTTTGGTCCACCCTTCGCCGCTCGTGCAGGTGCAGGATGCCGCCACGAGTATCTTCCGCATGGTTGGAGCGCTGCTCTCGCCGGCGTCGGATGTCAAAGCCGCCCACTTCAGCGGCCCAGTCGGCATCATGCGGCTCTACTATCAGATTTTCGAGGCGGAGAATGGCTGGCGAATCGCGCTGGCATTCAGCGTTCTCATCAATGTGAACCTCGCACTCATGAACCTTCTGCCATTTCCGGTTCTCGACGGCGGTCATATTACCCTTGCCATCATCGAAGCCATTCGCCGAAAGCCCATCAGCGTCCGTGTTCTTGAAGTCGTCCAGACCGCTTGTGCCGTGCTTCTCATCGGTTTCATGCTGTATCTCACATTCTACGATGTGGGCGACATCGTGGCCTCGAAGGCTCCGGTCGCCGAGCAGACAAAGTAAAAATGTCGCTGGTGTTCCGAAGCTATCCAGGCCGGCGTCCCAGCCGGGAGGTCAAAACCGGCCGCACCGCCATCGGGGGTAAAAATCCCGTCCGCGTCCAGTCGATGCTGACGAGTGATACGATGGATACCGCCGCTTGCGTGAAGGAGACACTCGGCCTGGCGCAAGCCGGCTGCGAAATCGTCCGCATCACCGCGCCGACCGTGAAGGATGCCCGCAACCTTGAAGCCATCGGGGATGCGCTCCATGCGGCAGGCTGCGATGTGCCGCTGGTTGCGGATATTCATTTCAAGCCCGAAGCCGCCCTCGAGGCCGCCAAGTGGGTGGACAAGGTTCGCATCAATCCCGGAAATTTCGCCGACTCGAAAAAATTCAATGTCCGCGAATACACGGACACCGAATACGCCGCCGAAATCTCGCGCATACGCGAGCGCTTCACCCCGCTGGTGGCGCTCTGCAAGACGCGCGGTATCTCGATGCGGATCGGCACGAACCACGGCAGCCTGAGCGACCGCATCATGAACCGCTTCGGCGACACGCCGCTCGGCATGGTCGAAAGCGCACTCGAGTTCGCCCGCATCGCCCGCGAACTCGACTACCACGATTTTGTTTTTTCGATGAAGGCGTCGAATCCGAAGGTCATGATTCAAGCCTACCGCCTTCTTGTCGCCCGCCTCGACGAACTCGAGCAGACAGAGGGCGGCGACTGGAACTACCCGATACACCTCGGCGTCACCGAGGCGGGGGATGGCGAGGACGGCCGCATCAAGAGCGCTATCGGCATCGGCAGCCTGCTCGCCGACGGCATCGGCGACACAATCCGCGTTTCGCTCACGGAGGATTCCGAACACGAAATCCCCGTGGCCCAGGCATTGGAAAAAATCGCCACCACGCGCAAACCCATGCCGACACTTTCGGCCTGGCCTTTCGATCCTTTCTCCTACGCCCGCCGCGCAAGCTCGGTTCTACAAGTCGGGGAATATCAAATCGGCGGCACGGAACTCGTTCGCGTCGCAGTGACACAGGCCGCCTACGACAAGGTCGCCCACAAAATCGCAGGCCTCGGTGACTACAAACCCGAGCTGATCGTCGAGAATTGCGGCCTCGTCGAAATCGACCCGCGCGATGCGGTCGCCATCGCCCGGGTCAATAAATCCGACGCGCTTGTTTTCGTGACAATCCCCGACTCGTGCGATTTACCAGTCATCGGCGCCTATCGCCTCTTGGCCTCGCAGCTCGATGCCAAACATCCGATCCTGCTCAAGGACACCTTCGCACCCGCCGCCTCCACCGATTTCGTCCACAACCTCCTGAACGCCGCCACCAACATCGGCTCCCTGCTCTGCGATGGCATCGGCGACGCGGTTCTCGTCCAAGGCGAAGAAGCCCCCGGCCAATCCCTCCGCATCGCCTACAACATCCTCCAAGCCGCAGGCGTCCGCATTTTCAAAACCGACTATGTCGCCTGCCCAAGCTGCGGCCGCACCCTGTTTAATCTCCAGGAAACCACCGCCCGCATCAAAGCCGCCACCAGCCACCTCAAAGGTGTAAAAATCGCCATCATGGGCTGCATCGTCAACGGCCCCGGCGAAATGGCGGATGCTGACTTCGGCTATGTCGGCGGAGCCCCCGGCAAAGTGAACCTCTATGTCGGCAAGACGCCGGTAAAATTCAACATCCCCCAAGCCGAAGCCGTTGACCGCCTCGTGGACCTCATCCGCGAACACGGCCGCTGGGTCGAGCCGGCGACTGCTGTTTAATCGAGCAGGGCAAAACCAAGTCGCAGCATTTCGAGCGGCACAGGTGACCTCCGTGTATCGGCACCAGGCGGAAAACATGCGATTGTGTGTGGCCTGAGTTTGTGCACCTCAGCGCTCACTGAAAGCGTTTCACGGAGCGTGCGTTTTTTGGAACGAAGTAGAACCAGCCAACCTCGGATGCGAAATGACGCCCTCCAGTGGTGACGAATAAATTTTAGTGAGGTTATTGACTTTGCCTTGATCGCCTGATTCACGATGCATCTATGTTGTATTTTATAGCGGCAAGAGGCCGAATTAAAATTGGTCATAGCAGAGACCCTTTTATAAGGGCACAAACCTTTCAAACTGGGAATGCCGAGAAATGCAGAGTCCTGCTTTCGCTGGAAATTGAGAACGCGAGAGAGGTTGAAGCTTTAATGCATGAAAGACTCGCATTCTGCCGTGTTGAAGGAGAGTGGTTTGAGGTCTCATTCCAGCGTGCATTCCATGAGCTAGCAGAACTCCTGCCACAGATGGTATTTCTTGGACAGATAGAGCTTGGACTAAGCTCTTCTCTTAAACCCAGATTGGAGGACTGTGCAGAGGAATTCAAGAGATGGTGGGTTGAGAAGATCAATCCAAGATGGGACGAGCGCCAAATGCCATTGATCGCACTTTGGAAGTGCTACAGAGACGATTTTCTAGCAAGAGCAGACGATGATCAAAGTGTAGAACAAAAGGAAAATGCACTCTGCGAAGCATTCGCAAAAATTAAAGCAGAACTTAGGCAAGAGGCTTGATATCTTTCTTGCTGGCAAGGATTTTCAGCAAGCAATTTGAAGACCCGAAAGCCCATCACGCTGAAGTAAAACCGCCCACTTGGGTTTCAGATTGGAGGGAACCGTCGGCCCTCCGCGAACTCCGCTCAAATATTTTTTAAAACCTCGCTGACTATCAATCAACTGATTTGTGCTGTGCGGTGTTTGCAGGGTTGTCAGTGGCTAACGAATTTCAACACATCGAAAGCTTGGTTTTATTACTGCAAGGTGACCGGAGTTTATTGCCTCTACATGTCTGCAAAAAATCAGCGGGTGGGGAAGAATCAAAATTTGCTGGTCAAAAGAATCACCGAGCATATAGGAGCTATAGACAGACACATGTTTCAAAAAATGAAAAATACTCTCAAAGCTCTCTGTCTCACGGGCGTCATATTTCTGACATCATGCTCCACCAAATACTACGAATATTCGGGCGATGCCGTGATTCTAGGCAATGGCGGTGCATCCAAGAAAGTTGATGGTATTGATTTTTGGGTGGATGGCACGCCACCTAGGAAATTCCAAATAATTGGCTTTATCGAAGATAGTCGCCCTGGTCGAGGCCCTGCGATGGCAGTCAGAAATAGAGCTTTAGCATCTAAAGCAAAGGAGCATGGTGGTGATGCAGTGCTTCTTCGCGATGTGGAAAAAGAAAATTTAGGCGCATTTAATACGGGAAGCGCAATCGCTACATCCGCTACGACTGCTTTTGGTTCTGGAATTTTAATTAACGCGACCCGGAACAATTCAAGGTTTTATGTCATACGATATTTGAAAGAGTAATTTAGAAGCCGCGATGAAACTTCCGCATAAATATTAGGGTTTCTTGTGATAAAGCGCATGAACTCTTGCAGAAAAATAAGGGAATGATTATCAAGTCAAAACAAGCATTTGCGATTTCGATTAAAATATTGGCAATCTGTTGTTTGTTTTCCTGTAAAGATTCTAATCAGCCGACTCAATTGCTTACTGAAACCGCTCAGCAAAATCTTATGGCGGTTGATAGTAAAAACGATGATCAGGCGAAACTCAAAGAGCGCGCTGATGCTGGTGATGCAAATGCTCAGCGAGAGCTCGGAACAAGACTACTTGCGAGCGAAAAAGCCGAAGATAAAACTGATGGTCTGAATTTGATCAAAAAAGCAGCCACGCAAGGCAATACTGAGGCTCAAAACCAATTAGGGAACCTTTTTTTTGCTAGCCTTACGGTTTCACAAAACAAAGAAGAGGCTTTTAAATGGTATTTGAAAGCGGCTGAACAAGGTTTTACCAGCGCGCAAAATATGATTTATTACATGCTTTCAGCTGGAGATGGAACCGAAATTGATAAGGAGAAGGCATTTTTTTGGGCAGAAAAATCCGCTCTATCTGGCGATGCCGCAGGACAATTCAATCTTGGAAAGTCATATCTTAATGGCGATGGAGTTAAGAAAAATCCACAAAAAGGAGCGGAGTGGGTCTTGAAGGCCGCGGCCCAAGGAATGCCGTATGCCCAAGGGGAGGCTGCTTCATTATATCGTGAGGGCGATGTCTTAACTCATGATCCCCAAAAAGCACTTTACTGGGCAAGTTGTTCTGCCGATAACAATTCAGGAAAAGGTTTTTATGAACTTGCCCGCCTGTATGAATCTGGCGTGGGAGTTCCTCGCAATATACCCAAATCTAAAAAGCTATACCAAAATGCTTTAGAAAAGGGATACAACGAAGCCCATGGCAGGCTCGCTTCTGTATTTTTAAAATTAAAAAACTACGGAAAAGCCTTTGAGTATGCTAAGCAAGGACACGAGCTTAATGATTGCTACTCTACCGCACTTTTAGGCTATTGTTACTTTTGGGGATATGGTGTCGAGCGTGATCTTAAAAAAGCAAAGCAACTCTACCTTGAATCTGCCGCAAAAAATGAATCTACAGCACAATTTCGAATGGGCGTCATTTTTTTTACTGGCCAAGGCGAAAGCCAAAACTATGAAACTGCATTCAAATGGTTTACTCAAGCCGCAGAACAAAATCATTCAGAAGCACTGAACGCTCTAGGCGTTTATTACCTCAATGGTTATAAGCCTGTTAAAAAAAATGCTACAAAAGCTGCTGATTATTTTCGAAGGGCTGCCGCAAAAGATTCAGACAGAGCAAAATTAAATCTTGGAAAAATGTATTTGGAAGGATCTGGTGTAAAAAAGGATACATTAAAAGCAGTCGATTTGTTTAACGAAATTGCAAAAGAAGGCGATTCACACGCGCTTAATCAACTGGGGTATTGCTATCTCAGTGGCGAGGGAGTTGTTAAAAACCCCGCCGAAGCCCTAGTGTGCTTCTACCTTTCCAATGCAAATGGAGGCACTGGAAATGAGTATATAATCCCAGCAGTCGAAAAAGGCCTCTCGCCGCAAAGCATCCTGCTATGCCAGCAAAAAGCGGAGCAGATTTTCCTAAAGCAAAAATATGAAAAAGAAAAGGAAGTGGAAGAGGGAGATTCAAAGCCGAGTCAGCATAATGAAGGCCAAGCCCGCAAACTACCCCAACCGGCTGGGAGCGGTGTTTTGATCTCCAAGGATGGACTTTTTGTAACAGCCTACCATGTGATTGAATCCGCTAAAGGAATTGCTGTAAGAACTTCCAAAGGGGCATTCAATGTGAAGATTCTTGCGGTAGACAAGTTGAACGACCTTGCTCTCTTAAAAGTTAAAGACCCGATTGGCGAGATGCCCGCAGCACCGCTTGCGCCCAGCGCAAAGATGAAGCTCGGTCAAACCGTATTCACCCTCGGATTTCCGAATAGTGATCTGCAGGGTTTCAATGTAAAAATGACCAAGGGAGAAATCTCAAGCACCACTGGAATTCAAGATGATCCTCGCCAATTCCAGATTTCAGTGCCGCTCCAACCTGGCAACTCAGGTGGAGCACTTTTCGACGACCAAGGAAATATCATTGGCATAGTAGTCGCAAAACTCAGTGAAACGGTTGCCAAGAAATACACAGGAAACACGCCAGAAAATGTCAACTATGCAGTCAAAAGCTCGTATATTTATCCTCTAACTGAACAAGTTAGTAGTAATATAAATCCGAAAATTACGGATGGCCCTGTGCCCAAGCTCGAAGAAGTAGTCGAGCGCGTCAAAGATGCCTGCGTTTTGGTGTTAGTTGAGGAATGACCTCCCAAGAGTCGCACAAATTCCCATATTGGTTGTATAAAACCGACAAGGAGCGGGGATTCCTTTCGACCCCACCTATAGCGGTGGTCTAAAAACGCCGGGAGAGGAGACGCCCAGCGCTGGTAAATGTAACTTTCGTAAATAACTGCAATGAAAACAAATCAAATCCCCAACATTTTTCTTGCAATAATTGAAATACATTGTATTGCTCATTTCGAATGAGGGAACTTTTTTTTGAGTGGGATGCCAAGAAGGCGGTTTCCAATGCCGCCAAGCATGGCGTGACATTTGATGAGGCGAAATCTGTTTTCTATGATGCGAATGCGCTGATCATTCCAGATCCCGACCATTCTGTTATCGAGAAACGATTTGTCATGATGGGGCAAAGTGCCAACTTGGGCGTGCTCGTGGTGGTGCATTGTTACCGCGCCGGAGGTTCCTCTATCCGAATCATTTCGGCCAGACGCGCCGGAACCAAAGAACAACAACCCTATTGGAAGAAAATCCATGCGAAAAGAATATGACTTCACGGCCGCAAAGCCGAATCCCTATGTCAAGCGACTCAAGAAAGCGGTGACGATCCGCTTGGAGCCCGATGTGATCGCGTATTTCAAGGGGGGGTGTAAAGTTTCTTCTGTAATTAGGCTCTTCACGATCTGAGTGCCCTTTCCGGGGCCGACGGAGTGAAGGCGAGCGTAGCGAGCCGAGCGCAGTCGGCCCCGGAAAGGGCTTGCGCGAAGTT
>JBIJAV010000053.1:0-13718 GCA_044345595.1 Terrimicrobiaceae bacterium
AGAGTTCCACTCTCACCGCTTCACCCGGCAGTGTGACGAGATTCACGCCGCTCACACCCCAGTCTCCGTCGATGTCGAAGCCGACCAGACATCCCATCCGCTGCTGCGGATCAAACACGCCGGCGGCCGGAATGGCAAAAGCATTGGCGGCCAACTCGGTGCGGTAGCCGGTATCGGCGCTCAGGCGCGGGATGTCCGACACCACGATCGGGCCGTCGGGCGTCACGCCTTCGGTCAGCAGATAAGGCGCGTAAGGTTGCGGCGAAACCACAAAGCGGTTGCCATTGTAGATCACACCCGGCGCGATGACATAGCTCTTCCACCCCAAGCCAAGCTCAAGCGGCAGCACCAACTGCACGCCACTCAGGGCCACGGGCGACTCGACGCAAACTTCCAATGCCACGCCGTCGGCGGAATTGCTTGGCGTGAAAGAAACACGCAGACCCGCCGCAGCAGAGCCTGCCGGAGCGGAAAAATGAAGGCCATCACCTGCGGGCTCAAGGGTGACGCTGGCAGCATTGTCGCCGGAAAAGATCACCTGCGGCGTGGCAAGCCGAACGGCGGGACTGCGACCGGCTTGTTCTTCAAGGAGTGGAGTTATGGATTTCATGGTTTGGTAGTTTTGGATGAGTATGAAAGAGGTCGGGAGTATTCAGGAAAGGCATCAGCGCACTGCTTGGGGGGAAAAACCGACGAGATGCGGCCTCGCCTCTGCCACGACGGACCATTCGTGACCACCATCGAACTCGAGAGATCGGTGAGCGATCCCGGCGTGGTTCAGGGCTTGATGGAAGACGGCGCTCATTCTGTTTTGAGCACGAATGAGGGTGCATATAAATTCATCAGAGCGAATTTATCCAAACACCGATTTTTCCGTTATGAGAATATTGACTTTTTTTTGGTAAAATTCCGTAACCCTGCCGGCATGCGTGCCTCCGATGAAAATCGTGCCAGCGGGAGGAGTTGGGTCATGAATCAAGCTGCGCCTGATACTGGCCGGGAGTCATGCCGACGAGTTTTCGGAATGTTTTGGCAAAGTAGCTTTGATCCGTGAAGCCGACCCGATCGCTGATCTCGCCCATGCTCAGTCGCCCCCCGGCAATGAGCTTCTGGGCATGTTCGATGCGGATGCGCGAGAGGTAACCGGAAAGCCCGCCAGGCAGATGACGGTTGAGAATCCGACTCAGGTAATCGGGATTGCATCTCAAGTGCTCTGCGATGTCTCCCAGCAAAACAGGATTGGCATGGTGACGCTGCAGAAAGCGGATGGCGCCTTGCACCATCACTGGCAGCAAATGCAGGGCGACCTTGTGCGCTCCGTCGACCGTGCGATATCGCTCGGCGGGGAGTGCAGACTTCTCAACGAGCGCCTCTGCCACCCGAACCAGAAAATGAAAGCGCTCTTCCAAGGCGGGAATTTCTTGTGCGAAAATTTGCGGAGCCTTGGCCAGAGCGGCAAGGAAAAGTCGCGAATCCAGATCTCCGCGTTCACAATACCTGCGCAGCTTCTGACGCGCCGCAGCGGCAGTCTCGCGCACCACCACCGAGCCCAGAAAAAAGACCCCCATCACGCGGCCCTGATACATCAACGGGGCCACGAGTTCGGTCAGCCCGATATGGCATTGGCCGGAAAACATTTTCTTCCGACGCGTGGCAAGGCGGTTCACGGCTGTCTTGTTGCGAATGCAGTCGGCATGCGTTTCGCGACGGCTTTTGGCAAACATGCAGGCCTCGCAGGTATGGATTCGCAAGCGCCCAGGCAAAGCCAAATCTTCGACATGATAGCTGACCCCCGTGAGATCCTCAAAACTGATCCGGCACCCGGTGCTCTCTTCAAGGAGCTCGATGAGCTGCCCCAGAGCCGACAGCGCAGGTTCGCCCATTGCGGGAACCACTGCACGAGGGGCACTGGAGGACTTTTTCTTGATGCCGGGTCGGCTACTCACGCCTCAAGAATAGGTCAATATTGTCATAATAGAAGATCGATTTGGCAACGGACTACCTTCGAGATGAATCGTGTCTTCGTTTTCTAAACAGGTGTCTCGATTTTCTACACTCCTGAAATTGATTTTCGTCAACCTGACTTCAGCCCATTCTGGACTGAGGTTCACATCGATGAGAAGCCTCAAGCAACGGCCTCAATCTCGCTCTCATTGGCGAGCATAGCCGCATATTCCAGGCACGCGTCGATGTCCTCCTCTTCGAGGTAAGAGTAGGCTTCGAGTATGCGACGCTTGTCGTGATGCGCGGCGAGCAAACGAAGCACATTCGATACGGTCACGCGCATGCCTCGAATACAGGGATGCCCTGCCGCTTCGCGACTGGAGTAGCACTGGCAGACAACCGCTGGCGAGCATCGTCCTCGCATGACCCATTTTTCAGGCGCGAAGCAGCGAGCAGGGGCGCGAACAAGGCAAAGGTTGACCCTCCAGGTTTTTGCGCGCTTCAACTCCTTCGCATCGCGGCGACTTTCATGCGACGATTACCACGAAAAGATCATTGATCGAATCTCCTCTTTGGATAGTTCTGATTTTTAATGCAAACTGGGAATTGGGAAGTCGGAACTCTCGAGCAACTCTCGCAGCAAATCGAAAGCATGCCCCACCACAACCTGAACGGCCAACAAACCTAACAAGTGAATCCTCGCGCAGTAGCCGGTTTTAGCGTTGCTACAACAACCCCATCTGAATGAAGGTGATATTCAGCCCGATTCCGGCCAAAGCAACACATTGATTATGAATTTGAAACAAGATATGCCGCCTGATGAAATTTCTCCCCTAAAAACCCTCGCGGACACCTACGATGTTGTCGTAGCTGGCGGCGGAATCGGCGGCTGTGGCGCTGCCGTTCAGGCTGCGCGAATGGGGGCCTCCGTGCTCATGATCGAAGAAACGGACTGGATCGGAGGCCAAACTACGGCAGCCGGGGTCACTTCGCAGGATTGTGCCACGCCCCTCCCTCTGCATTCGGGCCTCTATGCCGAGTTTATTCGCCGAACCAACGATCACTATGAGCGTCTGGGAGTTTCGCCGAGAACGGCCTATTTCGGACGATGGCCGGCATTCGAGCCGCGCATCGGGATGGCCATCCTCCGCGAGCTCATCGAGGAAGCAAATGTCCACGGCAAGCTCGATGTCTTAACCGACGGAACAATTGCCAGTGTCCTCAAGGAGGGAAACACGATCACGGGAGTCACCCTGCGTGCGAGCAATCTCGAGACGACCATCACCTGTCGGGTGTTGATCGACGCCACGGAATGGGGCGATGTCATTCCGTTGACCGGAGCCCGCTACCGGGTTGGAAATTGCCTGAGCGAGCAGATTGACAAAAACCGCGAACTCCAGTGCCTGAACTGGACGGCCGTCATCCGCAAATATCCGTCGGAAGTCCCGGCCCGGCTTCTCATGAATGTCCCACCTCCGGGTTTCCGGGAAACCGACTATGCGTTTCGCGGAGACGATGCGGTGCAGCTCCCTCCTTACCTCGCGAGCAACGACCCGTGGAAATTCGGCACATTCATAGCCTACCGGGCCATGCCTGACTCTACGAATCCCAGGAAGGATCCGCCGGAAGCATTCATTGCGGCTGATCCGCGCGATCCTGACAAATGGCGGGAAAGATTCGCCATGCATCCAGTGACGCGAACTCACATGAACCGTGGCCATGCGGAGGCGGTGCATGTTGAGGATGTTGAGGATCCGGCCTCCCGGTCACGCATGCTTAGAAATGCACAGCTCAAGACCCTGCGGTTGCTTTACTTCGTGCAGCAGGTGCTTAGTAAAAGAGATTGGAGCGTGGCAGACGATGAGGGCTACGACACGCCACGTCGCCGGGCAGAAGTGGACTCGTGGATTGCCGACGATCCCGAGATCGCTCCTTTCCGAGAGATTCTCTACCATTTCCCTCCGCAACCCTATGTCCGCGAGAGCAGACGAATCATCGGCTTGCACACGCTGACCGCAAAGGAAATCGAACGTCGGCCGGGGGCTCCCGTGCGCTTCGAGGATGTCGTTGCCATCGGCGATTACATGGTGGATCTGCACCAGCGGGTGACTCCTTCGGTTCTTGAAGCGGACCTGGATTCGCAAAACGATGTTCCTGCACATAATGGCGATCGAGGCTATGGTCCCTTCGCCATACCTTTCCGTTGTCTCATTCCCGAGCAAGTGGATGGCCTGCTGGCGGCGGAAAAGAACATCTCGCAGTCCCGCCTGGCCAACGGAGCGACCCGTGTCCAACCCTGCGCCATGCTCACCGGGCAGGCAGCTGGTGCCATCGCCGCCCTGGGTATCCGCCACGGCGTGACGCCACGCATTCTTGCCCCGGTGCTTGTGCAGTGGGAGCTACTTTCCTCGGGTTGCCCCCTCTGCATCGCCCCGCTGCGGGATCTGGCGACTGATAGTCCAGAGTGGAAATCCGCGCAGCTTGCCGCAGCGTGCGGTTTTATGGAACTGGACAACGGCTGGTTTCACCCCTGTGCTCCTCTCGACACCGCCGCCCTGAGTCAGATCGCCGAGAGGCTTTCGGTAGCACCTCCTGATAGCGGCGGCGCGATCACTCGCAAGTCTCTGGCAACCGTTCTGGGGCTGGCGGCAATGCATTCACAAGTCACCTTGGACTATCGTTTGACTGATGGCTTCGGGGACGAGCCCGTCACCCGTTCGGAGACCGCTCAAGTTCTCGCTGACCTCTTGGTTGCACGCGGGCTCGCGCTCGTGACTGGAGAAGAGCAATTCGTCCGTTGGATCGAGCCGCGCCCGGTCACTCCCTCCCTTTGTTCACAAGACTTGAGCATTGCGCTGCTCCCTCCCAGCGAGCGTTGGTGGATGGAATCTCACAGCGACTTCCGCCACTGGTTCGATCTTTAGCAAAGGAGCTGAAAACAATGCCCCCCCTCGCCAAAAGCAACGCGTTTCCGAACTGCTCTTGTCCGTCCCAACACGAGGAAGAAGCCAGGGCGTGAACCTCGCCTGGCAGAACTACCACTTCAACACTACGAACAAGGCCTGCCCACACGCCCGCAGACCCTGCGCGTGGAAGGAACCTTTCGGGAAAGTAGAGGATAAAATGCGGCCGCGATGAGATGGAATTAACCGAATTTAGAAAATGATTTCCAGCCCATGACATGCACCCCATGGCGTTCGTAGGTATCCTCGCCACCATGAATGAGCCAGGGGGCCAAGGCCTCTTCTGCAGCAAATCTGATCGATTTTTGAGCAGCCTGGATGTAATCGCTCGTCACGGTTTGTCCGGACTTGATTTCCACCATCTGTAATCGCCCATCCTTTTCAAAAATCAGATCCGCCTCATGCCCGCTGTTGTCGCGCCAGAAATACAAATCCGCAGGCTTTCCTTGATTGAACCTCTGCTTGAGGAACTCGCTCACCACAAGCGTTTCAAACAATGCCCCCCTACTCGGATACATGTCCAGCACCTCCGTCGATCGAATTCCCAAGAGCCATGCGGCAAGACCCACATCCAGAAAATAGAGTTTTGGTGTTTTCACCAGACGCTTGCCGAAATTTCTGTGGTAGGGAGGAAGCAAATACACAATGTCACTCGACTCCAGCACAGACATCCACGCACGGGCGGTGCTGTGGGAAATGCCCGCCTCGCCTGCCAAGGCGTTAAGATTGAGAAGTTGGCCCGTCCTGCCTGCACAGAGCCTCAGGAACCTCTGGAAGACCATCAAGTCTCGCACCTCCAAGACCTGCCGCACATCACGCTCCACATAGGTGGCAACATAACTCGCCAGCCAGTCCCCGGGATCAACCGCTCCCGAATACAGCGCGGGATAACCTCCCCGCAAAAGCATTTCATCCAAACTTCCCAACCGCTCGTCGGGAATCTCCGCGAGGGACAAAGGGAGCAACCTCGTCATTCCCACGCGACCAGCGAGGGATTGGGTGATTCCTGCCATCAAGCCAAATTGCTGCGAACCTGTGACAACGAAACGCCCGGGCGATCGATCCTCATCAACTATTCCCTGCAGATAAGAAAAAAGCGCAGGCCAGCGCTGGGCTTCGTCGAAAATCGCTCCTTTTGAGAAACGGGCCAGAAAACCCCTCGGATCCTCTTCGGCAAAGGCCAACTCTGCCGGATCTTCCAAGCTCACATATTTCAGCCCGGAAAAAAAGCTCCGCGCCAGCGTCGTTTTCCCTGACTGCCGAGGTCCGGTAATCGCCACAACGGGAAACGCCTTCGCAAAACGCTCGAGAGTTTTTTGTAACTGCCTTGGAAACATTCGACGAATTTCTTACAATCTGACGATTGATTCGTCAATCTGTAATTTTATGGCAAGGGTTGCGCTTTGGCTAATTGAAGCTTTGCGTGCGGAGGCGTGGTTGTGAACTGCAGATTCCGCCTACGCGCAACGCGACTACAGCGTGAGAAGTTGCGGAATTTCGAGAAAATCATTGACAGCAAAATCATTTTTTGGGGATTTCGGACGCGCTACGCGGCGAAGACGCTTTTGTATTGATGCAACGGCGAGTGCGCCGCCTGAGAATTGGGTCCGCTCGGCGAGCCGCCCCTTGGGTAAAGGAGCGCGCTGCCGCGCGGAGCTTAAAGTTCGGCCGCGAAGGATTCGAGGTCGGCGCTTGTAATCGCGGCCCTGAGAAGGCGCGTAAGTTTTTTGGTGTCGATGATTGTCTCGATTTCCTCACGCAGACCCTCTGGCACTCGCTGGAAGCGGATTTCCAACGCTTCGAGAATGGCTTGTTGGTGGGAGAAAATCAAACCTTCCTGACGGCCTTCTTTACGACCCTGTTGACGACCTTTGCGGATGCCTTCTTGGCGGAATTGTTCGGCGAGTGACATGGCGTTTTTACTGAGTTTCGGGTTGCGTAGTGTTTCTAGTCTCCTGCGAAAGGCGGGCTTGTCAAGGTCGCGGTCCAAAATGTAGCGCATGAGCATCTCGAAGGAGAAAGGTGGCAACTGGATCAGCAATGATTCGTCCCAGACCGCGTCGTCCAGCAGGGCTTGGAGCTTTTCGGCTTTCAAGGCGCGCAGCGTGAGGATGCCTATCGGTGTGCCGAGGATTTTTTCGAACGGCATCCGGAACAACTCCACAAGCTGGAATTCGAAGTCCGGGATGTGTTTTTTCATCTCCCCTGCCCCTTCGGGAATGTCGATGAGGTCAGCGAAGCGGGTGGAACTTTTCCACGGTTTGTTGTCCTGCGCGAGGACGAGCGGCAGGATGGGCGGGAGTTTCGTAGCGCCGGGATTGTTGCGAAGATAGTCGTTCCAGATGCGGACCATGTAGGTGAGCAGGCGCAGACCGATGAGCGGGTCTTCCTGGTTTTGATGCTCGAAGAGGATGTAGAGGAAGGCGGGTTGGCCGTCGATTTTCGCGGTAAAGAGGAGGTCGCTTGAGGTGGCGGCGAACACGGGGTCGATGAAGCTGCCGCTGACAAGAGTCAAGGAGGTCCAGTCTATGCGGCGGGCGAGTTTGCGCGGGAGATAGACCTCCAGAAAGGCGCGTGCGTTGTCGGGGTCCGAGAAAGTCGATTTGACGAGCTTGTCGTGGGGTTGGTGAAGAGGATTCTCAGGCCGAGACACGGGTGAGATAGTTGGAAGGCACACGCGCAATGTCAAAAGAAGGAATGTGACGATTTTGACAAGTTCGGCGGCAGAGGTTCGACCGAATGATGGATGACAGAATCGTTTTTGATGGGATCCGCCTACGCGCTTCGCGACTCCGGCGTGACAGGTCTGGCTGCGCGCCGTCGCGCGATTGCTGTGGCGGCGTCTCTGTGAGCGGCGGAGGGGCTCCGATCCGGCAGTCATAGACAGCCGCTACAGAATCCGCGCGGCAGCGCGATTCGTAACTTGGGACGGTTCATCGTCCTCGCATGGCCCACTTTTCCCCGGAGTTTATTCCTTAGCGCCTCGACTTGGATGCGACGATTCACACGACAAGATCATTGCTCGATTTTGATCTTAGGATAGTTGTGATTTTTTGCTATTGATTCGAGATGACCACACCCGCTTGCTCTTCCTCTTCAACAAAACTGCACCTTCTTCTTCGTTCCTCTTGGCAGACCGTCAATATCGGCGACATCGGCCACACCTTTGGGTTCCTGGAAATTTTTCGGAAATACGCACCGGATATCACGATTACCCTTTGGCCGCTTAACATTGACGGTGGAGTCCGGGAAAAACTCACTTCGAGCTACCCCGAGGTTCGATTGGCCGAGGGAACGCTGAACGAACAGGGCGAGCCGGATAGCGAGGCTCTGCGCCGAGCATTTGCGGAATGCGACATCTATGTGCATGGTTCCGCGCCGAGCCTGATCGTGGCTCACGATCTGGCGATGTGGAACGAAAAAACCGGCAAGCCCAGCGTGCTTTTCGGCATCACCATGGACCCCACCGGCCCGATGCAAACCGGGAATTGGGAAGGCGGAACTCTCGAGCAACTCTCGCAGCAGATCGAAAGCATGCCCCACCACAACCTGAACGACCTCCAGACATCCGTTTTTCAGTCGGCCAATCTCATTTACTGCCGCGATACACTCACCAAGCGCTTTTTGGAAAAGTTCGGGCTCCACAGCGGGCATGTCGCTTTCGGTGCGGATGCGACCTTTGGCTTTGCCCCGGCAACTCCAGATGCGGCGAATGATTTCCTTCGTGAGCATGGACTCATTGAAAATGAATACCTCTGTGTGGTGCCACGCCTGCGTTACACCCCCTACCACCGCATGCACGACTGGGTGCCCGAGGATGTCGCGACCAAGGCGAAGGATGAGGTGAACGACCGCACAGAAGCCCACGATATGGGACTGCTCGTCGATCTCGTGGTTCGGTGGGTGAGGGAAACAGGCAAAAAGGTGCTTCTTTGCCCGGAGATGACCTACGAGGTGCCGCTTGCCAAAACCGCCATCTACGACCTTCTACCGGAGGATGTCCGAGCGAAGACCGTGTGGCTCGACCGCTACTGGCTCCCCGATGAGGCGCTGGCTGTCTACGCGGCGGGCCACAGCATTGTGAGTATCGAAAACCATTCGCCCATCCTGGCGTTGATTTCCGGCACTCCGATTATCTACCTCCGGCAGCCGACGGATACGATCAAAGGACAAATGTGGCGGGATCTTGGCATGGGAGACTGGTTTTTTGAAATCGGAGAAACCTCGGTAAATGATCTGTGGCAGCCCATCGAGGGCTGGCTGAAGGATTATCCCGGCGCCAGGCGGATTGCGGCGGCGCGCCAGGCTGCAATTGACGCTCAATGGTCCGTCAGCATCGATCAAATCCGCTCTATCAAACTTCTGAGAACAACATGAAATTCTGCGCCCCCCACCCTTTGTCTCTTTGCATGATCTCATGGCATCAGCTTGTTTTCCTCCGAAAGCTGAGTCTGGCTTTGCTCGTCGGATGGACGCTTGCAGGATGCCAGCGCCCACAAGAAAAAGAAGTGGTGAATAAATCCACCTGGCCCGGCACCAAGCAGGCTGCGCTGTCCACTTCACTCCGGCTTGCAGACTCCCTGTATCGCCCGGCCACACCTGTGACGGTTTATCTTTTGAAGACTTCGAAAGAAGCGCAGGAACTGACAATGCGACTGCGCGGGCAATCCGAGAAAGATCGCGACCTGATTACTCTCAGGCTTTTCGATCCATCGGACAAATTGCTTCTGCGTGAGCACTTGGATCGCGGAGGGGAAGGAGACACCATGGCTGAGGCTGTCGAGTCCGATGAAACTCACGCCCCCAAAGCAAAGGCATCCGCTCAAGATTCCCGTTGGCCCGCCGAGGTCGGAGTGTTTCGCCGCGAACTCACTCAACCCGGAATCTATGAGGTTCGCATGGTCTCTGGATTGAAAAAAACGGCACTCCAGCTTGAGAGCGATTCACCGATGCCGTCGGGCGTTTCTTTTCAAAACGGCTTTTTCAGGGCGTGGAAACCCGGTCTCTCGAAGGTCTGGTTTTATGTTCCGCAGAATGCCATGAATCTGAAAATCAAGGGCCGTGGCATTACACTGCGTGATTCCAAGGATCAGGTTCTTTATCCTTCGACTGGCACAAAGGAAGATCAGTTGGCAGAGATCGCGGTCAAAACCCCCGGCGAGCTTTGGAGCATGGAACTCACCGGTGACTGGCAATTCTCCGCAGCAGGATTTCCCGTGATTTTATGTGAGGAGGCGGAAACAGCCAAAGCGCTTGGCGCCTCAACCGGAGTGACAGCCGATGGGACTTGGTTGGCATTTCGCAATCAGGAAACTCTCTTGGATAAAATACCAGGATTGCTCGCGCCGGAGAAGGTCGGCCAGACCGAGGCGCTCATCAAACGGCTCGATGCGGATCCCGAAATTTGGAGCAAAGGCGATCCGGCCAAGGCCCTCGCATTCCGTCAGGCTTATGGAGTGGGGCCGGGACTCTTTTTTAGTCTGCGCGAGCAGAATCTCGACCCGACGAGCCACTGGGGCGGCACGATCGGCAAGCAGGTTTGGAGCCCGCGACTGGCAGCGCAAGAACCCAAAGACCGCTGGGACCACATCCATTCGATGCCGGAATCCCAAGGAGTCCTCAAAGGCGGCATCAATCAGGATCCTTACGCAGTCGCACTCGCTTGGGCGTATGCACTCGATGAACCATTCAATCCTTATCACAAGAATCCGGAAATTCTCAACCGCGCCATGGCGGGTGCTTTCCGTGACATCGTTGGCCTGACCGAGGACGAAACCGTGCCAGGCACACCAGCAGAGATGGACACCTACCCCGGCTTCCCTGGTTTCGTTTTTGCCAAGAGATATTTTCCCGAGTTTGGACTCCTCGCACCGAATCTTCCACCGGAGATTCGCACTCCATGGGAAGCAGTGGTCCGCAGGCTTTTTGATCGCCATTGGCCGGAGGGTCTCGTGGCCACCCGCAACCAAAGCGCGCATTATCTGGCGGCGTTCCAGTGGTTCGCCATTGGGACCGGAGATCCCGCCGATGCAGAACTCGCCCGCAAGTTTGCCAAACGCTATATCAAAGGAGCCACTCCGGCCGGTTATCAGATCGAGAATGGAGGCCCTTGTGGCACCTACTGTGGCATCCAACATTATTACATGGCGGAGTATTACCGCTTCACGGGTGACCCATTGATGCTGGAGGCGCTCCGAAAATCCTACGCCTTCTACAACTATACCGTGGCGCTGGAGCCCGATGGACGCCCGTTTGGCGGATTCAATTACAGCCACCGCACCCCGGAGGGATTTCAGGCCGAACAATATAGTGGCGCCCGCAGAGCATTGCATCCCGGCGAGCTTGCGGAAGTGGATCCGTGGATCGCCAAGCAATACACGCCAGAAGCCTCGGAAAAGGCACGGAAAGCACTCCTCACAACGATTGGCAAGGAACCCACAGGCGATCCAGGTAACAGAATCGCGGAGGCGCAAGGTTCGGAAATGCCATCGGGAAAATCCAACACGACGGCCGGTTTGCCCGCCGAGTCCAAAGATTCCTTCCTTCGAAACATCGGCAACGAATTGGTCGCGGTGAAACGCCCTGCCTACTATGCGGCATTTTACATCGGCAAGCCCGCAACCTCGGTATACGCAGCCGACGGTCTCAAGGCTCCCGCGAATCATGAGGAAATCACGGGCGCAAGTCCTTGGGATCTGTATCGCAAACAAAAGGGAACGCTGCGCCCTTTCAATAACGCAGGATTCACCACCTTCGCGATTGATGGATACGGCAATGCGATCCTGACCGGCAACAGCCCTTACTCCCACCACGGTCTTGTTGCCCTGGCAGTCGACGGCAAGCGCCACGCCGAGGATTACTTCGCAAGCGTGGCATCAGTGGATGAGTCGGCAGGAACTCTGACCGCTCAAGGGAAATTGGATTCCCTCCCGCTCAATTACACACGACGCTACACCTTTGAGGATAACGCAATCACTGTGGAGGTCACCCTCCGGGCAACAAAAGCGTTTTCCTGCGAGTCCTTGGTGGAAAACATCCCGCTTGTCACCGGTTCTTTCAAAAAAGATGGCGCGACGATAAAAGTGGAAGGAAGCGAGACACCTGCCGACCTGTCGTCTTTGCCAGAGGCGATCAGGGGAAAAGTCCGCCTCTCACAAGCCAACTCAAGCGTAGTGACCCTGACGGATAAAAAGGATCGCGGTCTTCGAGTTGAATTCGACGAACCGCGCGATCTCAAAATCTGCCGAAGCGGTCTTGAAGGCCGTGGTGGCATTCACTTTGACCGTGTCGAGGTCGCACTCCCTGCAACATGGCAGAAGGATCAAGAGGTCACCCTGCGCTACCGCCTCGTTCCGCTAATCAACCTCTCAACACAACAATGATATCCACTTTCTTTCTGGAGGTTTTGCCATGGCTCAGGAAATAGGCGAACGCGCGAACCTCCTCGATACACCTGAACTCCGGGCGTATTACGGAGACCGAAAGCAGCTCTTTCGAAATCTGGTGCTGATCAGTGCGTCAAACATCGGCTGGTCGGTGGCCTTTGGTCTCGTTGGTCCGCTGATGACTCTCCGAATGCTGGAAATGGGCTGGACGGAGGGCTACAGCGCCACAGTCAATAGCATCAATCTGTGGTTGGTCTCATTTCTGGTGATGTATTTTTCGTGGAAAAGTGACCATACGATTACGAAGATAGGGAGAAGAAAGCCGTATCTCTTTATCGCAGCCGGACCGATCATCCTTTCCGTCGCGCTCTTTCCCGTCTGCTCGTCACTCATCGCTCTGGTGGGACTGACGCTCATGAAAATGCTCTTCGGCAATCTAAAGAACTCCACTTTTCCGTTGCTGAACATCGACTGCGTGCCGCGCGCCTTGCTCGCGCGCGCACAGAGCATTCTCATGGTCGCCAGCGGCCTCATCATGTTTGCCGTCATGCGGTTCGCTCCAAATCTCATTGAATTGGGCGAGTGGGTCCCCTATGCCGTCGCCACCACACTCCTAGTTTTCAGCGTGGTAGCGGCATGGTTTATCAAAGAGCCACCGATTTTCAATCCAGCGCACGCCCCCTTCAAACCCTGGTCCGCTCTGCAGATCGGCTTGAGAGACCGACGCATCATCTGGCTAATGGCGGGAGCCTCCATGCTCGCAAGTTTTGAGTTTGTCTTTGCCGGTTGGACATGGATTTTTGCCAAAACCAATCTGGGGCTTGAAAGAGGGCAGATTTACCACGCCCTCTCATGGGCTCAACTTGTCAGCCTTGCTCTCGCTTTTCCCACGGGTTGGCTGATTGATAAAGTCGGAGGTTTGAAGGTGGTGGTTATTTACTACCTCTTTATGTTGGTGAACCTTGTGTTGTTGCTCCGCGTTCACGATGCCCCAAGCTTGGCATTGTATGTCGCGATCATGACGGCCGTGAATCCCCTGAATAGCGCTGCGGATATCATGATCTTTAAGACGGCTGATCCCAAGGAAGTCGGATCCGTGACTTCAAGCAGCGCATTTATCCGGAATTTTTACAACGGAAGCCTCCTTTTTATGAGCGGATGGTTTATTCACCTCACGAATCGGAACTATCACATGCTTTTCATCCTTGCGGCAGTCCTCATGTCGGTTGGCCTGGCATTGATTTTTGTTTACGCAAGGAAAATGTCCGCGCGGCCCGAGTTAGAGCCGGCTAAGAAATCCGAGTAGAGTAGGGAGACCCGGACGGGGTTAGAGGCGCGAAGGCCAATGACCGCCGGGGTCTCCCCCTCATCGAACCGGACGTGCGGATTGCCCGCATCCGGCTCTCGGAGTGCCGTTCTTCGGTTT
>JBIJAV010000072.1:0-4229 GCA_044345595.1 Terrimicrobiaceae bacterium
CAAACCGAAGAACGGCACTCCGAGAGCCGGATGCGGGCAATCCGCACGTCCGGTTCGATGAGGGGGAGACCCCGGCGGTCATTGGCCTTCGCGCCTCTAACCCCGTCCGGGTCTCCCTACTCTACTGAAAAAGAAACCTTCGAAGCCCTTCCCGGACGCTCCGATGAACAGCGCGTGGAGGTGAAAAAAATCACCGATCCCGAGGACTCCGCGAGCCACTTGGTCCTGTGCCGCAGCGCCCAGCGCCGCATCAAGGAGGAGGCTATGATTTCGAGTGCCGAGAAGCGCTTCCTTGCAGCCGCCGCAGCCCTCGGCAAGAGCATTGAAAAGGGCGTTTTCAAACGCTCTGCCGTCATCGAACGCAAAATCGGAGCCCTCCAAAAACGCCACGCCCGCACGGCGAGGTTCTACACGCTCAAACACAACGCCGGACGGCTCGAAATCACCCGCGACGAGGACAAAATGAAAAACGCCCTCGCCCAATGCGGAGACTATGTTTTGAAGACCGACAAGAGCCTCGGAGCCACGCAACTCTGGGAACTCTACATGACGCTCCTCAAGGCCGAGGCCGGCTTTGCCCAACTCAAAGGCACGCTCGGACTGCGGCCCAATTTCCATCAACTCGAAGACCGCGTCGACGGCCACATCTTTATCAGCGTGCTCGCCTACCACCTCCTTCGCTGGATCGGCAGGCGCCTGGAGGCTCACAACGACATGCGAGACTGGCAAACAATCCGCCGCCTGCTCGGCACCCACAGCCTCGTCACCACCCGACTCCCTCTCGCCGACGGACGCATCATCAACATTCGCAAACCCAGCCAACCCGACGACGAACAAAAACGCGTCTACCAAATGCTCGGCATCGACTGGAAATCGGCCTTCCCAACTCGAAAAACCGAAATTCCAGCATGAAGAGATTGTAGTGCCTTTGGAACGACCCCCTATGTTGGTTCTTCGTCATTTTCAGTGGGAGGAGCGTAGGAATATAGGACGAAAACCGAAAAGCTATTTCACGAATTGCTGGGCTTGGGAATGAACTGGGAGGTTCAGGAGTGTGAATTTGACCATATTCAAGGAGTGGTTCGAATAAAGATCGCTGAGACGGCGCACCTCTGGGAAATGGAGCACAGTCCTGGGGAGGGAGCCAAAGCCAAGCTCTATGACCATACGGAAGAGTTGGTTTGGAGGCATCTCAATGTGTTTGAACACAGTTGCGAGATTCGATGCCGCTTGCCGCGTGGACAATGCAGCAAGAGCGGAAAGGTTTATCGAGTCACGCCGCCTTGGGAAGGATTGAGCAAGCATTTCACGAAAGCTTTTGAGGCATTTGCGCTTTTATTAATGAGGGAAATGCCTGTTCTGGCGGTGTCACGCATTGTGAAGGAAACCGACACGCGACTTTGGCGCATACTCAAAGCCCATGTTGCAGCGGCTCATCCGCAAACCGACTGGAGCAACGCGATATGTGTGGGATGTGATGAAATGAGTGTGAGCAAAGGACATCGTTACATCACCGTATTTTGCGACATGATAGGCAGGAAAGTCCTCTTTGCCGCGAAAGGCAAAGACAAGAGCGTATGGGAGGCCTTTGCCCGGAGTTTGGAGGAACACCATGGGCATCCACGCCAAATACAAGAGGTGTCGATGGATATGAGTCCTGCCTACATCGCTGGGGTGAATGAAAACATCGGTTCCCAAGCGAAAGTGGTTTTTGACAAGTTTCATGTCGTGGCCACAGCAAGCAAGGCCGTGGATGAAACTCGCCGAGCGGAAGCACGCCAAAGTGCGAGTGCCCACAATGTTTTAAAGGAGAGCCGTTGGGTCTGGCTCAAAAATCCCGAGAACCTCACCGATAAGCAGAAGATCAAATTCAGGAGTCTGGAGAAGGAAAATCTGGCCACGGCGCGAGCTTACCAAATGCGCTTGAATCTCACAGAAATCTATAACATTCCTAACCAGTTTTTGGCGAAGAAGAGATTTATGGCGTGGTGTCGCTGGGTGCGCCGAGTGTCCAAAAAGTATGCCAGTTTGATGTTTGCAAAGATGGTTTCCTGCGCAGGCATGATCGAGCGTCACCTTGAGGGTATCCTCGCCTATTGGAATCGGAAAACCACAAACGCCTTCTTGGAGGGACTCAACAGCGTCTTCTCCGCCGTAAAAAGGAAAGCCAGGGGTTACCGATCGACCGACAATCTCATCACCATGCTTTATTTCACCGCTGGCAAGCTAAGAATCCCTGCCTCCCACTGAAAATAGCGAATAACCCCTATGTTTTATGCGGGTTTCCAGTCACCCATGAGAAACTTGGGTTACGGATTTTTTGGTTTCTTCGCCCTTTTTAGAAGGGGATCGCATCCTCTTTGTCTGGAAATTTTCCAATCATCTTGGGGAGTCACAGAGATGCGGAAGTTGGCTCAGAAATTCCGGCAAGCTTATGGCGGTGACGGATTCTGACAAAAGATAGGAATCTCCTCCAGGCGTGAGGAAATACCCCCGCGTGGCCTGCAGCGTCTTGGCGCTCTCAAGAAAAGCAGGACTGAGCTTGGGCGATAGCGTGCGTTTGATCTCGATGGCGATGACCTCACCCGACGAACTTTCGAGAACCAAATCGATTTCGGCCCCGGCTTGAGTGCGGTAGTGGCTGAAGTTGGTGCCTTTTGGAAGCAAGGGGATGATCTGCTCCAAGCAGTATCCTTCCCAAGAATGTCCGCAGAGAGGATTGCCGAGTAAATGTTCCAGATCATCAATTCCGGTAAGGGAGTGAAGGAGACCGCTGTCCCTCCAATAGACCTTGGGCGATTTGACAAGCCGCTTTCCTGCATTCCTGCTCCACGCCGGAATGCTGCGCACAAGATAGAGTCCTTCGAGCAAATCAAGATAGTGGCGAACGGTTTTGCCATCGATTCCCAAAGAACCGGCCATCCGGCTGAGATTCAATGTGGCTCCCTGCTGATGAGCCACCATGGAGCACAAACGACGCAACAACAAGGGAGCGGCGTTAATGCCGAGCTGTGGCAGATATCGCTCGACATAGCTGCTGATAAAATCCTCACACCATTGGCGAGAGGCGGAATCGTCTGTAGCCAGAAAGCTATCGGGATAGCCGCCGCGAAACCAGAGGCGATCCATCTCCTCGTCTCGACTTTTAAGTTCAGTGAGATTGAACGGATAAAGCTCCAGATAGCTGATTCGACCGGTAAGCGTCTCGGAACTTTGTCGGAGAAGCTCTGGCGACGCAGACCCGAGAATCAGAAATTGCCCGAAAGCTTCGCCCGCGCGGCGCCTCTCATCAACCAGACTGCGAAGCACTGGAAACAAATCCGGCAATCGTTGAATCTCATCAAGGATGACCAGATGATCTGCAAACTTGCCGAGGTAAAGTTCCGGGTCCGCCAGCTTGGCGATGTCTGACGGGCGTTCCAGATCGAGATATTGAATAGGCTTTCCAATCTCCAAGCTCCGAGCCAGCGTCGTCTTGCCTACTTGTCGCGATCCCAACAACGCAACTACGGGAGTTTGCAAAACGCGCGTCCTCAAGACAGCGGCAAGGGCGCGTTTTATCATTTGCCTTGTAAATGAGGAATGTATTCCGATTTTGCAAGGCAAAAAGCATTTAAACTGCTTTGCGAGAAAAGCCCCCTCGCTTGTTGGGACACATGGAACCTCAAGAAATCTAAGAGGAAACAGCAGTCACGAAATTCGAAACAGCTGTTATGAAATCGCCACGCTCGAGGTCGAAGTCAACATGCGCAACGGTGTTTCGCCTGGAAAATTCTCAGCAACAGGAATGCATAGGTCGCCAGCACACCCCTTTGGAGGGCAACCTCCGTTTTGACCCAAGGCTGCAATGCTTCGCCACCACGCCGCTTCGCTCCCCATCACCCCGCGCTTTCAGAGGGGAGCATGGTCGTCTCGACCGTGTAAGACACTGGCGTGGCAACCTCATTGGTAAGCGGACGCCGCTTTGCGGCTGAAGAATGGGTCATGCCGGAGGATGGACCCTCCCAAGGTTTTCGAATCGCGCTGCCGCGTATCCAGGGTAGGGGCGGCGCGCCGTCGCTGACCCATTTGCGCGGCAACGCCGCCATTGCATCCAGCAGAAACGCTGCTTCGCAGCTGAAATTTGGGACGCCAAGGGCCTGGCGATCCCTACCTTGGGTTACGAAGACGCCGCTTCGCGTCTGAAAAATGGGGCATGCGAGACGATGTGCCTCCCAAGTTGCGTGGGA